>CAZCFB010000024.1:11859-30043 GCA_964497805.1 uncultured Kofleriaceae bacterium
GGGCCAGCTACATCGATGTGGCCAACATCCACTATGTCGCCGAGTTCGACCACGCCACCATGAACGTGAAGCCGTACAAGAAGCACCGCACCAACTGATCCCGGGCGCGGCTGGACAGCGGCCGGGGTTGCCAGGCAAAGTCCCATATATATCCAACGAGGGCATGGAGAACCTGACTGAACTCAGGTTCCGGCATATTGTGGTGCATGTGGCCACGATGAATCTTCAAGGGGGCATAGGTTGACCGATCCGGCCAAGGTGTATCGGCCTGCCTGGGCAGCCACCGGCCTGGTCCTCGCCGCGTACCTGCTGCTGATCCTGGCCTGGAGCGGGCCCCTGCTGGGGCAGCTCACCGAGACCTCCATCGGCACGGCCGCGGCTGACAAGCAGATGCACTACTGGGACCTCTGGTGGTCGCACAAGGGGCTCACCGAAGAGGGGCGCTCATTCCTCTACTCCGATTTCATTTACTACCCGCCCGGGGTGTCCCTCTGGCGAAGCAACGCCGGCTTCCTGCTCTTCTTGACCGCCATGCTGCCCATGGCCGTGGTGCCGGACCTTGACCTCGCCTTTAACTTCATCGCCCTGCTTGGGTTGTTCATCTCCTGCGTGGGGGGGTACCTGCTCGGGGTGCGCCTGTTTCAGCACCGCGGGGTGGCCTTCTTCCTCGGCCTGATCGTCGCGTTCAACCCGTTCACCCTCTTCCACCTGAACATCGGCCTGTTTGAGGTGGCCAACCTGGGCTGGGCCATGATCTATATCGGCGCCCTGGAGCGGCTGCTGGAGCAACGGAACCTGCGCTCCGCCGCGTGGGCCGCCCTCTGCTACATGGTCGCCGCCGCCTGGTGCTGGTACGTGGGCTACCTCATGCTCCTCTTCACGGCGCTCTTCTTGCTGGTGCGCCTGAACCCTCGCGCCCTGCTGGGGCCGCAGCGTCGCTTCCTGTTGCCCCTTGGCTTGTTCGGGGCGTTGGTGGGCGCCTTCCTGCTGGTCGTCTCGTTGCAGATGGGCCTCGGCGCCATGAGCGGCGGCATCCAGAATGTTGAGGACCAGGTTGTGAAGGCCATGGCCGGCAAAAAGACCAAGGTGCCCGGGCGTGGGGAGACGGATGAAAACTGCCTGGCGAACCTGGCAGGCGTAAAGAACGAGGGAGCGCTGGAGTCCCTGGAGCTGAAGCTGATGGCCTCTCTGGATCTGGGCTCCTCCCTGGATCCGTACAACGAAGAGATACACATGGCCAACATCTCGTTGGTCCGCTGGATCGTGCCCCTGCTGCTGGCGATGCTGGCTGTCTTTTTGCGGCGTGGCCGGGCCGCGTTGCTCTACGGGATCCTCAGCTTGGGGGCCGTGGTCGTCGCGCTCGGCCCCTGCCTGGTGATCAACGAGGAGGTAATGTGGAGCAGCTGTGGCTGGACCCCGTACGCGCTGCTGGCAAAGGTGGTGCCCGGGTTCAGCCGGGCGCACTTCCCCCTGCGTCTGCTCCTGCTCTCCGTGATCGGCGTGGCTATCCTGGCCGGGTACGGCTTGAAGTTGCTGCTCCAGAAGGCTGGTGATCGGGTCTGGCTCCGGAGGCTCATCTTCGCGTGCGCGGTGCCCCTGTCGCTCCTGGGATCGGTGGGCATGCTCGGCCTTCCGCCTGAATCGGAGAAGGCGGACGTGCCCAAGATCTACGAAACTCTGGCCCAGGAGCCAGGGGATTTCGCCCTGCTGGAGATACCTTTCTTTTCGGGGAGCCAGGTCCTCGGTTTCTACCGGCCCAGCCTCTACGCTTACTACCAGTCAGTACACGGCAAGCGGTTGATCTATGGCTCCATCCCACACCACCTGGCCCCCTCGGACCGGCCAGCGGCGGTGGCGAACAACGCCCTGATCTCCAGGGTGCGCAAGCTCCTGCGCATGTCCATAAAAGAAGGCGCCGGGCCCAACCCCCCGGCGAAGGCCATCAGGAAGGGGATCGCAGATCTCGCCGCCGTGGGGGTGCGGTACATCGTCCTGCACCGCGACCAGGTGGAGCAGGAAAACTCCGAGGCGATCCACCACCTACTCTCGACCTACCTTGGCAAGCCCACCCGGGATGAGAGCGCGGAGGGGGACATCGTCCTGCTCTTCAAGGTGCCCGCCCCGGAGACGCGGTAGAAAGGGCATACACTGTGACCTCATCGTCGGCGTGGCTCACAACCATCTGACACTTTTCAATGGTGCTCTTCAGCAGCGTGTCCAGCGCGGGGTGGCCGGAGCGGTGAAGGACCAGGTACCTGAACCCTACCCCCCGGAGCTGCTGGACCCCATGGCAGTTCAAGTTCAGGGCGTTTTTTTTGGCCTGGAACCGGGCCAACTCCTGATCCCAGTTCCGCGGCGTATTGGGCGGCTGCTCGGAGAGGTTCAGCTCGTGCCAGAACCTGCCTAGCTGGCTCTTCTTGATGCCCCAGAACGCGTCCATGTCCAGGGTGTAGGGGATCGTCTTCATGTGGGTCAGCTGGTAGAGCAAGTAGCGCCCTTTTTCGTTGTCGTTGCCAGGGGGGGGAAGATCCATGACGCCGAAGTTCCCGGGCACCTCAGCCAGCTTAGCGTAGTAAGCCGGGATCTTGAGCGGGGCGGCCGGGATGGCCACCGCCGGGGCGCGGTAGACCAGCAACAGATCCAGGACGAACACGGCGCAGAGAAGGGCCAGCTTGAGCGGGCCGGCTGGCCTGTCGCCGCGGGCGAGCAGCAAGGTGATCATGGCCCCCATGCAGAGCAATACCAGCGGCAGAGCGCGGTACGGATAGAAGATATCGTCGAAGCCAGGCAAGTACATGCAGAGCCAGTAGGCTGGCATCTTGAGCGGGGACACCTCTCCCCCAAGCTGCCAGCCCGCGACGCGCAGGCCCCCACCGATGCTGAACAGGAGGAACCCGAGGCCGGCCCAGAGCCAGCGGCGGCTACTCCTGCAACGCACCAGGGCCACCCCGCAAACGGCCAGCGCGGCCAGCCCCAGGTAAAAACCATCGTTCTGGAAGGGGCTATGAAACTGGCGCGTCGGAAACGTCAGCGCGGCCAGGTCCACGGCCTGGTGCCTGGAGAGGAACTCCTTGTGGAACTCCATGGCCCTGGGAGCTTCTCGCCTGGGGAGCAGGCTCTTGCTGTGGCTGATGGTGTACTTGAGGGCCGCTGCCTGGGGGGCGATGAGCAGCACGGCCACGGCCAGTGAGAGGCCGGTCCTGCGCAGCCGGTCGCTGGGCCTTGTGTCCGGCCGGGTGAGCAAGAGGTAGGCCGCGGCCCCCAGGGTGAACCCGCCGTAGTAAGGGTTCGCCGCGAAGACCAGGGCCAGGGCCCCGCCACGGATGAGGTGATGGCGGATCCGGGAGCCGTCAAATCGCTCCACGCTGAGCAGGCCGAGTGGGATCCAGCCCAGGGCGGTGCACTCTACCGGCCCGAAGGTGAAGCTCTCGAGGCAGAAGGGGCTGAGGGCGTAGAGCAGCGCCCCGGGAAGGGCGATCCAGGGCCTCCCGCCGGCCAGGTGGCGAAGCAGCAGGTAGGCGCCCACCATGGCGAGCAGGAGGTTCAGCACCATGGCCGCGTTGTAGACGCTGGCGCTGCCGAAGAACGGGTAGAAGGGGAAGGAGAGCAGAGCCGTGGGCCAGCTCATGGGGTAGACCACGCCATGATCCGCGAATCCCACGCCCTCGGCGTAGATGGGCAGCCGGTGGTACTCGGCCAGGTTCTCGTGCACCACCTGGACGGACCATGCCCCCACGTAGTGTTCGGAGTACTGCCTTCCCACCAGGCTGTCCCCGCCCGACAGGAGGGCCGGGTGGAACAGGTAGAGGCTAAGCCCCAGCCCGACGACCAGAAGGAGCAGCGCCTCCCTGCTTATGTGTGATCTGGTCAATACCCGGACACCGATGGGGGGACCTTGTTTTGCGGAAAGCAGCTCCCCGAGTTTTGCACCGCCGCGTCAGCGTAATTCAGCATGTGCCATCTTAGCTGGCGCTGGTGGGCGCCGGAACCGAAAAAGGCCCGGCGCACCGTCTCCGGGTGCGTAGGTAGCAGAGGAGGTGCTTTCGGAACCCCGGGGCCAGGGATGGAATATGCTATAATTGGAATTTTCCACCATAGAATGGGAGGGGCAGTGGTCGAGATACACCTCCAGTCAGTGCTCGCGCTGATATGGGTGCCCCTGTACCTGTTTCTGGCCTGCTACTACCTGGTGTTCCACTTCCGGGACCGCCTGCGTCACCACCTGCTGTTCGCCTTCCTCTGGTTTTGCTGGGCCATCTACGCCATGGGCTCCGGTGGCCTGTACGCCTCGGAAACCGCGGCGGAGGGGGTGCAGTGGCAGCGGGTGCAGCTGCTGGGGGCGATCTTCGCCTACCCCACGGTCTTCCTCTTCATGTGGCGCCAGTGCGGGCTGCCGTGGCGGGACTGGATCGCGGTGAGCTTCTTCACCCTGAGCACCGGCTTCGCGGTGGCGGACTTCACCTCGCCCGACTTCTTCACCAGCCAGGCCGCGGTGAAGCATGTCCTGCTGTTCGGGCACACCATCCGCTACCCGGAGTGCGAGCCGGGCTGGCTCGGCGTTGTCTGCTTTGCCTGGGGGCTCATCTTGCTGGCGGCCACCCTCGGGCTGGGCGTGTACGCCATGCGGCTGCGGCGCCGGGGCTCCCGGACGATCATGTTCGGGCTCACCGTGGTGGGGCTCTGCTCCATCAACGACTCCATGGTGGGGCTTGGCGTATACCCCTTCATCTACCTGGTGGAGCATGGCTTCGTGGTCTTCGCCTTCACCGCCGCCTACTTCATGCAGGACCAGACCCTCTCGGCGCAGCACAAGCTGTTCCGCAAGACCCAGCAGCTCCTGAAGGCCAACAGGGAGCTCAAGGGGCTGGACGAGCTCAAGGAGCAGCTGCTGGCCAACATCTCCCACGAGCTGCGCACGCCGCTCACATCCATCCGCGGGTACAGCGAGTACATGCGCGAGGGGAAGATGGGGCCCATCACGCCCGAGCAGCGCGAGGGGCTGGAGATCAGCCTGCGCAACGTGGATCGGCTGCTGGCCCTGATCAACAACCTGCTCGACTACGCCAAGCTGAGGGACGGTCGAGTGGTCCTGGACGCGATGCCCATGGACCTCGCCCCGGTGATCTCGGAGGCGGTCTCGGCCGCGGAGCCTCAGGCCGCGGCCCGGGGCGTCACGCTGCACCGTGAGGAGGGCGCCGGGGATGCGCTGGCGGTATCGGGCGACGGCAACAAGCTCCGCCAGGTGCTGGACAACCTGCTCTCAAACGCCATCAAGGCCTCGCCCGAGGGAGGCCAGGTGCGGGTGGAGGCGGGCGCGGAGGAGGGCCAGGTCTGGGTCGCCGTGGTGGATCGGGGGCAGGGGATCCCACGGGACGAGCTGGAGCGGGTTTTCGAGCGGTTCTACCAGCTCAAGCAGACCCGCGGCCGGCGCGTGAAGGGGACCGGCATCGGCTTGGCCCTGGTGCGCGACCTCGTGGAGATGCATGGCGGCGAGCTCCATGTGGAGAGCGAGGAGGGGCAGGGCGCCAGGTTCGAGGTGCGGCTCCCGGGCCTGGATGACGGGGTGGCGTTGGCTGGCGCGCCGCCCGAGCAGGCCCCGGCGCCCCGGGGGCCGGGCCGGATCCTCCTGGCCGACGATGATCCCGACATCAGCGAGTTCCTTGAGATGGCGCTGCGCAGGGAGGGGTATGAGGTTGACCTGGTGGGCGACGGCGCCACTGCCCTGGAGCGGGCTCGGTCGACCAGCCCCACGGTGATGGTGCTCGACATCAACATGGCCGGCATGAGCGGCCTGGAGGTGCTGACACACCTCCGACAGGGAGAGGGGGCCGGTGAGCGCCTGCCCGTGGTGGTGATCACGGCGAGCCGCAGCGACGAGCTGCGCCAGCAGTGCATGGACCTCCATTGCCAGGGCTTCCTGTACAAGCCATTCGCCATGGACGAGCTGATCGGGCTGGTAAAGAAGATTTGAGCTTGGTATCCATGGCTTCATGATCAGAAAGAGCCCTCTGCTAATGGCCGCGGCCCTTGTGGCGGTGAGCGCGGCGACCCTTTGTATCCATGAACCCATCGCTTTGGCCGGCTCCGGCAAGGATCTGAAGCTGGCCCAGAAGGCGGTGCGACACGCCCGCAAGCTGGTTCGCAAGGCCGGCGCCGACTGCAAGACAGCCCTGGCTGGCAACCTGCAAATGTCCGACAGCACCATCGGAGCCCTGCGGCGCTCGGCCACGGAGAAGTCCATAGCGGACCACCGGCTCTTCGTGGCGGGCATGGCCCTGGCCGCGGGCCTGTCCTCCTGCCCCAAGGGGGTGATCGCGGACCTGAACAAGGTGAGCCACTTCCTGGGCACGGCCAAGGAGCGCCTGGGCGAGGATGATGACGATGACGACGAGGACGACCGGCCACGCAAGCGCCGCCGGCGGCGCTCATCCGGCGGCTGGCGCGGGGACCTGGAGGGCGCCCTCCAGGCCCTGGATGAGGTGGACGATGACCTGGACGACGAGCTCAGAAAGTGCCGCAACGGCATCGGCTCCAACCTCCGGTCCGCCCGCAAGCAGATCAAGCGGATCCTGCGTAAACCGTCGGGCGGCAAGCTGCGTGATACGCGCAACTTCATGCTGGGCCTGAACCTGGCCGGCCCCCTGGCCAAGTGCAGCGCGGACGTCAACGACGGGCTCGGCGAGGCGTACCGCCTGATCTACAGGGCGGACAAGCGCTACGGCAAGGGCGGGGGCTCTCGCCGCAACCCGGGCAAGTACATCAAGAAGGCGATCAGGGACATCGACGACGCCCGCGACGCACTGGATGACGCGGGCCGCGCCTGCCGCAAGAAGGTGCGCTCCAAGCTGAAGCGCGCCGCCCGGGACCTTGAAGACCTGAGCGACGACCTGAACCGGCGGGACGTCAGGGACGCCCAGGATGACGTCTCTGACCTGGTGAGGGCGGCCAAGCGGGGCAAGTGCCCGGGAGACATGAGGGACAGCCTGCGCCACGCGCTGAAGATGCTGAAGAAGGCCCGGAAGTCGTTCTGATGCCTGGCCGGCCGGGCAGGGCCCTCCTGCTGCTCCTGCTCGCCACGGCGTGCTCTGATCCGGCCCCCCACACGCCAGGCGCTCAGGATGGCGGGGTGGCCGACACCGGGGCGGTCACTGACAGCACGCCCCGACTGGATTCGGCCCTCCCACCCGATGCCTGGGCGCCCCCGGCCACAGGGCCAGCCGTGACCCTGCCCAGGGCCTCGGTGTCGGCCTCCGAGCTGGGCCTGGTGATCAACACCAAGGACCCGGTTTCCGTGGCCCTGGGCGCCCACTACCAGCTCAAGCGGGCGGTGCCCCAGGCCAACATTGTCAAGCTGGCCTTCCCGGCGAGCTCCGACGTGATCAAGCCGGCTGAGTTCAAGCCGCTCAAGGCCAAGGTGGACGCGGCCCTGGGCCCCAAGGTGCAGGTGCTGGCCCTGACCTGGATGAAGCCGTACCGGGTGGGGTGCATGTCCATCACCTCGGCCTTCGCCCTGGGGCACGACGCCAAGTATTGCAACGACAAGGCGACCAGCGGCAAATCATGCGGCCCCACGGCCCCTGTCCTCTACTACAAGAGCGGGAGCACCAGGCCGTACACCGACTTCAAGATTCGGCCGACCATGGCCCTGGCCAGCGTCACGGCGGCGCAGGGGAAGCAGCTCATCGACCGGGGGCTGGCCGCCGAGGCGACCCTCCCCGCCGGCGACGGCTACCTGGTCCGCACCACGGACAAGGCCCGCTCGGTGCGCTACCAGCAGTTTCAGGTCTCCATCACCCAGCTGGGCCACGCCAGCGGCCTGAAGCTGAGCTACATCGACAACAGCAAGGGCCCTGCCTCGGGCAACCTGATCAGCGGCAAGAAGGGCTTGCTCTTCTACTTCACGGGCCTGACCAGCGTGGGCCAGATCGCCAGCAACACCTACCGCCCCGGCGCCGTGGCAGACCACCTCACCTCTTTCGGCGGGCGCCTGGTGCCCCCCGGGACCAAGGGGCAGATGAGCGCCCTGCGCTGGCTGGAGGCGGGCCTGACCGGGAGCTACGGCACGGTTGTGGAGCCGTGCAACTACCCCCAGAAGTTCCCGGACACGCGCATCTTCATGCCCTACTACTTCATGGGAAACACCCTGGTGGAGGCGTACTGGAAGGCCGTCTCCTGGCCAGGGGAGGGCGTGTTCATCGGGGATCCCCTGGCCAGGCCGTTCGGCAGCAAGGTCGTATATGACGGGGGCAAGAGGGCTCTGACGATCCGCACCACGAGCCTCCAACCCATGACCGACTACCAGCTGTGGGGGACCTCACCCGGCACGGGCAAGGAGGAGCTGGTACGGAGCGGGATCCGGGCTCAGCGCTACCAGTTTTCGGAGATCAAGGTGGCGCCGGTGAAGCACAAGGCCTACCGGCTGGCGAAGAAGTAGGTTCTTAGTTCCAGCGGCGGAAATTATCGATGGGCTGCGGCCGCACCCGCGGGATGCGCAGGCGCGGGCCCGGGGCGAAGGAGATCTTCTTCACGTTCGGGTAGTACTCGCCGTCGATGATCGGCCCCATGAGCTCCTCGTCCAGGGACTCCAGGGTCAGGTCCTTGCACGGGCCGTCGTAGATGTCCTTGCCCTGCATGGGCAGGCCCATGGACATGCGCGGGATGTTGCGGATGATGGTCGCCGGGGTGGGGGTGCCCACGATGGCGTGCAGCTGGCCTGGCTCATCGGCCTGACCGAAGAAGCGGAACACGTTGCCCAGGTTGATGGCCATGGACGCGATGTGGATGCCGGTGCAGTCGGTGTAGGGCTGGACCTGGCCGTCCAGGGTAAGCCGCACCCGGGTGGGCCGGAACATGTCAGTGGCGAAGGTGCGCAGCATGTCGGGCATACCCGGCAGGTGGCGCAGGGGAGAGAGGGCCACCGGGGCGGAGCCGACCGTCTTCACTGCGACGTTGAGAATGTCTCTGGGCGTGTGCTCGCCGCACTCGAAGAGCTTCTCGAAGAAGCGCTGGCCAACGCCGCCGGCCGCCGAGGCGAAGCCCAGGGTCTTGAACGCCTCCTCCTGGCCCGCGTCGTTGATCCGGACGCCGGACACCAGCATGGAGTCGACCTCGGCCTCCTCGATGGTCTGGCCCTCTTCCAACGTGCGCCGCAGGGCGGAGAGCAGGGTCTCGGCGTTGCCGCGCAGCCCCACGTTGTGGGCCACGAAGTCGATGGAGCCGCCGTTGGTGGGCATGGCCAGGGGGAGGGTGAGGCCGCTGTTGCGGAACTCGTCCTCCTCAAGCACCTCCATGCCCATGCGCAGCATCCAGTGCAGGGCGCCGTCGCCGCCATCGCTGACCCAGAAACGGGCGCGCTCACGCAGAAACTGGCGCAGCACCGGCTTGATGGCCTCGGTGTCGCGGGTCTGGTGAACCTGGCCCAGCTGGCCAACGATGCTCTGAAGATCATCAGCGCGGTTCGGCTTGCGCTGGTTCTTGCGGCTGTTCGGGTTGGTGATGACGCCAATTTCCATTTTGAGCCCCTTGGAAAACTATCCAGGGGCATTCAAAGCAAGGTGTGTGCCACTGGATAGACGCCCGTAACTAGTTGAAATCAGGTTTCTGAATCCGCCAGGTGTGAAGGAGGTTACGCACCTGTATGCCGCACTGCGTAGAAACTTCCGCGGTAGGGCTCCCACTCCCCAGTACGGAGGATTTCTGGTGGGTATCCAGGATGTCCTTTTGAAAACAGAATATTGCGGCGCTGATCCTCAGCCCGTGATGGCGCCGCTTCAGGTGAATCCACTGCCTGCCGTGCACGCGTAGCAGTGGTCCCCAACGGCGATGGGCGCTCCCGGGGGCGGCAGGGGGGAATCAAGGTCTGCTGGCGGGGAGTTTCCTCCAGCAGGCAGGCCAAGGGCGAGGTTGAAATCACAGTCGAAGAGGGCTCCGTCCCAGCGCACGCTCAGGATCTGCCGGCACATGAGGGCGGGCAATGTGGCCGCGTTGAATTTCCCCGCCAATTCATCGCGATAGGCGCCAAGGTTGACGTTTCGCTCGAGGTAACTCCGGTGACGTCCCAGCGCGGAATTTCCCAGCGTGAAGAGCCTGGTGAAGTGGAGGCCGTGCTCCTTCTCGAGCCTCTCTCTGAAGCTCGCCTCGGTGGCGCCCTGGGCCCCGGCCATCTCCGCTCCAATGGGGTTGGCGATGAGGATCAGGTCCAGCCCGGAGTCTGGCATTCCGTATCCGGCGGAGTTGAGCCGGGCCACCGCGGCCAGGCTCCGCGCCTGCACCCCCGGCCCGCGCTGGCCATCGGTCTGTTTCCGGTCCAGGGAGGGGAAGGAGGCGAACAGGGTGACCTTGAGCTGGCGGCAAAGCGGGAGCAGGGCTTCACCACGAGGATCCCCGCCGTCGAAGATCATCAGGTTGGTGCGCAGGAGCAGGCTCGGTGTGAGGGGGCTCAGGGCGCGGAGCAGCCAGGCCAGGTGTGGGTTGAGGGCCGGCTCGCCCCCGGTGATGTCGATGACCCTGAACGGGTGCCGCGTGGCCAGGTTCACCACCCGCTGCATGGTGCCGCGGTTCATGCGCTCGGTCCGCCTGGGCGAGGCGTCCAGGTGGCAGTGCTTGCAGGTCAGCTGACAGGCAAGCCCCACATTGACCTGCAGGGTGGTGAGCTCTCCACGAGTGAGAGAGAGCCCGCGACGCTCAAGCGTATGCTCGAAGGGTTCTTGCATGCCGCATGGTCTGCCCAGGGACCAGGCTGTTACATCAATCGCCCGAGAGGCCGCCGAGGGCCGAGCCGCCGAACAGGAGCAGCGTCTTCAGGTCCTCATCGTTGAAGCGGATCTGGCCGCCGATGAAGTAGTCGCGGCCGCCTGCGCTGCCGTCGATGGGGCGGTTGTTGAGGGCGTCGTCGATGCCGCCCACCACGTAGAGCCTGCTGAAGAACTGCCACGCGGCCAACACCTTGAGCCGGGGCCACACGTTGGCCGAGAAGTCGAAGAGGTCCGACTCGAGGCGGATCCGGTTGTCCCAGAAGTGCAGGTCCAGGCCCAGGCCGCCGGTGTTCTCCTTGATGCCAAACCGGAAGGTGGCCAGGGAGAGCCGCTTGGCGAACATGAAGGTGAAGCGGAAGGCGTCGCTGATGGTCACCTTCTCCTCGCGCACCAGCTGCGGCTTGGACGGATCGTCCGTGCGGGTCAGGGTGGTGGTCACGTCCCGCGAGCCCCGCGGGTCATCCACCAGCTCCACCAGGTAGTACTTGTCCGGCCGCGGCTGGATCTCCACCCGGAGGTAGGACTTGATGCTGTTGGCCATGAAGTTGTACTCGGTGTGCAGGCCCACCCAGGTCTGCAGCTCGGTGACGCCCTTGACGAAGGAGCCGGCGTCGGCGACCACCTCCTCCACGCCGTCGATGAGGTCCTCGTCCTTGAGCAGGCGGCCGAAGGTCCCCTTGCCCTCCTGCAGGTCGCCGGTGATCCCCTTGACGTCGCCGAACACGGCGTCGAGCTTGTCGATGGCGGCGGTGATCTTGTCCAGGCCGGTCTTCACCTTGTCCGCCGTCACCTCAACGTCCTTGTCGGTGCGGCCCACCAGGGTGCGGATCATGCCGGTGGTGGCCTTGATGTCGTCGAGGATCACGTCCACGTCGCCCTCGGCCCCGGTGGAGATGCGGCGGAAGGAGGCGCTGATGGCCTCGATGTTGCTGAGCATGGTCTTGATGGAATCGCGGTTCTCGGTGATGGCCTCGTCGATGTTCTTGCTGATGCTCTGCAGCGGCCCCTTGGTGAAGGTGCGGATATCCTCGGCCACCTTCTGCAGCACCGGCATGACGTCGCTGATCTGCCGGATCACATCGTCGGTGGTTACCCCCTCCATGACGGCGCGGATCTCATCACCGGACTTGAGCTTTCCAGCGGGGCGGAACTTGCCGTCCTTGTCCAGCATGGTGGGCGTGCCCGGGTCGATCTCGATGTAGTAGCCCCCGAGCAGGGAGGTCGTCTTTTTGTAGACGGTGGCGTTCTCGTACAGCGTGGAGGTGCCGCTCAGGGCCATGGTGATGCAGGCGTACCGCTTCTGCTCTATCAGCTCGGGCCGCGGCGCCTTTACCGTCAGGGTCTTGTCCACGATGTGGCCCACGTTGAGCCCCGAGATCTGGACCTCGCTCTCCTTCACCAGGCCGGTGGCGTTGGCGAAGTAGGCCTTGACCTGCAGCTTCTCTGTCTCGCCGGCCCACTTCCCCTTGGCCAGCATGCCGAAGGCCCAGTACCCCATGGCGAGGCTGATCAGCACCGTGAGGCCGACCTTTATGGCGGGGACGAGGGTCTTCACCTGTACGCCTCTTCACTCTCCGTTGGCAGCAACTCAACTGCCTTGGAGGTGCTCAGGAACTCGCGCAGGTTGGGGTCCGGATGCATCAAGATCTCTCTCGGTGTGCCGCTGGCGATGATCCTTCCCTTGTACAGCATCGAGACGCGGTGGCCAATTCTGAAGGTGGAGGCCATGTCGTGGCTGATCACCACGCTGGTCACGCCCAGGCGGCTGGAGATGTCCGCGATCATCTCGTCCACGTTCCTGGTGGCGATGGGATCCAGGCCTGTGGTGGGCTCGTCGTAGAACAGGATCTCCGGCTCCAGCACGATGGCCCGGGCCAGGCCCACCCGCTTGCGCATGCCGCCCGAGATCTCGGCCGGGTACTTGTGCTCGGTATCGTACAGGTCCAACGAGTGCAGCTTCTCCCGCACCAGCTCGTGCATCTGGGCCCGGGTCAGCTCCTTCTTGCGGTGCTCCAGCAGGGGGAACATCACGTTCTCCTCCACGGTCATGGAGTCGAACAGGGCGGAGTACTGGAAGAGCATGCCGAACTTGGCCCGCACGGCGTTGAGCTGAAACTCGTTCATGGGCACCAGGTCCACGCCGTCCACCATGATGGTGCCCTGGTCAGGCTTGAGCAGGCCGATGAGGTGCTTCATCAACACCGACTTGCCCGCGCCCGAGCCGCCGATGACCACGTTGATCCTGCCCCGCTCAATTTGCAGGTCCACTCCCTTGAGCACATGGTGATCACCGAAGCTCTTGTGGATCCCGTTGACCTGGAGCTGGAACTTGCTGTCCGGGGCGGCGGTCATCACTACATCCCCAGGGTGATCATCACGTCGGTGATGATGAAGTCGATGATCAGCACGGCCACCGATGAGGTGACCACTGAGCGCATGGTGGCCAGGCCGACGCCCTTGGCCCCGCCCGAGGCGTTGTACCCCTGGTAGCAGGCGATGAGGGCCACGGTCAGGCCGAAGACCACCGCCTTGACCAGGCCCATGTTCAGGTCCGAGAGGTCGGTGAGCCAGCGCACGTTATAGATGAACTGCCCCTTGTCCACGCCCATGGCCATCACGGCGAAGACGTAGGCGCCCATCATGCCCACCACGTTAAACACCATGGTGAGCAGGGGCATCATGATGGTGGAGGCGATGAGCCGGGGCACCACCAGGTACTGCACCGGGTTCACGGCCAGGGTGGCCAGGGCGTCGATCTGCTCGGTGATGCGCATGGAGCCGAGCTCGGTGGCGATGGCCGATCCGGCGCGGCCGGCCACCATCAGGGCGGTGAGCACCGGGCTGATCTCACGGGTCAGGGTGAGGGAGACCGCGGAGCCCACGAACCCGTCGGCCTGGAACTTGCGCAGGGCGTCCACCATCTGCAGGCCGAAGACGCCGCCGGTGAAGACGGCCACCAGGGCCACGATCCCCAGGGAGCCGACCCCGATGAAGTCCGCCTGCTGCAGCACCAGGTTGGCCCGGTAGGGCGGGCGCACGGCCCACATGGCGGAGCGGAAGAGCAGGATCATCACCTCCCCGAAGCCGGCCAGGAACCTCAGGGGCCAGCTCCAGATGGCGTCCACGGCCCGCACAACGGTGGGGAAGAACCCCCCCGGCTGGTCGCTCTGTGTCGAGGTCGTCACCGGGCCTCCCCGTCCGCCGCGGCCTGGTCCAGCTCCGCCTCGTCGTACACCCTGGGCACCCGGCGGGTGATGCCGCCCAGGATCTCCCAGGGGATGGTGTCCGCCCAGGCGGCCAGCTCCTCCGGGGTGATGCGGGCCTCTCCCTGGGTCCCCATGAGCACCACCTCGTCGCCCACGGCCACCCCGGGCAGGTCGGTGACGTCCACCATGCACAGGTCCATGCAGACGTTGCCCACCTGGCGGGCGCGGGCGCCGCGGACGATCACCCGGGCTCGGTTGGACAGGGCGCGGGGGTATCCGTCAGCGTAGCCAACCGGCAGGGTGGCGATGACAGTGGGGCGGGGCGCCACCCAGGTGCCGCCATAGCTCACCGCGGCCCCGGCGGGGATGCGCCGCAGGGCGTTGATGCGGGTGCGCCAGGACATGCATGGCTCCAGCCCGGGGTCTTCCAGGTGGGAGGCTGGCAGGGCGCCGTAGAGCAGGAGGCCGGGGCGCACCATGTCGAAGCGGGTCCTGGGGAAGCGCAGGGTGGCGGCGGAGTTGGCCGCGTGGATCATCTGCGGATCCGCGCCCATGGCCCGGGCCTGGTCGAGGCAGCCGATGAAGCGCGCCAGCTGGGTCTCGGTGGGCTCGGGGTCGAGCATGTCGGCGCAGGCGAAGTGGGTGGCCATGCCGTCCACCCGCACGGTGGGGTGCTCGGCGCAGGCGCGCAGGAAGTCCTCGAAGCGGTGGGTGGTCACGCCCAGGCGGCTCATGCCGGTGTCCACCTTCATGTGGATCGGCATGCGCAGCATCCGGCGGCGGCGGGCGGCCTGGGCGAACTGCTCCACATCGGCGGCCACCCCCACCATGGGGGTCAGGTCCCGGGCGATGACCTCCTCGTGGTCCTTGCCGTAGGCGGCGCCCATGACCAGCACCGGGGCCCGCACGCCGGCATCCCGTAGCTCCACCCCTTCCTCCACCGTGGCCACGCCGAAGCCCTGCACGCCGAGCCCCTCCAACAGGCGGGCCACCCGCACCGCGCCGTGGCCGTAGGCGTCGGCCTTGACCACCGCGATGATGCCTGTTCGTGGGCCGAGCACCTCACGCAGGCGGTGGGTGTTGCGGGCGACGGCGCCAAGGCTCACCCGGGCCTCGGTGGGGCGTATCACGGGAGGACCCTCGGGCCCGGATCCGCCCTCTTGAGGGCCGCGGCGAGGATCTCGGCCACTGCGTCGGGGCGCTCCACGCAGCAGAAGTGTCCTGCCCGGGAAATGGTGGCGAGCTCGGCCCGCGGCACCAGCTCTTGCAGCCTCGCCTGGAGCTTTGGCGGGGTGAGCAGGTCGTCGGCCGCGCTGATGATGGTGGTGGCGAAGGGCGCCTGGTTCAGGGCGCCCACATCCTGGCGCAGGTCGAACAGGCCGCAGGCGCGGAAGTCGGCCAGCATGGTCTCCTGGTCGGCCTGGACCTGGGCCCGGGCCATGGAGAGGGCCCGCTCCCTGGGGGTGGCCGGGGAGTAGCCCACCGAGGCCATCATGATGGGCACGGCGTCGAAGCCGTGCCGGATGGCGGCCAGCAGGGCCGGGGCCACCTTGAGCCGGGCCGAGGTGGCTATCAGGCCGAGGCCGCAGATCCGCTCCGGCGCGCGCAGGGCCAGCAGCTGGGCCACGGCGCCCCCCATGGAGTGCCCGGCCACCATGTAGCGGCCCAGGCCCAGGTGCTCGGCCAGGTCGAGGCAGACCTGGACGTACAGCTCCAGCAGGTCCCGGGGCGGGGTGGGCGGCGTGGGGGCGTCGCTCTGGCCATGGCCAGGCAGGTCAATGGCCACCACCCGGGCGTGGGGTCCGAGCTGGGGCAGCAGGCCCGCGTAGTGGCTGGACCCGCACCCGGCGCCGTGGATCAGCAGCAGGGCAGGGCGGGCGTCCCCCTGCTCCCGGTAGGCGATCTTGAGCCCTCGGATGGTTGTGTGCGGCATGCGTCACCTTACCGCGATATGGCAGCCTGAAAAACCGGGTTCTGACCCCTTTGTGCCCCAACAGGTCGAAATTGTTTCGGGAACATATTAACCTTCTCAAGGTTTTGGCGGGATCGTATGTTGCACCCTTGCATCAGGGCGGGGCCTGCGGTGCATGGATACTGAGCAAGGAGAAGTTGCGTGGTTTTGAAATGTTGGTGGCTCTCATTGGCGTTGGCAGCCGGGCTCTGCATGGGCGCCTGCAGCGACGATGATGAGAACAACAGCACCCCCAGGGATAGCGGCACGATCAAGGTGGACGGCCCCGTCACGAAGAAGGACGGCGGCCTGACGGCCTTCGGGTGCCTGACCAGGTGCACCCGCGAGAAGCCTTACCTCTGCGTCGAGACCCCGGTGCCTGGCAGCAGGACCTGCGTGGATTGCACCAAGGACGAGCACTGCATCAAGAACCCCGGCTCCCTGGGCGCCAAGTGTGACCTCACACGGTACCAGTGCACATGCGCCAAGGACGACGAGTGCAAGGGGAAGGATCACGGCGCCAGGTGCGGCACCTCCATCAAGATATGCTCCTGCGCCACGGACAGCGACTGCGCGTCCCCCAAGAAGTGCGGGGGCATCCTGTACGGCGCCAGGGTGTGCACCAAGGCCTGCACCAAGGACACGGACTGCACCAGCGCCACTGCCAACAAGTGCAACAAGACCACCGGCAAGTGCGTGACATGCATGGCCGACGCGGACTGCGCCAAGAACACCACCTCCAGGTACTGCTCCCCGACCCTGGGCAAGTGCGTGGCATGCAAGTCCGCCGCCCAGTGCAAATCCAAGAGCGCGCCCTACTGCGACGCCACCACCGGCAAGTGCGCCGAGTGCGGCGCTGACACCCACTGCAAGGGCTATGTGTGGGGCAACAAGTGCCTGGCCACCTCCTCGGGCAAGCTGTGCCGTTGCAAGACCGACGCCGAGTGCGCCGGCAACGCCAACGGCCCCACCTGCTACACCAAGTGGACCAAGTGCTCCTGCTCCACGGACGCCGACTGCAAGGTGAAGCCGTACACCAAGTGCTTCAAGCCTTATAGCACCGCCACCTACAAGAACTGCCAGAAGCCGTGCGCCAGCGACAAGGACTGCACCACCTCCGCCGCGCCCAAGTGCCAGACGAGCACGGGCGAGTGCGTGGCATGCCTGAGCAACACAGAGTGCACCAACAGGCTGCTCCCCATCTGCGACCCGTCCGGCAGCGCCTGCGTGGCCTGCCTCAAGGACGGCGACTGCGCCAAGAACCAGAACGGCCCGCGGTGCGACACCACCCGGAACGCCTGCACCTGCCTGGCTGACGCCGACTGCCAGGGCGCCTACGTGTGGGGCGGCAAGTGCAGCGGCTACTACCAGCGGTGCGCGTGCGACGGCGCCGCCGACTGCGCCAAGAGCGGCAGCGGCCCCACCTGCTACGCCAGGTTCAAGAAGTGCTCCTGCGCCAAGGACGCGGACTGTAAGAGCTCGCCCTACAGCATGTGCTCGCCGCCCTACAGCACTTCCCTCTACGCCAACTGCCAGGCCGCGTGCAAGACCGACATGGACTGCAACTCCAGCGCCACCAAAAACAAGTGCCTGGCCGGCGGCAAGTGCGGCGTCTGCACCATTGACGCGGACTGCACCAGCGCCTCCAGGAAGTACTGCCTCGCCGCCAGCGGCCAGTGTGTGGGGTGCAAGAAGGACTCGGACTGTAAATCCACGGCCAAGTACTGCAGGGTGGCCAACGGAGAGTGCATCTACTGCAAGAAGGACGCGGACTGCTCCTCATCGTCCCCGTACTGCAACCTCGACTCAGGCCGCTGTTACACCTGCAAGAAGGACGCAGACTGCACCGGCACCAAGAAGTACTGCATCACCGAGGTGGGCTCCTGTGGCTCGTGCAAGAGCAACGCGGACTGCGCCAGCAACACCTGGTCGAAGATCTGCAATACCGGCACCTTCGCCTGCGTGGAGTGCAAGGCCAGCGCGGACTGCACGGCCAACACCCTGGGGAGCACCTGCTCGGGCGGCCTCTGCTCCTGCGCCAAGGACGCGGACTGCGCCAGCAACAACCTGGGCAGGAAGTGCGACACCACCCAGTCGGTGTGCTCCTGCACGGTGGACAGCGAGTGCCCGACAGGCAAGACATGCACCGGCGCGACGTCCTTCCAGACAAAGTACTGCAAGTAAGGGATAGCGAGCCAGCCAGGGCCGGTGGCCCCGGCTGGCTCGCGGCGGGCGGGGGGCCCCGTGGTTTTTCCCCCCGGGTGGCCCGGGGG
>CAZCFB010000024.1:30053-48745 GCA_964497805.1 uncultured Kofleriaceae bacterium
TTCATTTTAGGTTTCCGGGCCCCCGCCGGGGGGGGGGGCCGGGGTGGCTTCGCTCGGGCCTTCGGCCCGATTGTTTTTCCGCCCGGCTTCGCCGTGCTGTGGCCGGGCGCCAAACGCCCGGCGTCCTGGCAACTTGGTTTTCCCTGCTTGCCCAGGGCAGGCTCCCCTCACACGCCACCCCGCCTCACGTTGTATAATTCCCCCCGATGACCCTATTAGTGCGGGGTGGGCATTGACTCGGCCCCCTTCGATGCTGTAGATATGCCCCCCCTAATCGCAGCACCTGTGGGTGTGAAGGAGATGGAGCAATGCGCGGCAAGAGACTAGGCATGGTCCTGTTCCTCGCTCTGGGCCTGGCCCTGGCGGGATGTTCGGACGACACGGAAGGTGGTGGCCCCGGTCCAGGGAAGCTGGATCAGGGAACGAAAGGGAAGAAGGACGGGAAGGTCGTCAAGCCTGATACGCGCCCGCCCTCTCCGGACATGGCGGTCCCGAAGGTGTGTGAGAAGAAGTGCCTGGCCAAGAACATCGCTTACTGCGTGTACAAGACCGGCTCCACCACCACCTGCGTGGAGTGCAACAAGGACGAGCACTGCAAGAAGAACCCCGGCTCCTTGGGCGTCAAGTGTGACACCACAAACAACCTGTGCACCTGCTCCAAGAACGCGGACTGCGCCGGCAAGATCCACGGCAAGGTTTGCAACATCAAGAACAAGATGTGCAGCTGCACCAAGGACACTGACTGTGGCAAGGGGTACGTGTGCGGCGGCACCATCGCGGGCGTAAAGGTGTGCAAGAAGAAATGCTACGGCGACAGCGACTGCACCAGCTCCACGGCGCCCCTGTGCAACAAGACCACCGGCAAGTGCGTCAAGTGCTTCGCCAACCGTCAGTGCACCAGCTCCTACTCCTCCAAGTGCAACCAGGTCAAAAACGTGTGTGAGAAGTGCAAGACCAACGCGGACTGCGCCCACATCCTGGACGGCGCCTGGTGCGACACCAAGAACGGCAGGTGCACCTGCGCCGCGGACAAGGACTGCAAGGCCGGCCCCCAGTGGGGCCCCAAGTGCACCAAGTCCTCATCCTCCTCCACCACCGGTTACTGCCGCTGCAAGACCAACGCGGACTGCGCGGGCAACGCCAACGGCCCCACCTGCTACACCACCTACAGCAAGTGCTCCTGCAAGACCGACTCGGACTGCAAGAAGGCGCCGTTCACCAAGTGCGCGCTGCCCTACAGCAGCGCCACGTACAAGCACTGCCAGCGGGCGTGCAAGACCAGCGCGGACTGCACCGACTACACCCTGAATACCTGCAACACCGCCACCGGCAAGTGCGTGGGCTGCATCAAGGACGGGGACTGCAAAAGCTCCACCAACAAGTACTGCAACGCCAAGCTCGGCAAGTGCGTGGCGTGCAAGACAAACGCGGACTGCTCCAGCTCCTCCACCTACAAGTACTGCCTGCCCAGCACCGGCAAGTGCGTGAAGTGCATGCAGGACAGCCACTGCGCCAGCAGCAAGACCACGCCGTTCTGCGACGCCACCAAGGGATCCTGCGTGGCCTGCAAGAACGACGGCCAGTGCAAGAGCGGCTACACCTGGGGCAACAAGTGCATCAAGACCTCTTACTCCGCCTCGTGTGGCTGCGACACCAACGCCGACTGCGCGGGCAACGCCAAGGGGCCTACCTGCTACACCACCCTGGACTACTGCACCTGCACCTCGGATAACGGGTGCAAGAAGGCGCCGTACACAAAGTGCGGCCCTGCCTCCAGCTACTCCTCTTACAACTACTGCCAGAAACCATGCACCAAGGACGCTGACTGCCCCTCCACCTCGCTCAAGTGCAACAAGAGCACTGGCAAGTGCTCGGCCTGCACCAAGGACGCGGACTGCACCAGCTCCACCTACAAGTACTGCAAGGTCTCCCTGGGCAAGTGCGTGGCGTGCAAGAGCAACGCGGACTGCTCCGGCTCCTACCCCGTCTGCGACGTGGCCAAGGGCTCATGCATCGCCTGCAAGACCAACGCGGACTGCGCCAAGAGCCTGGAAGGCGGGCAGTGCATCAGCGGAAGTTGCAAGTGCAAGAGCGACGCCGACTGCAAGTACGGCTACGGCTGGGGCAACAAGTGCAAAAAGAGTGGCACCGCGACAACGGGTTACTGCCGCTGCATCGCCAACAGCGACTGCGCGGGCAATGCCAACGGACCCACTTGCTACACCACCTTCAACAAGTGCTCCTGCACGGCCAACACCCAGTGCAACAAGAAGCCGGGCTACTCCAAGTGCCTGGTGCCGTACAGCAGCGCCAGCTACAAGCACTGCCAGAAGCCGTGCACCAGCAACGCGGACTGCAGCGGCACCACCCCCGCCTGCCAGAAGAGCACGGGCATGTGCGTGGCGTGTATGACCAACGCTGACTGCAAGAGCAGCAGCTACCCGTACTGCAACGCATCCACCAACAAGTGCGTCGCGTGCAAGACCAACGCGGACTGCAAGAGCGCCAGCTACCCGTACTGCCTGGCCTCCACGGGATCGTGCAAGGAGTGCACCGCTGACGCCCAGTGCAGGACCGGCTACAAGTGGGGCAACAAGTGCCCCAAGACCGGGACCTACTCCTACTCGTGCCGCTGCAGCACCAACGCGGACTGCGCGGGCAACCCCAACGGGCCCACCTGCTACACCACGTACCAAAAGTGCAGCTGCAAGACCAACGCGGATTGCAAGAACAAGACGTACCCCAACTGCAAGATCCCGTACACAGGCGCGACCTACAAGCACTGCCAGAAATAGCCGGACCGCAAAGCGGTCCACCCGGCCCCGGCCCCGACCCCGGCTCTGGCCCCCCTTCTCCCTTTCCCAAGCAACATCCCCCCCTGTCCAGCCGATAACCCCTCCTGTCACTTGAACAGGAGGCGTCATGGCCGGATCTTCACTTCACAAGGAAATTTTTACCCGCGAGGCAGCCCCGGCGGGCATGGCCTGCGAGCGCGGCGGTGCCCTGATCCTGAGGGTGAGCGCCGGGCCCACCGTTCGCCTTGGCGTCGCCCCGGTGCGCGTGGGCAGCGCCAGGGACAATGACCTGGTCCTCAAGGATCCATTCGTCTCCAGGCGCCACGCTGTCTTCCGCCGGGAGGAGGGGCGCCTCTGGTTGCGGGATCGGGGCAGCCGCAACGGCACGTGGGTCAATGATGTGCGGGTGGAGCGTTGCCAGGTGGCCGAGGGCGCGCGGGTGGTGGTGGGGTGCACGGCGCTGGTGGTGGAGCGCGCCGCAACCGGCTCCGGCGCCGGGAAGGGAGCGGCCCTGGCCGGCGGATCACGCCTTGTGGCCGGGCACGCGCTCATGCAGCGGATGCTGCGGCAGGTGGAGCGGCTGGGCCCCCGGGACATGCCCGTGCTCGTGCAAGGTGAGACAGGCACGGGCAAGGAGCTGGTGGCGCGGGCCATCCACCAGGCGAGCCCTCGCCGGCTCGGCTCCCTGGAGCCCTTGAACTGCGCGGCCATTCCGCGAGACCTCGCCGAGTCCGAGCTGTTTGGCCACGAGAAGGGGGCCTTCACCGGGGCCACCTCCAGGCGGACAGGCGCGTTCGAGCGGGCCAGCGGGGGCACCCTCTTTCTGGACGAGGTGGGGGAGATGCCCCTGTCGCTTCAACCCAAGTTGCTCAGGGTGTTGGAGGATGGACAGGTGCAGCGGGTGGGGGCCACGCGGCGGGTGGCGGTGGATGTGCGGGTGGTGGCCGCCACCCACCGGGACCTGGCGGCCGAGGCCAACGGCGGGGCGTTCCGTCAGGACCTGTACCACCGCCTGGCCGTGGGGATCATCTCCCTGCCGCCCCTTCGCCGGCGGGCCGAGGATATCCCGGCCCTGGTGGAGCACTTCCTCAAGCGCCTGGGGGGAGGGGGGGCGCTGCCCATGCTGGACAGCGCGGCCCTGGATCTGCTGGGGGAGCACCCTTGGCCGGGCAACGTGCGCCAGCTCCAGGGGGCGCTGCAGCGCGCGGTGGCCGAGGCTGGTCCGCGCCTGGGGGCGGACGACTTCTACTTCCTCAACGAGCAGCCCTCCCGGCCCCCTTCCAGAGCGGGGGAGGGGCAGGTGCGGTACGCGGGCAGGCCCTTCGAGGAGGTGAGGCGGGAGGTGTACCTGGCCACGGTGGCGCGCTTCGGCGGGAACCGTTCGGCCGCCGCCGCGGCCCTCGGCATCCCAAAGAGCACCTTCCACGATCAGCTCCGGGCCATGGCGCAGGAGGAGGGTTTATAATCGGCGCATGAACCGCTCGCTGGCCCTTTCTCTACTCCTCCTGGCTTCCCTCCTCGTGATCTCATGCGACGAGGATCCTGCTTCCTCCTCACCTGACTCCGGCACACCCGACGCGGCCCCGGTCCTGGACGCCGCGCCCCTGGACCAGGCGGCCCAGCCCGATCTGATCCCTGACGCGCCCGCGGACGCCGCCTCCACGGACGGCCCCGCCATGGTGGACCTCGGGGGAGACGCGGCCGCCACCGACGCCGACGCGATGGGCGCTGACATGGGGAACCCGTGGGGCGCCTACATTCAGTCCCGCGGCCTGATCCACATGCACTCCATCTACTCCCACGACGCGTGCGACGGGAAGGGCTTCATCAACGGCAAGCCGAACCTGACCTGCCTCAAGCAGCTGCGCACCGCCCTGTGCAAGTCGAAGTTCGACTTCACCTTCCTCACGGACCACCCGAGCAACATGAAGAGCTACACCATGAAGCAGGACATGCTCTACGACGCCACGGCAGGGGACAAGCTGTGGCTCTACAATGGCGCCCCCATCGCCAACCTGATGGCTTGCCCGGGGGGGCACTCCTTGCTGGTCAGCGTGGGGTACGAATCCAAGCACATGATGCCCCTGGGCCTGCACAAGCTGCCCACCAACTCCAAGCACTACGACGGGGTCAGCGACAACACGCCGGTGGCCACGATCCAGGCCCTGGTCAAGGCGCTGCAGGGGTACGGCGCGGTGGTGGCCATGGTGCACTCCGAGGAGAAGGACATCTCGGCCAAGACCATCTCCGCCGGCGGCTTCGGCGTGATGGAGTGGTACAACATCCACGCGAACTTCTCGGAGCTCATCGGCTCGGACATCCTCAAATTCGACCTCCAGAACCTGGGCAAGCTGGGCGCCATCGTGCAGAAGCTGGTGGCCATCTCCCCCTTCCTCTCCAGCGGCGTCGGGGCCCCCCACCCGGACCTCATCTACCTGGCCTTCCTGGACGTGGTGCCCAAGGCGGGCTTCACCAAGTGGCGTGAGACGCTCAAGACCAAGCTGGTCACCGGGATCCTCGGCTCGGACATTCACCAGAACGTGGCCATTGACGCCTCGGTGTGTACGGGCGTTCTAAAACCCCTCTGTATGGGCGCCTTCGCCCTGGTTGAAACCACCCTCGGCATCAAGATCCCGGCCGTGGTCAAGAACCTGCTCGCCTCCGGGGGCAGCATCCAGCTGGGCGACGGCGACAGGGTGGACTCCTTCCTGCGCCTGGCCCGCTGGCTGGAGAACCGGATCCTGGTGAGCAAGAAGGGGGACCAGCTCCAGCTCCAGGACGCGCTGCGCAAGGGGCGTGTGTACGGGCTGTTCAGCGTGTTCGGGGATCCCCTGGGCTTCTCGTTCAGCGGCACCACGGCCAGCGGAAACCTGGCCCTGGGAGACAAGGCCAAGGGGCCGGTGACCCTGAAGGTCACCTTGCCCCTGAGGCCGGCCAGCATGGGCACCGGCGGCGTGACCTTCACCTTGACCGAGGCGCTCAAGGCCAAGGTGAAGATGGAGCTGCTGCACACCGACCAGAATGGGACCACGGTGGTGAAGCAGGTGATCGGCCTGGGGCAAACCCTCACCTACAAGGCCACCACCAAGGGGGCCTACCATGTGGAGCTGCGGCTCACCCCCGGCCACCTGGAGAAGGCGCTTGGCAACTCGAAGGCGCTGGCGAAAAAGGAGTATCTCTGGGCGATTACGAACCCAATCTTCGTTCATTAGCCCGCCGCTTCACCCCGTAACGAGCCGTAGGCTCGGCGGACGGCGGGCTCCCCCGGAGGGGCGTGGCCCGAGCACACCCATCAAGGCATGGCGGGCGCCAGCTTCAACAGGGCCACGGAGAAGGGCTCCAGGTCGAGCTTCAGCTTGCCGTTTGACTGGGCCAGGCCCTTCTCGGTCCAGAGCTCGGTGATGGACGCGTTGGCCGCCTCAATCAGGGCCAGGTCCACCGTGGTGGACGCCTTGCTCAGCCCCCAGTTGAACACCGCAAGGTAGGAATTCTGCCCCTTGCCGTCCAGGTAGAAGAGCGTGGGCAGGGCGGTGCGGGGATCGTTCACCCCAAGGCCCGGGTCCATGATCGGGCTGATAATTACATCCCCGGTGGCGGCGAAGGGATCCAGGGCCACGGCCGAGCGGGCCAGCTTGGCGATGGTGAGCAGGTGCTTGTTCTGCAGCATGTCCAGCCGCTCCTGGCTCAGCTTGCTCAGATCGTCCCCGGAGCTGTAGAAGCCGGTCATGGCCACGAAGGTGGCCTGCACCCTCGCCTGGTCGGTGGTGAGGGGCGCGCGTAGCAGGGCCTGGTCCGGGTCATTGCGGATCACCCGGTCGAAGAAGCCGCGCAGCATTATGTTGCGCGCCTCGTGGGCGATCTGCACCGGCCCCAGCTTGACGCCGCCGAAGGCGATGTCCGTGCCGAAGCGCACGGAGTGGCCCCGGCCCACGGCGGGCAGGAAGGGCATGCCGCACAGGTTGATGTGGGCCTTGGGCGCGGCCTTGCGCATGATGTCCAGGCCAAGGCGCATGGCCTCCACCCCTGTGACGCTGGCGTCGCTGCGCACGCCCGGCAGGGCGCCGGCGTAGAGGAAGTCGAGCTTGAACAGGGTGTAACCAGCCTTGGCCAGCCGGCCGAACAGCGCCCCCAGGTGCGTGGCCGCCCCTGCCTGGGTCGGGTCGAGCACATGCATGGTGCCCGCCACCCCCATCTGGGTGTGTTTGAGCAGAGCCCCGGCCTTGTCCTTCACGAACCACTCCGGGTGGTCCTTGACCAGCTTGGAGTCCTTGTGCACCAGGAAGGGCGCCATCCAGACGCCGATCTCCAGGCCCTTTGCCGTCACCGCCTTGGCCAGCCCGGCCAGCCCCGACGGGAAGGTGCTCTTCGTCAGCTCCCAGTCGCCCCAGCGGGTCTCGTAGCCATCGTCCAGCTCCACCAGGGTGAAGCCCTTCTTGTCCAGGCCCTTGCTCTTGAGCAGGTCCGCGTGGGCCAGGATGTTGGCCTCGGTGACCTTGTCGAAGAAGATGTTCCACGACCACCAGCCGGTGGGGTCCTGCACCGTCTTGGCCTCGTCGCGCAGGGGCTTGTTCTCCTTGGCCACGGCCCCGGCGTAGGCGGCCAGCACCTTGTGCGCCATGCTCCCGCCGGCCAGGGCGAGCGCTTCGCCCTTGTGGGTAGCGCCAGCCTTGATGGTCACGGTCTCCCCGGCCGTACCTACCCGCAGGGTGAGGCCTGCCTTCCTGGCCTCGGGCAGGGTGGGCAGCACGGTGGTGCGCCGACGGTCAGCCGTTGCCGCGCCCGCCGCCAGGAACGGCCCCTCCGGTTTCGGCGCCAGCAGGCCGAACCACCAGCCCACCCCCTTGAGCTCGTGGGTCGGATCGCCGACGCCCGCCTTGAACGCCTTGGCCTCATCAGCCACCGCCGGCGAGGCAAAGGGCGCGGTCAGCTTCACCGCGCCTGTGAAGCTCCACGACTGAAAACCGTCCTGGAGGAAGTACAGCTCCGTGCCCACGCCCGGCATCACCAGACCCCCGGGCGGGATGATCAGCTCCATGGCCTGGAGCTTGAGGTCCACGCCGGCCGGGGCGGTGATCTGCGTGGAGATGCGCCAGGCGCCGCCTGCCGCCGGGGCGCGCACGAACAGGTCTACCCGGTCCGGTCCCGTGCTGGCCCCGCCGCTGAAGCTCACCAACGTGACCCCGCCCGACCTCTCCTGCAGGGTAGGGGTGCCGAGCTGGCCCGAGGTGATCCAGGCGCCGTCCAGCTTGAGCCGGAAGGTGACGCCAGAAACCTTGACCCCGCTCTGCTCATCCAGGACCAGGTTCAGGCCGCCTCCGTTGGAGAGCCAGACCCTGGCGTCGATGGGTGGATCCTCCTCGACGCAGGCGAGGGTGAACAGTAGCGTGGGGATCAGGATTGCGAGGGGTCTTCTCATTGCCGTCCTCTACTTGCCGCTGGAGGTGTTGTCCAGGCAGTACCCGTTGGGCGCGTACTTGGACAGCTTCTTGCCCGTGCCGGGGGTCCGGCAGGCCATGTCCGTTCCGTTGCC
Source organism: uncultured Kofleriaceae bacterium (assembly GCA_964497805.1). Lineage (GTDB taxonomy): Bacteria > Myxococcota_A > Polyangia > CAZCFB01 > CAZCFB01. The sequence continues at coordinate 38,379 of CAZCFB010000024.1, forward strand.
CTGCAGACCCACCACTGAGCAGGTCAGGTTCGCCCCCTGGAAGATGTTGCACTTCATCAGGTCGCCCGGCTCGCACACCGGGCCCTTGGTGATCTGGATGCCGCCGCTGATGGCCAGGTTGTTCCAGGCGCGGCACTCGTAGTCGCCGTGCTTGTCCTTGGCGTTGCCGCGGCAGGTCTTGGCGTTCTTCAGGTCGCACCCCTTGAAGCAGCGGCCGCCGTAGTAGAGGTTGCTGCAGTGGGCGCCCGACGGGCAGCGGAAGGCGGTGAGCGACGGGAAGGCGCAGCTGATGATTGAGCAGTAGCCGTTGCGGGCGTGGGTCCGCCCGCTGGAGTCGGTGGTCTGCATGTCGCACCACATCTGGCCGCCGCAGTCGCGGTCGTCCTTGCACGAATCGCCAACTTTGGCCTTGGGGTTGCCGTACTTGTGGGGCGCGCACAGGCCGCTCTTGGCGTCGCACACCCCTGGAACCACGCAGCGCAGCTGGGCCCCGGCCGGGGCGTTGGGGGGCGGGCTGCCGCAGCGGGCGCCGTTGGGCAGCCCGGCGCCGGCGCACTGGGCGGCGCTGCCCGACGTGGTGCAGGTCTTGTTCAGATAGACCGGGCACTGTTGGGGGCCCGCGCACGGGGCGTAGACGCAGACGGCGTTGGCACCCTGGCGGGTGAAGACGCCGCTGCGCGGGTGGCAGGCCAGGCCGGCGGGGCAGTCGTTCTTGCCCAGGGCCGGATCACAGCGGCGCAGGCAGTGGTAGTTGGTGCCCGGGTAGATGGCCATGTTGCCGCACACCATCTTGCGCCCGCCGGCGACCGGGCAGGTGTCCTCGTTCACCAGCGGGGTGGAGGGATTGTCCGGCACGCATTTCTGAAGGCAGAGGCGGGGGCCCGCGTAGTTGGCCATGCAGGTGGTGCCGGGGCAGCACCTGGCCGCGCCGCTGCCGCACGGGGTCCCCGAGGCGTTGCACTTGCCCGGCCCCTTGTCAGGCGGCGGGGGGATGAACCTGTCCGGCGGCAGCACGCCCCGGTCGATGTGGGGCTTGTATTTGTCCTTCTTCACGCCCTGGTCCCTGGGCGTGGGGGATGGGCCTCCCTCCCACCTGGCGCCAGGGGGAGGCGTGGAGCGGGAGCGACCGCCGCAGGCTGACAGGGACATGATCAGGAGTACGAGGAGGGAAAGGCGCATGGCTCACCATCAGGCTAAGGGTTCAGGGAGGATAATACCGTAGGGGAGCCCGCGGCGTCCCGGGCTCGCCTACTTGCCGCTGGCCGAGTCGTCCAGGCAGTAGCCGCTGGGATCGTACTTGTTGGCGAGGGTCTTGCCGGTGGTGGGGTGGCGGCAGCTCATTTTGGTGGGGTTGCTCTGCAGGCCAACCGAGGAGCAGTCGAGCTTGCTGGTCTGGAGCATGTCGCACTTCATCCGGTCGCCAGGCTCACAGACCGACTTGCTGACGATGGGGTTTCCCCCCACCGAGAGGTTGTTCCAGGCGCGGCACTCGTAGTCGCCGAGCTTGTCCTTGGCGTTGCCCCTGCAGTCCTGGGCGTTATTCAGGGAGCAGGTCAGGAAGCATGTGCCGCCCTGGGTGAGGCTCTTGCACGTTGAGCCAGTGGGGCAGGCCCGGGAGGGCAGGGTCTTGGCGAAGGTGCACCCCTCTATGAGGCAGTAGCCGTTGCGGGCGTGCACCAGGCCGCTGGCGCTGGTGTGTTGCATCTCGCACCGCATCTGTCCGCCGCAGTGGCGGTCGTCGTTGCACGCATCACCCACCTTGGCCTTGGGGTTGCCCAGCTTGTGGGGCGCGCAGAGGCCGCTCTTGGTATCGCACACGCCGGGAACAGCGCAGCGCAGGGGCGCGCCGGCCGCGGCGCCGGGCGGGGGGGCGGTGCATTTGGCCCCGGCGGGCAGGCCCGCGTTGCTGCACTGGCCCACGCTCCCCGCGGTGGTGCAGGTCTTGCTCAGGTAGACGGGGCAGTCCGCGACGCCCTTGCACGGGGCGTACATGCACACCGCCTTGAACACCTGCCAGGCAAGGCCGGCGCTCCTGGGCTGGCAAGCAAGCCCGGGGGCACAGTCATTCTTGCCCAGGGCGGGCGCACACGTGTGCAGGCAGTAGTGCTGCTGGGCCGGCGGAGAGATGTCAGCGCAGAACTGCTTGCCGGTGGTGGAGGCCGTGGGGCAGGTGTCCTCGTTGAGCAGCGGGGTCGAATAGTTGTCGGGCAGGCACTTCCTCAGGCAGAGGTGCAGACCTGATTTGAGCATGACGCAGGCGGTCCCGGAGCAGCAGCTTGTCTTGCCCGGGGTGCAGAGCTTGCCAGCGGCCGTGCAGAGCCCGCCCTTGTCCGGCGGCGGAGGCGGGCCCTTGTCCAGATGCGGCGGGACCCACCAGTCAGGCGGGGGGGGCGGCGGTTGCTGGCGGTCCTTGTGCCAGACCTTCACATCCCGGGGCTTCATGTCGGGGCCCGGGCCCAGGTCTCGCCGGATGGCCGGGCCGTCCTTCTTCACCAGGGCGCCGGGCGGCGGCGCGGTGCGAGACCTGCCGCCGCAGCCAGCCATGGCGACGATGACAACGAACCCCAGGAACTTGAACCAGGTGGCTCTGCGCATTCTTACCCCCTGTAGATCATGGTTGAGGACAGAAAAGATAATGATCAGGGGGGCTGGATTATTCCCGGTCCTCCTCGAGCACGCCCCGCAGCGCCTGGGGCGCGATGTTCCGGCCGGTGAGGATCACCGCCACCGGGCCCTGGCCCCCCGGGATGTCGCGGCCCTCGAGCAGGGCAGCCACGGACGCCGCGGCGGAGCCCTCCAGCACCATGCCTTCCTCGCGCACCATGAAGCGGATGGCCCGCCGGATGCTTGCCTCGGAGACCACCTCCACCCCGGCCAGGCGCTCCTTACAGAGGGCAGCGCTGGTTGGGCTGACGCCGCCCTCAAGGCCCTCGGCCAGGGTGGGCTCCGTGGGCTCAAGGGTCAGGTAGACCCGCCCCTCGGCCAGGGATCGGGCCATGCCGGGAGAGGCGGCCGCGTTGACCCCCAGGATCGGGATGCCAGCAGGGCCCAGGGCGGCCCCCAGGCCCGAGGCCAGCCCGCCGCCGCCAACCGGGGTCACCACCGCGGAGAGGCCCGGCGCCTGCGACAGCAGCTCAAGCCCCACCGTGCCGCCGTTGCCCGCCATGACCCAGGGATCATCAAAGGGGGAGACGAAGGTGGCCTCCGCCTCCTCGGCGATTCGCCTGGCCGCCACCTCGGTTTCGTCGTAGAAGCGCCCCTCCTGGCGGACCTTGATGGTCGACTCTTTGAGCGCCTGCAGCTTCAAAGGCGAGACGCTGTGCGGCACCACCACCAGCCCCGGCACGCCCAGGGACCGGCAAGCCCAGGCCACCCCGAGGGCGTGGTTCCCGGCGGACGCGGCCACCACACCGCGGAAGCGGTCCTCGCCCTCGAGCCGGTTTATCCGGGCCAGGGCCCCGCGCACCTTGAACGCCCCGGTGACCTGGCGGTTCTCGCACTTGAGCAGCACCGGCCGGCCGAGCCGCACGCTCAGGGCCTCGCAGGGCTCGCAAGGGGTGGGGTGCAGGTATGGCGCGATGGCCTCCGCCGCCTCCCGGGCCATGGCCTCGGTGACCTCGTAGCCGGGCGCCCTGATGGGCTGCAGCTCGTCCACTAGAAGGATGCCTTGACCGCGCGGGTGTCAGCCCAGCGCTTGATGTCCTTGATCCGCTCCGCCATGGTGGTGGAGAGGGGCACCATGCGGCCCAGGGCGCGGTAGAGGTCCTGCATGTCCAGTTCGCGTTCCTCGTCGAAGGCCTGGAACAGGGAGGCGAGCACCACCTGCTCGATCTCCGCGCCGTTGAAGCCCGGCGTCGCCTTGGACAGCGCGATCAAGTCGTACTCGCCCGGGTCCTGGTGCCGCCGCGCCAGGTGCACGGCGAAGATCTCCATGCGCTCCTTCTCGCTGGGCAGGTCCACGAAGAAGATCTCGTCGAAGCGCCCCTTACGCATGAGCTCCGGCGGGAGCTGGTGGATCTGGTTGGCCGTGGCCGCCACGAACACGATGTGCTGCTTCTCCTGCATCCAGGTCAGGAAGGAGGAGAAGATGCGGGTGGAGAGGGCCGCCCCCTCGGAGCCGTGGGTGCCCACGATGGCGGTTTCGATCTCGTCGATCCAGAGCACGCAGGGGGACACCGCCTCCGCGGTCTTGAGCGCCACCTCCAGGCTGCGCTCGGGCGAGCCAGCCACGCCGGCGTGGATGCGGTTCATGTCCATGCGCAGCATCGGCATGGCCCAGTAGGCGCTGATCGCCTTGACCGCCATGGACTTTCCGCAGCCCGAGATGCCGGTGAGCAGCACCCCCTTGGGCGCCTCCAGCCCGAAGTCCTCCGCCTCCTTGGTGAAGAACCGCTTGCGCTGGCCGAGCCACTGCTTGAGCACCTCCAGCCCGCCCACATCGTCGATGCTGGTGATGGGCGGCACGTACTCCAGCACGCCCTCCTTGCGGATCAGCTCCTGCTTCTCGTCGTACAGGCGCTCGATGAGCTCCGGCCCCACCTTCTTGCGGCCCATGAGCAACTTGGTGAAGGCGTTGCGCGCCTCCAGAGCGGTGAGGCCCAGGGCGCCGCGCATGAAGTCCTCGCGAAATTCCCCCAGCTGCACCTTCACGTGTGGGAACTCACTGGCCACCACCTCGAAGATATGGTCCAGCTCGTCAGGGGTGGGGAGCATCAGGTCGAGGACGGTGATCTCCTTGGCGCACTCCGACGGGATCTTGAACACCGGCCCGCTGAGGAAGATCGTCTTGTACTCGCTGCGCAGCAGCTTGTGCATGTCCCGCATGCGCCGCACGATCCAGGGGTCGCCATAGAAGCGGTGGAGATCCTGGAACAGGAAGAGGGCGGGCTTGGGGTAGGCGATGACCGCCTCGATGGCGGCGTGGGGCTCCCGGGTGTTCTCGAACTCGGGGAGATCCTCCGGCGACTCCACCGGGGAGCTGGAGGAGGGGCGGATCCCGCCAGTGTGAGACCAGATGAAGAGGGGGACCTCCTGTGAGAAGGTCTTGGCCGCGAGCCGGCCAAGGAGCAGCTCCAGCCGCTCCTCCTCGTAGGTCTGAACAAAGACCAGTGAGTAGCGCGCAGCGACCAGCTTGCGGGCCCGCTCCTCAAAGGTGTTGCCTGGGGTTCGCATCTGGACCATTGCGCCTCGCCCTCCGAGCCTCTGTGAGTCAGAACAGAATCACAGCATAACTCTTTAGCAGGTCAAATGGATAACAGTGCGGGGATGTGCCGCTTCTCCCACTCCACGGCTCTGTCGTACTGCTCGAAGCGCTGCTCAGCGCGCCGCAGCTCCGGGGTGTGGAACCTGCGCCGGCCATTGACCCGCTTGATGGGCACCGCCGCGTGGAGCATCTCGTGGAAGATCACCCAGCGCAGGTAGTAGTCGGGCACCCACTCCTGGTCCAGCCCGGGGTGCACCCGGATCAGCTGGTCCTCAAGGGTGTATGACCCCAGCCGGATGGCCCGGCGCTGCCTCCCACGGGCCACATGGCGGCCCCAGGTGATACGGCAGGTGAGGGCGCCGTCGAAGTACCGCTGGTTCAGGGCGTTGAACTCACGCTCCAGGTCGTACCAGCGGCCCTCGGTGCGGATGGTGGGCTTCCGGCGGGCGGTGGTGGCCTCACCTTCGCCCGGGTTGGCGTCGATGAAGGCGCTGAGCTGGCGCGAGGCGCGGCGGTCGTTGTGCACGATATAGGAGGCCAGATCAGACATCACCGGGTCCGGCGCGTCCACGAACATCTGGTGCAGGCGGACCTGGTAGCGCCTGTGGCGCGGCTGGCGGTTCACCGAGATCATCACCGTCTTGTTGCAGGTGACGGTGAGGTCCAGATCAGCACCATCCATCTCACGGATGATGCGGGCCTGGAGCTCTCTGGCTTGCCCGGCGCGCACGGCCGGTGTGAGGGATTGAGCTCGTCGGCGAGGCCTGGATCCTCTGGCTGCGGGCCGGCGTGAGGTCTTCACGGTCACGGCGGGCCTTCTGGATCCCGTCTCGGTCTGTGGCCTCCGTAGGGCGGAGGATTGCTTTTCAGACACCAGTCCTAAATCTCCTGTTGGTGCGGGAAAAGTCTAGTGATTACGATCGGCTGCGTTGTGCTTTGTGTTCTGGAAAATGAGTATAGACCCGCATTCTGAGGGGATCAATTTTCTGACTACTTTCGAGATCCGCCTGGTACGGCGCGCAGGTGTGCCCCTACTCGAAAGATCCGATCAACGCAAATTATCGAGAAATCAGAACAGTGACTGGATCTTGCTGAGCAGTTCGGCGGTGGTGAACGGCTTGGTAATTTCGCCCTGGGCGCCCGACTGCTGGGCCTTGCGCTCGTCCAGAACGGAGGCGCTGCCGTGGAGCAGGATCACCTTGGCGTTTGAGGTTTCCACGTTGGCCTTGAGCTGCTTGCAGATTTCGTAGCCGTCGGGCTGGTCCAGGGAGAGGTCGGCGATGACCAGGTCAGGCCTGAGCTTGCGGGCCAAGTCCACGGCCTGGTCCCCGGTGTTGGCGGTGACCAGCTTGCAGTTCTCACCGGCCAGCACCATCTCGAACACCTTGCGAATGGTGGCGCTGTCCTCGGCCAGCAGGATGGAGATCCCGGCCGCGGGCAGGTTCAGTTCGTTGGGCCCCGTGCTCCAGGGCATGGTCATGGCCGGAGTGGCGGCGGGCTTGACGGGGGCCTGTTGGGGCACCGGAGGGCTCGGCCGCTGCTGTTGCTGCTGTGGCGGCCGTGGCGGCTGCTGCTGCGCCACCGGTGGGGTTGGCCGCCGCTGGGGGGGCGGAGTGGGCCGCGGCGCGGGTGTGGGCGTCGCGGGGGACTGGCGGGCCGAGCGCTGGTTCCTGGCCTGGGCCGCGCGGCGCCGTGCCTCCTGGAGCCGCCGCTCTGCGTCCTCGCGGGAGCGCCTGTCCGTGTCCTGGCGCTGGCGGCGGTACTCGGACAGGGCGTCCTCACGGGCGCGCTGCTCCGCAGCGGAGATGCGCTGGTCCAGGTCGGCGCGGGTCTGGGCCTGAACCTCCTGGATCCGCCGCTCGGCCTCGGCCAGGGCCTGATCCCGAACCTCGTTGAGCTTGATCTCCAGCTCGGCCTTGGCGGTGGTCTTGGTTTCCCTGACCAGCTTCACGGCTTCGAGCTGGGCGTCCTCCTTGGCCGACTTGATCTGGTCCTGCAGCTCGGCCCGGGCCTGCTTGACCGCGCGCTCAACCTTGCGCTTTGTCTCCTTCTCCGCGTCGGACTGGGCCTTCTCAATGCGGCGATCAGCGTCCTCGCGCGCCTTGGCCTCGGCCTTCTTCACCTCGGTGTCCAGCAGGCGGGTGAACCGGTTGCGCTGGACCACAAGGATCACGAGCAGGAAGATGACGAAGCCGATGGCCACAAAGGCGAGGGCCTGGTTGGAGTCGAAACGGCCACCGCCGGCCACCTGGCAAGAGCAAAGCAGGCAGGACACGAGGGCCGCCGCGAGCACCGGCTTGATAGAGGATACGCTGAGGGCTGGTCTTCTCATCATTAGCCTTTTCACCTGGAGCTGTCGGAACTTCTGACTTTTAACACGGCCTGCTTGCAGGTGAAAGTCTGAACCACCTTGTTTTCAAAGTGTTTACTTCCCGCAGACCAGGGCCAGGCTCTGCCTGGCGGCGCGTGCGACCTCCGCCCGGTGGCCCCCCGCGGCGTCTCGCAGGGCCTCCTGCACGTCAACAGGGCAGGCCTCCCCCAGGGCCCCGGCGGCCAGGGCCGCGTTGCGACGGAGCCGGTGTCGGGGGGTGCGGCGCAGGGCGGTTCCTGCCACCAGGCGGCGGTGGGCTCCCTTGCCCAGGCCCATGAGCTCCACCAGCCCAAGGCCTCGCAGGGGCTGCTCGGCGCAGAGGCCTGGCAGCAGGGGCGCGCGCTCCGGGGCCCTGGCGTTGTAGGGGCACGCTTCCTGGCAGGCATCACAGCCGAAGACCCAGGGGCCAACCTTCGGGCAAAGCTCGGCTGGCACATCCTCCCGGTGCTCGATGGTCAGGTAGGAGACGCAGCGCCGGGCGTCCAGCAGGCGGGGCGCGCGCAGGGCGGCGGTGGGGCAGGCGTCCAGGCAGCGGGTGCACCGGCCGCAGCGCGTGGCAATGGGAGCGTCCGGCGGGATCTCCAGGGGGAGGAGCATCACCCCGATCAGGGTGTAGGAGCCCAGGCCAGGGGTGATGAGCTGGGCGTTCTTGCCCACGAAACCGAGCCCGGCCGCAACGGCCAGCTCCCGCTCCAGCAGAGGCGAGGTGTCCACAGCCAGGCGCCGGGGCAGCAGCTCCCCCAGCCAGCCCTCCACCCGCGCGGCCAGCTCCTCCAGAGCCTGGCGAATCACCGGGTGGTAGTCGGGACCCCATGCGTATCGGGCGAACCTGCCCTCACCAGGTAGGAGTGGGGCAGGGTGAATCGACGGGTGGGCGGCCAGCACCACAAGGGCCGAGCGCGCCTCCGGCATCAGGGAGGCAGGGCGTGAGCGAAGCGAGGGCTCCCGCTCCATGTAAGCCATGCCCCCGGAGAACCCGCGTTCAAGCCAACGCTCAAGGAACTCGCCATGGGGCAAGGGGCCAACCGGAGCAAACCCAGCCCGGGCAAAGCCAAGCTCCAGAGCCGCGGCGCGGATGCGTTCCTTCATTGATTGAGGAGGCTGTTTTCTCATGAGCTTGCAGGTGGCTAAGCCGCTGTGCCTTCGATGAGCAGGTTGACAGTTGACAGTTCACAGTTCACAGGAAAGTGCCCGAAATCTGGCTAGCTACTGTCAACTGTTGACTGTTAACTGTGAACCCGAATCTGGACAGATGCGGGCATTTCACCTTCCCATGCGCGAAACCACTCAGTAGTCCAAATCCACGCTCTCACCCTGAACCGGCACCATCCCCTTCATGCCGTTGTCCTCCAGGTGGCTCCTCAGGGCCTCGCACTGGTCCTCGTCGCCGTGCACGCAGAAGTACTTCCGCACCTGGCGGCCGCACTCCTTGGCCCACCAGAGCAGCTCGTCCCGGTCGGCGTGGGCGGAGAAGGCGTTGAGCACCCGCACCTCGGCCTTGAGATCCCGCTTCACCCCGAAGATGCGCACCTGCTGGCGCCGCTCCACGATGCGCCGGCCCAGGGTGTGCTGAGCCTGGTAGCCCACGATCACGATCATGTTGCGGCGGTTCTCGATGCTGTTGCGCAGGTGGTGCACCACGCGCCCGCCCTGGCACATACCCGAGGCGCTGATGATGATGGCCGGCTCCTGCAGGGTGTTCAGCCGCTTGGAGTCGTCCACCGACTGGATCATGGTGAGCATGCCGAAGCCGAACGGGTCGCCATGCTGGCTGCTGAAGTCGGCGGTCTCCGCGTCGTAGCATTCCGGGTGACGGCGGAACACCTCGGTGAGGTTGGTGGACAGCGGCGAGTCCACATATACCGGCAGCGGCTTGAGCCGCCCATCCTTGATCAGCCGGTTCAGGGCGAAGACGATCTCCTGGGTACGCTCCAGGGAGAAGGAGGGGATGATGATCTTGCCCCCGCGCTCCCGGGTCGTGTCGATGGCGTCCAGCAGCTGGTCGGCCATGCCCTCGGCCGCGGCGTGCAGGCGGTTGCCGTAGGTGCTCTCCATCACCACGTAGTGGGGCCTCTCGGGCGGGATCGGGTCGCGCAGGATGGGCAGGTTGCGTCGGCCGATGTCCCCCGAGAAGGCCACGCGCCGGGTGTGCCCGTTGAGCTTGACGTCCACGATGATGGAGGAGGATCCGAGCACATGGCCGGCGTCGATGTAGCGCACGGTCACCCCGGGGAAGATCTCGAACGGCTGGTCGTACTCGTGGGGCTCGAAGCGCTTCAGCGCCTTCTCGGCGTCCTCCTCGTCGTAGAGCGGCTCCACCGGCACCCAGTCGGGGTCCTTGCGGTGCTTCTTGTTGATCCACCTGGCGTCGCCAACCTGGATGCGGGCCGAGTCGCGCAGCATGTGGTTGCACAGGTCACAAGTGGCTGTCGTCGCGTGGATCTTCCCCTCGAAGCCGCGCTTGACCAGGCTCGGCAGGGCGCCGCTGTGGTCGATGTGTGCATGGGTCAACAGCACCGCGTCGGCCGCCACAGCCTTCTTGGGCAGGTGCTTGTTGCGGTGGGCCGCGTCCTTGCGCCGGCCCTGGTACATGCCGCAATCAACCAGCAAGCTGTGCCCGGCCACCTCAAGCAGGTGCATGGAGCCGGTCACGGTCTGGGCCGCGCCCAGGAAGGTCAGCCTGAATCTCTTGTCCTTTGCCATTGCCTCTCCTTGATCGGGGCGAGTCTACCAGAAGGCGGCTGTAGACGCGGCATCTTGCCGAGTGCGGACAATTTGGGCTGGTAAGCGGCG
>CAZCFB010000025.1:0-15781 GCA_964497805.1 uncultured Kofleriaceae bacterium
CGCCGCTCGCCGCGTCAGGGGGTGCAGACACCCTGCGCATTGCACCGCATGGGCGTCCCGCTGGGGTGCTTGGGGCAGTCGCTGGCCTTTTTGCAGGACGGCAGGCACACCTTGCCGCCGCCGCCCGGCCCGGGCGTGGCCATGCACTTGCACCCCAGGGTGTGGCCGGGAGGACAGTTGCCCGGCTTGTTGCAGTCCGCCTGGGTGGTACATGACGCTGGGCCTGTGCCGCCGCCGTCCTTCCTGGGGGGCGCCACCCCGCCGTCTTTCTTGGGTGGCACCACTCCGCCGTCCGGGGAGGTCCCGCCGCCCGGGGTCAGGGTCGCCCCGCCCCTCACCAGGCGCACGTAGTTGTAGATCCTGATGGCGTCGCCCTGGGGGCCGTGGCCCTGGGGGTACTTCTTGGGATCCCCCGACTTGGGATCGCTGCGCTGGGACCCGGCCCCGTGCACGTCACGCCAGGAGCTCTTCATGTAGCCGGGCGAGCGGCCGAAGGCCACGTACACCGCCGCGGCCATCATGCCGTTGCTCTTCTTGTGGGTGGTGGAGGACCAGTAGTAGGGGTAATCAACCGCGCCCCCCTCGTTGGTGATCTTGCTGGCGGCGAAGAGGACGTCGATGGCCGCGGATTGTGTCGTGTCCGGTGAGCGCGAGTAATCCACGATGCTCTGCAGCTCCTTGGCGTTGGGCAGGCGCCAGTCGCTGTGGCCCAGGTGCTTGGCCGCGTTCTTGGTCTGGGCCCAGGCCAGGGCCTCCTTCCACGTCATGCCCTTGCCGCTGTCATTGAGCTCCCAGGTCAAGCCCGTGGCCTCATCCGTGACAGTGCCGTCGACGTTATTCTTCAGCTTGTTCTTGCCGTAGGACGTGGCCCCACGAACGCACTGCACGAAGAAGGTCTTCTGCTTGCCGCTGGGCTGGGTGGTGTCGTAACCCTTGATGCGCCCGTCGGCGAAGTTCACACCGAACAGCATCTGGCCGGCGGCCTTGCTCACGTACACCGTGCTCGAGGCGTACTGGGAGTCAATGACCCGCTCCCCTGCGCTGGCGTCCCCGTAGGCGAACTTGAACGCCTTGTTGTCGATGAAGGGCACCAGCCCTCCTGATCCGCTGGCCGAGGGATCCGGGTCGGTGCCGGTGAACAGGATCAGGGAGTAGAGCTCCTTGATGGTGGGCAGGCGCCAGTCGGTGAAGCCGCCGTACTTGGCCTTGTTCAGGGTGGCCGGGTAGGACGGGGCCTGAGCCCAGGTGAGCTTGTCCGCGGCGGTGAGCTTGCCGTCGCCGTAGCGATCCGGGCTGCGCTGCCAGGTGAGCCCGGTGACCCCGTCCTTAACGGTGAGGCCGTCCTTGCTCACGGTGTATCGCGGCGCGTTGCCCGCCCACTGGGCGTCCTGGCCGAAGTAGTCCTTGCCCGAGGCGGGGCACGCTGTCTTGGCGGTGCCCGAGGAGCAGCTCCCCTGGGCCGTGTCCACGATGGGGTAGGTGAGAGCCGGGTTAACCCCGGTGTCCGCCCCGCTGACACCGCTGTCGTCCGCGGCCTGGGTGTTCCGCTCCGTGCAGCCGGCCGCGAGGGCCACGAGGGCCAGCCCGCTCACTATTGCTCCGTACCAATTCGCTCTCATCTGTTCGCTCCCCGTACCAGTTGTACTCGTGAGTACGACCGTGCAGCCCGAAGGATACACCCTGCTCCGGAATTCCCGTGCGGAGTACGGCTGGCGCGCTAGACTGCCTCCCCATGGCAACCCCACTCCCCGATCTGGAGCACCGCACCATCCATACCAACGGGGTGGACCTGCACGTGGTCCTGGCCGGGCCTGAGCACGGCCGGCCGCTGATCCTGCTGCACGGCTTCCCCGAGTTCTGGTACGGCTGGCGCAACCAGATGGGCCCACTGGCCGCCGCGGGCTACCGCGTCATCGTGCCGGACCAGCGGGGCTACAACCTGAGCGACAAACCGCGAGGAATCTCCGCCTACTCCGTCAATGAGCTGGCAGGGGACGTCACCGGCCTGATGGATCAGCTGGGCCTGGCCCGCGCCACCCTGCTGGCCCATGACTGGGGCGGCGCGGTGGCCTGGAACATGGCCATCTCCACCCCGGAGCGGGTGGAGCGCCTCATCGCCCTGAACATCCCCCACCCCGCGGCCCTGTTCCGCGCCCTGCGCACCCCGGCGCAGGCCCGGCGCTCCTGGTACATGGGCTTCTTTCAGCTCCCCTGGCTGCCCGAGGCCATGCTGTCGCGAAAGGGGCACGCCCCCCTGCTGGCGCTGATGAAGAAGTCGTGCAAGCCGGGGGTGGTCACCCGCGAGGAGCTCTCCCTCTACCGGGAGGCCTACAGCCAGCCCGGCGCCCTGACCGCCATGCTCAACTGGTACCGCGCCGCATTTCGCCGCCCCGCCCTGCCCCCGCCCACGGGCGAGGTGGATCCCCCCACGCTGCTGATCTGGGGCAAGCGCGACCAGGCCCTGGGCTGGGAGATGGCCGAGCCCTCGGTTGATCGCTGCCGGGACGGACGCCTGGAATACATCGAAGACGCGGGGCACTTCGTGGCCCTGGACGCGCCGGAGCGGGTCAACGAGCTGCTCCTGGACTTCCTCGCCGCCGGATCCGCCAGCTAAACTCTACCGATTCAGTAGAGATTGTCACAAAGATGTTTCAACATCTTCATTGCCTCGTCCGCCTGACCCCCTATCCCAAATAGTAGACCAAAGGGATAAGGAAAATGGACAGCCAAGAGAAGGCTCAGAATCTCGCAATACTCCTCAAGATCGTTACCGTTTTAGCACTCCTCTTCATCTTCCTCGTGGGCATCAAGGGACTCGGCGGCGGGTTCAAGATGCTCGGCAAGGACATGCTGGAGATCTTCTTCTCCGCCACAAGTAATCCACTTTTCGGGCTCATCGTGGGGATCCTGGCCACCACCCTGGTGCAGAGCTCATCTGTTACCACCTCCATGATCGTGGCCCTGGTGGCCGCCCCCGAGAATCCCCTGCCCATCGCCAACGCCGTGCCCATGATCATGGGCGCCAACATCGGCACCACCGTGACCAACACCATCGTCTCCCTGGCCCAGGTCGGGCAGCGGGCCGAGTTCAAGCGGGCCTTCTCCGTGGCCACCTGCCACGACTTCTTCAACTTCGGCGCGGTGGCCCTCCTGCTCCCTCTGGAGCTGCTCACCGGCGTGCTGAGCAAGTCCGCGGCCTTCATCACCACCTTCGTCACAGGGCTGGGCGGGGTCACCTACACCTCGCCCCTCAAGGTCGCGCTCAAGAGCGGGGTCGCCCCTCTAAAGGGCATGGCCGCCTTCCTGTTCGAGGCCAAGGGTGGCCAGTCCGTGGTGCTGATCATCGTCAGCGCGGCGATCATCGTGGGGAGCCTCTTCCTGCTGGTGCGCGTGCTCCGATCGGCCCTGGAGAGCAGGGTGGAGGGCTACATCAAGAAGACCCTGGACCGCAGCGTGTACGGCTCCCTGCTCATCGGCATCGTGGTCACGGTGATGGTGCAGTCCAGCTCCATCACCACCTCCCTGTTGGTCCCCCTGGCCGGGGCCGGCCTGGTCACCTTGCGTCAGGCCTTCCCCATCACCCTGGGCGCCAACATCGGCACCACCATCACGGCCCTGCTGGCCTCCCTGGCGGTGTCAGGCCCCAACGCCTCGGCCGGCATCACCATCGCCCTGGTTCACCTGCTGTTCAACATGAGCGGCATCCTGATCATCTACCCCTGGGACAAGATCCGGAGCCTGCCCCTGCGCGCGGCCGAGGGCCTGGCCGAGACAGCCTCGGTGTCCAAGCGGTACGCGGTCATCTACTCCATGGGCCTCTTCTACGGCCTGCCCGGTTTGCTTATCCTGATGCAAAAGGCTATGGCTCAGTAACCACCTGAGAGGACATCCACGATGAGGTCGCTAATTGCAGCGTTGGCGCTGTCAAGCGTGCTGCTTGTTGAGGTCCACACCGCCATGGCGGAGTCAGAGGAAAAGACGGTCGACGAGCCCGGCATGGCCGTGGGGCCCGCCGCGGCCCCGGGCGACAAGGTGCCCACGCCTGGCTCAATGGAAGAGAAGGGCAAGGACGAGCTGACCATGGCCAGGGTGCTGAAGAAGGTCTGGTCGTCCACCTACCTGAGCACCAAGTGGTACATCGGCTACGCCATCGGCGAGGCCAAGGAGGAGAGCTTCAACAAGTTCTTCGTGAGCCGCGGCTACGTCACCCTGAAGATGAAGCCTTTCTCCTGGTTTGAGCCCCGGGTCACCCTGGACACCAGCCAGAACGACGAGGGCGAATGGAACGTGCGGCTCAAGTACCTGTACGCCAAGTTCAAGGTGCCGGTGGAGACGGCCGTTGTCTCCGAGCCGTACGCCGAGATAGGCATCGGCCACACCCCCTGGTTCGACTACGAACAGAACATCAACAGGTACCGCATGGAAGGCAAGATGTTCCTGGAGCGGAACAAGCTGATGAACTCGGCCGACCTGGGCGTCAGCATCGGCACCCTGCTGGGGCGCAAGCTGCCCGAGAAGTACCAGAAAGAGGTGAGCAAGAAGTACCCGGGCACCTGGGGCAGCGTCGCCCTGGGCGTGTACAACGGCGGCGGCTACAAGGCCTCCGAGGAGAACGAGAACAAGGTCTTCCAGTCCCGAATCAGCCTGCGGCCCGTGGGCCCCTGGCTGCCGAACCTTCAGCTCTCGCACAACCTGGTCTACGGCAAGGGGAACACTGCAGACGATCCGGCCTGGGTTATCAACAGCTTCATGGCCTCCTTCGAGCACAAGTACTTCGTGCTCACCGGCCAGGTCGCCCTGGGCGAGGGGAACCAGAAGGGGGACAAGGTGGACAAGGACACCGGGGAGTCGTACGACTTCTTCGGCTACTCCTTTTTCGGCGAGGCCAGGCTGCCCTGGATCCGCTCGTCGGCCATCCTCCGGGTTGACTGGTTCGACTGGAAAACCGACGGCGGGCCCTCGGCCAACACCCGCATCATCGCCGGCTACGCCTACCACTTCGCCAAGAAGAACCTCGTCCTGCTCAGCCTGGACAGGGTGTCCTACACCGACGGGGGGCTCCCCGACGACTGGCAGGCCAAGCTCACCCTGCAGGTGGTCTTCCCCACCAAGCGCTGAGCGACCGGCAACTTTTCGCTGAAGGATCCGCGCCCCCCCTGCACTAAGATTGCAGGAGGTGGACATGTCCCCACAGAGTGAGGAGCCGGGCCGCACCTGGATTGAAGAGGCCCTGAGCCGAAACGCCACCGCGGCCGCGGACGCCACGGACTGGCGCGGCATCGAACAGCGGGTGCACGCCGTGCTGCGAAAGGAGCGCCGGGAGCTGCGCCTGGGGCTGCTCCTGGGCCTCGGCGTCACCGGGGTGGCGGCGCTGGCGTTCAGCCAGATCTGGCTGCCGATGCTGACGCTCGGCCTCACCGCCCTGCTGGTGGCGATCCTGCTCGGGGCGCTGTCCAACCGCCGCCGCCTGCGGGAGGTGCGCGCCCTGGAGCGGGCCCAGGGCGATCTGAATGAGTACCTGCGGGGCTACCACCGGGCCCGGCTGCGGGAGGGCCGCTTCATGGTGGCCGCCTGGCTGGGCAGCGCCACGGTCTGGCTCGGCTCCCTGGTCTGGTACGCCCCGGCGATGGACACCCGCAAGCTGATCTTCTGCGTCGGCTTCGGCGTCTTCCTGCTCTGCCACGCCGTCTACACCTGGCGGATCACCCTGCCCGGGTTGCGCCGCGAGCTGGAGCCCGGAGCATGAGCGGCGGCATCACCCGTGCAGAGGAGGCGCGGCTCCTGGGGCAGCTCCGTGACGACGGGCGCGCCGGCAGGGAGGCGGCGTTCAGGCGCATCTTCGAGCTGTACAGGGAGGGCGTCTTCGCCGTCTGTTTCAGCCTCACGGGGAACCGGCACGACGCGGAGGACGCCGCCCAGGAGGTCTTCCTCGGCGTGCACCAGGGGCTGGATCGGTTCCGGGGCGAGGCGCGGCTCAAGACATGGATCTACCGCATCGCCCTGCGCCAGGCCGGGCGGATCCGTCAGCGCCGCCTGCGCCAGGCCGAGACCGCGGAGCGCATGGAACCGCCAGCCGAGCAATGCCAGGCTCAGGACGCCGCCGTGAGCGCGGATCGCCTGGCCCGCGCCCTGGACGCCCTCCCCCGGGGGCAACGCGCGGTGCTGGTGCTGCACGCCATGCAGGGCATGAGCCACGCCGAGATCGCCGAGGTGCTGGGCATCAAGGAGGGCACGGTCTGGTCCCGCCTGCACACGGCGCGCAAGAAGGTGGAGGCTTTCCTGGTAAGTTAAGGGCATGAAGCTCCGAAACGCCCTGGCTCTTCTCCTGCTCTGCCTGCCCCTCTGTGTCTGTGAATACAGCCGCGGCAGCTATGAACAGCCCGGCTGCCGGGCCCATGTGCTGTTCCACGACAAGCTCGGCCCCTTCGAATGCGACAGCTACAAGGAGTGCCCCAAGTCCATGACCTGCCGGGACCTGCCCAGCGACGGAGTGTACAAGCGGTACTGCCTGCACTACGCACCCGCGGGGAGTGACTGCCACGACAGCAACGACTGCCCGCCGGGCCGGGAGTGCGGCGTCTCGGTGTTCAGCATCGAAGGATATTCAGGCTGCATTGACCCGTGTGAGAAGCACCCGGCTTGCCAGCATCAGGGGGAGTGCCAGGAGAAGGACGGCAACTGCGTCGCCCAGGACACCGGCGTGTGCCGGCGCACCACGGGCTGCAAGCAACACGGCCGCTGTGAGGCCAAGGATGACCTGTGCGTGGCCACCGCCGCGGGGTGCCTCAAGAGCGAGGGATGCAAGTGGCAGGGCCGCTGCTCGCTCCATTCCGGCACCTGTAAGGCCATGAGCGAAGCCGACTGCAAGCGCTCCGAGGGGTGCAAGGCGGGGGGGAAGTGCGTGGTTAAGGAAGGCGAGTGCGTGGTGGGCCCCGGGTCCGGCTGCCGGGAGTCATCGCACTGCCGGGTCAACGGCCTGTGCGAGGAGTCGGGGGGCCGGTGCGCCCTCTCCTCCGACGAGGATTGCCGCGCCTCCGAGCTGTGCAAGCGGGACGGCGCCTGCGTCATGGGCAAGTACTACTGCAGGGCCGGCTCCGACGACGATTGCCTGGGCGCCACCATCTGCCGCGAGAACAACAAGTGCCTGGCCGTGGACGGCCACTGCAAGGAGAGGGCGGAGTAGCGCCCCCCCCTGCTCACTTCACATAGATCGGGTTGGAGTAGATCCAGAGCATGCGCTTGACGTACTTGCCGGGCGTGGGGCCGAGGTAAGGCTTCAGGTGCTTCGGCACGAAGTGCACCTCGGCCCGGTAGGCGCCCGGGGCGGTGGGTTTGAAGCTGATGGCGCTCTTGCCCTTGGCCACCTCCTTCCATCCCCCCTTGCTTGAGGTGTCCGCCCTCAGCAGCACAAGGTCCAGCTCCGGCGGGGTCACGGCCGGGTCGGGGTTGAGCAGCGACGGCAGGGAGACCTTGAGCTCCGGCTTCGCGCTGGCCGCCACCTGCCCGCCCATCTCAACGGTCTTGCCCCCGGCCTCGGCGCGGTAGTCGAAGCCGTCCGGCGTGCCCAGGGTTTCGAACACCATGTAGCCCCGGCCCACCTTGAGCGCCTCCTTCACCTTGTCGAAGGTGATGTCCGTGACGCGCATATGGTTGCTGAACCAGCGGAACATGCGGCGGTAGCTGTCCATGCGCTCGCCGTCGCGGGCGGGCAACGGCAGCACGTTCTGGTGGGCGTCGGTGCCGAGCACGCCGGCGGTGGGGCGGTCGGCCACCAGCGCGGCCCAGTGCTTGAGGGCCGGGGCGCTCTCGGCGAAGAAGGCCACCAGGGCCAGGTCCGCCTGGGGCGCGGTGTCGTCCTTGCCGAAGAAGGGCGCCAGGTCGTTGATGTAGCCCACCTTGGACAGGCCCAGGTACTTCTCCCGGATGGTCGGATCCAGGTTGGCGTGCAGGTTGTACACCTCGATGCCGTCCAGCTTCTGCTTCTTCAGCTCGGCTATTGTGCGGCTCTCGGTGTGGGCCTGGTAGAGCACGGCCCCGGCGGCGCGCAGCTTGGTGCCCAGGGACGGATCGCTGGAGCCGTAGAGCGCCTTGAGCTTGGAGGCGTCCCCCTCGATGTGCTTCTCCATGCCGATGGGCATGGTCTCCGACAGCTCGGCGCCGACGGTCATCACCGGGCGGAAGGTGTCGCCGGCCGGGCACTTGAACCGGGCCGCCACCTTCTTGCCCCCCTTGAGCACGGCGTCCTCGCCGGTCCTCAGCAGAAGCAGCTTCTCCCAGTTGGCGGTGGCCAGGTAGCTGATGTGCTCGGTGAGCATGAGCATGTCCACCCGGGTCTTGCACAGGCCCGCCTTGAGCTGGCTCAGGCACGCCTCGTTGGGCTTGCCGTTGATGGTGGGCTTGCCATCGCACGCGTCGTGAGAGTGCAGAGAGTGGGAGTGCACGATGACCCGGGCCACGCGCAGGCCGCGCACCTTTGCGATCTTGCTGCTTTCGGGCTGGCCCGGGTCCCAGGCCCGCGGCTTGGCGGTTATGTCGGGCACAAGCGAGTCGGCGAGCGCGCCGCCGTCAGGGGTGGCGTCAGGATCGTCCTGGCACGCGGCGAGGAGGAACAGGCTCAAGCAGCACAGGGTGTGTCGAATCGTCAGGGTCATGCTGACGATTATAGGCCCAGGAAGGCCCGGAGAGGAGCCGTCCGTCAGGGAGCCTTACGCACGGTGCGGAAGCCGTAGATGTCGTACTTGCTGTAGGTGTTTTGCGGCTGGTCGCCCCTGCGGTAGGCGGCTTTGGCCTTGGATGAGAAGTCGTACCAGGAGCCGCCGCGCAGGACGCAGCCCGAGGCGCCCTGGGTTGCGGGGCCAGTGGGATCGGTCTGGGCCGTGGTGGCCGCGGGCCCGTTGTAGTCGTTGACCCACTCCAAGATGTTGCCCGCCATGTCGTACAGGCCCCAGGCGTTGGGCTTCTTCAGGCCGGGCACCTGGGGCTTCTTGCCGCTGTTGCCGGTATGCCAGAGGTAGGCGTCGTTGGAGGTGTTGCCCCAGTAGTACTGGGTGGTGGTGCCGGCGCGGTAGGCGAACTCCCACTCGGCCTCGGTGGGCAGGCGGTAGCCGTTCTTGGCGAAGTCGGTCTTCACCCCGGTCATGGTGTAGTAGCCCCAGGAGAGCTTCTTCTCCGAGGTCCAGCTGTACACCGGATTCAAACCCTCCTTCTTGGAGCGGGCGTTGCAGTAGCGCAGGGCCATGTACCAGGTGACGTTCTGGGCCGGCAGGGTCTGGGCCGTGAAGAAGGCGGGCAGGTCCGCGCCCATGAGCGCCTTGTATTTGG
The DNA here is from genome assembly GCA_964497805.1 of uncultured Kofleriaceae bacterium. GTDB lineage: Bacteria > Myxococcota_A > Polyangia > CAZCFB01 > CAZCFB01. The sequence goes on from CAZCFB010000025.1 coordinate 9,322, forward strand.
CGCGGGTCACCTCGTGGGTGTCCATGAAGAAGTTCTTGGTGAAGGTGACCTTGTGCGGGGCCGGGATGTAGGGGCCGCCCATGGTGAAGGTCTTGCCCGCCGCGTGGATGAAGACCATGCCCGCGGGAGCAGGGGGTACGGTGATGTCGCCAGGGGGCGCCTGGTCCGGGATTGTCTGATCGGGCACGGCTTTGTCCGGGGTGGGGATCGCCTTGTCCGGCGTCACCACCGCCTTGTCCGGCGTCACCACCGCCTTGTCGGGCGTGACCACGGCCTTGTCCAGCCAGGGGACAGGCTTGTCAGGGTTCACGCGGTCACAGGCCGCCACGGACTTGTCCTTCAATGCCTGGTCAATCCTGGCCTGGTCGGGACCGGTCTTGTCCTTGACCGAGCCCTTGTCCTTGGCCGGGCCCCTGTCCGGCTTGGGCGTCAGCTGTTCCGGATTGCCCCCGCCATCCTTCACGGTCACGGCGCTGTCCTTGTTGGTGTTCTCTTCCTCGTCCTCGAAGCAGGCCCCGAGCGCCAGCAGAACGACCAGAAATGTCAGCTTGAGCGTGCGCATGTTCTTCTCCACTTGGATGGTTGCTGCCCGGCTATCATCACCCGAAGCTGTTGAAAAGAACAAACCGTCTCCGTGGTAAAATCCGGGTCTTCAATGGGAAACACGGAGACCGGCTTGCGAACCCTGCTCTTCATCATCTGCTGTCTGGCGGCCCCCCCCGCGGCCGCCGAAACCGACATCGAACTGGCCAAGCAGCACTACGACCTGGGAGAGAAGCTGTACAAGCGCTCCGACTTCAAGGCCGCCATCGTGCAGTTTGAGAAGTCGTATGCTCACTCCAAAAAGCCTGCGCTGCTATTCAACATCGCCCACTGCCACGAGTCCATGGGGCACTTCGAGCAGGCCATCGAATTCTACCGTCGGTTCCTGGAAAACAAGCCGGACAACGCGGCCATCGTGCGGTCGCGAATCAAGAACCTGGAGCGGATGAAGGCCGACCGGGACAAACCGTCACCCGCGCCCGTGGCGCCGCCGCCGTCACCTGCGCGCTCCTTCTGGATCCCTGGCTGGGTGTTGGTGGGGACGGGTGCGGCCCTGGCCATCACCGGCGCGGGACTGGGCGCGGCCTCGGCGGCCAAGGCCGACGAGCTGGAGGAGGCCAGCCGCATGGGCGCGCCGCAGAGCTACAGCGAGTACGAGGACCTGGAGGGTCAGGGAAAGGCCCTGGAGTTGGGCATGATCGTCACCCTGGCCGTGGGGGGCGCGGCCCTGGCCACCGGCGCGGTGCTGCTGATCCTTGATCTGACCGGCGGCGAGTCACCGGAGCAGGCCTGGATCATGCCGGGCATCACAGCCGGCGGGGCCGCCCTCAGCGCGGGGGTGAGGTTCTGATGCGCGCCCTGATCACGACGCCCCTCCTCCTGCTCCTGTTGACGTGCCACGGCTGCTTCAACCCCGACATCAGGGACGGCGGCTTCTACTGCACCCCCGACGGCAGCTGCCCCGAGGGCTTCACCTGCGTACCCCAGGGCGGCAAGAAGGTGTGCCGCAAAGAGGGCAGCGCCCCGGGTGACGCCGGCGCGGACATGAGCCCGCCCCTCTGCCCTTCCACGGACAATACGGTGGCGGTCGGCATCTCCAGTGCGGCCTACACCTTCGACATGGCCCTGGCCCCGGACGGGCGCCCGCACTTCGTATACGTGGACAGCCAGGGCTCCCTCACCTACCTCGCCCTGGGCCCGGCAACCGGGCCGTTCACCGTGGCCTCCAACGTGAGCGTGGCGGCCTGCACCATGACCTCCTTCAGCCGGTTCAACGTGGTTTACGGGGACAAGAACGCGGGCGGAGACCTGCGCCACAGAGCCCTCTTCGTGAAGGAGGGCGGCAACTGGACGGCCGCGCAGCCCATCTGGACGGGCAAGGTGGACAGCGTGGACCTGGACACCTTCGGCCAGGCCATCTACGGCGCGGCCAGCGGCCTGGACGGCGCCACCCCGACCCTCTACCCCTTCGTCATCTACCCGCCCAAGTCTGGCATGTACAAGTACACGAAGTGCTGGGAGGCAGCCACGGGCGCCACCAGCTACGGCAACGTGCGCGTGGCCTCGGGAGACCGGGCGTACGGCCACACAGCCTTTCAGGTGGACTCCAGCGGCGGGCGTGAGCTTCACGCCTACAAGCGGAGCACGGCGTGCAACCAGGAAAAGGACGTCACGGGGCCCACCGTCACCTCGCCGCGCCCCATGGCCCTGGCCCTGGATCCCCTGGACACCCACCACCAGGCTTATGTGAAAAACGCCACCACCGGCAGCTCCCTGGTGTACGGCACCTGGGTTCCGGGAGGGGCCAAGCCGTCCTGGAACCCCGTGGCAGGGGGCGTGGTGCCCGCCTCGGTGGACATCGCCCTGGCTGACCGCAAGGACCCGGTCATCGTCTACTTCTCCACAGGATCAACGCCCGGCCTGTACTGGGCGCGCAAGGTCGGCACCACCTGGACCCCTACCCTGATCCGCAATGGCGGGGGTACGGAGACCCGGTTCCGCTTCCACAAGGACAAATCGTCCGGCGCCATCACCGGGCACTTCGTCTACCGCGCTGGCGGCAAGATCATGCACGCCTGCCGAGCGTTCACGCCCTGACCACCGGCACACGCGGCGGCCGCGGCCATGGCCGCCCTTGACCTGCTGCTCAGACACGAGATGATCCGGAGCAATCCAGGGAGCCAAAATGATGATTCGGGGCAAGCAGGCGTTGGTGGCCATTGCGTTGGCGTTGTTCATGTGGGGCTGCAGCGATGACGAGCAGCAGGGCAGCACCGACCTCGGTAATTCAAAGGACGGAAGCCAGGACCAGAACCTGGCCGACAGCGGCGCCACCTGGCCGGTGGATCCCGCGTTTCGCGCCGGCTTCGCCGCGGTGAAGATCACGCCCACCGGGTTCGAGGGCTTCGTCGACTGGGCCAACAACGGTGAGTACGACACCTCCCCCCACACCGAGGGAGGCAAGAGCTACCCCGCGGACAAGTCCCTGGACTGCGGCACAGACGGCAAGTTCGACCACCAGGAGGCGGGGGCCCTGGGCCCGGACGGCAAGCCCGGCAAGGCCGGCGTGGACGATGACGGCGACGGCAAGGTTGATGACCTGCTCGGCTGCCACCCAGGGGACGATCCCAAGGATCCGGCCAGCAAGGGGTGCGAGTACGCCGCCAAGGGGAGCGACGACAAGGCCGACCCCGCGGGAGACAATTACGACAAGGCGAGCAACCCCAAGGGCACCGAGAAGGACGGCAAGTGGCAGAAGGTGATCATGGCCGGCTACGGGGGAGCGCTCACCGGCGATCCGCTCCGGCCAGTTCAGGGAGTCCATGACGACATCTGGGCCAGGGCCATGGTGTTCTCCAGGGGCAAGGATGTGTTCGCCCTGGTGGTGCTGGACACGGTGGGCTACTTCCACATGTACGGCAACGTGGCCCGGCGGAAGACCTCCGCCAGGACCGGGATCCCCGTGGACAACATTGTGTACATGGCGACCCACAACCATGACGCGCCGGACGTCATCGGCATCTGGGCCGGGCCCACGGATCTGGACTTCGACTACATCGCCACGGTGAACGACGCCATCGAGGCGTCCGTGGTCAAGGCGGTGGCGGCCATGAAGCCGGCCAAGCTCAAGAGCGGGACCGTCGAGGTCAACGGCTGCTACGACCAGAAGACCCTGCGGTTCAAGAAGGGCTCAAGCTGCAACTTCCCGGTGGGCTACGACGCGCTCAAGAAGAGCCCCGCCAGCTACGACAAGCCGGTCAACCAGATCGACCTGCGTGATCCCATGGTCTACAACCACCTCGTCACCGCGCTGCAGGCCACCGACGCGTCCAGCGGCAAGGTGCTCGGGACCGTGGTCAACTTCCACGATCACCCCGAGGTCCTGGGGGATACGAACAACCAGATCTCCAGCGACTTCCCCCACTACGCCCGGCAGGCCCTGGAGAAGCGCTACGGCGGCACGGCGCTCTACCTCTCGGGGACCACGGGCTCCCAGATAGGCACCCTGCGCGGCACGCTGGTGCCCCTTTATGACGCCAACGGCAAGGTCGTCCCGGACAAGACGGGCAAGAAGGACGCGGACGGCAAGCCGTTCCCCCAGTTCGCGTCCTCTGATAGCGGGGACCCCAAGAACCCGCCCTACGACAAGATCCGCTCCCTGGGATATGTCGTGGCCGACGCCGCGGGGGAGGCCCTGACCGCCGCCAAGGAGACCACGGCCCCGGCCATCTCGGTGAAGACCGAGAAGCTGGACGTGCCCCTGTCCAACCCAACCCTCGGCATCGGCATCGCCTTGATTGAAGGGACAGCCCAGGCCAAGGGTTACGGCGTACACGCCGACGACAAGATAGTGCAGGCGGCCTACTGCCCGTCCACCATCGGGCGCAAGGCGTGCGTCAGGGTTCAGATGACCGTGGCCAAGGTGGGCGAGGTGACCATCCTCACCACCCCCGGCGAGGTGTCGCCCGAGTACCTCCTGGGGCGCAAGGCTTCACAGGTGGACTTCGGCTCCAAGTGGGGCGTGTCCAAGTACGACGCCATGCCCCGGCTGCTGGACCATGTCAAAACCCGCGACGCCATGATCCTGACCATCGCCAACGGCTACCTGGGCTACATGGTCCCCAAGAACGACTACCTCAAGGATGACAAGCACCCGAACCACTACGAGGAGATCGGCTCGGCCGGGGACCTCTTCGGCGACACCGTGGGCAACAAACTGCTCCAGATGCTGGGCGCCCCCTCCTCGGCCACCTTCAACGCCACGGTGAAGGTGCACCCGTAAGCGGGATATCGAGGTGGTTTAGCCGCGCCGTAGCGCTTACAATAGCGCCACAGAGTTCGTCGGAGAGTACCTCTCAATGAATAGATGGTGCGCAGCAAGCATGTTGTGGGCGCTCTGCCTGTCTGTGTTTTTCGGGGTTCATATCCCGGGGACCGCGGAGGCTCAGTGCGGCAAGAAGGCGGACATGCTCATCGTGCTGGACCAGTCGGGGAGCATGTCGTCCAACAACAAGTGGGGAGACGCCAAGGGCGCCGTGTCCACCCTCGTGAACACCTACGCGGGACAGATCCGTTTCGGGCTGCTCCTGTTCCCCTACCCCAACTCCTGTAACGTCACCGGTGTCCAGGTGGCCGTGGGGGACAACACCCAGAGCGCCATCATCAACACCCTCAACGGCACGAGCCCTACCGGGATGACCCCCATGGGCGCCGCGCTGGGTCAGGCCAGCGGCTACCTCAACTACCCCGGCACCACCCGCTTCGTCCTCCTGATCACGGACGGGTGCGAGACCTGCTCCGGCAATGGCCTGGCCGCGGTGAACACGCTGATGTCTCAGGGGGTCAAGACCTTCGTGGTTGGCTTCGGCAGCGGGGTTACCCAGTGCGGCGGCGACCTGAACGCCATGGCCACGGCGGGTGGAACAGCCCTGCCGGGCAGCACCAAATACTATCAGGCCAGCAACCAGTCTCAGCTCACCGCTGCGCTCAAGAACATCGCCGCCCTGGTGAACTGCTGCGGCAACGGCCAGCTCGACCCGGGGGAGAATTGTGACACGGGCATCCCGGCCGGCCCGGGCGCCTGCCCCTCGAGCTGCAACGACGGCAACGCCTGCACCATCGACCAGCTCGCCGGGACCAAGTGCGCCACCCAGTGCCAGTACACGACCATCACCGGCTACATCAACGGCGACGGCTGCTGCCCGCCTGGCGGCAACTCCCAGCTGGATTCGGACTGCAAGATCATCTGCGGCAATGGGCTGCTGGAGCTGGGGGAGCAGTGTGATCCGGGCATCATCGTGGGGCCTGGCAAGTGCCCCACCCCGGCCGACTGCGATGACATGAATGTCTGCACCGCGGACAAGGTGGGCGGCAGCGGCTGCAACAGGCACTGCGTCAATACGCCGCTGCAGCCCAGCCTTGGCAAATCCGATGGCTGCTGCCCGGCTGGGGCCTCATCGCTGACGGACGTCGACTGTGCGGCCAAGTGCGGCAACGGCCTGCTGGAGGCCGGCGAGACCTGCGACCCGGGCATCAAGATCGGGGCGGGCAGGTGTCCATCCACGGCCGACTGCGCCGATGGCAACTCCTGCACCAAGGACACCCTCACCGGCGGCGCCTGCACCCTCAAGTGCGCCAACACGCCGGTGAAGCCCAACGCCACGGCCAAGGACGGTTGCTGCCCCTCCGGGGCCAACTCGCTCACCGACAGGGACTGCCCCGTGGTCTGCGGCAACGGGGTGCTGGAGGCCGGGGAGCTGTGCGACATCAAGATCGCGTCCGGGTCTGGAAAGTGCCCGACCCTCACGGACTGCGACGACAAGAACACCTGCACCAAGGACAAGCTCACGGGCAGCCTCTGTACGGTCAAGTGCGTCAACACGACGCTCACGGCCAACCCCACGGCCAAGGACGGCTG
>CAZCFB010000025.1:15881-47228 GCA_964497805.1 uncultured Kofleriaceae bacterium
CGGTCAAGTGCGTCAACACGACGCTCACGGCCAACCCCACGGCCAAGGACGGCTGTTGCCCCTCCGGGGCCAACTCGCTCACTGACAAGGACTGCCCGGTGGTCTGCGGCAACGGGGTGCTGGAGGCCGGGGAAACCTGCGACTCCAAGATCACCAAGGGGGCCGGAAAGTGCCCCACCCTCTCGGACTGCGACGACAAGAACAAGTGCACCAAGGACAAGCTCACGGGCAGCGGGTGCAAGGTCAAGTGCGCCAACACCCTGCTCAAGGCCAAGCTCAAGGCCAAGGACGGCTGCTGCCCCAAGGGGGCCACCTCCCTCACCGACAAGGACTGCCCGGTGAGCTGCGGCAACGGCCTGCTGGAGGCTGGGGAGACCTGCGATCCCAAGATCACCAAGGGCAAGGGGAAGTGCCCCACCCTCACCGACTGCGATGACAAGAACAAGTGCACCAAGGACGCCCTCTCCGGGGGGGCCTGCAACCTCAAGTGCGTCAACACCAAGATCAAGGCCAGCCCCACGGCCAAGGATGGCTGCTGCCCGGCGGGGGCCAACTCCCTGACCGACAAGGACTGCCCGCCGGTGTGCGGCAACGGGGTCCTGGAGGCGGGGGAGACCTGCGACCACAAGATCACCAAGGGGACCGGCGTGTGCAAGACCCTGTCCGACTGCGACGACAAGGATAATTGCACCATCGACGCCCTCATGGGCACTGCGTGCAATGTCTCCTGCAAGAACACAAAAAGGTCGGCCAACGCCAGCGTCAAGGATGGCTGTTGTCCACCGGGCAACTCGTCCAAGACCGACGCCGACTGCCCGCCGCCCTGTGGGCCAGACAAGACCAAGAACTGCATCGACCTGTGCAAGGGCAAGACATGCCCGCCGGGCTACTACTGCAAGGACGGCAAGTGCTACAAGGGCGGTTCCTCGGCCAAGGACGGCGGCGGCGCCAAGTCAACCGGTGACGGTGGCGGCTCTGGTGGAGACGCTGGTGGCTCTGGAGGATCCGACGGCGGAGGATCCAAGGTGGCCGACAGCGGTGACTCCACCGAGCCAGCCGGTGACAGGGGCAACGCCGGATCCAACCGTGAAGCTGGAGTTCATCCAGGAGCGGCTCCCGGTGGCGAGCTCCTCGATGCCCAGGGCTGTGCTTGCCGCGCTGGCCAGGGTAGCCCCGGGGCCCTCCCCGTGCTGTTTGTCCTGGGGCTCCTTGTGCTGGCCGCCCGCCGCCGGCAGGGCTGACCGGCGCCCTCCCTGGTTGAGCCGACTGAAGCCCGAACACCCTGACAGCGTTTTTTTTCAAGTTTTCGCATAAGATCCGACAGTTCTCTTATGAACAGGAGAATCTGTATGAAGATTGCTCGGCTCATCCTTTCGGTGGTCCCACTCGTGCTGGCCGCCCCTGCTCTGGCCCAGCCTGACGCCGGGCCGCCCTCCGAGGCCCCTGCCCGCCCCTCCTGGGAGCAACCCGAGCCGGACGCCGGAGTACCGGAGGGGGCCCCGCCTGCTGCTCCCGATGCCGGCGTGATAGACGCCATCCAGGCGCCGCCGGAGCCTGACGGCCAGCCGCCCATGCCTGTGCCTGCGCCTGCGCCTGCGCCGAAGCCTGAACCGAAGCCTGCGCCTAAGCCTGAATCGAAGAAAGATCCCTCCGTCATGGAGCTGGACAAGATGACGGTGCGGGGCACCAAGACCAACGAGCAGATCACCTCCACCGACATCTCGGTGGAGAAGTTTCAGATCGAGGAGCTGGCCCAGATCCCCACCTTCATGGGTGAGAAGGACATCATGAAGGCCCTGCAGCTCACCCCGGGCATCACCACCATCACCGAGGGCCGCTCCGGCTTCGTGGTGCGGGGCAGCGGCATCGACCAGAACATGATCCTCATGGACGGCATGCCCATCTACTACACCTCCCACATGGAGGGGCTCTACTCGGTGTTCAACTCCGACGCGGTGGACAGCCTGGTGATCTACAAGGGCGGCACCCCGGCCCGCTACGGCACGCGGGCAGCCTCTGTGCTCTCGGTGAAGATGATCGGCGACGAGGTGGACCGCTTCAAGGCCAAGCTGAGCAGAGGGCTCATCACCTCCAAGCTCGCCCTGCAGGTGCCCATCATTGTGGATGACACGCCAATCGCCTGGGTCAGCTTCGCGGGCAGGTCCTCTTTCCTCTCCATCGGCATGCTCCACGACGTGGTCAAGGACGACTGCGTGGAAGGCGATGTCAACGCCAAGACAGGCAAGGGCGGCGCCTGCACCCGGGCCTCCGGGGGCGTGTACGCCAGCAAGGGCGGCGGCGCCAACACTGACGAGAAGTTCTACTTCTTCGGCCGCCCCGAGAGCTGGTACGACATCAACTACAAGATCGGGTGGCGAATCAACGAGGACCACACCCTGATCCGGGCTGGGTTCTACAGCGAGGACCACTCAGTCTTGATCGGGGAGGTCTGGTCCGGCACCCGGGCCGAGTCCATGAAGTGGAACGCTCAGTGGACAGAGGATCTACTCTCCGAGTCCTTCATCTACTACAGCGAGTACTTCACCGAAAACGTAAACGGCATCTACCTCTTCAGCTCCGGTATCAAGACCGGCGGCTTGAGGCACCATTTCACCTGGTTCCCCTTCAAGGAGATGGCCTTCACCACCGGCTTTGACCTGGAGTACCAGGACTTCAACCACGGCGAGCTCGAGGACAAGACCCAGGACGACGGGGGCAAGTTCATGCCGCCCATGCAATCCCTGGAAACCGGTGTACACGCGGGGTTGCAGTGGAATGACATATTGCCCGGGCTCTCCGCTTACCTTGGCCTGCGCTGGTCGCTCTTCTTCCGCCTGGGCCCGGGCGACACCCACGAGTGGGATGAGAACACCAACGAGGCCCTGCCCGGCACCACCATCCCCCACGGCCAGGGCGAGATCATGGCCACGCACCACAACCCGGAGCCGCGCTTCAACGTCACCTACGCCTTCAACGACAACAACTCGCTCAAGTTCACCTACAACAGGAGCGCCCAGTACCTGCGGTTGATGACCAACAGCATGCAGCTCACCTGGTACGACGTCTGGATGCCCTCCACGGAGAACATCCCGAGCATGACCACCGACCAGTGGGGCCTGGGCTACTTCCTCAGCCTGTTCACAGGCGATGAGCACGAGATTAACGCCTCCCTGGAGGGGTACTACAAGGACCACAACAACGTGGCCGACTTCGAGGACGGACTGCACAACTACCTGGTCAACAACCTGGAGGCTTACGTGGCCACGGGCGACGGCCGCTCCTACGGTATGGAGGTCATGATCAAGAAGACCAAGGGGGTCATCTCCGGCTGGCTCTCCTACAACCTGGGCCGCTCCGAGCAGAGGATCGACGGCATCAACCGGGACGAGTGGTACCCGAGCAAGTTCGACAAGACCCACGATTTTACAGCGCTGCTCAGCTTCGAGCCCATGAAGCTGTTCGTTCAGCCGCACAACGAGGGCTTCAGCCCCAAACACCGGGTCTACATCACCGCCCTGTTCCTCTACTCCACGGGCAACGCCATCACCCTGCCCGAGGGGTACTACTACATCTCGGGGGTGCCCTTCCCGTACTGGGAGGGGCGCAACCGCTACCGCCTGCCCGACTACCACCGGCTGGATATTGGCATCAAGTACGAGATCACCTGGTGGCGATCCCTCAAGATGATCTGGGAGGTGAACCTGTACAACGTGTACGACAGGCGCAACGTCAACTCCATCACCTACAGTCAGAACTACGCCAGCAGCAAGGGGAAGAGTGGCTCCTACAACCCGAACAAGCCGCTCTTCAACCCCTACGGCATCAGCTACTACGGGTTCCGGCCGTCCGCCACCCTCACGGTTGAGTACTAGAGGAGATGACCATGACGACGACAATGAAAACTCATCTCTCTCTCCTGCTGGCCGCCGCGCTGCTCGTCTCGTGCGACGGCTTCTCCACCGCCATCGTGGATGTGGACCCGGTGGTGGACGACATGACCCATGTCCTGGTGATCAACGCCGAGATCGAGAAGGGCAAGATCGCCTGGGCGCAGGTCAGCTACACCGAGGACATCGACGCCCTGGTAACCACGCCGGTAAAGTACGAAAACGCGGCCACGGTGACTTTGTCGGTGGACGACGGCAAGAGCGAAGTGCTCAAGCTAGTCACCAACGCCTCAACCACCAGCGATGGCGGCGTCGGCACCATGAGCAACGGCAACGACAGCGGCGCTGACCAGGGCGCTGCTGACCAGGGCGCTGCTGATCAGGGCGCCGCTGCCGACAGCGGCCAGGCGGACGCGGGCGTGGATCTGGGCTCAACTCCAGACGCCGGCGTGGCGCCAGACACCGGCGCTACCCCGGACGCAGGCAAGGGCAAGCCGGACGCGGGCAAGGGCAAGCCGGACGCAGGCAAGGGCACTAACCCCTACGCCAACAAGGGCCTCTACATCGGCTCCACCATCAAGGGCGAGGAGGGCCGTACCTACACCCTCACCGTCAAGTTGGGCGACGACACCTACGTGGCAAAGCACTACATGTTCAAGGAGCCGGGTATCGCCTGGCTGGCCATCAACGGCTACACCTCCGGGGGCGTGGAAACCGACTATTCCATTACTAGCGACGCCAAGGGCAAGGCCGGCGGCTACAGCGAGGAGTGGAAGGTGCTGGACCCGGCGGCCACCCGCGACCGCTACCTGTTCGAGTGGTACACCAACGGCGTGCACGACGTGCGGCGGGACTGGGTCATCGACGACAACCGGGTGGTCAACTCCAAGAAGGACGGCGTCACCAACGAGGAGGGGCTCAAGCTGTTCAACCCCACCATCAACCCGTCGGCCAACCAGCACATCGGCTTCCGCGCCGCCGAGGTGGACAAGCCCACCTACGATTACTTCAACATGTACGAGAAGATCGCGCGCGGGCTCATCGGCGTGGGCTCGGTGACGCCGTACAACCCCAAGTCCAACTTCGTGGGCAAGCGCACGGTGGGCAACTTCCGCGCGGTGTCCTTCTCATACGTCGCGGCCCCGATCCCGCCCACGCCGTGCACCATCGTCAAGGGCGGCACGGTGACGATTCAGTTCGCGTCCTCGCCCCTGATGTCGGACAACAAGACGGCGTACTTCACCAAGTACCACCTCTACTCGAGCACGGCTACGGGCGTGGACTACAAGTCCACCAAGCAGGAGATCACGCCCACCACCAAGGACAGCACGACCATGCTCTACACGGTCACCAGCCCGGCCTCGGGGGCCAACTACTTCCGCCTCCAGGTGGAGGACAAGGACGGCTACCTATCGCCGCTGTCGCCGGAGGTCACGGCCGACACAACCAAGGACCTGGACAACTGCAAGAGCGGCGGCACCACGCCCACCACGCCGTGCGGCGACCTCAAGAAGGCATGCGACCCGAAGAAAGACAAGGCGTGCCTTGGCAAGGACAAGAAGGTCTACGAATGCACGGGCAAGGGCGTCTGGACCGAGCAGAAGGTCGGCTCCATGACCTGCGGCGGCGTCACCAAGCAGTGCCTCAGCCAGAAAGCCGGCTGGTGCATGGACGCCAACAAGGACTGGTGGACCTGCAAGGACGGCAAGTGGTCCAAGTACAGTGGGGGGAAGTAGATGGCAGGGCGGCGAAAGCAGCGCCTCACACGGAGGCACGGAGGCACGGAGCCCACGGAGGTTCTTTATGGGACCCCCTCAAAAACTCCGTGCCCCTCCGTGCCTCCGTGGCTCCGTGAGAGGACCATTTCCTCCATCCTGCTCGCGTTGCTGCTCATTCCAGCCGCAGCCCACGCTGAAGATCCAACCTACGACTACAACGCCGAGATCAAGCGCAAGAAGGCGGAGCTCAAGCGGGTTGCCAAGCAGCTGGCCGCCGTGAAGAAGGCCACGAAACAGGACGCGGCCGAGTTTGAGGCGTACAAGGCCCGCACAAAGGAGCGGGCGGCGGGCATCATCAAGCAGACCGCCGAGATCCAGAAGTCCACCGGGGAGTTCCGGCGCAAGTACGACCGGCTGGGCGCCATCATCGGCGGCCACCGGCGCAAGGTGAAGGGATTCGAGGCGCGGCAGAAAAACTTCACGGCCCGGCTGATCAAGCACTGCGATGCGCTCATCGCCACGGCCAGGGGCCTGTCGCCCATGCTGTCGGGCAAGGCGGTGGCCGCTCTGGATTATTTGAAGAGCGAGCTCACCGGCGGCAGCACGGACAACATCGAGGGACTGCACCGGCTGGTGCGCATCGCCCGGCAGCTGGACGCCCAGCTCATGGACATCCAGGTTAGCCAGGGAAGCTCGCCCGTGCCGCAGATTACGGGCACCTGTAACCGCATCCGGGTTGGCGGGGTGTTCGAGGCCGTGGTCAAGGGTGAGAGCGCGGCGGTGTGGGACTTTGATACCGGCAAGTGGCGGCTGCTCAACGACCCGAAGCTGGCCAAGCTGATCCTGCAGGCAGTGGAGGTGCGCAGCGGCAAGAAGAAGCCGGCGCTGGTGCAGCTGCCGCTGGTGTCACGGGAAAGCGGCCAGGAGGCCGCTTCTACTCCTGCTCCTGAAAAGGCGGTTAACAAATGAACCGCCATGCTGTCCCCCTGATACTCCGTGCCTCTCCGTTCCTCCGTGCCTCAGTGAGAGGACAGTCTTTCCTACTCCTCTTGATTTGCATAAGCCTGACTGCCTTGCCAGGACACGCCCAGGCCTGGCCCTGGGACAAGAAGAAGGGCGATCCCAACGCGGCCAAGAGGAAGCAGCTCGCCGCGCTCAACGTCAAGCTGCAGGCCCAGCGCGACAGGTTGCAGACACTCATCTCCGCCCGCTGGAAGGCAAAGCAGAAGTACGTGGCCCAGCGGGAGGTGGACAAGGAGGGGCTGACCCGCCTGCGCGAGGCCCAGGAGCGGGCCTACATGGAGCAGTCCCGGGTCAAGGAGGAGGTCTTCGCCCGGGAGAAGACCATCGAGGACACCCGCAAGAAGGCCGAGGACGCCAAGGAGAACTGGAAGGCGGTGAGCCAGACCCTGGACGACAAGCTGGAGAAGGAGGCCGAGAAGATTGCTGGCAACTTCCCGCTGGACGTTGAGGTGCGCCGTCTGGACCTGGAGAAGGCGCGTGAGGTGGAGACCAAGGACGGCGAGCTGGCCGGGCTGGACGCTTATATCGCGGGCTACTTCGGCAAGTACATGGCGGCGGGCACGAAGATCACCGTGACCAAGCAGGTCATCCTGCCCGAGAGCGGGTCTCCCACCCAGGTGCAGCTGGCCCGCTTCGGCACCGTGTACGCCTACGGCATGACCGACGACGGCAAGGCGTTCGTCATCACCCAGACCGGCCGCCTGGGCGAGGGGCGCTTCGCGGTGAACCCGGTTGTGGCGCCTGAGCTCAAAGCGAGCCTCACCGCGGCCTACCCCGGCTGGCTGTCGGCGAACCGGGTGTCCGGAAAGCCGGTGATGATGGACATCATCCAGAACGCCTCGTCGCGCAACCTTATCAGCGGCATCAAGAAGGGCCGCGAGGAGCTGGCAAAGGAGTACCTGAAGAAGGGCGGCGTGACCATGATCCCGCTGCTCATCCTGCCCGCCTGGGCCCTGCTGATCATCCTGCTCAAGTTCTTCCAGCTAAGCCTGCTGCACCGCCGGGGCTACTTCCTCAGCCGTAAGGTGGTGAAGCTGCTGGAAGCTGGCGACCTTGAAGGCGCCCGGCAAGCCGCTCAGAAGAAGTGGGGCGCAGTGGCCAGGGTGATCCGCACCTGCCTGGAGAACACCGAGCGCGGACGTGAAGCCACCGAGCAAGCAGTGAAGGAGACCCTGCTGCGCCAGGTCCCGTCGCTGGGCCGCCACCTGACGACGCTCGCAGTCATCGCCGGCGCGGCCCCCCTGCTGGGCCTGCTCGGCACCGTGACCGGCATGATCACCCTGTTCGAGGTGATCACAAACTACGGCACCGGCGACCCGAAGATCATGGCAGCGGGCATCTCGGAGGCCCTCATCACAACGCAAACCGGCCTCATCGTGGCCATCCCGATTTTGCTCGTGCACAACATGCTGCGGAACAGGAAGAACAGGTTGCAGGAGGAGATGGAGAGGAACGCGGTGACAATCATGAACCGCATTTGGCCTGGGGAGGATTCTTCCTCACACGGAGGCACGGAGGCACGGAGGGGCACGGAGGGTGAGGGGTGAGGGAGGATGATATTGGGACGGTGATTGTGGATTCGGCTGTTCGTCTTCACAAGAAGTTGGGACCAGGACTTCTGGAGTCGGTCTATGAGGCCATCTTTGCCCGGCAACTGGAGAAGCGGGGGCTTTCTGTTGAGCGGCAGGTGGGCGTGTCCATCGAATATGAGGGAGAGCAGTTCGGCGAAGCCTTCCGCGCGGACCTGATCATTGAAAACAAGGTCATCATCGAATTGAAGTCCGTCGAACAAATCAAGCCGGTCCACAAGAAACAGCTTTTAACCTACCTCCGCCTCACAGGATTGAAGGTCGGCTACCTCCTCAACTTCAACACCGACCTCATGAAAAACGGCATCACAAGGGTCATAAATGGGACCCTCTAAAACCTCCGTGAACTCCGTGCCTCCGTGCCTCCGTGTGAGGCAAAGGCTTCTTCCGTGACCTTCGAGCGCACACAGGAGCTATTCCTTTCCGCATTTGAGAAAGGCGGCCTCGTCATGTGGCCGATCCTGGTTGTGTCGTTTGTGATCTGGTACGTCGGCTTTGGACGGTTGTTTGCGGTGGTCTGGATCGGCGTGGCCCGGCGTAGGTTCCTGCGTAGGATCCAGGCCGGGGGTGGATCCCGCGCTGGAGCGGCGCCGTTTAACACATTCCTCGCCGCTCTCCCCGACATCAAGGCCGGCCATCGCAGCCTCTCCTTCTACTATCGCGAGCTGCTCCTGAACCTGGTGCCTGATCTGGACCGGGGCTTTCCTACCATGGCCGCCTGGATCGCGGTGGCGCCGCTGCTCGGGCTGCTCGGCACCGTCGTCGGCATGGTGGAGACCTTCGAGGTGATCAACCTGTTCGGCATCGGCAACCCGCACCTCATGGCCCAGGGCATCAGCGTGGCCCTGCTCACCACCCAGGCCGGGCTCATCGTGGCCTTCCCCGCGCTGATCTTCCGGCTGCTGCTGGCCAGCCGGAAGAAGAAGTTGGTGGAGAAGCTGGTGGGCGACGAGCGGCGCATCGCCCTCATGATCCAGGAGGGCGCCTGATATGGCTGACGATTTCAGGATCCTGGACAAGGAAGACGAGCCCGCTGACATCAACATCGGGCCGCTCATCGACATGGTGTTCATCCTGCTCATCTTCTTCGTGATCACCACCAACTTCACCCGGCAGACCGGCATCGATGTGACCAAGCCCAAGGCGCAGACCGCCATCAGCCAGGGGCAGAAAGTGATCCTGGTGGGCATCAGCCGTGAAGGCACCATCCACGCCTACGGCCGGCAGATGAGCCCGGAGCGGCTTCAGTCCCTGGTCCAGGAGGAGGTGATGAAGAAGCCTGACCTGTCGGTGGTCATCGTGTCCGACCGGCAGGCCGAGCTGGGCAAAGCGGTGCAGGTCATGGACATCTGCGCCCTGGCCGGGGCCAAGAAGGTCTCGCTCTCCGCGGACAAGAACAGGTAAGCCATGCAGGTCCTCGCCTTCCCCATAAAGATCGCCGCGGCCGTGGGGGTGAACTACCTGCTCTTCATCCTCTTCCCGGTGCTGCACGCGCTCTTCGGCGGCGCCGGCGACCCGAGCCTGAACCAGCTGAACCAGCGGAAGATCGTGGCCCAGCTGATCAAGAAGAAGGAGAAGAAGAAGAAGAAGGAGAAGCGCCGCATCCGCAAGGTGCGCACCGCCAAGTCCCGGCGCGATCAGAACCGGTTCAACCTCAAGTTCACGCCGAACCTGGGCGCCATGGGCGGTGAGGGTGTGGCCGTGGAGGCCCACGACGCCAAGGCCGTTATCTTCAACGAGGGCGAGACCGACGAGAGCCCGGTGCCCCTGCGCGTCACCGCGGTGCCCTTCCCCGAGGCGGCCAAGGCCAAGGGCCTGTCCGGCAACCTGATCGTGGAGATCATCATCGGGCGGCGGGGCCAGGTGGAGTCGGTGAAGATCATTCAATCGCCCCACTCCATGTTCTCCTCCGCGGCGCGGCGCACGGTCATGGGCTGGAAGTTCAAGCCAGGCAAGAACAAGGGCGTGCCCGTGCGCGTGCGGGCCCGTAAGCTCATCGAGTTCAAGCTGGAGAAATGATGAGAGCCCTCCTCCTCATTGCGGCGCTGCTCCTGTTCCCCGCCCAGGCCGGCGCGCAATTTTTAAAGAAGGCGAACTCCCTCTACAACCAGGGCAAGTACAAGGCGGCCATCGCAACCTACAAGAAGGCCGTGGCCAAAGGGGAGAACCCGACCCTCTGCTACTTCAACCTGGCCAACACCTACTTCCAGGAGGGGGAGCTCTCCCAGGCCATCGTCTACTACCGCGCGAGCATCGACGCGGCCCCCGACTTCTTCATGAGCCACCTGAACCTGGCGGTGACCTACTACATGCTCGACGAGATCGGCGACGCCATCGCCCTGCTCAAGCGGGCCATCGAGCTGAAACCGGACCACCTCAAGGCGAACACCATGCTGGCCGCCTCGTACCGCCGCGCCGGCGCCCTGCCCCAGTCCGCGGCCCTGTTCGAGCGGATCTACGAGAAGCACCCGGACCAGCACAAGGTGTGCCTCTCCCTGGGTGAGATTTATCGCGAGCTGGACGATCCCACGGCCTCAGAAAAGTGGCTGCTGCGCTACCCCCCCGAGGGCAAACACCACCTGAGCGTGCTGCAGATGCTGGCCGAACTGCATGAGCGGGAGGGCGACCTGGACAGGGCGATCTACTACCTGCGCCAGGTGGCAGAGACCGGAAAGAAGAACCGCTGGACCCTCTACCAGTTCGTCATCCTGCTCAATCGCCAGGGCCACGCCCTGGTGGCGCTGGAGGAGGCGGAGAAGGGCATGGAGCTGTACCGGGACTTTGCCGAGCTATGCCTGTTCGCCGGCAACGTGGCCTTCGAGCAGAAGCTCTACTCCCGGGCCGAGGAGCACTACAAGAAAGCCGTCAAGCTGGGCAACCCCAGCGCGGTGGTAGGGTTGGAGAACATCCGCACCATCCGGGAGAACGCCCGATGACGCGCCTGATTCTCATCGTGTCCACGCTGCTGCTCCTGCAATGCGCGCCCGACGATCCGTGCGAGACCATCGCCGACAGCGAGCTGAAGGTGTACTCCAACAACGTTGGCATCTTCCCCGCCTCCATCGTCGCGCTCTATCCGGAGAGCCTGAAGAAGAAGAAGGCCAAGCTGATCAAGGACGAGGAGCAGCGCGCCATCGCCCTGGCAAAGGTGCTGATGGCCTATGAGCGCGATCCGGATGTGCTGCTGCTGCAGGAGATCTGGTCCATCAAGGCCAGGGACGCCCTGCTCAAGGAGCTGGTCAAGGAGTACCCCTACGGGGTGTACCCTCACGCGCTCACCCCGGTAATGCAGCCGTCGGGGCTGATGGTGTTCAGCAAGTACAAGCTGTCCGGCATGACGTTCAAGGAGTTCACAAAGGGAGAGGGCATCGACAAGACCTCTCAGAAGGGCGTCATGGGCGTGCGCATGAGCAAGGACAACCGGGACATCGCCCTGTTCGTGACCCACCTGCAGGCGGGCGGAAATGACAAGACCATCCGGCCGGATCAGCTGCGCGAGATCAACGAATTCATCGGCGCCTATAACGGCAAAGAGCTGCCGGTTTCCCTCATCGCCGGGGACTTCAACATCGCCTCCAACGGAAGCGGATACCAGACCATCTTCGACAAGCTGTCCGGTGCCGCGGATAGCTTCAAGAGCGAGTGCAGCTCGTTGCAGACCAGCGCCCGCTACGACAACGATCCGGCCAAGCGCATCGACTACTTGCTGACCTTCAACGGTGTGGAGGCCAGCTCCGTCATCGTGGACCCCACGGGTGAGACGATCTCTGATCACCTGTCGGTCTTTGGGCTGGTATCACTGGACTAGGAGAGTCCCATGAGAGCAACCACTTTGAGCTTCCTGTTCATCGCAGCCACGCTGTGCGCCGCCTGCACCGAGGAGCCCGAGGTGAAGGCCAGCTTCCACTTCGCCAGCTTCCCCGACTTCTTCAACTGGAACATCCGCAACCCGGAGCCGGGGTGGGAGACCGCTGTGGGCTGGTTCCTGGACCAGGTCAAAAAGGACGGGCCCGCGTTCTCGCTCATCGCCGGGGACATCACCGACGCCCGCTGGAACAAGACCGCGGAAGAGGTGAAGACCAACACCAAGCTCTACTGGACCGGGTTCAAGAAGCGCTTCGACGACAAGGGGATCACCGTCTACATCGCGCCTGGCGACCACGAATACGGCGACAACGCCGGGCTCGCCATTCCGACCCTGGCCCGGGTCTTCGCCCAGCAGTTCACCTCCATCCTGGGCATGCCGAAGAACGGCCCCGAGGGCCACGTGGGCCGGGCTTTCACCGTCGAGAAAGAGAACCTGGCGGTGATCACCCTGGACACATTCGAGGACGCCGGCAGCAGGTTCGCGGTGACCGTCTCGGGCAAGCAACTGGCCTGGTTCGAGGAGCAGCTCAAGAAGTTCCAGAGCAAGGAGTTCATCATCGTGCAGGGCCACGCGCCCATCGTGGGCCCGGTGACCTCCAAGTGGTCCAGCGGCCTGATGCTGGAGGGCGGCGCCAACAGCGCGGCCTGGAAGCTGATGGTCAAGTACGGGGTGGACGCCTACTTCTGCGGCGAACACCACGCCTTCACCGCCACCCAAAAGGACGGCATCTGGCAGGTGGTGCACGGCCACCTGTGGGGCTACGACACGACCCTGCATTACCTCAGGGGCAGCGTGGCGCCCGGGCAGCTGGTGCTCGGAAGGTACGACTTCGGCGTGGAGTACAGCGGCGGCAGCCTCACCGCCCAGCACTCGGCGGGCAAGGGGCCGCGAGAGAAGGTGGCCATCTCCGCCAGCGCCCTGAAGAGCGGCCCCACCCTCACCGGCCAGCTCATCATCCATATCGGCAACGGCGGCCAGAAGTCCTCCACCCCCAGCGGGGTGTTCACCGGCGCCGCCAGCACCAAGGACGCGGGCAAGGGCACCAAGCCGGACGGCGGAAAGGGCACCAAGGACGGCGGCAAGGGCCCGTGCAAGGAGGGGCAAACGTACGAGGGCAAGGGCGGCAAGTGGATCTGCAAGAACGGCAAGTGGGTCAAGGTCGCGGCATCGGACGGGGGCGCCGCCAAACCGGAAGGCGGGAGTAAATAGCCTGACGCGTCCATGTGACACGGCCTCTTGAGGTATGGTGCCACCCATGATCCATCCCTACAGCAACGCCACGCATACTCGCTGGGACAGGGGCGACTTCAAGGTCCAGCTCTGCCAGCCCAACAACCCCCGACCCATGGGGTTCTGTGACGGCTCCGATGCGGACTACGCCGAGCTCATGGCCATCGCCGAGGCCGAGGGCGCCGCGGATGTGAAGATCCACAAGAAGCTGCTCAAGAGCGGCCGGGAGATCTGGACCCTGGGCGGGCCCGGATAGGGATCAGAGCCCGTACCCATCATGAATGCCTGGGTGCTCATGGACTCCGGCGCCATCCCCCACGGGGGGGGGACCATGCGGCTCCTGCGCCAGGGGCACGAGCTGGCCATCCATGTGGACGACAGGGAGCTCATGCGCAATACGGTGCACGGCTCCGAGGACGCCCTGGCCGCCCTGTCATGCAAGCGGTTGGCTGATCCATCTGACGCCCGCGTCCTCATCGGCGGCCTGGGCATGGGGTTCACCCTGGCCGCGGCCCTGCGCGAGGTGGGCGAGCACGCGCGGGTGGTGGTCGCCGAGCTGGTGCCCGCCGTCGTGCGCTGGAATCGAGGCATTGTCGGTGAGGTGGCCGGGAACCCGCTGGCCGATCCCCGGGCCTCGGTGCACACCGGCGACGTGGCCGAGCTTATCAATGAGCCGCCCGAGCCATGGGACGCCATCCTCCTGGACGTGGACAACGGCCCCGTGGGCCTGACCCACGCGGCCAACGACCAGCTCTATTCGCCGGAGGGGCTGGACCATGCGTTCGCCGCGCTGAAGCCCGGGGGCATGCTCGCCGTCTGGTCAGCCGCGCCGGATCGCGCCTTCACCCGGCGCCTGGACAGGGCCGGATTCGAGGTGGAGACCGAGGAGATCCGCGCCCGGGGATCCGGGGGCGGCCACCGACATGTGATCTGGCTGGGCACGCGCAAGGCTCAGGGGCCCAGGTGGCAACGAAGTGAATGAGGACACGACCGATAGTCGCCAGGCTCCCGCCAGACCCCGAATCCCCGCCGCGCTGATCTACGCCTGCTTCTTCGGCTCCGGCCTCACCAGCCTAGTCTACGAGCTGCTCTGGGTGCGCCGCCTGAACCTGGTGTTCGGCTCCACCACCTATTCGGTGACCACCGTGCTGGCCGCGTTCATGGCCGGCCTGGGCCTGGGGGCCTACCTCATAGGGCGGCGGTTGGACACCGGACGGCGGGGGGGGCTGCGCGTGTACGCCTACCTCGAGCTGGCAGTCGCCCTCTTCGCGCTCCTCTCTCTGCCCCTGCTCCACGGCGTGGAGTGGATTTACGCGGCAGCGCAGGGCGCGATGGGCCTGGGCCAGGGGGGCGCCGCGCTGCTCAAGTTTCTGCTCGCCTTCCCGGTGCTGGCCCTGCCCGCGGCGCTCATGGGTGGCACGCTGCCGGCCCTGACCCGCGCCCTGGTCCGCCGTCGAGAGGCGCTGCACCGGGGCGTGGGTTTGCTGTACGGCGTGAACACCATCGGCGCGGCCGTGGGCACGGCGCTGGCCGGCATGGTGTTGATCCAGCACCTGGGCCTGTGGCTGTCGATTCTAATGTGCGCGGGCATCAACCTGGTCATCGGCCTGGCCGCGCTGTGGGCGGCACGCCGCGTGGAAGAGAGCCCGGCAAACCCTGCCCCGGAGAAGGCCCCTGCCCCGCCGGATCTTCGACGACACCTGCGAACCCCCGCGGTGTTCTACAGCCTGGTGGCCGTCACCCTTACGGGCATGCTCTCCATGTCCTACGAGGTGATCTGGACCCGTCTGCTCACCCTGACCATGGGCAGCTCCACCTACGCCTTCTCCATCATCCTCGGCATCTTCCTGCTCGGCATCTCGGCTGGCTCTCTGGCCTTCTCCTGGCTCTCCAGGGGCAATGTCCCCTCGGCGTACGCCCTGGCCCTGCTGCTCGCCGCCCTGGCGGCCTGGGTCACTGTCTCCCTGTTGGTTGTGCCGCACCTGCCCGCCATCTGGCTCAACGCCGGCCCGGTGGTGGCCCACTCCATCGAGCGGATCCTGGTGGGACAGGTGGTGTTGGCCGCGGCCTTGCTTGGCGTGCCGACCCTCATCTTCGGCGCCGCTCTGCCCCTGGCCATGGGCATCGTGGCCCGGGAGCTGGGCCAGGTTGGCCGGGACGTGGGGGGCATCTACCTGTGCAACACCGCCGGGGCCATCCTGGGTAGCGTCCTGACGGGGTTCCTGTTGATCCCCCTGCTCGGCACCCAGTGGAGCCTGCTCCTGGGGCTCCTTCTGAACCTGCTCCTGGCTGGTGCCGGGCTCCTGCTCTTTGGGCCGCGGACCTCCCAGAAGCTGGCAGGTCTGGTCACGGTGTCCTTGCTCTGCGTGGCCGCCTCTCTACAGCCAACCTGGGCGGTGAAGGTGCTGGACATCGGCGTGGGCCACCGCATGGCCAACAACCTCCCGTCCAACGCCTGGAACAAGCTGCGCTTCCTGGAGTGGGGGAGCAGCCGGCTTGCCTTCCTCAGGGAGGGCCTCAACGCCACGGTGAGCGTACGCCAGTTCGACGGAGGCACCAGCCTGCTGGTCAACGGCAAGGCCGACGCCTCCACCGACCTGGACATGTCCACCCAGCTGATGCTCGGCACCATCCCCCTGCTGGTGCATCCCAGCCCCTCGGACGTGGCCGTGGTGGGCTGGGGCTCGGGGGTCACCGCGTACACGGCCACCTTCTTCCCCGAGGTGAAGCGCGTGGACGTCATCGAGATCGAGCCCGCGGTGGTGGCGGCCTCCCGGTTCTTCCACCGGGTGAACGGGGCGGCCGAACGGCTCCCCCGGGTGCGCATCCACTACGACGACGCCCGCTCCTATTTGCTGGCCACCCGGCGGCGCTTCGACGTGCTCATCTCCGAGCCCTCCAACCCCTGGATGGCCGGCGTGGCCAACCTCTTCTCCCGTGACTTTTACAGACAGGCCCGGGGGCGGCTCAAGCCCGGCGGCATCTTCGGCCAGTGGCTGCAGCTCTACAAGATGGACAGCCGCTCGGTGGCCCTGGTGTTCCGCACCATGCTCGAGTCCTTCCCCCACGTGCAGGTCTGGTTCACCGACCGTGACAACCTGATCCTGCTCGGCTCGGCTCGGCCCCTGCGTCCGTCGGTGGCGCGAGTGCGCGCGGCGTTCAAGGCGGATAAACGGCTGCCCCGCTACATGGCGGCCTTCGGCACCGGCATGCTGCCCGAGCAGTTCTTCGGCGCCTTCCTGCTGGAGCGGACCGACCTGGAGCGGCTGGTGCTGCGGGGGGGCTCCGAGGTGATGACCGACGACCGCCCAGTTCTGGAGTACATGGCCATGGCGGGGCTCTACAAGATGAACCACCCCCACTGGCGCAGCCTGTGGCGGCTCAAGCTGCAGACCGGCAAGATCCTGCCGCCCACGGTGGATAGCCCGCCGCCGCTGGGCGCTGCAGTTAACGGCGCGGCCCGGGTGCTGAGGTTCCGCACCATGGCAGCCCGCAGCGTCAGCGACTGGGCCCTGAAGCAGTACCCGGATCGGCCCTTCCTCCGGCTCACCCAAGCCCGCGTGCTCGAGGCCAAGGGCGATCATGTTGGTGCGCTCAAGCTGCTGGACCGCATGCCTGACTCCGCGGGCTGGTCAGCGCGCGCAGCCCTGCGCCGCTGCCGCTCTCTGGTGGCCCTGGGCCATCACCGGGAGGCGCTGCTCGCCCTGCCCGCCATGAGAGACTTCCGCCCCCAGGCGCGCCGCCTGTGCCGGCTGCAGGCGCTCATCGGGGTGGGAGAGTATGACCAGGCCTGGGCCGAGATAGATACGCTCCTCGGCATGCTGGACAGGGTGGACGATCCGGACCTGCTCAAGCTCAACCGGGAGGTTGTGTACAAGGCCCTGGCCAAGCTTGTGCAGGCCAGCCGGCAATACCACCGTGGCATCACCGCCGCCACCAGGCGCAAGGAGCAGGACGGCGGAGAGGTGAGCCGGCTGGACGCCCTGCTCCAGGCCCAGATGGCGGCCAGGGTCCCCACCGGCGAGATCGTGAACACCCTGGACCAGCTCAACCGCTTCGGCCCCAACATCCTGAGGCACCTGCGCCTCTCCCTGCGCTACTACGGGGAGGCCGGCCACGCGGCCAAGGCCGAGGAGGTGGCCTGCCTGCTGAGACGGGCGCGGGTGGACCCGGTAGACGCCCCGCTCTGGCCCAAAAAATAAGTTCAAGCCGGGGGGGCCAGCCCCTGAGCCGCGGCCGACTTCAGAGAACCAGCTCCACCCCCACCGGGAACCCCACCCCCTCGTAGGACGGGTTGTGGTCCCCCAGGCCCTGGCCGTTGGACACATGCATCCAGCGGGCGCCGAGGCTGAGGCACAGGTGCTCGTTGACCTCGTAGTTGACGCTGGCGCCGAAGCGGAGGCTGAAGTTGTACAGCTCCCCGCCCGAGGGAAGGCCCCGGTCGTACAGCAGAACCGAGAGCACCATCTCCAGCGCCAGGGAGAAGCCGGCCCTGGTCAGCGGCGCCAGGCGCAGCAGGAACATGGGGCCCACGCCGCTGGCCTCGGTGCGGTAATGGAGCTCCTGGAACTGCTCCCCCAGCTGATACATCTCGCCCCACGCGCGGCTGGCCGTGAGCCCGCCGTACATGGAGAGGCCCAGCAGGGGCCAAATCTCCGTGCCCACGGCCGCGTTGAAGAAGATGGAGTGGACCTGCCGGTTTTCGTGAATCGGCGTGTAGTAGCTGAGCGCCAGGTCAACGCGTGGAGGAGGGAGCTCGACCTCCGCCAGGGCGGACCGCGGCGAGCAGAGGGCCAGCGCCAGGGTCAGCGCGGGGAGACATCGCCGCGCCATGGAGCGCGCCGCGGACATCAGCCCTTCAGCTCATCCTTGAGCCGCCAGTCCAGGCGGTCGCCGTACTCCTGCGCTCCCGGCGCAAAGAACTGCTCGAACAGCTCGCGCTCGTTACCCAGCTCCTGGATGAAGTCCGCGGCCAGGCCCTGGCGCGCCGCGTGCCACCGCTTGACCAGCAAGCCGTAGGCGTACATGTCCAGGTAGTGTCCGGCGGAGCGGTCCCAGCTGGCGTCGATGTTGATGGCCTCGCGGACCAGGTGGGCGTGGCGGTCCGGGTCACCGCGGTAGGTGACGACCGCCTCCTGCACCCTGTTCAGCAAGGCCCAGCCCTCCCCTGCCCGGTCGCTGATGTCGAGCCAGTCGTACAGGTAGCCGCAGTGGGCGATCTTGGGCAGGCCCCCGGTGCGGCGGGCGATGACCACGTTGCCCAGCAGGGAGGCCTCGTAGTCCACCAGGCCGCACGGCTCGAAGCGCGAGGGGATGAGGCAGAAATTGCCGCCCGCCAGGATCAGCTTGGACAGGGGCAGGTTAAAGGCGTTGTTGAAGTAGACGCGGCCGGGGTACGTGGCGGCCAGGTGGAAGAAGGCAGCCTCCGTGGCCTGGCCGCCTGCGTCGCCGTCCGGGGCCGAGGCGAGCACGATGAGCTTCACCTCCGGGTCCAGGCCCAGGGCGCGCTCGGCGATGTCCGCCACCAGGCCCAGGTTCTTCTGCTCCACCAGGCGGCCCACCGCGGTGAGCAGCACGGGGTCGCCCTGGGGTTCGGCGCCGAAGGCCTCCAGGTGCAGCAGGCGCTTGAGCTCGGCCTTCACCTCCAGGCTGTCCATGTCGAAGTTGTGGTCCTGGGCCAGCATGCGCTCCTGCACCAGGGGGTGAATGAACAATGGATCACCGCGGCCGCGGCGGGCCTGGATCCGGCGCAGGGTGGCGGCCTGGAGCTCGGGCAGGTTCTCGGCCCGGTTGCGAGCGGACATGCCGTTGGTGATGCCAGCCACCGGGAGCTTCTCCAGCAGGTCGAGGTGGCGGTTGGGCACGAACACCTCGCCCGGGGGGGAGCCCTTCTCGGCCGTGGCCTGGGCCACCAGATCAGCGTGGCTGGCGCGCAACTCGGCGGCGTAACCCCAGGTGCCCTCCAGGTCGCCGCTCACCGTGGTGATGCGCCCGCCGCCCTCATGCACTGCGAGCATGCAGGCCTTCATCAGGTTCAGGTTGTCGAAGAAGTCGAAGTACTTGTGGAACAGCTGCTCGCCGGGCAGCGCCAGGGCGTCCAGGGAAGAGTAGCCGCCGCCGATGATCGGGGTGGTGCCCTGGTAGGTGGCGTTGTGGATGGTGAAGTGCACCGGCAGGTCGTCGCCCAGGTAGAAGGGCACGAGCCCCACATGGTAGTCGTGCAGGTGCACGGTCTGGAAGTCGGCCAGCTTGATGTAGCCGGCCATGGCCTGGGCCACCGCGGCGAACAGGCGCAAGGCCATCTGCGGGTCGCTGGGGTAGATGGCCGTGGGCGCGGTCCAGCCCAGCTGCCAGCGGTCCCAGAAATAGATCGCCTTGATCCCGTCGGGGAAGCGGTGCTCGTACACCTCGAACTCGAAGGTGTGGCCGTCCAGGGTGACGGGGACGTTCAGGTCCAGCCTGGTCAACCGCGTGCGGTCGTGGTGGGCGAAGCAGGGGCAGAGCACCTCCACCTCCAGCTCCTGGCCCCGGCGCGCCGCGGCCGCCACCAGCTCGGCGGGCAGCTCCTCCACGATGACGCCGAGCCCGCCCACCTTGGCCCCCAGGCCGCTCTGCACGCGCCCGATCTCCCAGGCGGGCATGGCCACACGCAGAGTTTGTTTCCGTTTCGACATCTCTTCCTCCCGCACCGATGGTGAGCGACCGCAGGTGGTTTTTCAAATATCATCTCTGTGTGGCGACGATAAAGAGAGGTGAGTTGATGAGATTTTATGTAGCCATGCTGGGCACCCTGCTGGTCATGGGCTGCGCCGAGCGGCAGACGCCGGGCACCGCCAACTCCGACGGGGCCGTGGTCCGAAAGGACGGCGGCGGCAAGCAGCTCGACTGGGGCGGCAAGAAGTGGCTCGACTGGGGCAAGAAGCAACTCGACTGGGGCGGCAAGAAATGGCTCGACTGGGGCAAAAAGCCCAAACCGGACTGGGGTACAAAGCCGGGCGCCTGTAAATCAGACAAGGATTGCAAGCCCGGGTATGCCTGCGACATCAAGGGGTGCGGCAAGGGCTCCTACGGCTCCTGCACCATCAAGCCAGGGACCTGCACCTCGGTGTACAACCCGGAGTGTGGCTGCGACGGCAAGACCTACCAGAACGAGTGCCAGCGGGTGAAGGCTGGGGTGGCGCTCTGGTACGCCGGCGCTTGCAAGGGCAGCGGAAAGTACGACGCCGGCATGAGCAAGCCGGACAAGGGCGGCGGCAAAAATGCCTGCTACAACGTGCCCGGCTACGGCTGCCCCAAGGGCCAGACCTGCAACATCACCAAGGGGTGCGGGCAGAAGACGCCGGGCACCTGCGTCAACACCCCGAGCGGCTGCTTCGGCCTGTACCAGCCGGTGTGCGGCTGCGACAAGAAGACCTACTCCAACGACTGCACGCGCATCAAGGCGGGCGCGGCGCTGGCTTACAAGGGGGCTTGCAAGTAAGGGCGGATCAGACGCCGCACCTTCCTCCAGCGTCGGCGCAGCAGTCCCCCATGGCCCGGCACTTGTTGTCGCACCAGCACCCGGCCGGCGCCTGCTTGCCGCACTGTCCCTGACAGCTCCCGGGGCCAGGAGGAGGAGGGGTGTTTCCGGGCTGCCCCGGACCGGGTTTGGGCCCCTGCGCCGCGGCCTGGCACTTGTTCACCTCGTCGAGGATCTGCTTCCGCACAGCGGCCCAGGCGAAGGCCCGGGGCTCCACGTAAGCGTAGGGCACGGCCAGCTTGATGTTCGCGCCCTCCTTGTTGTCGTCGATGAGGATATGAGCCCCGCACTCGGCGCGCCCGGCCATGTGGTGCTGCTTGGCGGCGGCCATCTTTGACTTGGAGAGGGAGCAGGCCACCGACACCGTGTCCCGCAGCTGCTGGCAGCTCCCCTCCCCGGGCTTGAACGCGGGCAGGCAGCCCTTGCGCGCGGTGAGGAAGGTGGAGACGGTCTGGGGCTTTTTGGCGGCCAGCAGCTTGCACAGCTCGTCCGCGGGCACCGGGTTAAAGGGGTAGCCGAAGGCGCCCACCGTGTTGAGGGTCTTGTCCAGGTCGATCCAGACGCAGCACTTGTTGGCGCCGCCGCCCGGGGCATTGTAGGTGCCAAGCTGCCCCCTGGGTGCCGGCCTGGCCTCTTCTTCGTATCCACCCACGGTGGCGTCACAACCGGCCACGAGCACCACCAGGGCCAAAGCGATCATCACTGTGCGCTTCGAACGTTTGTCCATGCCCCGGGAAACAGCAACATCCAGGCCAATACCCCTTCCCCCGAAATCACATGGTTTTCGGGAATCCTCCTGGGGCAAAGGGTCCCACCCGCGGGGCGTCCCCTCTCCAGTCACATTGGTTTTCAAATTTTTTGCGGTAGAGGGACAATACTCACATGAACAAGATTCCCTTTCTCATCGCCCTCACCCTGATCGCCCTCTCCTGCTCAGACGATTCCGTGCCTTCTCGGGCTGACGGCGGCGCTGGAGCGGACGCAGGCGACCCCAGCGCGGCCCTGTTCGACCCGAGCACCCTGATCACCGTGGACATCACCATGGCGGCCGCGGACTGGGAGATCATCCGGCAGGAGAAGCGGGACTTCTCCAAGAACCCCGTCTCCTGCCCCACCGGTCCGTTTGTCCACACCTACACCTACAAGAAGGCAAAGGTCACGGTGAACGGCAAGGTGGTCAAGGACGCCGGGGTGCGCAAGCGGGGCTTCATCGGCTCTGTCAACCCCACCAAGCCGTCGCTCAAGGTCAAGTTCGACCACTTCGTCATTGGCCAGACCCTGTACGGCCTGGAGCGGCTGACCCTGAGCAACAACGTGCAGGACCCGAGCCACATGCGCCAGTGCCTGAACTACGACCTGGCGCGCAGGGCGGGGGTGGCCGCGCCGCGCTGCAACTTCGCGGTGGTGAAGGTCAACGGCAAGGAGCTGGGGCTCTTCTCCAACGTGGAGAGCATCAAGAAGCGCTTCCTGGCGCGGAACTTCAAGGACAACGACGGCGACCTGTTCGAGGCCACGGTGGCCGACTTCCGCGACGGCTTCATGAAGGCGTTCGAGCCCAAGACCAGCTCCACCGACAAGACCGCTGCCAGAATCAAGGCCGTGGCCGCGGCGCTCAAGGCGCCTGACGACAAGCTCCTGTCCACCCTGGCCCCTCTGGTGGACGTCGACAGCTTCGCCACCTTCTGGGCCGTCAACAGCTTGAGCGGCAACTCCGACAGCTACTTCACCAAGGGCAACAACTTCTTCGTCTATTTCGACCCGGGCGCCGGCAACAAGATGTCCTTCATCCCCTGGGGCGCTGACACAGGCTGGGGCGCCTACGGCGGCAAGGCCGGCTCCTTTGACGTGCAGGCCAGGCCCATCCTGGCCCGGCGGCTGTACCTGCTTCCGGCGGGGCAAAAGAAGTATTTTGGCGCGCTATCGGCGCTGCTGGCCGGGGCCTGGAACGAGACCCGGCTAAAGGGCGAGATCGACCGCATGGAGCGGCTCATCGGCGCGGCGGCGGGCAGGGACCCGTACATGGGCAAGGGCGGCAAGGGCGGTGATTTCGCCTCGGCGGTCAAGCTGCTGCGCGACTACCTCGGCGCGCGCCGGGCCGCGGCCAAGGCGGTGATCGCCGCTCCGCCCACCTGGACCGAGGCACTGTCCACCCGTAGGTGTGGGGGCACCACCAAGACCACCTACCTGGGATCGGGCACCTTCGCCAGCACCTACGGCGGCAAGGGCAGCGGAACCATCGCGCTCACCGAGGGCGGCAAGGCGGTTGCCATCGCCAAGGTGACCTCCGCGGCAGGTGTGGATGCCAAGACAAGCGGCCGGTCGGTCCTGGACATCGCCGGGGAGATCACCTCCAGCGGGAAAACACACAACGTCACCGCCCGCTTCAGCGTGGCCGACGCCGCGTTCAAGGACGGCGCCACGCTGAAGGTGGCCAAGGGCGGCACCGACCTCACCGGTGCCCTCATCGGTCAGACATCGAGCGGCTCCAAGACCTGGACCATGGGCACCCTCACCGGGGGTGTCCTCACCCTGACAAAGGCGGGCGCCACCAAGGGCGCGGCCGTGGAGGGGACGTTCTCCGGCGCCTGGAGCACTTCGGGGGGAAAGAAATGAGAGTTGTGGCGTTCATGGCCCTGGCGGCCACCCTCGTCCTGGCCTCGGCCTGCTCCGACGATGGGGGGGATCCAGGGGCCGGAGGCGACAGCGGGGTGAGCGACGAGAGCCACAAGCTGTTCGACCCGAACAAGATCCTCGCCGTGGAGATCACCATGCCCGCGGCGGACTGGGAGTTCGTGCGCAAGGACTGGCCGCCGCTCCAGAACTTCTCCGGCCAGGAGTGCGGCAAGGGGCCAGCCGGCCGGGCCTACACCTGGAAGCGCGCCACGAAGGTCACGGTCAACGGCGAGGTCGTCAACAACGTGGGGATCCGTAAGAAGGGCTTCTACTTCGTCCCCGAGTCCAAGCCGGGGATCAAGCTCAAGTTCGACAAGTACGTGGCCGGGCAGACGCTGCACGGCAAGGAGCGGCTGACGTTAAACAGCAACATCGCAGACCCGGCGTTCGTCAAGCAGTGCCTGTCCTACGGCCTGTTCCGCAAGGCCGGCCTGGCCGCGCCGCGCTGCTCATTCGCCGCGGTCAAGGTCAACGGCCAGTCCCTGGGCCTGTTCTCCAACGTGGAGGCGATCAAGAAGCGCTTCCTCTCGCGTCACTTTTCAGACAACGACGGCGACCTGTACGAGTCCACCGGCATCAGCGACTTCCGCGACGACTGGCTCGTGACCTTCCAGGTCAAGACCAGCTCAACGGACGCCACGCGGGCCAGGATCAAGGCGGTCACCGCGGCGCTCAAGCTGGCGGACGACAAGCTGGTGGCCGCCCTGTCGCCCCTGGTGAACCTGGACAAGTTCTACTCCTACTGGGCCATGGAGGTGCTGGCAGGCCACGCCGACGGTTACGCCGCTGACTCCAACAACCACTACATCTACTTTGATCCGGGTGACAGCAACCGGCTTCAATTCATGCCCTGGGGTACGGACAAGACCTTTGTTCTTGGGTGGTCCGAGAACGTCTACGCCGCCACGATCCTGCCCAGGCGGCTGTACATGTACAAGGCCACCCAGGCCAAGTACCTGGCCGCCATGAACAAGCTGCTCGCCGACGTGTGGAAGGAGACAGAGATCCTGGCCGAGATCGACCGGATGGAGAAGCTCATCAGCGCCGAGGCGGCCAAGGACCCGTACCTGAAATCTGGAGGCAGCAAGGGCGGCAAGGGCGGCGGCGGCTTCGCCTCGTCCATCAAGGAGCTACGCGATTATGTCAAGGCCCGGCGCGCCCAGATCAAGAAGGTCGTGGACGCTCCCCCGGCCTTGACCAAGGGGCTGCGCAAGCTCTGCGATTCGGGCGGCACCAAAGGTTACGGGCACGAAGGAAGCGGCACCTTCAAGACAACCCACGGCGCCAGCGGCAGCGGGACGCTGACGCTCAAGGAGGAGAAGAAGGCGCTGACCGTGACCAAGGTCAGCTCAAAGGCCGGCGTGGACAGCAAGACCTCCGGCAGGTCGGTGATCGAGCTGTCAGGAGAGGTCGCTGACACCAAGGGGGCCATGACCTACATCGCCCGGTTCAGCGTGAAGGACAGCGCCATGACCGCTGGCACCCTGAAGTACAGCAAGAGCAGCAAAGACCTGTCCGGAGCGCTGGTGATCCTGTACGCCGGCACGGAATACCCGGTGGGCACCCTGTCCGAGAGCACCCTCACCCTGACCAAGGCCGGCGCCACCAAGGGCGCGGCCATTGAGGGCAGCTTCACCGCAAAGTGGAGCGACTCAGGAGGCAAGAAGTGAGACCTACATCGGTCGCGGCCGTGGACCACCAAAGGAGGGAGTCTATTTGATCCCATACCCGCGACTTGCTCTCCTGGCCGTGCTGACCGGCCTGCTCTGCGCCTGCGACGATCCGCCGCAGGACTACGGTCTGCCCCAGGCCCTGCCCTGTACGCCCAGGGTCACGCCAGGGGTGGACCCCAGCCAGGGCGCCTCGTTCGATCCGAAGCACATGCTCTGCGTCCAGGTGCAGATGGACGCCGGCGACTTCAAGGCGCTGCGCAACCAGGAGCGGTTCAAGCTCAGCGGCGGCGCCTGGTGGGAGGAGACCGCCAGGTGGTCCAGGTTCCTGAAGCATGTGGGGGACTGCACCCGGACCTTCTCCTCGCCCTTCACCTGGTTTTCCGCCGACGTGTCCGTGGACGGGGTGAAGGTGTCCAGGGTGGGCATCCGCAAGAAGGGCTTCCTCGGATCGGCCTGGCGCCATGGGCTGATCAAGCCGTCGCTCAAGATCGACACCGACCAGCTGGTGAACGGCCAGCGGCTGGGCGAGACCGAGCGGCTCACCCTCAACAACAGCCTCCAGGATCGCTCCTGGATGCGCACCTGCCTGGTGCACAACCTGATCATCGCCACCGGCTACCCGGGCGCCCGGTGCAACCTGGCCAACGTGATGGTCAACGGCCAGCCCCTCGGGGTCTACGCCCACCTTGAGCCGCTCAAGAGGCCATTCCTCAAGCGGGCCTTCGGTGACAGCAGCGGCTCCCTGTACGAGGCCCAGCTCACCGACCTGGTAGACGTGGGGCTGGCTCGTTTCCAGAGCAAGACCACCTCCACGGATCCGGCGAAGGCCCGGCTCAGGAGCCTGATCCAGGCCCTCAAGAGCCCGGACAGCAAGCTGGAGCAGGAGCTCTCCCGCTACCTGAACATCGACCGCTTCATCACGTTCTGGGCCCTTGAGGCCCTCGTCAACCACAACGATGGGTACGGGGGCAACAAGAACAACTACTACATCTACTTCGACCCAAAGGACGGCAACCGCGCCACCTTCCTGCACTGGGGTATGGACTGGGTGATGGGCTACGAGGCCCTGCACGCCCACAACGGGGAGAAGGGGCCGGAGCTGGACTACTACCTCAGGGGAGAGCTGACCCGGCGCCTCTCCCGCATCCCCGCAATGGCCGCGCGCTTTGAAAAGGAGCTGGCCCGGTTGCTGGACAAGGTGTGGGACGAGAAGGCCCTGCAGGCCCAGGTGGACCATTACGAGAAGCAGGTCCTCAGCGGCTACAGGGACCGGGAGTGGGAGGAAGAGGAGAAGAAGGAGAACTACATCGTCAACGCCGTCAAGGACCTGCGCTCCTGGATCAAGTACCGCGAGCACCTCCTCAAGAAGATCTTGTCCAAGGGGCAGCCCCGGGGGGGGGACGCCAGCGGTACATGCGTGGTGTCGCCATGAGCCGGGACCTGGCCGTGCCGCTGCGGGCTCCGGTCCTGGGCCTTGTTCTGCTGCTCTGCAACGCCTCGGGGTGCATGGTCGCCTCCACCCAGCACACGGCCAGGCCCATGGCCAAGGGGCGGACCCAGATCACCTTCGCCAACGGCACCCTGGGCGCCTGGGCTCCAGCGATCCCGGCCGACAAGCTGCCCTCGTTTGGCACCATTGAGATCGGGGTCAGGCACGGCATCCACGAGCGCATGGACTTCGGGGCCAGGCTCTACCTGGCCGGGCTGTACACGGACCTGAACATCAAGCTGGTGGAGCGTGGCCAGTTCGTGCTGTCGGTGAACCCCGGCATCGGCGGCGGATACGCGGGTGACGATATGGACCAGTGGCGGTCCATCTGGTCAGTGCAGGGCTGGATCCCGATCCTCATGGATCTGGTCACCCTGGAGCGCTTCATCCTTACCGTGGGCCCCAAGTTCGGCATGCAGGGTAACTTCACCAGCGCCACCGAGGAGATCCCCGCTGACAACCGCTTCACCTGGCTGGTGGGCGGCCTGGTTGCCGGGCAGTTCAACATCTCTCACTGGTTGAGCGTCCAGGTGGAGTTCAGCGCCTACTACCTGGAAGGCGGCGTATTCATCTACCATCCGGTCATTACCACCGGCTTCCACTTTGGAGGCATGAAGTAGTCACCTTCATGATGTAATCAGCAGATGAGGTACAAGATGGACCTGAAGCATGTTTCCCTGATGATGATCATCCCCCTGGCCCTGTGCGCCGCCGCCTGCTCTGACGACGACGCCGCCATGGGCATCAAGCTCAACGAGATCCAGGCCTCCAACCCGGACGATGACGACTGGCTTGAGCTGTATAACAACTCCGATGAGGAGGTCTCCCTGGCCGGGGTGGAGCTCCGGGACAGCAACCGCTTCTGGACCTTCGCGGGGGGCAAGCTGGCGGCCCGGGCCTTCCTCAAGGTGGTGTGCGACGGCAAGAACAAGGCGGGCAGCACAAACTTCAAGTTATCCTCGAGCGGTGAGCGCTTAACCATTCTTGACAAAAGCGGAAACAAGCTCGACAGCCTTGTCTTTCCTGCCCTGCGCAGCAAGACCTCCTGGGGTCGCATTCCGGACGGCGACGGCAACTGGACCGCCCTGGGAAACCCCACTCCAGGCAAGACCAACATGGCCGGCGCCCCCGCGGATCTGGGCCCGCAGTTGGACAGCGCGGTGAAGAAGCCGGACGCCGGGACCAAGAAGCCGGACGCCGGGACCAAGAAGCCGGACGCCGAGATCAAGAAGCAGGATATCTAGTGTCCCGGCCCCCCTGAGCCTTAACCGGCCTCCGGGGACACTTGATAAGAGTGAACAGAAACAACAAACGCCCCACGATGGATCCGTTTATTTGCCCCGGATCCAGCCATGCGTTCCAATTAGCGTGGTGACCTCTGCGGAGATCATAGAGCGTCGGGAGTACAAGTTCCTCCTCGACGCGGCCACTGCCCTACGTGTGCGCCAGGCGATCCAGCCCTTCTGCGAGCTGGATCCACACGCCGCGCGTCAGGCCAATGGGAGGTACCTCATCGACTCCTGCTACTTCGATACGCCGGGGTTTGCTCTGTACCGGGCCAACGTCATCTCCATGCCGGAGCGGTACAAGGTGAGGGTGCGGGCGTACCCGCCCCACGGCCCGGACAGCCCCGTGTTCTTCGAGGTGAAGAGCCGGTTCAACGATGTGATCAAAAAGACCCGAGCCCCGGTGCCGCGGGACCTGTGGGCAGCGCTGGTGGCGGACCCATCGTGCCAGATCCCGGACGCGTTCACCGGCGTGCAGCGCCAGGCAGTGGAGAAGCTGCTGGCCCTGGTGCACGGCAACCACATGCGCCCGGTGGTCATGGTGCGCTACGAGCGGGAGCCGTACGTGAGCACCGTGGACAGCTACGCCAGGGTGACCTTCGACCGCCGCATCCGCAGCAAGGCCCTGACCCGCCCAGCCTTTGATCAGGGCGAACGCGGCTGGCGCTTCAACGACAACGCGGTGCTGCAGCGGTGGGCCGACGCAATGACCGTGCTGGAGCTCAAGTTCACCTCGGCCGTGCCCCGCTGGATGTCCAACCTTGTGCTCACCCACAACCTGCAGCGCCTGGCGTTTTCAAAGTACGGCACCTCGGTGCTGACCTGGTACCAGCCACCTGAATCCCGGACCCCGGCCCGGCCCATATACGGATCTGCCTCATGAATGACGTGTACAGCTTCGTCTCCAACTACACCGAGCCGGTCACGGTCAAGACCGTGCTCTTCGCGCTGCTGCTGGCCTTCGCCATGGCCCAGGTCATCGCGGCCACCTACATCTGGACCTTCCGGGGCATGTCGTACTCGCGCTCCTTCGTGCTGGCCGTGGGGGTGGGCGCCATCATCTCCTGCACATTGATGCTGGCCATCAACAACTCCATCGCCGCGGGCCTGGGCATCGCGGGCAGCCTGGCCATCATCCGCTTCCGCACCGCCCTGCGCGACGCCCGGGACATGGTGTTCGTGTTCGCCTCAATGGCGGCCGGCATCTGCGCCGGCCTGCGCGCGCCCCTGGCCGCGGTGCTGGGCACCGGCGTGTTCTGCCTGGTGGTCATCGCCCTCACCTGGGCCGACTTCGGGGGCCGCCGCAAGTTCGACGGGCTGCTGCGCTTCCAGCTCCCCTCCGGCACCGGGGAGCAGACCATCATCGACCTGCTGCGGGGTTACACCCGCACCTTCGCCCTGGTGACCCTGCGCGAGGCCGCCCAGGGGGAGATGATGGAGTACGCCTACCAGGTTCAGTTCACCGGCGACGAGGCCAGGGTGCAGCTGCTGCAAGAGCTGGGCGCCATCCAGGGCATGCAGGACGTGTCGGTGATGATGCAAGAGTCCACGCTGGAGATATAGCCCCATGCCACGCCACCCACCTACTGCGGACGCCGGAAGCAACGCATCTTCACGGCCTTCTCCTTCCGACCATCCTCGACGTACCGCAAGTACGTCTCCGGTGGGCTCCAGTCCGAGGTCCGCAAATCTGCAGCACTTCCGTCGCCCTCGCCACGGCCTTGGCGAGGCATGGAGCTAACCATGGCCTGGAGAGACACAGCGAGAGGACGTTTCATCCTGACCAGGGTGCTGCCCGCCGGCCTCTGGCTCGGCACCATGGGCCTGGTGGCCTACCTCTGGAGCGATGTGAGCGGCAAGGGGCCGATCATGGGCTTCGCCCACACCGTGCAGTACAAGGTGGAGGCCACCGAGCGGGGGCGCATCGTCACCCTGGCGGTGGACGTGGGCCAGGAGGTGCGCGCGGGGCAGCTCATCGCGGCCCTGGACCCCACCGACGTGGACGCCGAGATCGGCATCCAGGAGGCTGAGCTGGCCCGCCTGGACGCGGAGCTTGGCTCGGCCCGCAACCGGGCCACCCAGCGATCTGTCACCGCCGCCGGGCGGTTCGATCAGGCCGGCGACGAGGCCACCCGGGACCTGCGGGAGGCGCAGACCGAGCTGTCGGTGAAGGCCGCGGAGCTCAAGACCGTCACCGCCCAGCGCAAGGAGCTCAAGGACCTGCTCTCTCGAGGGCTGGTAACCAGGAAGGACCTCGCGAACACCGAGCTGCGCTACGCCCGCCTCTCCCGGGAGGTCAAGGCCCTGCGCACCACGGTGAAGCTGAGCCGCACCCAGGCAGGGGCCGCGCGGGCCCGCCGCAAGAAGCTGCCCGGCGGCGCGGCGACCCTGGCCGGCAAGTCCCTGCAGGCCAAGAAGAAGGTGGTAGAGCACCGGCTGATCCAGCTGCGCGCCCAGCGCAAGGGGCTCATGCTGCGCACGGCCATGAGCGGCAGGGTGTCGGAGATCATGAAGCACAAGGGCGAGGTGCTGCTGCCCGGCCAGGCCCTGGCCACCATCGTGAGCAAGCGCGCCGACCGCGTGGTGGCCTGCGTCTATGAGAAGCAGGCCATGGAGATGCAGGTGGGCCGCAAGGTCACCCTCTTCCCCCGGGGCTGGAGCAAGAAGACCTTCAAGGGGCATGTCATGGCGGTGGGGCCCATCGTCAACCAGCTGCCCGCGCGCTGCCGGCCCGAGCGGCGGCAGATCGCCTGGGGCCGGGACATGTTCATCCAGCTGGATGAGCCGTCCGATCTGGTGCCCGGCCTTGCCTTCAACATCCGGCTGGAGGGGAAGAGCTCATACGTCACGGCCGGGGCGGCGACGCCGGTGAAGCGGGAGGTGGGCAAGCCGTCGCCGCTCAAGGTGTCTGCCAAGCTCAGAGGGAAGACCCGGTTCGAGCCGTCGGGGCTGATCTGGGTGCCCCGCCTGGCCCGCTACGTGCTCGTCAGCGACGACACCGGCACCAAGAGCAGCGACGACCACGCGCCCTGGCTGTTCACCATGAGCAACACCGGGGCGGTGGACGACAAGCCCCTGGTGGTGAAGGACGCGCGCAAGTTCAACGACCTGGAGTCCATCGCCCCGGGCGACGACGGGGCGCTCTACGTGCTCTCCTCCCAGTCGTACAGCAAGAAGGGAAAGCGCAAGGCGTCACGCCAGCTGTTCGCCAGGCTGGTGCCGGACGGCTTCAGCTACCGGCAGGCCGCGGCGGTGAGCCTGGCCGATTTGCTGGACCGCGCGGGCGCCGAAACCCTCAGGGCCCTGGGCCTCAACGACACGGGGGCGCTGGACATCGAGGGCATGGCCGCCACGGACAGGGGGCTGCTGCTGGGGCTCAAGGCGCCGCTCAC
>CAZCFB010000026.1:0-15127 GCA_964497805.1 uncultured Kofleriaceae bacterium
AGTAGGTGATGATCCCCTCGGCGATCTTCTCGGCGATGTCGCGGGCCGCGGCCTCGTTGGGCTCCAGCGGGTTGTCCCCGTCGAAGTTCCAGATCAGGTCCTTGCGCACCTCGATGCCGAAGGTGCTGACCCGGTCTGGAGATTGGCGGTATCGCTCGCCCAGCCGCTCTTCCTGCACAAACTCCCAGATCCGCTTGTACGCCTTGCGGGCCGCGGCCATCTCGAGGCCGGCCCCATGGCTCGGCCGGCGGTAGCGGTGGAGGTAGCTGAACAGCACCTCGCTCTCGGCCTTGCGCTGGCTGGTGTTGAACAACATCTCCCATACCCGGTCGTAGGATGGCCGCCCCTCCCGGTGGGGGTGCCGCTCCAGGAAGAGGCGCCGCACGTACTGGAAAAAGAGCCAGACCTGGGCGCGGATCTCCAGGCTGCCGTCGGGGAAGCAGTAGGGGTAGTTGTGCTCCACGTAGGTGCCCATTTTTTGCACGGTCAGGGCGATTCGGTCGCGGAGGATGGGATCAACGCAGGAGCTGACCAGATCGTCGGGGAAGAGCGGATCGTACAGCCCGAAGGGCAGGTGAGAGTTGAGCTGGTAGCTGTGCGAGCTGGAGATGATGCTCACCTCCGGGCGCTTGGTCAGGCTCCAGTTGTGGGGGTCGTAGGTGTGAATGGTGACCATCAGCTGCTTGCCCTGGATTCTCCGCTCCATGGCAGACGAGATCCTGTCGTAGCAACGCTCCAGCACGTCCCGCTTCTGCTGGTAGGACAGCACATCCGAGAGGGGAGGGCTGATGGCCAGGCGCTCGAAGTGGCCCGCGTTGCGCGGGCTGCTGCCGGGGAAGCGGTTGTAGTCCATCACCACCCGGGCCACGTTCACCCGGCCGAAGGAGTCCAGCCCCAGGAACTGGGCCAGGTGCTTGGCCACCAGGTTGGCCCCCCAGTCTCGCTCCATGACGTAGTGGCGCCACAGCTTGCCCGAGTCCACCTGCTCCTTGACCCGAGGCTCCTGCAGGAAGTGCTCCGGGATCAGCGGGCCGTCATGGATGGTGCCCACGGCGATGCGCGAGCGCAGCTCCTCGGGCAGGCCGTCGTCCCGGGTCGAGGGCTCAACCTTGATCGCCTCGAAGGCGGGCATGTTCTCGCTGGTGTATTTAATCTCGTGCAGAGGATCCACTGTGAGCATTCTACCTCTTGGAGAACGCCAGCGGCAGGATGTCAATGACCACGCTGGTGGTATGCAGGTAGAGGCCCAGGTCCAGCCGGTCGCCCCACTCCTTGCGGTACTTCTCGTGGTCTCCGAAGGCGCCGTCCGGGCGCTGGCTGGCCAGGATCAGGCTCAGGCCGTCGCGGTAGACCTGCAGGTCATGGTTGCCGGTGTAACGCAGGCAGGCCAGCAGCTCCCCCACCAGGTCCACGTTCTTGCGCGCGATCCAGACGGTGGTGGTCACCTCCAGGGCCCGGCGGAGGTACTCGCGATCCCCCCTGTCGAACTGGTCGGTGGTGAGCTTGCCGCCGTAGTCGTACGGCACGAACACCTCGTGGGTCAGGTCGTACACCTGGCCCATGGCGAGCAGGTACGGGTTGGCGCGGCGTGAGATCAGGGTGTTCTTGAACGGATCCTGCAGCTCCTTGGGCGGGGCCAGGCCGAAGTGGTTGTAGTAGTGCTTGAAGGCCATGCGCTGGTGCCAGCCGCGCTTGCCCATGTGCCTGTCCAGGCGGTCCTTGATGCGCTGGATTTGGCCGCGGTAGGCGGCGGTGGACATGCCCATCTTGTCCATCAGGTAGGCGGCGCGCAGGTAGGAGGTGGCGTCCTGCTTGAACTGCTTGTCGCTCACCGAGAGCATGTCGTGGTATGCGGCCGCGCCGGTCACCGCGGCGGCCCGCTTGAAGCGCGTCATCAGCCCCGGCTTCTCCTCGGCCGCGGCGTGGCGGTGGATGGCCACGTAGGCGTCGAGCTGCTCCACCAGCTTCTTGCGCCCCTTGATCCCCTCCTTGCGCAGGGCGACCGGATCGATGACGAAGCGGTCCAGGTAGGCCAGGGCTTTCTGCAGCTGCTCACGCTCCCTCGCCCGGTATTTCTGGATGTAGCTGGCCGTGCGGGCGTACCCCCGGCGGCGGCACTGGTCCTCGGCCGGCGCGGAGGCGCGCTTGCATCCAGCCGAGGAGAGGGCCAGCAACAAGACGAATATTAGCGGGGCGCGCACCTGGCTCAGGCCTCGGCGAAGCAGAAGGTGCAGGCCTCGCCGCCGTCGGCCAGGCGCTCGGGGCAGCTGAACTCCAGCAGGTGGGACATGCCCTGGAAGAAGGGCCGGTCCACGGCGCAGAAGCAGTGGGCCAGCTCCGGCACCCCGGCCACCTGACAGCAGTCGGTGTAGCGGCAATAGGTCATGTCAAAGGCCACCCTCGAGGGGGGCTGGTCCGTACGGGTCTTGTACTGGTAGAGGCCCTGGCGCTGGGCCTCACCGAGGGTCTGCTCCATGAAGTCCCGCAGCCGGCTGATGGCGTGGCCGCCGGTGGTCCCCAGGTCGGGGAAG
This sequence comes from uncultured Kofleriaceae bacterium, assembly GCA_964497805.1. Lineage (GTDB taxonomy): Bacteria > Myxococcota_A > Polyangia > CAZCFB01 > CAZCFB01. The sequence goes on from CAZCFB010000026.1 coordinate 2,532, forward strand.
GCCCGCTCCATCATGCGCAGGCCCGACGGCACGATGATCTTTTGCATCACCTCCAGGGCGTGCCACCGGCCCAGCCGCTGCTGCAGCGGGCGGTAGATTGCGATGCTCCAGGCGATGGCCTGGTCCACGGCCTCGGCGTCGGGAGTGGCGGCTCGCGTCTCCTGGCGGAGCAGGTCGCGCAGGGGCCCAATGGCGGCGGCGGCGCTGGCCAGCACCGAGACGGCGGCGACGGGGGAGAGCTCGCTGGCCAGGACCTTGACCGCGGCCAGGGCCTCGGCGGCGCGCTGGCTCGGGGGCGGGGAGAAGGGGGAATTCATAAACATGCCTCCAGACCGGGCAACGCTAACATGCGGTACACTGCGCCGGCCATGATCTATCTCGCCACCTATATCTGGTGCGGCCTCGGCACGCTGATCCCGATCTTCAACGCCGAGACCTGGGCGGTGGTCAACGGATTGACCAGCCAGAGCAACCCCCTGTTGGTGGCCCTGGCCGCTGCCCTGGGCCAGTGCACTGCCTACTCGGTGTACATCTTCGGCGGGGACTGGGCCCTCTCCAAGCTGCCCAAGGTCAGGCGCAAGCTGGAGTCCTTTGACGTGGAGAAGTACCAGGGCGCCAGCTATGGGGTGCTGGTGGCCGCGGCCATCATCGGGCTCCCGCCCCTGGTGATGATGTCCTTCGTGTGCAGGAGCATCAACTTCAAGCCGGCCCCCTTCCTGGCCATCGCGTTGACCGGCCGCATCGTGCGCTTCTCAATCCTGGGTTACGCCCCCGAAACCTTCAGGCAGCTGGGGCTTTTCACCGGGGAAGTCACCCTGCCAACCCTGCCATTTTAACATCTTTAGGGACGGTGCTGCTTTGTTGCTATTTTCTGGGCGGTGCTGCTATTTTGCTTCAAAATAACAGCACCGCCCCAAAGAAAGCAACAAAGCAGCACCGTCCCCGAAACGTGAGTTGAATTATTCTGCCCATTTGGGCAATTCGAGCAGCGGCTCCTGACTCAGATCTGGTGCGCTCGCGTCCGGAACCCCCGCGTCCGGGGCGCCCTGGTCTTGCGGCAGGCCGGCGTCGGGGATCCGGCTCCCCTTCATGCCCGGAACACGGACCTGGGGGATCATCTCCCGGAAGAGGCCCAGGAGCTGGCGCAGCTGCGGCCCGGTGAGCTCCACGTTGGCCCGGATCCTCGGGCCATCTCGCCGCAGCTTGATGGCGTCGAGCAGGTCCACCACTCCCAGGAGCCGCAGCAGGATGGACCGGCGGGCGCGCTCCAGGTGGCGTGGCAGGTCGTCCAGGAAACGACGCGCGTCATCCTCGCTGGCGAAGGTGAGCAGCCCCTCGGGTCGGGCCGGCTCCAGAGCGGCCAGAGAGACGCGAATTGAGAGGGGCACCGGCACCCCCGCCGGCAGACGGATCAACCGGGGCAGGTTCACCCCCTGCAGCAACAGGGAGGGGCCGTCCTTCTTGCTCCCCCCCCGGCTCCCCATGGCCGCCAGGCGTTGGGCCCATGAGAGCGGCCGGGCGCCAGCGTCGGGAGCGCTCCCGCCGGGCGCCTGCGGGATCTCATCCAGGGTGGGGAGGAGGGCAGGATCCATGAGCATGGCCAGGCCCGGCCGCACGATAACCACCCGGGGATCACGGGCCAGCCGTGGCGGGGTGGGGATGATCCCGCGGTGTCCCCTGGCCACGCGCTTCCAGCGCATCTTCTTGCCCTCGTACCGCGCGGCCCGGGAGAGGGCCCGGCGCATGTTCCTGCTCGACAGGCGGTGGCGCACAGCAAGCAGGGTGCGGGTCAATCGGTAGGGGTTGGGCGTGGCGATGAGAAGGGCGTCGAAGTCCTGGATCGGATCCAGCCCCGAGGCGTAGAGCAGGGTCTTGTGGTCGTAGAACACATGGAGCAGCCGCCGCACCTGGTCCTCGTAGGGGGTGCCCCTGAGCCGGTCGGTGCGGATCAGGAGCATGAGCGAGGCGTCCCCGGCGGCGAGCTCTCCCAGGGCCATGCGGTCGGTGGAGAATGGCACCTGGGGCGCCGGCGGGCCTGCATCAGGGGGCCGCTTCTTCTTTTTCTTTTTGCGCTTTTTCTTCTTCTTAACCGGCACCGCGTCCTCGGGCGGGGGCGGTGGAGGCTTCGCCTCGGGGGGCGGAGGCGGCGGGGGCGGTTGGATGGGAATTGAAACAGGCGCGCCCAGCGTGTTATCCAGGTCCAACCAGGTGATCTGGGCTTTGGGCAGGCTAAGATCCAGGCCGAAGCCCCAGACCATGATCAGGGGTAGGGCGTGCAGAAACAGGGAGACCCCTACAAAGGGGAAGAGGCTGCGGCCCCTGATGAGGCCTGTTATATAGCTGGTCATACCCGTGGTTCGGGATATTGAACTACAATGAAGACGGACACAGGAACAGGAATGATGCACCGAATCTCAGGAATTATTAGCGTGGCGGCCCTGGCAGTGCTGCTGCAGACAGGCTGCGGCGATGATGACTCGGGCCCCAAGGGCCCCTTTGTGCAGGTGGTTGGATCCCAGTACAAGACCTTCTCCATCTCGGAAGACGAGCTCACAGTGGCGTGCAAACCCAAGCCCGGCCTTGGGCAGTTCGAGTTCGAGGCGGCCACCACCAACGGCAAGGAGCTGGGCAAGTTCCTCAAGTTCACCATCAAGGAGTATACGAAGCCCAAGACCTACGACTTCGTATACGCGCCCACTTCCCTGGCTTTTGAGTTAAAGGTCGGCTTTGAGGATCCCGCCGCAACGTCCGGCAAGGACAAGGGTTACCGCTACGAGTTCCTGCAGCACAACCGCTCGGACATTAACAAGACCTACGCCAGCAAGTGCACGGTCACAATGAGCGACACCGAGGAGACCAACGGCACCCGGTACAAGGGCACCATCGACTGCATCATGCTCTGGGCCGCCTTCGACTCCAAGGACTACACCACCGGCGCCCTCAACTCCTTTGTGGACCTCTTCGCCTCCTTCGAGTGCGTGAACTAGCTCCCCTCTCCGCCGTACCAAGGGCGATGACCCTTGCTATTGCCCTGGCCCTGGCCTTCATCGCCCTGATCCCTCGCCCTTGCCTGGCTTCCCCCACGCCCCGCATCATCATCTCCCTGCAAAATGCCACCCTCCGCCTTGAAAAGGGCGGAGAGAAGGGCCGCCGCGTCTTCCCGGTGAGCGTGGGGCGGCTGGAGCGAGGCGCGGAGACCACGCCCACAGGCACCTGGCACACCGGCCCGGACCCCAGGGACCGTGAGCTCTATATCCCCAGGCGCAAGCTGCCCGCCTTCCACCGCGGCCTCCCCAACCTCCGCCTGGACCTGCGCGGCAAGGTCGTGGACCGCCGCCCCAGCTTCCCATTTGGCCTCCATGGTCCGGTTACGCCCACCCTGATCTGGGGCCGGGCCTCCAGGGGGTGCGTTCGCATGAGCGCCAGGGGGATCCGCGCCCTGTACCGCTTCGCCGCCAGGCACCCCTCCATGCCTGTGACCATCATCAAGGGGCCTGACCGGGTGGCCGGAGGCAAGGTGGCCACCCCGGATCCTGTGTCCCCGGTGGTCAAGGGGTGCCCGGAGACGAGCACCGGCGCGCGGCGGCTGACCCGCGCCTCGGTGGGAGAGGGGAGCCATGGCCGGATCTGCGGCGGCGTGGACCACTGGTACGCCCTGGAGCTATCCGGGGGCGACCACCTGGCTTTTTCGCTGGAGCATGGCGGCGGGCTGAAGCTGGAGCTGTACGGGATCCGCGGGATCAGCACCGTGGCCAGGGGCAAGGCGGGGTTTGGCTACCGCGTCCCCCTGGCGCGGAACAACCGCGGCGATCGTTACCTGCGGGTGGTGGCGCCCCGGAAGATGGGGCGCAAGGCCGTGCCATACAAGCTGATGGTGAAGCCCATCAGTTCGTCGTCACCCTGAGGCCATGGGCCTGCTCAGCAGGCTATGGGCAGCATGATCAGCGCGCCCACGATGATGCCCAGGACGAAGGTGCCCCGGCGGGTGGTGATGGCCCACTGAACCAGCTTGTGGTGGCGTACCTGCTTGACGCGCTCCACCGGGGTTAGCACGCCCATCTCTTGCTTGATGTAGCGGGTGGAGTCGATCTCGGCGGTGGCGCCCTTGGGTGAGGACGGCGCGATGATCGGCTGGGGGCCAGATTCGGCGGCAGGATCACGGAAAGCGGGGGGAGCGGCAGTGTTGGCGGCTGAGGTCGCGGCTTTGGCAGGCGCGGCTTCGGCGGGCGGCTGGCGGCCAGCGGCGGGCGGCTTCGGCGGGCGGCCTCGGTTTCGGCCTCGGCTTTGGCTGCGGCTGCGGCCTCGGTCACGTCGGTTGATACGATCTCTCCGGCGACGGATTGATCTGGGTTTCCTTCGACCGCGGCGGGAGGCGGGGCAGGAGGGGAGAGGTCCAGGGAGAATTTCTGGTACTCGTCGCGGGACAGGGAGCTTGCCTGTTGCCAGAGCGGCGCCTGATCCATGTCGCCGGGCTCCCCCGTGGGCGCGGCCGGCGGGTCATCCTCATCGCCCATCTCGTCCCCGATGGCGAACCAGGCAGCTTCGATGCGGCGGGTCTCAGGGCGGGACTTTGCGCCGGGAGGACCGGGGGTCTCCGGTTCGATGTGCAGGCGCCCCTCCGGCGGCTCGGCGCCACCCATGTTGCCCAGCTCCTCCATCTCCGACAGGCGCAGCGGCTGGGTCGAGTCCGCGGGCTCGGGCTTTGGGGGTAGCTCGTCCGGCTCGACGCCGAAGGCGCGGCCCAGGGCATCGCTCAGGGTGGGGGCCGGCGCATCTTCAACCTCCACCAGCTTGGTGACAGGCATGGGTGGCCGTTCCATGGGGACGGTCTTGCCCTCACTGACCCCGGGCGGTCGCTCCATTGGGACGGTCTTGCCCTCGCTGACCCCTGGCGGGCGCTCCATGGGGACGGTGGCCGCTGACTCCTTGTCCGGCCCGGGCGCCTGGCCCAGCTGCGGCAAGGGGAGCGTCTTGGCCACGGGCTGTTGGGCCGCAGGCACGCTCTTCAGCGGCTTCTTTTCGGTGGTTCCTTTGGCCTTCTCCTGATCCAGGGTGAACTGCTCTGGATCCAGCTCCCCCTGGTCGTCGCGGAGGATCACGACCTTGATCCTGCTCAGGCTGTTCATGTCATAGGCCAGGAAGCGGGCGCCGGCTGGATCATCCACAGCCTCGAGCTCTTCCAGCAGCACGTAACGCTTCGCGAGGATCTTGCCGACCAAGTGGCCTCCAGAAGCAAGGACGACCGCCGCTGTTACTGCAGTGGAAGGAGGTGACATGGCCCCGTAGAAGAGCAACCGCCATGCCATCCACCAGTCCACCGCCATCCTCACGGCGCCTTGCCAGATCTTGAAGTAAAGATGCTACCTTGCGCCAGGTTCGCCTGACAAGGACCCAGGTCCGGTGGTCAGGCCCCGCCGTGGGGTACGCACCCCGGTTGGGGGGTAGGGGCCACAAGGATTTCGATTTCGCTTCGCTCATCGACAAACGCGTAAAAGTGCACCAGATACAGCCAGGTGCACTTTTGCGCATATGTTGACTCGCCACCCCGGCCAGGGGTAGTACTCCTGGCGCCATAAACAACGCTGAACCGGAGCTGTCATCATGGATTTCAAGGTCGCCGAGATCATCAATCACCCCCTGGACAAGGTCTACGCCGTCTACCGCGACGAGATGGTGGACCTGGTGCCGTACATGCCCAACGTGGACGGCATCGAGGTGAAAGAACGGAAGGAGGAGGACGGGCTGGTGAAGCTGGTCAACCACTGGAAGGTGAGCGGATCCATCCCGCGGGCGGTGCGCCCCTTCTTCAGTGACGACATGCTCTCCTACCTGGACCACGCAACCTGGGTGGAGGCGAAGCAGACGGTATCCTGGTTCTTTGAGCTCAACGCCCTGGGCGACGCGGTGGACTGCCGCGGAAAAAACTACTTCAAGCCGGCGCGGGGTGGAGAGGCCACGGAGCTGCTCCTCACCGGCGACCTGAAGGTGGATCTGTCCAGGGTGCGGGGCGTGCCCAGGCTACTGTACCGCCTGGCCCCCAAGGTGGAGTCATTCGTGCTGGAGCGGGTGAAGCCAAACCTGTCAGGGGTGGCTCAAGCGGTGGAGCGATACCTCAACGAGAAGTAATCGTTATTTGAACGGGCACTCGCCGGCGACCTGGTAGGTCTTGCCGCCGTAGACCGTGTTCTTCCACGGCTTGCACACGCTGGTGCCCAGAGAGGCTGTGGCCTTGTAGCACTTCTCCTTGCTGCTGCCGCAGTCAGTGTCCCCTGTGCAGGTCTTGAGGCAGGCGGCCTCGCCGTAGTACTGGTCGTACAGCACGCAGTAGTGTCCGGTCTTGCACTGGCCCACCTCGGCCACAGTTTGGATCTTGTCCGAGGAGCTGCCAGTGCTCTGCCAGCCGTGCACGATACAGGGGTCGCACTGGGCGCCCTTGCTGTCGAAGCCCTTGGTGCAAATCCCGGCCTTGTGCACGCAATAGTTGCCCGAGCCCACCTTGGTGCAGGTGGCGAAGGTGGGGCAGGTGCCGCCCGGCACCGCGCCGTCGGTGGGCGTGCCGGTCGAAGGGGTGCAGGTCTTGGAGCAGAAGCCGGCGCCGTTCTTGTCCTTGACGCACTTGACGTTGACGCCCGGGCACTGCCAGTCCCCGGCGCACGGGTGGCAGAACTTGCGCTTTCGGCAGTACTTGGTGGTATCGGCGGCCTTGTTGCCCTGCTGGGTGGCGGCGCAGCGGTACTGAGGCGGGCAATCCAGGTCAGCGGTGCACTCCCCCGCGCAGTAGCGATCCGCGTCCCCTGTCTGGCCCGTGCACTTGTGCTTCGCCTCGCACGTGCCAGTGGTGGCGCAGGTCGTGCCCATGGTGCCGGCCTTCACCCCGTCCCAGGTCTGGGCGTAGCAGGCCAGCTTGCCCGTGGAGACCTCGCCACAGTGGAACTTCTTGCTCCCCACGGTGGGGCAATCTGTCTGGCCGGTGCAGGTGACGGTGCAGGTCTTGTTGGCGCACATCTTCGTGGCGCAGTCAGCGTCCGCGGTGCACGCAGCGCCGTACTTGGCCAGAGGGGGGCCGGTGTCAGGCTGGACGTTGTTGCCGTTGTCACCGTCATCATCTGAGCAGGCGGCGGGCAGCAAGAGCAGGAGGGCCAGGGCGGGGATCAGGGTTCTTTTCATGGGCCAATCATCCAGGTAGTTGTCAGACAGAGGTATCTCAACACGAAAAGGGGCGGGCGCAAAGGGTTTCACCAGGGATGCTCCGCTGGAACAGCCACGGTACTTGAAGTACCCTTCCAACATTAACCGAGGAGGCATCACCATGAAGAGGTTATCCCTGGTTCTGGCGGCGGCCCTGGTGTTCGTGCTGGCGGCGGGCTGCTCCGATGACGACGGCAATAACAACAACAACCAGGTCAAGCCGGACATGGACGTGAGCGACTTCACCACGCCGGCCTCCACTGACGGCGCGGAAGTGTGCGGCAAGGACACATATCCATGCGGCCCGTACGGCACCGGCGAAGGTGACGTGGTGGGCAACATGACCTTCACGGGCTACTTCGACGCCAAGCACCTGTGCAAGAAGTCCAAGGACGAGGTGATGGACACCTCCACCCTGCGTACCCTGAGCTTCAAGGACATCTACCAGGGGGACCCGTCGTGCAAGGCCGACAGGCCGAAGGTGCTCTGGGTCATGATCTCCGCCGGCTGGTGCTCGCCCTGCATCTACGAGGTGAAGACCATCCAGGGCTGGTACACGGCCGGTCAGGTGCATGACAAGATCGCGCTGCTCAACATCCTGTACGAGGATACGAAGTCGATGCCATCCTCATCCTCGTTTTTGAAGACCTGGATCTCGGCCTACAACCTCAGCCTCCCGGTGCTCATGGACCCCTCGTTCAGGCTCGGGAAATTCTTCAGCCGCAAGGCCGTGCCCTTCAACATGCTCATCGACCTGACCACCATGAAGGTGGTGCACCGCAAGGCCGGGGCTGACCTGACCGGCATCGGCAAAAAGGCCGTGGCCCTGGCCGAATCGCTCAAATAGGAGATTACCTACTCATGCGAACCGCTATCCTGATCATCGCCTCCTGCTCCCTGCTCCTGGTCGCCGGCGCCTGCTCCGACGACGACGACAACGGAAACAACAACACCCAGGCTGACGGCGGGGGCACCAAGTGCGGCCCCGGCGTCTACCCCTGCGGCCCGTACGGCACCAACACCAACGACAAGGTGGGCAACATGGAGCTCGAGGGCTACATGGACGCCAAGGAGCTGTGCAAGCCCCACAAGGACAAGGTCAAGGACACGGCCACCCTGCGCAAGCTCAGCTTCAAGGACTACTTCCTGGGGGACAGCACCTGCGCCTCCGAGAAGAAGAAGCTGCTCTGGGTGATGGTCTCCGCGGGCTGGTGCGCGCCGTGCAAGGCCGAGGTGCAGGCGGTGCAGAAGGACTACAAGGCCGGCAAGTACAACAAGGGCCTGGGCATCATCAACGTGGTGTTCGAAACCACCAAGAAGAATGATCCTGCCGACGCCAAGTTCATCAAGTCCTGGGCCGACGGCTTCAAGCTGACCTTCCCCGTGCTCATGGATCCGGTGTTCAAGACCGGCGCCTACTTCAGCAGCTCGGCGGCTCCGTTCAACATGCTGATAAATACAAAGGAGATGACGGTCGTCTACCGTAGTACCGGGGCGGACCTCACCACCCTGAACAAGCGAGTCACCGAGTTCTTCAAGTAGAGAGGACAGAAGAAATGAGACGACAGTTCGACTTCACTCCGTTCGTCGACAAGGTATGTAAAGCTGCACCTGGTAAAGCTCGGTGCACCTTTACAACATTGTTCATCACCCTCCTCATCACAGCCATCACCATCACCCTGCTCTCGGGCACGGCCCTGGCCAAGGGGAGCAAGGCCGCCAACTTCACGGTGCGCGACCTCAAGGGCAAGACCGTGCGCCTGAAGGATTACAAGGACAAGGCCCTGATCATGAGTTTCTGGGCCGTCTGGTGCAAGCCGTGCCTGGTGGAGCTCAAGTTCCTGAACAAGATGTACAAGAAGTACAAGAAGGACGGGTTCGAGGTGCTGGCCATCAGCATCGACGGGCCCGAGACCCGCGCCCGGGTCAAGCCCCTGGTGCGCTCCAAGAAGTTCAAGTTCCCCGTGGCCATCGACAAGGACAAGCGGGTGGTCAAGCTGTACAACCCCAAGAACGCGGCCCCATACAGCGTGATGATCAAGAAGGGCAAGGTGATCAAGAAGCGCGAGGGGTTCCAGGTGAGCGAGAAGGACGAGATCGAGAAGGAGATCAAGGAGATGCTCAAGTAGCGCTTCCTCCTTCACTGTTTAGCGCCCAGGGTGCATCTGCGATACCATCGGCGCATGAAACGCCGCGCACCAGCTCCCCCTCTCTTCCTTTCCAAGTTCGTCGGACCGCTCCTGGCGGCAGGGCTCTTGCTCTGCTCCGCTCAGGCGCATGCCCAGTGGGAGTTCTCCATCGGCAGCTTTGAGCTGTTCGGCCAGGAGATCTCCATCGAGCTCACCGACACCTTCAAGTACACCTACCACCTGGAGGATGAGCTTGGGGCACACTCCAGCCCGGTGGTGGTCAACAACAAGCGGGAGAACGTCCTGCGGCTGGAGCACCAGGTGCTCAACACCCTGGACCTGGCCGTGAGCAGCGGCGCGTTCCGCCTGGGCGCGCGCATGGATCTGAACATCTTCGAGGGGCTGGCCTCGGACGAGCACTGCCCTGGAGCGTTCTGGTGCAACCAGGAGGAGGAGGGGCGGCGCTACCAGGACACCTTCGCCCTGGAGCGCATCTATCTCACCATCTCCAAGGAGGCCTTCACCGTCACTCTGGGCGACTTCTACGCCTGCCTGGGCAAGGGCATGGCCCTGTCGGCCACCAAGCAGAGCGAGCTGGGGCTGGACAACGCCATCCGGGGTGGCCGGTTCTCCCTGCACCATGGCCCCGTGGAGTTCACCATGCTCGGCGGTGAGTTCAACCCCCTGGACATCGACGAGGCCGAGGGGTGGACCGCGCCCTGGCGGGCCGAGCCTGTGCTGGCCGCGCGGCTGGAGTACCGGATAGCGGAGATGGTTGCCCTGGGCGCCCACGGCGTGTTCATCATGCGCGACTGCGGCAAGCTGTGTGAAACCGACGCCAGGGGCACCTCCAAAACCAAGGAGGACCGGGACCTGGTGGGTGGCTTCTCGGTGGATGTGCCGGACCTGCTGGACGGCCAGCTCGCCTTCTCAGGAGAGGTGAACCTGCAGCAGACCATCAAGAACGACGGCGTCTTCCGGGGCATCCTGGGTGAGCAGGGGGACGGCAGCGATCCTCAGTACAAGGGGATCGGCGCCTACGCCACGGCCACGGGCTCCATCGCCGACCTGAACCTGACCCTGGAGTACAAGTACTACAGCGGCTTTGAGCTGGCCGCGCCCAAGAGCCGGGACCAGAGCTATGTGCTGGCCTACCATCAGCCTCCTACCCTGGAGTGGATCCGCGCGGAGATCGGCAACAACTCCAGCGTCAGCGGGGCGCGGCTGCGGGCGGACTACAACTTCGGCGAGCTGGGGCCGGTGGAGCTGACGGCCTTCATCAACTACGGCTACTTCCAGAACTGGCAGGACAACGACGACCACGGCGCGCACGATGTGCACAACCCTTACGGCGGCGTGGAGCTGGACTACCTGGAAGGGGAGGGGCACACGGATGTCACCGTGGGCCTGCGGCGGGAGTACAACCACGAGCAGGACCATGTCTTTCACCAGGACATCTTCGTGGAGCTCAACGCGGAGCAGCTCCTGGTCGCGAACCACAGCCTCAAGCTCTCCCTCGTCGTGATGGTGCGGGAGAAATGGGACGCGTACGAGACGCCGTTGGTCCCCGTCGGTGACGAGCTTGGTGATCCGATCATCAAGGAGTGGAACGAGGTCGAGCTGACCCTCGACTACCGCTTCTCGCCCTGGATGAGCCTGACCTTTTCCTATGAGCGCAACAGCAGCCAGGAGGGCAGGGAGAACTACTTCGGCGGGGGTGGGCGCTTTTACATCAACCCGGGCACCTACCTGGAGGTGTGGGGCGGCCAGAACAAGCCGGGCATCAAGTGCCGCAACGGCGCGTGCCGCTGGTACCCGGCGTTCTCGGGCGTGAAGGTCATCGGGGTCGTCCGGATGTAGCCCGGCCCTTCATCCCGGAGCTTGCGAAGCAAGCGAGGAAGCCGGGCTCCACCGGAGGGGCGTTGCAGGACCTCGGCGCCCGCCCCTACAAAGCCTCTTCAACCAGCCTTCGGATCAACGGCGCCACGGCGTTGGCGTTGCTCTTGAGGCGCAGGTGGAGCTGGGCGCGGCCGAGGAAGTCGCGTGGCCTGGTCATGGCGCGGGCCAACTTGAGGGGGTGTATCTTGCCGTCCGCGTCGGCCACTTCCCGCTCGGGCAGGGGCTCGGACACGCTGTCGAGCACATGGCGCACCACGAGGTGGGGTACCGAGAGTTCGCCGGCCACCCGGGCCAGGGCCGCGGACTCCATGTCCACCGCCACCGCGCCGCACTGCCTGTGGCAGGTTTCCTTGGCCTGGGTGCTGGTCAGGGCCTTGGCCACGGAGGCCAGGGGGCGGGCGGTGCAGTGGTGGCCGCGCTGTTCGGCCAGAGAGCTGGCCAGGTTCACCCACTGTTCGTCGGGGGAGGGGACAGGCTCGCCATGGCCTCGCTCCGGGGTGTAGTGCAGCACCTCCCGGGGCACCACCAGCAGGCCGTTGCTCGCCCCAGGCACCAGGCCGCCGCAGCAGCCCGTGCTGATGAGCAAGCTGGCGCCGGGCAGGTGCTTTCGGGCGCTCCCCTCGGCGCGGGCCAGCCCCACACCGCTGCGAACCAGGCGCAGGCCCTTGTCCTCCAGGCCGGCCAGGGCCCTGGCCAGGGGGGCCGCTTCCTGCTTGAGGGCGGCCATGACAATGACCTTGCGGGAGGAGGCGCCGCTCACTGCCCGGATCCGTAGGTGGGGAGGTCGCCGTCCTGGCCCGGCTTGTTCCAGAACAGGAGCGCCGACGGGCACAGCTCCTCGAGCCGCTCGGCGCAGGCGCGGTCCACCACGGCGTAGTCCAGGCCCTCTGGTTCCATGGATGAGACGATGGCCAGGGCGCCGGAGGAGAGCTTCCGGGCCACCGGCGCGTCGGGGTGAATTCGCCTGATCTTGTTATCGGGACCCACGAAATAGAAGGGGCGGCCGTTTCCCTGCACGCCCTCGTCGAGCGTGGCCTTACGGATGATGTTCCGCACCCGCTCCTGCGCTTCCCGGCGCTCCGCCTGGGCGTTGAGCCGCTCCTGCTCCAGCCGGGCGGCGAGGGCCTGCTCCTCCTTGCGCTGCTTGTGGCGTTGTTGCTGGGCCTCGAGGTTGGCCTGCTCTTCCTGGTGCCGGCCCTTCTTCTTGCGCTTACGGCGCTCCTCGGTGCGGGCGGCGCGGGCGGCCTTCTTGTCCACCAGCCCCGCCTTGAGCAGCTGCTTTTTTAGATCCTGCATGGTCCCCTACTTATAGCCGGGCCGGGCAAATTTTAAAGCTCCACCCACACCGTGCGGCCCGGGTGCACCTCGACCATCTTGCGC
>CAZCFB010000026.1:15227-47163 GCA_964497805.1 uncultured Kofleriaceae bacterium
CGCAGCACCAGCTTGGTCTTCTTGCGGGGGATCCGGATCTCCAGCGGGGTGACCCCCATGCGGCGGCGGCCCATGTACACCGTGACCAGCGGCTCGGAGCTGATGCTCAGGCGTACGCGATACCTGGGGGCGCGGCGAGGCGTGGGGCGCCTGGCTGTAGCGGGGGTGGCGGCGGCGGTGGTGGTACTCATGTCCGGCGCGGCAGGGGCGACGCTCTCCGTTTCCGGTTCCTCCGCAGGGTCCGGTTCACGCACCGGCATCATGGGGACCGCTGCCTCGGGGGCGATGCCCGTGTCCGTGGGGAGGTTGGGCGCCGTCATCGGCGTGCGCACCACGTTGGTGGTCACCGCGCGGCCCGTGGGATCTTCGGGGGATTCGCCAGAGCCGCTCAGGGCCCAGAACAGCCCGGCCACCAGCATGATCGCCCCCACCCCGGCGGCGATGATGATGAGCATGATCTGCCGCTTGCGGTGGCGTGGGCCACCCTCCACCTCGTCGGTGAGATCGAGCATGTTGTCGATGTCCACGGCGTCCTGGATCACCGGCTCGGCGCGGCGGGCGTCCACCGGTTGGCCGCCCTCGGTGAAGGGGGTTACCAGCGGCGGGAGCTGGAGCTGGTCCGTGTCCGGGAGGTCTGCTGCCGGCTCGTGGGGGATCGGCACCACCGGCGGGGTCAGGTGCACCGTGGTCATGCGCACCACCTGGGTGTCCTGCTCGCCCTGACGCTCCACCTGGAAGGCCGGCGTCTCCTCCTCGTCCTCGTCCTCGTCCAGCTCCAGGGGGAGGGGCAGGGGCGGCGTATTCATGCCCGGCTCGGTCGCGCTCTCTGCCACGGACGGATCGGTGATGGGCTCTCCGCGCAGCACCTCCTTGACGAAGCGCCCGATCCGGGCGGGCGGGATGGTGATCTGCCAGCTATGGAGCAGGCCCTGGAGGTCCTCCTGGAGCTGGGCGCAGGCGGTGTAACGCTGCTTCACGTTCACGGCCAGGGCCCGCATCAGGATCTCTTCCAGATCGGACGGGAACTCGGGCACATGTTTGCTGGGGCTGACGATCTTGCCCCGGGCCACCGAGCGCAGCACCTCGGCGTGCTCGCCCGGCGGGTAGGCGCGCTGGCCGGTGGTCATCTCGTACAGGTTGAGGCCGAGGGAGTAGATGTCCGACTGCCGCGTCGCCTTCTTGCCCCGCACCTGCTCGGGCGCCAGGTAGGAGTACTTGCCCTTGACCACGCCGGCCCGGGTCTTGTTGGCCGACCACTTGACCTTGGCGATGCCAAAGTCAGTGATCTTCACGCTGCCGGAAGTGCTGACCAGGATGTTGGGAGGGGAGATGTCCCGGTGCACCAGCTTCAAGGGTTCGCCGGTGGCGGGATCGCACGCCGTGTGGGCGAACTGCAGCCCGGCAGCCACGTCGATGGCCACCTGCACCGAGATGGGCAGCGGGATCGGGCCGCCCGCGCGCTTGATCAGGCGGGAGAGGCTCAGGCCATGGACGTACTCCATGACGATGAAGTGGTCGCTCTCCTGCTGGCCCAGGCCGAGGATCTGGACGATGTTCGGGTGGTCCAGCATGGCCGCGACGCGGGCCTCGTGCAGGAACTGCTCCACGAAGTCCGGATCATCGGCCAGGTTCTCGTGGATCCGCTTGAGCACCACGTCCTTGGCGAAGCCGCCGAAGCTGATCTGCCGGGCGAGGAACACCTCCCCCATGCCGCCCCGGGCGATCTTTCGGACGATCTCGTAGCGGACCTGCTCGGACTTGGCCTCTGAGGACACACCGGGATCCTACCGTAAAAACAGGAGGAGAAGGGGAGAGGGCCCACTTTTTTGCGGCCGGGCGCAGGGGTAGTACAATGTAGCATAGTTGATCACCTGTAGGAGAGGTCGATGGTACTCCCGGAGAGACGAAGGAAGCGCAGCAGCTTCGCAGGGCTGGCCCTCCAGTACCTGTTCAACGCCATCGCGCGGCGGCAGGGTCTGCAGGGCATCGTGCTGGCGGACACCGCTGGGCTGGTGGTGGCCACCAACCTGCAGAAGGGTGACGCCGAGGAGGTGGCGGCCATGGCCCCCCTCATGGCCCGGTCCGCGGGGCTGGAGTATGACTGGTACTGGGGCTCGCCGCTGGTCATGAGGCAGGTGGAGATTGATGGCTACCCCTTCTACCTCTGCGCGCTCGGCGCCAACATGCCCGCAATTCAGGGCGCCAGAGAGGCAGCCGGGGCCGTGGATCGCATCCTCGCGGCGTAGCTGCTCTCGCCTTCCAATGTAGCCACAAGACCCGCTCCCCCGTAAGATAGCGGGGCGTGAAGACACCCATCATCATCGCGTTGATGCTGATCCCCTGCCTGGCCAGGGCCGGGGATGACGCGCCCTTGAGCCACCGTGACGAGCCGCGCCTGGACCGCCGCACCGGGCTCAGCCAGAACCCGTACGCCAACGCCCATGACAGCCTGTGGTACCGCCTGGATCTTGGCTTCGGCTGGGTCTCTCTGGCCGAGGATCCGGACCTGGATGAGGGCTTCGGCGGTGGGTTCTCCTTCGCCGTGGGCTTCCACCCGAGGGTGGGGGCGGAGTTCACCCTCTTCGTGGGGCAGAACGAATTCAGCGGGCTGTTCAGCTCCATCGACAACAGCGCCTTTTTAGCCTTCAACTTGACCCTGGGGCCGGTAGTTCGGCTGACCCCGGAGAGCTGGCCCGTCTCGGTGACAGGGGAGCTGGGCGTCGGCTTCTACGGCATCAAGGATCCGATCCGGCAGGATATCTCCTGGACCCTGGGGGTCTCGGGCGGGGCGACGGTGGCTTACCATATTCGCCGCTGGATCGCCGTGGGGTTCAAGCTGCGGTACAACCTGTTCAACCTGAGCACAGCGGCCGGTGAGGAGCTCCTGGACATCAAAACCCTGGAGCCGCTGGGGGTGCTCGACCGGTTCGAGCTGCCCTTCTTCGTGGGCTTCTTCTTCGGATGAGATCGAGGAGGCGTACTTGACGCTTCAGACCACCATCTGCCTCACCGTGGTGGGGCGCGAACGGCCGGGCATCGTGGCGGGCATCACCGGCGTGCTGCTGGACACGGACTGCAATATCCGGGACTCCACCATGACCCTGCTACAGGGTGAGTTCGCCATGATGATCATCGTGGAGCTGCCCGAGGGGATGAGCCCGCGGGCGCTGGAGCGGGCGCTCTTTGAGATGCAGCGCCGCTTCGACCTGACGGTGGCCACCCGGCGGCTGGACTCCGACGAGGCGTACATGCCACGGCCCAACCCGTCGAGGGTCTGGTCCATCACCATCTACGGCGGGGATCGCAAGGGGATCGTGCACCATGTGGCGGCCCTGCTGGCGCGCAAGGGGATGAGCATCCTGGACCTGAAGACGCGCGTGATCAGCAGCCTCGAGGGGGCCGGGCTCGTGAGCATCCGGGTGCTGGCCCATGAGGGTGTGGAGCGGGAGACGGTCAGGCGCGAGCTGAGGGAGGTGGCCGTGCGGTTCGGGGTGGAGGTGAGCTTGAGCTGAGAGGGGGAGGCCTAGATCTCGGCGGAAGCGAGCACGTAGTGGATGTTGGTGTCGTCCACGATCTTGCAGGTGGTGCGCCCCTTGTCAGTGGGCATCATCCCGCACAGGGAGGTGTAGCGGCTGCGCTCGGTGATGAAGAAGAACTTCCGCCCCTCGCGCTCCTTGAGGTAGGCCTGGATCGCCTTGTTGTCCAGGCTCTTGGACACCACCACATCGGCGGCGGTGTACCAGGTCTCACCCCGCCAGTTGAACTGCCACGCGACCAGCTCCTCGTCGGCGCTCTTGCGGAGCTTGTAGTACTGGGCGATGGCGCGCTTCTGGCTCCAGTGGGGCGCGACCTTGAGCTGGTACCAGTTCTGGATGAAGCCGCCGCCAAACAGCCCCGCGGCCAGCGCGATGACCAGGCCGATGCGCCGGAGCTTGGGCGCCAACATGAGCAGGATGGCCGCCCCCACCACGATGCCGAGCACGAGGATTGGGATCCCGCTGGGCACCCCCTTGGACCAGTTGCTGTCGTACAGGTAGGTGTACATCCAGACCCAGTGGGCCGGCTGCTTGACCAGGTCGAAGGTGACGATGGCCAGCACGCCGAAGCTGGCCAGCAGCGAGAAGATCACCCCGCGGGTCTTCCCCTCGAGCAGGTCGTCCAGGTAGAGGGCCACGACGATGGCTGCCGGCGGGATAACGGGCAGGATGTAGTGGTGGTACTTGGTGATGCTCAGGGTGAACAGGGCCATGGAGGCCGCCATCCAGATAAAGATGAACAGCCGCGCCCGATCCTTGGGCGACGGCTCCTCGGCCGGCAGGGAGAAGGCGCGCACAATGGCCGCAGGCAGGAAGGCGATCCAGGGGTAGAGCCCGTAGCCCACCTGGCTCACGTAGTACTCGAAGGTCCCCTTGGCCTGGGCCTGCTCGCCGATGGTGAGCCGCCGGAACTGCTCCGTGCCGAAGAACTCGTTCCAGAAAGAGCGCCCGAAGCGCGCCAGCATGCCGTGGTACCAGGGGAAGAAGATGCACACCGCCACGAGGAGCCCGCGGGTGAGGGCCACGTCGGTGAGCAGGCGCCACTCCCTGCTGGTCAGCAGGTAGAGCAGCACGATCATGCCGGGCTGCAGGGCCCCCACGAGGCCCTTGGCCAGACCCGCCACGCCGGCCGCCATGTAGAAGCCGTAGATGTACGCCTCGTTCTTGGTGCGCGTCTTGCGCGACAGCCAGAGGAACACGAGGTAGAGCACGATGTAGATGCCGATGACCGCGGCGGCGCTGACGGTGCGCCCGCCCAGCTTGAAGGGCAGGGGCACGCGCAGCAGGGGTAACATGATGGCGCGCAGCTGCAGCGCCATGAACGCCGTGAACGCCACGAGGAAGATGTAGTAGCTGCTGTCGTGTGGCCACTCCAGGGTGAAGCGCCCCAGCTTGATGCTCTTGCGCTTCACGGTCACCCGTTGGCCGAAGATGCCGAGGATGAACAGGGCTAACCCGCCTGTCATTGGCCCCACGTACGCCATGTCGGTCATGGCCTGGCGGGTTATCTGGAAGTACATGGGCGAGGTGGCCAGGATGATGGTGGCCAGGATCCCCGCCCGCCTGCTGAATAATCGGGCACACATTAAATAGATGCAGAAGATGCCGAATAGCCCGCAGAGGAAGAACGGCAGGCGCACGGCCCACTCCAACTGGCCCGTGGCGAGCCTCTCGCCAGAGGTGGTGCCGTCGACGCCGAAGATCCTCAGGCTCAGCCCTGACATCCAGAACGAGCCCACCGGCTTGGACCAGAAGTTGGTCTCGGAGTAGCCCTCGGGGCCGCGGCCGTTGTGCCAGTACGTCTCCAGCCAGTTGTGCCGGACCATGAACTGGCGCGCCACCTCGGTGTAGTGGGTCTCCCACGGGTCGAACATCCCGTAGGAGCCCATCACGGGGATAAAGACGCCAGCGCACAGGACCAACACCAGCAAGGTGTGGCGCCAGTCCGTGCGGTTGAGCATCACCCGGGGCAGCACCTCGGTGAGGGTGGGGGTGGGAACGTTGGGCCGGATGGGCGCTTCGGCATCAGCTTCAGGCTCAGCCTCAGCTTCCGGCTCAGCCTCAGCTTCAGGCTCAGCCTCAGCCTCAGCTTCAGTATCAGCATCAGCCTCAGCTTCAGGCTCAGCCTCAGCTACGGCCTCAGCCTCAGCCTCAGCTTCAGGCTCAGCCTCAGCTACTGCCTTGGTCTCATCCTCAATTTCAGCTTCACTGCCGGCGTCCTCGCTTTCCTTCGGAAAGCTCGGGGATGAAGCGCCGGCAACCTCGCGTTTTTCGTCGCTCATGGAACCTCTGATTCTTCAGACTCAATAAGGTAACAAGGCACAGAATCTACATAATCCACAGGGGTACACGCAAGTAGTACTGGTACTGGGGGAACGGTGGACTACCCGCTACTCGCGCTCCGACGAAGACGCGAAGATGTGCTCCGGTCCGGCGGGGGTCATCTTGCCCTCCTGGCTCTCGATGCTCTCCTCGCACCGCTTGCACAGGAAGTCCGACGGTGAGTCAGCCCCCTGGACCTGATCCATCACCTCCCGGCGGCGCTCTCCGCGCCAGATGGCCGCCAGGCTCTGCTCCTTGATATTGCCCAGCACCTGCTCCTGCCGCCAGTCCATGCAGCAGAGCACCACGTCTCCGGTGTAGAGCACCGCGGCCATGTGGTAGGGCATGCGGTCCGCGCAGCCGCAGATCTTGCGGTGGAGCACCTGGTAGGTGCCTGGCAGGTTCCCGGCCCGGTTCACATGCCCGAGCAGGGACTCCACGCCGCTGATGCCGTACGGCTCCCAGTACGCCACCGCCTCGTCCACCTCCTCCGGGGAGAGGAACTGCCGCACGCCCACCAGGCGGATGTCCACGCGCAGCTCCGGGCGCATGCGGTTGCGCATCTCCACGAAGCGGGTGACCCGGCGCAGCACCCGCTCGAAGTCCCCCCGCCCGGTGAGCTGGCGGTAGGTTTCGGGCCACTGGGCATGGATGGAGACGCCGATGGCGTCCAGCCTGGAGCGGATCAGGTGGCCGGAGAGCTCCTCGGTGAGGTTGCAGCCGTTGGACCAGATGTTCACCGCGGCCTCGGGGTTCTGGTCCTTGGCGAAGTTGATCCGCGCCACGATCTGCGAGTCCATGAGCGGCTCGTTCATCAGGAACAGGTTGGCCGACTTGAGCTCCGAGTAGCGGCTGCACTCCCGCATCAGCTTGGCGAACAGGGTGAAGCTCATCTCGCCGTGGCTGGTCTCCTTGCTCACCGCGGGGTAGGGGCAAAAGACGCACGCCGCGTTGCAGCGCGAGGTGGTCTGCACCATGATGGAGTTCGGGAAGCTATGGTAGGGGAATTCGTCCACGGTCAAAGGTCCTTACCTGCTCACTCAAGTTAACGCGAATATGCCCGCTCTTCCATGTCATCCGGTCCTCGCCTGGTCGTACCTCGGCCGGGTCGACTATGGCGACGGCCTGGAGCTGCAGCGTAGGGCACGTCAGGCGATCCTGAGCGGGGAGGGCGTCGACACCCTGTTGCTGCTGGAGCACCCGCCCGTGATCACTCTCGGGCGCTCGGCCAGGGAGGGGAACGTGCTCGCCTCCCCCGACGAGCTGCGCCGGCGCGGCGTGGCCCTTGAGCGCACCGAGCGGGGGGGGGACGTCACCTACCACGGCCCCGGCCAGCTGGTGGGCTACCCGGTGCGTCGCATCGGTCGGGGGGTGAAGGCCCATGTGCAGGGCATGGCCCGGGCAGTGATTGCGCTGCTCGGGGAGCTCGGCGTTGAGGCCTGGTGGCGCGACGATCACCCGGGCGTGTGGACCGGGGCGGGCAAGGTGGCCGCGGTGGGGGTCGACGCCCGCGGCGGCGTGGCCACCCACGGATTTGCCCTCAACGTGAGCGTGGACCTGGAGCACTACGCGCTCATCGTCCCGTGCGGCTTCAGCGCTCCTGTGGCCTCCCTCCAACGCCTCTTGCCCCTGGAGGAGCAGGACCTCTCCCTGGCGGATCTCGCCCGGCGCCTGGCCATCCTGCTGGCCCGGGAGTTTGGGGTCGAGCCGAGCGAACTGGATGGGGCGTCCGTCCCTGGGTATCTTTCCCGATGATGACCTCACGCAAGCACCTGCTGCTGGCCCTGCTCCTCGGGATTTGTTCTGGCTGCCCGGACGCCAAGGACAAGGCGTCCGGTGCGGTTGAAGGAGGCCGCCTGGTCATCGGCTCCATCAAGGTCCATATCACCTCGGACCACCGGCTGGAGGCGCCTGGCCTCTCCCAGCAAGAGGTCGATGCTCGGGTGCGGGCGAGCCTGGGCAAGTCAAGGGCGGTGAAGCTCGCCAAGGTGGATGCCCCGGCGCGGGGCGCGTACAAGCTGATCCTGGAGCTTGGCCTGGCTCGGGCCGCGCCGGGCGCAGGGCTGGAGGGTCCCGCCGCGGTGGTGGCGTGCCGCGCCAACGTGCCCGGGGACCTGGACGCGGTGGTGCTTCGGGCCCAGGCCGTGGGCGCGCTGGGCAAGAGCCTGGCTCAGGCCCATGTGAAGAAGACCCTGAACCGCCTGTTGGGCGCGGTGATGGACGACATCATGTATCAGGCCGGGCTGGCCGTGGCTGACGGCGAGACCCTGGGCAAGGAGCTACTGCGAGCCAAGGATCTGCAGCGCCTGTTGCCCGCGGTTGAGATCGCGGGGCGCCGCAAGCTGCCCAGGACTGTGCCGGCCCTTATCAAGCTGCTGGACCACAAGGAGCAGAGGGTGTCAGACAGCGCGGTTGGGGCGCTTGTGGCTCTGGGCGACCGGCGCGCGGTTCCCCCATTGACCCGCCTGAGCAAGTTCTCGGACACCGCCCGCCTGGCCCGCATCCTCGACGCCATCGCATCCCTGGGGGGCGACGAAGCGGTGAGCTACCTGGAGTTTGTGGCATCGGGGCACGAGGACGAGGACATCCGGTTCATGGCCGAGGAGGCCCTCGAGCGCATGAAGCGGCAACAGAAGTAGCCGATTTTTTGTGGTAGTCCGATCACACTGTGAACAAATGTTCATGGAGGGGAGGGACCTTTTTTCATGGCATTGTCCATCCTGTCGGGACAGAATAATCGCTCATTCCAGGCTGTTGAGCGCTGCATCCGCCGGGCCAGAGCACTTGGCCCCGCAGTTGCTTCTGGATGAGGGGAGAAAATAAACATGGCCCAAGGGCCGTCAATTCTCGCAGACGGGAGAGTTCAGTCATGATGCGAAACAAGATGGTCATCACCCTGGCAGCCCTCATGGGCTTGATGGTGTTCGCGGCGCCTGGCGAGGCCATGGCCCAGCGCTACGGCAGACGCCCCGCGCCGCCGGCACCGCCCCCGGGCTTCATCCCCAAGCCGCATGCCTTTGGCTACAAGCACCGGCCGCATTTCTACCTGAACGCCGAGCTAACCGGGTTGCTTGTCTTGGGGCAGCAGCTGGAGGACATGGGCACGCTTTATCATGGCGCCGGGTTTGGTCTTGGGCTTGGCGTCCGCACCGGGCGCTTTGTTTCCATCGAGGGGAACTGGACCTTCACCGCTCACGATGAGATCTGGAACGATCCGGAAACTGGCCAAACCAGAGTGAGCATTGACAGTCACCAGATCCAAACCGTGACGCTGGACCTCAAGTTCCATATCCCCACCTGGGGCAGGGTGGAGCCGTTCTTCCAGGTGGGGGGCGGCTGGGCATTCTTTGGGCTGACCGGCTGGGGCCCCCTGAACGAGGAAATGGGGCACCCGTATCTTTACGCCAGCGGGCCCACGGTCAGCGCTGGGGGCGGCGGCGAGATCTGGTTCGGGCCCCACTTCTCCATGGGCGCCAAGCTGCTCTACCGGGGCATGTACTTCGGCGAGTCCGAGTTTCCCATCCGATTCAAAGACAAGAGCATTGCAGATGTCGGGCTTTTTACCGCAGAATCCAACTACGTCTCCGCCCTCTCCGTGGATCTCTTCGCCACCGTCCATTTCTAGCACCTCCCCCCCCTGAAACTTCGTTTTCATCTGCTCGCATCGTTGGCGCTTCGTCAGCACGTTGTTGAATTCCCCTGTCCAGTCAGGCGGATAGCGGGGAGATTTGAAGTGTTGTGGTAACCACTCAGGCTGCTACCATAGGTGTTGACGTCAATTTAGTTGACGCAATACGCCATGAGCGCTTCGGTCATCAACGGTCGGTATCAGCTGATAAGACCCCTGGGCAAGGGGGCCAGCTCCACTGTATTTGAGGTGCTCGACCGCCAACGAGGGCAGCGGCCCCGGGCGCTCAAGCTGGTGCGGGAAGGGGTTGACGAGGACCTGGTGCGGGGTGAGTTTTCCCGCCTCTCCAGGCTGGACCATGAGGGCCTGGTCAAGGTCCATGACCTGGATCGGATCCGGGATACCGTGCGCTTCATGGGGCGCGAGTTCCCGGTCGGGCGGCTGTTCCTGGTGGCTGACCGGGCGCCAGGATCCTCTCCCCTGGAGCTCTGCCCAAGGCAGCCGGAGGCGGACCGCGAGTCCTGGCTGCGAGCCGTGGCCCATGACCTGGCCAGCGCCCTGTGGCACCTGCACCGCCATGGCCTGGTGCACCATGACCTGAAGCCAGACAACCTGCTGGTTGTCGCCGATGAAGGGGGCGTCCCCCGGGCCCGCCTCATCGATCTGGGGCTGGCCACCCACGCCGGGCCACGCGGCGACGGGGCGCGCGGCACCCTGGCCTACATGGCGCCCGAGGCCCTGGCCGGCAGCGGGGACCACCGCGTGGACCTGTACAGCATGGGGGCGACCCTCTTTCACCTGGCCCAAGGGCACCCCCCATTTGAAGGCACCGGCGCCGAGCTGATCCAGCAGATCCTCAATGACAGCCCCAAGCTGGCTCAGCCCTGGCTCTCACCCGGCATGACCCGCCTGGTGGGCCACCTGATGGAAAAGGACCCCCTGGACAGGCCCCAGTCTGCCCGGCGGGTGCTCATGGAGCTGAGCCGCCTGCGCGGAGACCACGAGGGGCTGGTGCGCCTGCGCCAGGGCAGGGAGCTGCTCAACCCGGCGTTCGTGGGCAGGGAGGAGGAGCGCGGCCGTCTGGACAGGATCCTGGAGGCGGCGGATCGGCCTGAGGCGCCAAGGGTGGTGTGGATCACCGGGGGGCCCGGGGTGGGCAAGTCCGCGCTGGTCAAGCAGGTCCTGCGTCGACACCGGGTGCTCGCCGCGGCCGGGGCCAGGCCGGCGGCGGAGATCCTCACAGGCAGCGCCAGCCAGGTGCTGATCCCGCTGGTTCGCCACCGGGTGGGGCCGGAGCCGGGGCCCGAGGACCTGATCCTGGCCATGGCTGACCTCCTGGATGCTCGCACGCCGGAGCAGGGGCCTCTTGTGCTGCACCTGCGCCTGGGAGCGAACCGGGACATCCTGGCCACGGGGTTGCTCGAGCTGCTCGCGGGCAGCGGCGCCAGCGCGGGCGCGTTCCTGGCGCTTTGCGAGGCTGACACGCTTCCGGACATGGAGCCCGGACCTGGCGCGGCGGAGCAGGTGGATGTCCAGCCCTTGGGCGACGGGGAAGCTCACGCCCTGGTCGCCTCCATGCTGGGCCAGGCGCCGGACGATACGCTGGCCAGGAAGATCTACACCCTCAGCCGCGGCACCCCGGGGCTTGTGGTGGAGCTCACGCGCCTCTGGCACCGGGGCGGAACCGGCGCGCTCAAGGGGGAGGTCAAGGGGCTACAGCCCCTGCTTGAGCGCGGGCGGCGGCTGCTCGCGCCAGGGCCCAGGCGGGTAATGGACGCCCTGGCCGCCTGGGGAGGGCCAGCCACGCCGTCCCGGCTTGCCAGCGTGGCCGGGGTGAGCGACGACGAGGTGGCAGCCGCTCTGGCAGAGCTGGTCCGCGCGGGCGTCGGGCTGGATCTCTCCGGCGGTGAGGCGAGCTTCTCCTCCCGCGCGCACATGACCGGCTGGCGCAAGGCCGCGGGCCCGGGCACGCGCCCCCTGTTCATCACCGCCTGCCAGCTCATGGCGGATGAGGAGCCGGGGCCGGAGCTGGCCGAGCGGCGGGCGGACGCCATGCTTGCGGCCAGGCTCAAGGGGGCGGGGGACGCTGCCCTGTCCGCGGCCTCGGCTCTGGCGGAGGCGCACCAGCCTGGCCGCGCCGCCATCCTGCTCCGGGCGGCCGCGGCCCAGGACGCCCTGGATGAGGAGGGTGCGGGCCTCCTCTCGGGCATCCTGGTGGAGACGGGCCACTATGACGAGGCCCTGACCCTGCTCCAGGGGCGCCCGGACACAGAGCTGCCACAGGCGCGGGCTCTCCAGCTCAAGGGCGCCTACGCCGCGGCAGAGGCCCTCCTGACGCCCTTCCTGACCCAGGATGAGGCCGCCGGGCCGCGGCGCGAGCAGCTGGCCCTGCTGGGCAGGCTGCGGCTCAAGCAGGGGGACCCCTCCGGCGCCTCGGAGCTGGTGGCCGCGGAGGCGGAGGCCCTGCTCCAGGAGCTCCCCGCAACCCTGCGGCCCGAGGACGCCGGGGTGTTGGAGGTGGCCGGTCTCGCCGAGCTCTACCAGGGGCGCGGCGCCGAGGCCGACCGCCACTTCGCCGCCGGGGTGGCGAGCCTGGATCCCGACAAAGATCCACGGCTGTTGGCCCGCTTCCTGGACCTGCGCGGCATGGTGGCCTTCTCCGGGCTCAGGCTGGAGGAGGCATCCGAGCACTACCGGGCCGCCCTGGACCTGGCCACCCGCGTGGGCGACCGGCACGGGGCCGCCACCTGGCTCACCAACCTCGGCTCCGTGATGCTGGAGCGGGGCTCCACCGGGGAGGCCCTGGATCTGCTTACCCGGGGGATCCGCGACCAGGAGCGCCTGGCCCACACCACCAACCTGGCCTCGGCCCTGTGCAACCAGGCCAACCTGCTGCTGCTGCTGGGCGACATGGAGCAAGCCAGCCGGGTCATGGACAGGGCAGGGCAGGTGGCCCGCGACCTGGGCAGCCGCCACACCAGCGCGTTCGTGCTCTCTCTGCGCGGGGACCTGCTGCAACGCCAGGGGGAGCACGCCAGAGCCGCGCACCGCTACGAGGAGGCGGCCGACCTCTTCACCGAGCTCGGCGCTGCGGCCGAGGCCAGGCTCTGCGCTCTGTACCGGGCCGAGGCCCTGGCCGAGAGCGGGGCCACCGATGAGGCCAGGACCCTGGTAGATAAGGTGGCGTCTGATGAGCCGGATCAGGGCGTGGTCGCCCAGGCCCGGGCGCGCCTCTCCCTGCAACCCGGAGCGAGCCCCGCCCAGCAGGAGGACCTGGCCGCCCTGACCCGCCGCTGCGCCGACCTGGAACAGCGCGGCAACCGCAGGGAGCTCTGGCGCGCGGCGGCCGCCCTGGCCCGCGCCCTGGCCGCCGCCGGGGACAACCCCACCGCGAGGACGGCGCTGTCCAGCGCCAGGAAGATCTGGGAGGAGATCATGAAGGAGTCACCTGAGGTCTATCACCCCTCCATGCGCGAGGATCCCGACGCCACCGCCCTGGCCGAGCTCTGGCCGGCTCTGCAGGAGGCTGGAGGCGATCCCCCCGCCGAAGACAGGGCCCCCGCGCCTCCGCCCGAGGAGACCGCGGGCTACCCGGTGCGCCGCCTGCTGCAGGTCAACAAGCGCCTGAACAGCGAGCACCGCCTGCCCGTGCTGCTGGACTACATCATCGACACCGTCATCGAGCTCACCGAGGCCGAGCGGGGTTTCCTCCTGCTGGCCGAGGCGGACGGCGCCCTGGCGGTGAAGGTGGCCCGGAACATGGACCAGACCGCCCTGGGCAGCGCCGAGCTGGGCGGCGAGGTGCCCCTGAGCTTCTCCATCGCCCAGCAAGCCGCCCGCGACGGTGAGCCGGTCATCACCGTGGACGCCACCGAGGACGGCCGCTTCGCCGAGGCGCTCAGCGTGAGCCACCTGCGCCTGCGCTCGGTGCTGGCTGTGCCCCTGGCGGTCAAGGGCCGCACCGTGGGCACCGTCTATATCGATCACCGCCTGCGCCAGGGCGTGTTCGGCGACCTCGAGGTCCGCCTGGTGCAGGACCTGGCCGACCAGGCCGCCATCGCCATCGAGAACGCCCGCCTCCTGGCGGAGAACCAGCGCCGCCAGGAGGAGATCCACCGCCTCAACGAGCAGCTGGAGGAGCGGGTGGCGCGCCAGGCCGAGGAGCTGGACGGGGTGCGCGAGGAGCTGCGCTCAAGCCGCGAGGCCCTGGGCGCGCTCCAGTTTGATTACCGCACCATCGTGGGCCGCTCCCCGAAGATGATTGAGCTGTTCCACCTCATGGACCGGGTCACTGACACCGACCTCCCCCTGGTGGTCCAGGGCGAGAGCGGCACGGGCAAGGAGCTGGTGGCCCGCGCCATCCACCTTAACGGCAAGCGCGCGGACGGGCCCTTCGTGGGCGAGAACTGCGGCGCCATCCCCGAAACCCTGCTGGAGAGCGTCCTCTTCGGCCATGTGAAGGGCGCCTTCACTGGGGCCGAGCGGGACCGCAAGGGGCTGTTCGAGGTGGCCTCGGGCGGCACCCTCTTTCTGGACGAGGTGGGCGAGATGAGCCCCGGCATGCAGACCAAGCTGCTGCGGGTGCTTCAGGACGGTGAGATCCGCCGGGTGGGTGGCGACCGCTGCCGCCGCACCGACGTGCGCATCATCGCGGCCAGCAACAAGGACCTCACCCGCCTGGTGGAGCAGGGGCAGTTCAGAGAGGACCTCTTCTACCGGCTCAACGTGGTGCGCATTCCCATCCCGCCCCTGCGGGAGCGCCGGGACGACATCCCCCGGCTGGTGGAGCACTTCTTTGAAAAGCACGCCCCCGGCGCCCCCCGCACCCTCGGTTCCGAGGTGTTGGCCGCGCTCATGGGGTACGCCTGGCCCGGCAACGTTCGCGAGCTGGAGAACGAGGTGATGCGGTTGTCGGCCCTGGCCGGGGAGGTGATCGCCCACGAGGACCTCTCCCTGCAGGTTCGCGGCGGGGTGCCCCTGAACCTGGGCGACGGTGACGATCTGAGCATCAAGCCGCGCGTGGAGCACATGGAGAAGGACCTCATCGCGCGGGCGCTCAAACGCACGGGGGGAAACAACACGCACGCCGCCAAGCACCTCGGCCTGAGCCGCTACGGGCTGCTCAAGAAGCTCAAGCGTTACGGATTTGTCAAGGAGACGTGAGAATGATGGGAAGCTCCTCGGCCGGGGGTTTGGCGCCCGGCCTCTGCCTGGCAAGGCCAGGCGAAAGACAAGGCGGGCCGAAGGCCCGCAGCGGTCATGCCAGGGCCATCGGCTCTGGCATGACCGCTGACAACGAGGTTTACGGTCATGTTGAGCTTGTTTGCGCCCACTCGTGGACTTCTTCAATGATTCCGTGGAAGGATCCAGGTGGCTCGTGCGTTGCAGTAAAAGATGCCGGAGGATTATGGCCATGAGACGAACCGGGCACCTGATCATCATCGCGGCTCTGCTGATGGGGCTGACAGCGGGGGGATGCGTCACCCCCGTGATCCCTCTGCCTCCGCCCGACACGGACAACATGGTGCTGCTCGCCTGCGACAGCACCGCCGGCACCATCTCCTTCCGGGGCGACCCGGGCGTGGCCTCTGGCCCCGGCCTCTTCCTCTACCTGCTCAACCTGAGCACCAACTCGGGCAAAATTTTGCAGGTGGACCATGCGGGGGGCTTCCCGGCGGTTACGGATTTTCCAGCCAAGGACGGCGTCCAGATGCATGTGTGGACCCGCAACGCCCCCTTCTCTCAGGAGTCCAGCGCGCCTACCCAGGTCAAGGTGGACTGCGCCATGAGCCTGGGTAAGGGTAACGGCTTCGTCAAGAGTATGTAGGGATTCTGCGGGGTGCGCGAAAGCGCGCGGGGGGTGACGGGACGCTCTGGCTAGCGGCTGATGTCGGGAACGGTGGGGAGGAAGAAGCTCACGTTGAGGCCGAAGAACCAGTGGGTGATGAACTCCTTGTCATCTTCGTCGATGACCGATGGCCTGCAGATGCTGCCCGACGTGTAGCTGATCTGATTGCCGCAATCAGAGAACTGCTCCCGCTCTGCCTTGGTCAGGCCGCGGGTCACGTCGCCGCCGGTTTCGTTGTCCTCGAACATGACGTTCTTCACCTCGAGGCCAATGGCGATCCAGTTGTTGATGTAGATATGCACGCCGATGCCAGGGAAGAGCAGGCCGGGGCGGAAGCCCTCGTTGGTGGCGTCGACGCCCTTTCCGTCGTTGTTATCATGGAACGGGTCGCTGCTGTTGGAGTCGAAGTTGTTCTTGATGTAGGCCATGCCGAACCCGGCGAAGATGTACATGTCGTACAGCACGAACAGGTTGGAGAAGAAGGCGATGCGGCCGTAGATCGGGGTCCAGGTCGCCCGGACGTCGCCAACAAAGTGGATGTTCGACATGCGGGACTCGTGCTCTTCCCAGGTGAGCAGCCCCTTGGCGTGGTGGGCCGTCAGCGCGTCTCCTGAGAGTTCATCGGTTCCCTCGTCGATGTAGCTCTGCTTCATCTCGCGGCTGAGTGCGCTGCCGAAGGAAACTCCGCCCGCGAACTCGCCGCCAACCGAGAGCTGGTCGAGGATGTGGTACTGGAGCTTGACCCCGAAGAGCGCAGAGTTCTTGACCAGCCGGTTCAGCGTGAAGTTGATGGTTGGGCCGACCTCGAAGCGCCCCTCGCGAAGCTCCACGCGGTGGCGTACGGCGGGCATTCCTTCCTGGAAGTTCTGCGCCTTGGCATATCCCGCCCCAGCATCTGCGTAGGCGGAGGAGGCCGTCAGCAACAGAATCAAGCAGGGAAGGACCAGGTAGCTTTTTTGCGTCTTGTACATGGTTTCTCTCCTACCTGAAGGTGGTGTACTCAAAGCTTGGCGGCAGGTAGAAGCTCAGGCCAAGGAAGAATTGCATGTTGTTAATGAAGCGGGTTTTGCCGTTCTCCTCCGCATATTCCTGCTCTGCCTTTGCCCAGGCTTCAGGATCCGTTGACTGCTTCTTGCAATCATCGATGCTGGTCGGGCATGTGGGCCGGGGACCCTCGAACTTGTCGATCATCATGAAGTCCCTGACGCCCGCCTGGATGGCGAAGAAGTCGGTGACGAAGACGCGAAGGCCCAGGCTGATGGGGAAGGAGAAGGACCACCAGTTGGTCCAGGGCAGGGTGCCGCGGTCCTTGGTGATGGTGCGTGTGCCGGTGCCGCCGACGCCCGCGCCGACGAACACTTCGTAGTGCAGGATCGGCATGTTGAGCAGGGCCATCTTGCCGTAGATCGGCACGTAGGAGAAGCTCAGCGCGAAGGTGTAGAGGTACTTGTTCAGCGACGAAACCCGGTTCAGGTGGTAACGGGTCCAGAACTCACTGTCCGCATTGTGCGGGATGTAGCCCTGGGCGATGAGCCCCAGGCTCAGCACGTCGGTGATGTGGTAGTTCACCTCCAGCCCCAGGGCGCTGTGCGCGTTCATGTTGTCGTTCACCGTCACGCCGTAGGTGGGCGTCAGGTCGACGCGGCCCTTCTTGATGAAGGGCTTGCGCGGGATGACCACGATGTCCTGCCAGGTGCGGCGGCTCTCTACCCGCTTGCCGGTGGTGAGCACCGGGCTGGTGGGGGCCACGTCAGCGTCCGATGTCTCCAGGTCCTTGTCCGATGGAGTGGTCGGATCCGCGTCGGCGGGCGGGAGATCCACCTCTTCCTCGCCGGGCATTTCGATATCGTCTGATTTCTTTTTCTTACCAGCGGGTTTTCCCTGGGCCATGGCCGGTAGGCTAAAGGCGAGCACCAGGAAGCTGATAAGGAGTGCGGTGCGGCGTTTGGTCATTCGAGCCTCACAATGGATTGCTATTTGGCTATTTCCGATGGAGTTACAACAGGTTAGAGAGCTCCATTTGAGTTGCGGTGCACTATAGCACAGTGAAAACTTTACGATCAACTTAAAACCACCACTCCTGACACCGGTATCCGGAGGCGGGCTACGGCCTCACACCTCCGGCTCCTGGTCCGGGTCGGAGTCGGCGGACTGGTACAACGCATCGACAAAGGCCTCTGGATTAAAAGGCCTGAGATCCTGCTGC
Source organism: uncultured Kofleriaceae bacterium (assembly GCA_964497805.1). GTDB lineage: Bacteria > Myxococcota_A > Polyangia > CAZCFB01 > CAZCFB01. The sequence goes on from CAZCFB010000026.1 coordinate 32,768, forward strand.
TTTTCACCTATACCTATGAACCTGATCGGCAAGCCCAGCTCGTTGACAATACCGAGCACAACGCCGCCCTTGGCAGTGCCGTCCAGCTTGGTGAGCACCAGCCCCGTCACCTCCATGGCCTCCTTGAACATCCGGGCCTGGGCGATGGCGTTCTGGCCGGTGGTGGCGTCCAGGACCAGGATGGTCTCGTGGGGTGCACCCTCAGCCCGCTTGCTCAGGGCGCGGCGCACCTTCTGCAGCTCGTCCATCAGGTCCACCTTGGTGTGGAGCCGCCCGGCGGTGTCGGCCAGGACCACCTCGATGTGCTCGGCCTGGGCCTTCTTCACCGCGTCCACGATGACCGAGGTGGGGTCCGCCTGGTCCTTGCCCTGCACCATGGGGCAGTCGGCCCGCTCGGCCCACACCCCCAGCTGCTGAACGGCGGCGGCGCGGAAGGTGTCGCCAGCGGCCAGGAGCACCGAGTGGCCCTCGTCCTTGAGCCGCGCCGCGAGCTTGCCGATGGTGGTGGTCTTGCCCACGCCGTTGACCCCGAGCACCAGGATCACATAAGGCCGCCCCCCCTCCACGGAGAAGGGTTCGGCCCCCTGGCCCGTGAGGATCTCCCTCGAGCGCTTGCGGATATGAGCCCAGACCGCGTCCGGGTCCTGGATCTCCCCCTTGCCCAGGCGGGCGCGGAGGCTGTCGATGAGCTCCTGCGAGGTGCGCACCCCGATGTCGGCGGTGAACAGGATCTCCTCCACCTGATCCAGCATCTCCTCGTCGAGCTCGGCCTTGCCCGAGAAGAGGCGCCCGAGCTTGGCCACGAAGCCGCCCCGGGTGCGGGCCAGCCCACGGGAGAGGCGCCTCTTTTCGGCGCCGGGCTCCTCGGCCGGGGCTTCGGCTACGGCCTCGGGTTCAGCCTCGGCAGGGGCTTCGGCTTCGGCCTCGGGTTGGGTGGGCTCTTCGTCCGGCTTTTTGCCGGCCACCATCTTGCGGATGGCGAGCACGAACAGCAGCAGAAAGGCCACGCCCACCGCCGCCAGGATGACAATGCCCCAGTCGAAATTGGCCCAATTCATGGTGCCGGAATGTATACCTGCTTAATGCGAACGTCCACCGGTTCGGGTGTCGCCTTCGCCTTCGCCTAAAATCATTTCAAATTGAACTTCGCCCTGATCGGGTAGTGGTCCGAGGTCCCGGAAAACAGGTTGTCGAACGGCACCGTCACCGAGCTGTCCACCAGGTCCGCCCTGAGCCCCGGCGCCGCCAGGATGTAGTCCAGTTGCTTGCTGCCGCGGAAGGTCTTGCGCTGGCTTGATGGCAGCAGCGAGGTGACCGCGAACAGGTTGGGCGACTTGTCCCGGACCAGCTTCAAGGTGTCGGAGTTGGCCTGGTCGTTGAGATCTCCGATGACCGCCAGGTTGGCCTGGGGATCCCCCTTGAGCACCATGTCGGCAAGCTGCCGCACACGCTGTGCCTGGGCCTCGCGCCGGCGCAGGTCGGTGTATCCGCCGCCTGCGCGAAGGTGGTTGATCAACAGGCGCAGCTGCCGGCCGGGGCCGAGCTTGATGGTGGCCATGGGGCAGTCCCGGCTGAAGCCGTAGTTCTTGCCCGGATCCTGCACGCCGGGGAAGGTGTCCTTGGCGTTGCTCAGGTATTGCGTCACCTCAAACTTGGAGAGCAAGGCCACATCGATGCCGCGCAGGTCGTTCCCCTCCTGCAGCCACACATCCTTGTAGCCCATCTTGCCCAGGTAGCCCTGGTTCAGGCGCTTGAGCAGGGACAGGTTCTCCACCTCCTGCAACACCAGGATGTCGGAGTCCAGGGCGTTGATGGCGGACCCGAGCTTCTGCATCTTCGCCTTCACCTGGGCGTTGCTCAGGACATCATCGCTGAGGCCCGGGTCGTCCTTCTCGTCGAAGAAGTCTTTAACGTTCCAGGTGGCCAGGGTGAAGGTGACTGGCGGGCCGACCTTGGAGTCCAGCTGGGAGGGCGGAGCGTCTTTATTAATCACCCCGCCGTCGGTGGCGGGGTCAACGTTATCGTCGGAGCAGGCGAGGGTGATGGCCAAGGTTATGGGGAGGAGGGCCAGGATGGCTGGGGCCGGGGCCAGGGTAATGTGTCGCTTCATGGGGCGACACACTTGCATCAGATTCGATTTCTGTGCAAGCCGTCGCAGTCGGCGGCCAGAATATGCGCCTTGTGCAGGGTGTCCTCGTCGGGGACGACCCCTCCCCAGTAGCTCATCTCCAGCAGGCGGGTTAGCAGGTCCAGGGCGCGGCCAGGGTGGCGGCCGCTTCGCCGGGCCACATGATGCAGCAGCTCGCGAGGGGTCCAGCAGGCCCAGAGTGACTCCCTTGGCAGCAGCGGGCGGGCCGCTGTGCGGTACAGCTCGAGGATGCGGACCCTCACCTGCACCAGGTCCACCCGGATCCCTCGCAGGCTCCCCCGGTGGGGCAAGCTCACCGAGAACCGTTCGCTCACGTAGCCCGCGTTGGTGACAATGACCGAGTATTCACCCTCGGCCAGGGCAGGGGACCTGAAGCGCCCGTCGCGGCCCGTGGCGAGCTCCACCTCCGCGCCCCGCACCGGGAGCAGCCGGATGCGGGCGCCCGGGAGCAGCCGGCTGTCCGTGGCGTCCCACACCTCGCCGGAGATCCGGTTGTCCGGGCTAATAATGTGGCGGATGGAGCGCCGGGCCAGGCGGACGCCAGAGTCGGCCTGTTCCCTGCTCTCCCCTGACTGCTGGACCGGCTCCAGCGGCATGCGCCCGCGGAGGGTAAGCAGCAGGCGGGCAAGGCGCGCGCGCTGGCTCACCAGGACCAGGCCGAGCACCACCAGGGCAGTGAAGAACAGGGGCAGGAGGTAGAGGTGCGGCGGGATCGGCCGGGGCGCCAACACGGTGATCTCCACCGCCGGCGAACGCGCGGCGCGGCGCCATACCACGTTGGGGGTGTAGCGGGCCTGCAGGTCCAGGGAACCGGCCGGGAAGCCGCTCGCCTCCATCCGGAGCTGGAAGGCGCCTTCTTCGTCGGTGATTGAGGTATCCACCCGCTCTCCCAGCGCGTGGATGCCCACCGGGGCGCCCACGACCGGACCGCCGTGATCCGAGATGGTCCCGGTGAGCGTGATCTCACCGTCGGAGTCAACCCTGCTGTCGCCGGCCTCGAGGGTTATGGTCACCGGGCTGACCAGGAGCGCCTCGAACCGGCGTGTGGCCGGGTTGAGGGTTGGGCTGCCGCTGAAGCGCGCCTGCACGGTCACCGGCCCAGGCTTACCCAGCAGCGGCGTGGCCAGGTTGTGGGTGGCCACGCCACGGGCGTCAGTGGTGATCCGGGCCAGCAGGCGCCCGCGCCCATCAAGCAGCCTTATGGGGACCTTGGCCGGCCTGCCCCCCGCCGAGGTCCGCACGGTAACGGGGTGAGTCGCTTGGGTGACAGCCAACTCCTTTGCCATGCGCAGCTCGAGGTTCAGGGCCTGCCGGCTGACATCCAGCGGCCGCGGGTCCAGGGAGGTGCTGGCGTACTGGCTCCCCCCGGTGAAGCCGCCGCTGATGGTGACCGTGCCCCGGGCGCTGGCGGGCAGGGGCAGGCGAAAGCGTCCCCACCTGTCTGTGCGCAGGCGCTTGCGGTGGGCGCGCCCTCCCGCGTTGACCGAGACGGTGACCCAGCGGAAGGGGACCCCGGTGCGCAGCTCACGGTCCAGCAACTCCCCGGTCACGACCATGACCCCGCCGCGCTGCTCCAGGGCCATCAGCCGCATGGTGGTGTGGCCGCGAACCTGGACCCGGGGTGCAGTCGAGGCCGGGAGTGGGAGTAGTAGTACTACTACTATTACCAGGTAGAATCGCATGCCGGACCTGGTCATCGTATCACCAGTAGGGGGGGAATTCTTGTGTGTAATCGATCGAGTACAGCAACCGCCTTGATGGGTCCTCGGATGGGTGGACACAAACCGTTGTGGGAGGGGGCCCGATCGGCCACAACATATTGAGTTCTTTTTGTTTACGGGTGTCCTGAACTCTGGTATATCATTTGACTTGATCGAAAAGCACGGCTGGTGCAGGGTGCCCTGTCGAGCGCTGGTCGGAAAACGGCGCCACGGGGGCCTCGGGCTCCTGCAAGGTAAGCGATGCGCATAAAAAAACTCGATCTTTCTGGATTCAAGTCCTTCGCTGACAGGTCGATTCTGGACTTTCGTAGCCCAATCTCCACCATTGTGGGGCCCAATGGCTGCGGAAAATCCAATATTGTCGATGCGTTGCGTTGGGCGATGGGGGAACAGAGCGCCAAACACCTCCGCGGCCAGAGCATGGAAGATGTCATCTTCAACGGCTCTGATTCCCGCAGCCCCTCGGGTATGGCCGAGGTCAACATCACCTTCGACAATGATGGCCGGGTACCTGTTGAGTACCTGAATTATAACGAGATTACAGTATCCAGGAGGCTCCACCGGGACGGCACCAGCGAGTACCTGATCAACCGCGTGCCCATGCGGCTGCGGGATGTCCTCAACCTGTTCCTCGGCACCGGAGTGGGCACCAAGGCGTACTCCATCATCGAGCAGGGCCGAATCGGGCTCATCGTCAGCGCCCGGCCGGAGGATCGTCGCCATTTCATTGAGGAAGCGGCGGGCATCACCAAGTACCAGCGCAAGAAGAAGGCCGCCGAGCGCCGTATCGCCGCCACCGAGCAGAACCTGCTGCGAGTCAGCGACATCATTGAGGAGATCGGCAAACGCCTGGGCTCGCTCAAGCGCCAGGCCCAAAAGGCCGAGCGGTACCGGGCGTACCGGGAGGAGATGCGGGACATCGAGCTCTGGTCCGCCACCCAGCGCATGCTGGAACTCACCGCGGAAACCAACTACCTGGTGGGCACCCAGTCGGACCGGGCCAGCCAGCGCGAGGAGGCGGAGGCCGCGCTGCTCAAGGCGGAGGCTGACCTGGAGTCGGCCCGCCTCTCCACCGTGTCGCTGGAGGAGCAGGTCAGCAGCAGCCAGGAGGAGCTCTACTCCCTGGAAAATCAGATCAAGCTGGATGAGAACAACATCCAGCACAAGGGGCACGAGGCCGAGGACCTGGAGGGCAGGGCCCATGAGTCCCTGGCCGAGGTCGAGGAGCTGCGCGCTCACCTGGAGGGGGCCGACGAGGAGCTCTCCCGGGCCGAGGAAGAGGCGGCAACGCACGGTGAAGTGCAGCAGGAGCTTCGCGAGCGCCTGGCCAGCCGTGAGGAGGAGCTCTTCACCCGCCGCGGCCAGCAGGCCGGGGTGCGCACTTCGCTGGAGGAAGAGCGCGAGACGCTGCACCAGGCAGAGCGGACCCTTGCCCAGGGCGAGGCTGTGCTCAACTCTCTGTCCGACCGGCGGGAGGACCTGGCCGAGCGGTTGAGCCGGCGCCACGAAGAGATCGAGCGCGTGGCGGCGCGGCGCAAGGAGCTGAAGGCGTCCGGGGACACCCTGGACGACGAGCTCTCCGGCCTGCGGGACGACGTGGCCCAGCTCTCCCAGAAGCGCAAGGAGCTGCGCGCGCGCCTGGAGGAGCTTCGCGAGCTGTGCAACCGCGGGGACGCCGAGCTGGACACCCTGCGCGACGCGCTGCACCGGCGGCGCTCCCGGCTCAAGTCGCTTCAGGAGATCGAGCAGCGGTATGAGGGATTCAACCGCGGCACCCGCGCGGTGATGATGCGCCTCAACGGCCACGCCCGCGACAAGGGCGTGCTCGGCCTGGTGGCGGACAAGCTCGAGACCCCGGACCGCTACGAGACCGCCCTCGAGGCGGTGCTCGGCCAGCGCCTGGGCACCATCATCGTGGATGACGCCCAGGCAGGCCTGGAGGCCATCGACTACCTCAAGAAGCACGCCGAGGGGCGCAGCAGCTTCATGAACCGCTGGGTGCGCAAGGGCAGGGTGCTGGAGGATGCCCCGGTGGGCTTTGTCTGGAACCCGGCAGCCTCGGGGAGCGCCACGGCGGCGCCTGCCGGTGGTATGGGCATGATGGAGATGTCCGCGGGCATGCAGGAGCAGGGCGTGTGTGGCCCCATACTCCAGCTCATCGAGGTGGACAACGAGGTGGAGAGCGTGGCCGAAACCCTGCTCGGCGACGTGCTGGTGGTGGAATCCCTGGAGCAGGCCCTCGACCTGTGGGAGGGGCTCGAGAACAAGACCCTGGTCACCCTGGAAGGGGAGATTCTGAGCGCGGACGGCACCCTCACGGGCGGCTCACAGGACGCGGAGCTGTCAGGCGTGCTGCGCCAGCGCCGGGAGATCAAGGAGCTCACCGGCACCATCGTCGAGATGGAGGCGGACTACCAGGAGGCGCTGGACCGGCACCTGGGCAACAAGACCGAGGCCAACACCGTCGAGCACACCCTGGAGGACCTGAGCAGGGAGGGGCACCAGGGCGACAAGGAGATCATCACCCGGGAGAAGGACCTGAGCCGGATCCTGGCCGAGGAGCGGGCCCTCTCCGCCCGCCGGGACGAGCTCGAGCGGGAGACCACGCAGTTCTCCGGCAAGGAGCGCGAGGCCGACGAGGAGGAGGCCGGGGTGAAGGCCCGGCTGTCCGCCGCGGGCGAGGTGGTGAAGGAGAAGCGCGACGCCATCTCCCGGTTAGAGGGCGAGCTGACCAGGGCCGGCGAGGCAGCCGAGGAGGCAACGGTCAAGGTCACCGAGGTGAAGGTGAACCTGGGCCAGGCTGACGCCCACCTGCGCGCGGCCGAGGACCGCATCGCGCGCATCACCGAGCTGAGCCGCGAGCGCCGGGCGCGCATCGAGCGGCTCACCCGGTCAGCCGAGGAGGGCAGGGCGCGGGCCGCCGAGCTGCGCGCCGAAGTGACCTGCCTGAACCAGGAGCTGCTGGAGCTGGTGGAGCGGCGCCTGGAGCGGCAGCAGGCCATGGAGACGCTGCGCAATGACTACGAGGCGCGCATGGCCCAGGTGCAGGCCCACGAGCTCGAGGTTCGCACCGCGCGCAAGCGGGGCACCGAGCTGGGCGACGACCTGCACCAGCTGGAGATCACCCTCAAGGAGCTGGCCCTGAACCGCCAGCACCTGGACGAGCAGATCTGGGAGCGCTACCACGAGGAGCTGCGCCTGGTGGCCGGGGATTACCACCTGCGCCCGCCGGTGGACGACGAGCAGCTGGAGCGCATGGAGAAGCTGCGCCACCTGATCCACCGCATGGGCGAGATCAACCTCACCGCCATCGAGGAGTTCGAGGAGCTCAACGAGCGCCACGAGTTCCTCACCAAGCAGCGCGCCGATCTGGAGGACGCCCTGGAGCAGCTGCGCAAGGCGATCCGCAAGATCAACCGCACCTCGCGCAAGCGGTTCAGGGAGACCTTCGAGAAGGTCAACGCGCAGTTCCAGGAGACCTTCCCGCGGCTGTTCAATGGCGGCAAGGCGAGCCTGAAGCTCACCGAGTCCGACGACATCCTGCAGGCCGGCGTGGAGATTATCGCTCAGCCGCCGGGCAAGAAGCTGCAGAACATCGAGCTGCTCAGCGGCGGCGAGAAGGCCCTCACCGCGGTGAGCCTGATCTTCGCCATGTTCCTGGTGAAGCCGACCCCCTTCTGCCTGCTCGATGAGGTCGACGCCCCCCTGGACGAGGCCAACGTCAAGCGCTTCGGCGACATGATCAAGGAGATGTCGGTGAACTCACAGTTCATCGTCATCACCCACAACCAGCGCACCATGGAGATCGCGGACAGGCTGTACGGCGTGACCATGGAGCAGCCGGGCGCGTCGAGGCTGGTGTCGGTGAACCTGCAGGAAGGGCAGGGGCTGGTTCAGGACGATTAGCCGCGCCGTCCCTACGCCTGCCCGCTGGCGCTCACCATGGTGTAAATCCAGTAAGCAAGCCCCGCGCCTCCTATCAGCCCCGCGATGAAGAGGCTGATCTTCATCCACGAGTACGGCGCCTTGCCCACCACCTCGCCGGTCTGGCCGTTGACCAAAAACCGGAAGACCTTGCCTCCATAGCGGTAGGCGCTGATCCAGATCGGGAGCAGCACATGCTTGAAGGTCTCGTCGGAGAAGCGGTTGGTGACGTTGAGGCCGCGGTGCGTGTCCCCGGGCACGTCGCTGGCGCAGCGGCTCCGCTGTGAGCTCTCCATCTCCACCACGGCCTGGGCCCACGCTTCGTTGAGCGGGATGGAGTACTCCTCCGCCTTCCAGCCGGCAAGGAAGGCCGGGTCGTACGGTTTCAGGGCGCCGGTGTCGAAGCTCCTGATCCGGCGGACCAGGTCCTCGGGCAGGCCCTTTGAGGCCGCCACAAGCAGGTCATCGTAGGCGTCGGAGCGCCCGCCCCAGGCAGGCTCCCAGCGGGTGCGGCGGACCTCCCGGGTCTTGGTGACCTGGTTCCCCTGGTCGTCCTCCTCGGTGTACTCCTCGGTGACGTAATAGTAGTAGCCAGCCTCGGCGGTCCAGTCCGAATCGACGATTGAGTCGAAGGTCCAGTACGGCACGTAGACGCCGTTGATCTGGGTCACCTGGGCCCTGGCCTTGAGGTCGGATGGGCGGAACCAGAGCCCCTTGAGCCAGCCCTTGAACCGCGCCGAGGCAGCCTTGCGGTCCACCTTGAACGGCAGCACCGACTCGGGGCGGATCAGCTTGCGGTTCTCCTCCTGGTCCATCACCTGCGAGGACCCGCAGAAGTCGCACGAGGTGGCGGTCATGTTCTCCGGGAAGGTGACCGTGGCCGCGCACTCCTTGCACTTGCTGGAGCGCACCTTGGTGCCAAGGCCCAGCTGCTCCACCGCCCCGGTGAGGCCCTTCTCCAGATCATGCTCAACGATGGAGCGGCCACCCTCGTCGGCGGCGATGGTCAGCTTGTGTTCGCAGAAGGGGCAGACCATGCCCTGGTCGCCCGCGTCGAAGGACATCTCCCCCCGGCAATTGGGGCAGCGGAAGGCGTGGGTTGAGGAGTCGCCGCCCACTGGCATTTACCCGAAGACGCGGCTCAGGTCCGCGGCGATGTTCTTCTGCATGGCCTCAACTGTGCCGCCGCCGATGGAGAGGAGGATGGCGTCGCGCAGCAGGCGCTCCACCGGATACTCGCGGGTGTAGCCGTAGCCGCCCAGCACCTGGATGGCGGCGCGGGCCACGCGCTCGGCGGTGACCGTTGCCACCAGCTTGGCGGAGGCTGCCTCCAGGCTGTTGCGCTCGCCCGGGTGGATCCTCTGGGCCGTGTCGTACACCAGGGCGCGGGCGGCCAGGGTCTCGGCGTGGGAGTTGGCCACCATCTGCTGGATCTGGCCGAACTTGATCAGCGGCTTGCCGAAGGCCTTGCGCTCGCTCACCGCGTAGCGGGACATCTCATCCAGGCAGCGCATGGCGATGCCGATGGACTGTGCGGCCAGGCCCACCCGCTCGATCTCAAGGTTGCGCATCATGTGCACCATGGCGCCGTCCTCCTCGCCGAGCAGGCAGTGGGCCGGCACCTCGCACTCCTCGAACACCAGCTGGGTGGTGGGCGAGGCGCGCATACCCATCTTCTTCTCCTTGGCGCTCACCGAGAAGCCCGGGTAGTGGCTCTCCACGATGAAGGCGGTGACCGGCCTGGCCCCGCGATCCAGCTTGGCGTAGACCAGGAAGATCTCGCCAGGCCCGCCGTTGGTGATGAACTGCTTGGTGCCGTTGAGGATGTACTTGTCGCCCTTCTTCTCGGCCAGGGTCTTCATGCCCAGCACATCGGTGCCGGCCTCGGGCTCGGTCATGGCCATACCCGAGATGCGCGACCCGTCGAGCACCCCCTCCAGCCAGCGCTCCCGCTGCTCATCGTTGGCGGAGTGGTAGAAGTTGTTCACGAACAGGATCTCGTGGGCCAGGTAGGAGAGCCCGAAGCCCGGGTCGAACCGGCTGAGCTCCTCGCACACGATGGCCGAGGCCACCGCGTCCATGCCCACGCCCCCCTCCTCCTCGGGCACCGTGATGCCGAACAGGTTCAGCTCGCTGCCGAGCCGGCGGAAGAGCGGCTCGTTGAACTTCTCCTGCTCGTCGTACTCCATGGCCTGCGGCTCAAGCTCGTTCTGGCCGAACTGGCGCACGGTGTCACGGATCGCCTGGTGGATCTCGGTGGGGTTGTACAGGTCGAAGGCGCTCATCTTTTCTCCCTAATTCAGTGCTGTTCAGTGCGGGGGCATCATCCCCCAAGAACCAGTGGCCTCGCAAGGGGGCCATTGAAAGTCGGCCCGCCATCGGCTATGTATGCCCTCTTGCGCCCCGCGGCCCATGGTGTGGGGCAATTGGGATGGAGTGGCAGATGAACGGCATCATCGAAAAGATCCACCAGTTCTTCGACCGGTTTGGGTGGGAGTACGAGTTCGAGGAGGAGACCAACACCTGGTACACGGCCTTCCGGGCCAAGACCAGCAACTTCCCCATCTTCGTCTACCTCACCGACCACTTCCTGGTGTTCACCATCTCCCCCATGGTCAACGCTCCCGAGGAGGAGGCGTGCCGGCAGAACCTGCACACCCACCTGCTCCGGCTCAACTACATCGTGCGCATGGCCAAGTTCAGCCTCGACGAGGAGGACAACGTCGAGCTCTCCGTGGAGGTCCCCCTGGACGGCCTGGAGTACGCCGCCTTCTCCGACGGGCTCAACGCCATCAGCCACACCGCGGACATGTTCCACCTGGAGATCCTGAACATCTCCCAGGACCCGGACTACGCGCCCAAGAGCATCGAGGTGTGGGTGGCCGGCGCGGCGGATCTCGGCCAGGCCAACTGAGCTCACTCCCCGTACCAGCCCGGGTCAATTCTCCAGAGGTCCCATGCCACCACGTGTTGGTCCGCCACCGTGGGCTTGCCCAGGCGATCCTCCATGACCAGCCGCGCGTCCAGCATTGCCCGTGGGTTCGGCGGCCCCTGGCCGTTGTACAGGCAGATCTGAGCTTCCTGTGAGCGCCTGTAGAGGCCCAGGTGGAGCACGATCCAGCGGATCTTGGGCCGCCCCGGCTTCCGCTTCTTGTCTTCAGACCAGATCCGGTGATGGATCCCTCTGGAGGCCAGCATTATGTCGGCGATGAATGGATCGTCACGCAGGCGCCCGAGCAGGCCGGCAGGGCGGTATTCGTGCAGGCGTTGGCTCATGCCGGTGACCAGTGGTTGGCCGTGCAGCGGCTGCAGGTAGATGGCCTCCTCCACGCAGGGGAAGGGGAGGTCCAGCACCAGGCCAGGGGCGTCGCGCACCGCCTTGATGTAGGCGGGCAGGGGCACCTCGTTTCCATGCACGATGCCGCGGCCAGGCTGGAAAGGCCAAATGATCATCAGGACAAGGAAGAGGGCCGCCGCGGCGCGGAGGGCCGGGCGGGCAAACCACCGGTCCAGCAGGAGTGCCAGGGCTGCCGCGCTGGTGATGGCCAGCACGGACCAGATCCTGTAGGGGAAGAGGAACCTGGAGAACCCCGGAAGCAGGGCCTCCGCGGCCTGCCAGAGGGGGTTCTGGATCAGGATCCCGCCCACGATCTGCTGGGGGCCGGCGGCGAAGAACAGGGCCAGGGTCGCGGTGAGCCCGAGGAGGATCCGGCCTCGGCTAAGGAGGATCACCCCGAAGGTGGTGATCAGGGTGGGCAAGGTAATCTTGAAGATGCCGCTGCCCGGGCTAAGGAACCACCAGGCGTGGGTCATGATCTGACGCGAGGAGAAGCCCATGTCCTCGCTGTCGCCGCTCATCCCGGGGACAATGCCCTGGCCAGCCTTGTAGGCCATGATCAGGATCCCGGGGGCGGTCACGGCCAGGCTGACGAGCCCGGCAAGGGTCAGCCGCGCCCACCAGGGCCGGTCCATGCGCCACCCCACCATCAGCAGGGCGGCGAGCCCCACGAGGATCAGGAAGTGGGCGGTGAACCAGTAGGTCCAGGCCTGGAGCGCGATGAACAGCCCGGCCAGCACCGGGCGCCGCCAGCGACGGTCCTGTCGCATGAGGTGGAGCTCGCGCAGGGCGAGGGGCCAGAACCAGAGCAGGGCCTGGGTGAGCCGCCCGTTGTTGACCTCGAAGATGATGTACGGGTGCAGGGCCACAACCAGGCCGGCAGCCAGGGCCGCGATTCGCGAGCACCCCACGGTGCGGAGCAGGGCGCGAATGGCCAGGGCGTTGCCCATGAAGATGACCACCAGGAAGGGGGTCAAGTAGTGGGGGAACCCGAAGAGGATCTGGAACGGCACCGAGAGGTACGCGTCCACGAAGTTGAACCCGGTGGTGGCCACCACGTCCATGCCCTCGGGGTAGAAGAACCGGTTGGTCCAGAAGGGGCTCACGCCCTCGAGAACCGAGTGCTTGATCCAGGCGTAGAACCAGTAGGTGCCCGCGGCGTCGACGCCCAGGCCTGGGGCCTGGCCCCAGATGCCAGAGACTGCAACCAGGCAGGCGGCCCCCAGGAGGATGACCTCGGCGGCCGTTTGTTTCATGGCGATTGGTGACCTGCCTGAATCTCAATAATCTCCTGTACCAGCCGGGCCAGCTCCTTGAGGGGCATGCCGGTGGGGCAGACCTCCTCGCACGCCATGCACTCGCCGCATGTGCGCCAGTTCTCCAGGCTTGAGCCGAGCAAGTGGTAGTCAGGGAGGCCGCGGGTGTGGCAAGAGGCCAGCTCGGCCGGGCCGTTGAACAGGTGCCGTCGCTCGGGGCGTAGGTTGGGGCACACGGTGTCACACAGACCGCAGCTGATGCAGCGGGAGAGCTCGGGCAGGCGGCGGCGGAGCTCCTCGGTGAGGGGGAAGATGTGATCCGCCCGGTAGTTGTCCAGGAAGAGCGCCTTGCCCTTGTCCTCGGAGACGAAGGGCTTCTTCACCATGTGCAGGTTGAAGCGGTATGCCAGGTTGATCCATGAGAGCAACTTGCTCATAACGAATCCTCCGGGGCCCCGTCTGGAGCATTGAGGGCGTTGGGCTTCCCTTTTTGGGCCCCGCCGGATTCGTTGCGAGCTCCTGGCTCGCCAGGTTGTTTCGCCTTCGGCTGTTGCCTGGCGCCAAACGCCCGGCGCTTCCCCCCCGCCGCGGCCTGACCGGCCAGGTGGCCGGTGATCAGGGCGGTGCCCAGACCGTCCCGGCCCATGATGTAGTCGTACCTGCCCAGCACGCTGCCGGCGCCGTGGAGGTTCTGCCAGGCCGGGCGCCCGCTCCGGTCCAGGGGCCGCAGGGCGGGATCAAAGCGCAGCCCGGCCGAGAGGAGAGGGTGCGGGCCCGGCGCCTCCCGGGCCATGAACTTGCCCGGGGCTGTGAGGCCCGGGCCGCGGCGCCCGGCCCACACCGGCAACCCCGCCAGCGGTTCGCCCAGCACCCCGTCCGCGTGCTCGAGTCCTCCGCCGATGAACTTGCCCGTGGCCAGCACAAACGCCTCGCCACGAAGCTGGCGCCCGTCGGTGAGCTCCACTGCCTCGAGCCGCGAACCGGCGCCGGTGAGACGGGCAGCCTTGCCATGAACCAGGGTGACCCGGTGGCGCGCCAGGGCGCTGTCCAGCGCCCCCTGAAGCCTCAGCCCGGGGACCGATGGAGGCCCCGCGAGCAGCTCGGCGGCGGGGCGGATCTGGCCCACCTGACGCCTCACCTCCGCCCAGCCGTGCAGTCCCATCACAGGAGGGAGCAGCAGGTGGGTCAGCCGCGCCTGGCCTGCCTGGCGCTCCAGGTCCCCGGCCAAGCGGTCCAGGGAGGCCGGCCGCTCGAGCATCGCCGCCAGGTCAGCGGGCCCTGCCAGCTCCTCGCCCAGGTAGCGGAGCAGGGGGACCTCCACGGGGAGCGCCTCCAGCTCCACGCCGGCCCGGGTGGCCAGCGTGCGCAGCAGGCGGCAGCGTGGTCCGGCGGCGTGGCCAGGGTGTCCAGCCAGACCCACAACGCCCACGGTGGCGCCGGCGAGCCCGGCCAGGTCCGCGCCGGCGGCCCAGGGGGAGGCCATGGCGGTGGTCTTGAGGGTGCCCATGTCCGTGGGGAGGCGCAGGAGCGCGGCGTCCATGGGGCGGGCCTCCAGGCAGGGCAGCTCCTGGGCCAGGCCAGCCAGAACGGATCCCGCCCGGCCCGCGCTCACGCCGGCCACAGACAGGGGATGCCGCGGCTGGGCGGCGCGGCAGCGGCGGTAGGCCTGCTCCAGGGTGATGTCCGTCGCTGGCAGGCCGGGGATCTCGGCTGGATCCGCCGCCAGGTCCACGGCCCCCGACGACAGGGCGGTGGCGCCCAGCGCGGCGCGCACCACGCTCACCTTCGCCCCGCTGGCCGCGGCCGCCAGACCGGCCGCGCACCCGGCAGCCCCTCCGCCGATGACCAGGACGTCCCGCTTATCGGTCGCGGTCATCGGACCCTCCTCCCCACTGGTTCACCGGGTGGGTGGCGCAGGAGTCAGGCTCGGCGCCCTGCCGGCCCAGATCCGCGGTGAGGTAGTAGCGGGCCTGGTTCAGCTCCTCCTGGGCCAGGCTCACCCCGGCCAG
>CAZCFB010000027.1:0-45786 GCA_964497805.1 uncultured Kofleriaceae bacterium
CCCCCCCCCCCCCCCCCCCCCCCCCCCCCCCCCCCCCCCCCCCCCCCCCCCAGCGGAGCGACAGTGGTTCGCAGGTCCAGGGTTTATTGGGAGTCTGAGTTCTCCGTCACTTTACCCTGAAACTCGTTGATGATTGGGATCGGATCGTCCGAAACCAGACCGCCGCTGCCGTCGCCCCCGGAGGGGCCTGCCCGCACATGTGAGCCGCCGCCGCCGCCCTGGCCAGGATCCACGTCGAGGCCGAGGAAGGCGTTCATCTTGATCCCAACACAGATGAAGGCGCCGCCCCGGGCCACCACTCGCAGCTTGTCGTCGGTGGGGTGCTGGAGCACGTCGTCATCAGCCTGCACCTGCACCGTGCCAGAGAGGGTCTCCCCGCCGCAAGCGCAGCCGGGAAGATCCAGCTCGAGCACGGTCAAGGGCGCCACCTGGAGGGGCGCTTCGTCCCCCTGGACGGTGGACGCAGGTTCGACGCCGCCGCACGCCGCGGCCATGAGCGCCGTGGCCAGGATGAGGAAGAATGAATTCCGAATACGCATGGTGAACTCCTGTCCGGGCTCTAGTTAAGTGCGAGCCCGTGCTCCTTGATTATCTGTGACAGCCTGGGGCGCTTGATCCCGAGCAGCTTGGCCGCCCGGGTGATGTTCCCGCCCGTCTCGGTGAGGGCGGCCTCGATGCACTGAAGCTCCACCCTCTGCTTGAACTCCCTCAGACTCAGCCCCGAGCTGAGCACCTGCTGGTAGTAGCTTGCGCTGGCCGCCCCTTCGTCGGGTGGCGCGTCCGGGGCCTCCTCGCCGGCCATGGCCGACTCCTGATGCACCAGCAACGTAGCCAGCTCCGGGTACTCGGCCAGATCCTCCACGTCCAGGTGTTCGCCGTCGGAGAGGAGGAGGGCGCTGCGCACCACGTTCTTCAGCTCCCGGATATTGCCCGGCCAGGCGCAACGCCCGAGCAGGTCAATGGCGGGGGCGGTGAAGCTCACCGGCGGCCGGTCCAGCCCCTCCGCGGCCTCGGCGAGGAAGTGCCTGGCCAGGGTCGGGATGTCCGCGGCCCGCTCGCGCAGGGCCGGCAGGCGGAGCTGTACCCCACGCAGCCGGTAGTACAGGTCCTCGCGGAACTCACCGCGGGCGACCATCGCCTCCAGGTCCCGGTTGGTGGCGCAGATGACCCGTACGTCCACCTTGATGGGCTGGACACCGCCTACGCGGGACACCTCCCGCTCCTGCAGAACCCGCAGCAGAGCCGCCTGGGTTCGGGGGGAGACGTCGCCGATCTCGTCGAGGAAGATGGTGCCCCCGTCCGCGACCTCGAAGCGGCCCTTGTGGCGCTGGGCCGCCCCGGTGAAGGCGCCCTTCTCGTGTCCGAAGAGCTCACTCAGGAGCAGGCTCTCCACCAGGGCGCCGCAGTTGACCGCCACCATGGGCCGGTCCGCCCGCGCGCTGGTGCGGTGTATGGCCCGGGCGATGAGCTCCTTGCCGGTACCGCTCTCACCGCGGATGAGCACGGTGGTGTTGGTTGGGCCCACCCGCTCCACATGCCGCAGCACCCGGAGCAGCTTCGGGTGTTCGCCGATTATCTGCTCGAAGATGGCCCCGGCCTCGGGTCCCGCATGGGCGGGGTCGTTGTCCCGTGACCTGGCGGCGCCGCTGTTCCCGTTGATATCCGACGGGGACGGCGCCTCCACGGCCGCCGCGGCCAGCTCCCGGCGCAGGGCCGCGCGCAGAGGCTGGTCAGCCAGGCTCTGCTGCAGGTGCTCCGGGATCCCGTCCAGGGCGCGGGCCTCACGGCGGGCTGCCTGAACCAGCAGGCGCCTCCGCTCGGCGGTCTGGCCCTGCTCACCCCGCAGCCAGGCCAACAGGTAGGGCGCCTGCCATGACGCCTCACGATCGTCGGTGGCCTCTGCCACCTCAACCAGGGAAACCAGGTGGGTCTCCGCCTCCTCCAGCTTGCCCAGGCGAAGCTCGGCCTGAACCTTGATGGTCAGGGCGTCAGCCAGCTGGCTGCCCGCCTCCGGCATGCTCCCGTCGCCGTCCAGGATGGCCAGGGCCTGGCCGGGCTCTCCGTGCTGCAGCTCCAGCTCTGCCAGGGCCAGGGCGCAGCGGCGCTGGCGATCCGGCTGGTCTGACGCAGCGGCACGGGACCGCGCGCGTTGGAAGCAGGTCCGGGCCTCGGCCAGGCGCAGCTCCCGCATGGCGATGCGGCCAGCCAGCAGGTCCAGGTTCATGGACGCCGCCTCAGGCCGCTCTTCGGAAGTGAGGCGCCTGGACAGCTCCAGCATGGCCCGGGCACGCTCCACGTCGCCCAGGTCCAGGTAAAGCTTGCCCAGATCCACCGCCACCCACGCCAGGTAAGCGCGGTGGCCCACCCGCTTGAATGCCCCCACGGCCTGCTGGTAATGGTCCAGGGCAGCGCCGAGATCCCGGCGCCGCTCGGCCAGCACGCCAAGGTGCTGCAGGTAGACACCAAGCAGCCTGTGCTCTCCCACCTGTCGAGCCAGCGCTCGCGCCTGCTGATACCACGACTCCGCCGCGGCGTAGGCCCCGCCAGACATCTCCAGCTGGCCCAACAGGCCCATGGCGCGGAGCTCGTGGTCCACCCTGCCGGCCTCGCGGGCCAGGGTCAGCGCCTGCTCCAGGTCCCGCCGGGCAGCCTCGTCCTGCCCCAGGGCCTGCCGGAGCTTGCCCACGGTGTTGAGCAGGTGGATTCGCAGAGGGTCCACCTCGCCCTGAGCACTACCGGGGCAAGCGGCAAGCGCGGTCACGGCTGTATCCAGGGCCCCGCTCGCGTCGCCGCGGGACAGCTGGATCTCCGCCCGCCGGGACATGGCCCGGCACTGGAGGCGGGCATCAAACCGCGGCCGCGCCTCAACCATGGCCTCGACCCGGCCCAGCGCGCGGTCCGCCGCCTCAAAGTCATCACGCAGGAGCTGGATCCTGGCGACCCGGAGGCCGACCTCGGCGTCGTCCGGACGCGCGGCCTGTAGCTCCTCAGCCCGGGCCAGCGCCCGCTCCAGCTCGCCGGTCATCTCCAGCAATGAGACCAGCTTGTCCAGCAGGGTCTCGCGCTGAGCCTGATCCTGGCAAAGAGGCAGGGCCTGCTCGTACAGCTCGGCGGCCCTGGTGAATGAGAGGGCGATCTCCAGCCGCTCGCCGGCCTTGAGGGTCGCTGTAACCGCGCGGGCTCCAGCGCCGCCACGAAGCAGGTGCTCGGCGCATGTCTCCAGCTCCAGGGCCTCCCCCCGGTGCAGGTACTCGCCCATGCGCAGGTGGAGTGCCTGGCGCTGGGTCGGCGGGATCTGGCCGTAGATCGCGGTCTGTTCGCTGGCCTGCGCAAACGCCAACAGCAGCTCCCCGTCGTCATAGCTCTTGGCCACGACCCCGCGAGAAGCGAGGCTGGCCACTGCCCTGGAGAGGTCGGCCTGGTTCAGGTGGGCCAGCTCGCCCAGGGATGAACCCGCCAGGGGCCTGCCCGCCACGGCCAGCAACCTGGCCACAGCCAGGGCGTCCGGCTCGCTGGCCAGCTCCTGGTCCAGGGTGGGCGCGCTGGAGAGCCTCCCGGCGGCCCCACGGATCAGGTCCTGGAGCAGGCGCGGGTTGCCGCCTGTTGCCTCCAGGGCACGGGTCACGACCTCACCTGAGGCGAGGTAACGCTGCACGGCTTCGGCGGAGAGGCCGCTGAGCTTCATGGTCACGAGCTGAACTTGTTCAGCCCAGATTCGGTCCTGAAGCGGGGCAGGGGGCTCGGCGCAGCTCAACAGAAGGAGGCCCTGGAAGGGGCGCGCGGGGCAAAGGGCCGCGGTGGGCGCGAGCACGGAGCCGAGGAAGCGGACCAGCTCCAGGGTTCCCGGATCCGCGTGGTCCAGGTCATGGACTATGACCACCAGAGGCCGGCGCTCGCTCAGAATCTGGAGAAGGCGAGCCAGCTGCTCAAAGAGGTTTATCCTCCTGGCTTCTGGGCTCAGCTCGGTGTTGGGCAGCGGCCGTCCTTCCGGCTGTCCCTGGAGGGTCTCCAGGCTCTGCCGCAGCTGCTTCAGGAGGGACTTTTCATCGGGATCATGGCGTGAGGAAGAGGACCGGTGGAGGACGTCCAGGGCTGTATGGGCCACCTGGAGGATCGGCGCGTGGGTCGGCTTGCCCGGAGAGCACCAGCCCTCCAACACCAGCGTATCCGTGGCCTGAAAACGTTGCCTTGCCGCGGACAGGAGCGTGGACTTGCCGATTCCGGCCGGACCGGAGAGGAGGACGAGTGAGGCCCCGTCCTGCCCCTTTCCTGACCTTTCCAGGAGGCCCTGGATCTGCTCCAGGTCCCCCTCTCGGCCATAACATGCACCTGGCTGCCCCGGTGTGGGCGGACCTCCAGGGTGCTGGGGGTGGTTCTCTGCTGCCTTGATTGAATGCATTGGCCCGACAATGAGCAATTAGCGTGCCGAGTCCAGAGGGGACAGGGCAGGCCATAACGCCCTGATATTACAGGACATCGATAAAATGACGCGCAGCCCCATCTGACATCCAAGACAGGGCGTCGTTAAAAAAGTAACGGCCTGGAAACGCCTCGAGGACCGGGACCTTGTGGGCTTTTACTGAAGTCCTCCATAAAGACTTCACGCCAAACCGCATGCAAACATACGTTATTTTTGGATTCACACAATACCCACCTCCTGTCTCCAGTTCCTACCAAAATCACAATGACATCCATGTCTCGGGCCGTGACAATCCGTCACACATTTCTGAGCCCCTGTATAAAGAGAGAGGGTCAGACCCTCTCTCTTTATACATTTCTGGGCCCCTCCGCCGACCAAGATGAGCTATAACCAGGCCCCATGATCCGGGTCGCCATCACAACGCTGGGCTGCAAGGTCAACCGCGCGGACGGGGAGGCTCTCATGGCCAGCCTGGGGGCATTGGCCACCGAGGTCCCGTTCAGGGAGAAGGCGGACCTGTACATCATCAACTCCTGCACGGTCACCGCCACGGCGGATCGGCAGTCCCGCCAGCTCATCAACCGGGCGCGGCGAACCAACCCGGGGGCTCGGGTGGTGCTCAGCGGGTGTATGGCCGCTGTGCTGGACCAGGGCGCGCTGGAGAAGCTCGGCGTGGACCGGGCCTTCACCCTTGCGGGGCATGATCAGCTGGTGGCGTACGCGGGATCCATCGAACCGGACGCGTGGGCTCATCAGGCCCGGGACCAGATCCAGGCTCAGGACCAGAGAGGGAAGGACAGGGCGGTGCTCAAGATCCAGGACGGGTGCGATTGTTCCTGCTCCTACTGCATCGTCCCCACCGCGCGGGGCAAGGGGACGAGCGTGCCGCCAGAGCAGGTGCGCGCTGACCTGGACCGTCTGGCCGCGCAGAGGTACGCGGAGGTGGTGCTCACCGGCATCCACCTGGGCTGCTACGGTCAGGACCTCTCCCCCCCCACCAGCCTGGAGGCATTTCTCCGCTCCCGATCCGCCGGCGGTCCCCGGTTACGGCTGAGCTCCATCGAACCACTTGAGGTGACGCAGGGGATTCAGGCGTTGATCCTGGGCGGCCAAGGGCCGGAACTCTGCCCGCACCTCCATATCCCAATCCAGAGCGGCCACGACCGGATCCTGGAGGCCATGGGGCGCCCATATCGGCTGGCCCAGGTGGAAGACCTGCTGCTCAGGCTCCGCGGCGCCTCGCCGGATCTCGCCCTCGGCACCGACCTGATGGCCGGCTTCCCCGGCGAGGACGAGGAGGCCTTCCTGGGCAGCCTCCGCCTTGTGGAGCGCTCCCCGTTGACCCACCTGCATGTGTTCCCCTTCAGCCGGCGGTCCGGCACGCCAGCGGCGGACATGCCCGGGCAGGTGAGCAAGGCCGTGGCCAAGGAGCGCGCCCGGGCGCTGCGTCAGGCCGGAGCGAAGAAGCTCGCCGCGTTCACGGAGACCCAACTGGGCCAGGTACGTCCGGTGGTGGTTGAGGGCAAGCCCGCGCCGGACGGCCGCCTCACGGGCATGACCGACAACTACCTGAGGGTGCGGTTCAAGGGCCCCGCGGAGCTACGAGGAGAGGTGGTGGAGGCCCGGCTGGAGCGGGTGGAAGAGGGCGGCGTGGGCGGGGAACTGGCGTAAGGGCCCAGGGTAAGGAGGGCAAAGGCAAGCGCAAAGGCAAATGGAGGAGGCCTTTGGCCTCCTACCGCTCCATGGTGAACTTGGGCGGCACGTCGCCGAACGGCTTCTTCTCGTCGGGGGGCTCCCACTCCGAGTTGGCCGGGCCAGTGCCCTTGCGGATGTACTTCGTGGTGGGCGGGTACCTGAGCTCGCGGCTCTCGCTCCTGGCTGGCTCCTTGCCCTTGTCCTTGAACATGATCCGCCGCCGCACCAGCTTGTAGCCGTTTACCCCGCGCTGGCTGACCACCGAGCGTCCGGCCGGGATGTTGCTGTCCTCTCGGATCACCTCCTTGAAGGGCAACGTCTCCTTCACCACCCGCTCGAACACCACCTTGCTCCAGGGGCGCTCCTTACCCAGGATGCGCACCCTGACCTTGCCCTGGTTCACCGAGAAGTGGAACACAACCGGAAAGGGGTATGGGTTCTTGAGCACCATGTCCACGCTGGGATAGACCACCGTGGCGTCCAGGCCCATCTTGATATAGGAGCTGGGGCGCGTGTGAGGCCGCGAGCGCGACAGCTCCAGGCCGGCGAAGAAGGAGGCCGCGAAGAGCGTGCTGGAGAGCTGGCACGAGCCGCCCGCCATGCCGTCCACCACCTCTCCGTCGCTCAGCACCGGCGCCATACGGTACCCCTCTGCCTTGGTGCGCGGCCCCACCACATCGTTGTACGAGAAGGTCTCGCCCGGGCCGAGGATGAAGCCGTCAAGCTTGCCCGCGCCCACCTTCAGGTTGAAGCCGCGGTCCTTGTCCTTCTGCTTGAGGCTGTACGCGGTTGAGAAGTGGGCCAGCACATTGCTGATGTCCAGCCCCGAGAGGTTGGCCGCCTTCTTCTTGCCGCCCGGCGGCAACACCGTCACCGCCAGGGGGACCTCATCCGCGCCACTGCGCAGGGCCAGCTCGGCCGCAGCCAGGCAGTCGTAAACCCGCAGGAGCAGGCCAGGGCGGCCAGCCTTGACCTGCTGCCGCTCCAGGTCCAGCTTGGGCGGCACCGGGTGACGATCCAGCCGCTCCTTGAGTTCGGTGAAGTAGGCCAGGGCCCGGTCACGGTCCAGGGAGACGGCCAGGTTCTCGCGCAACCGCCCGCGCCGCGCCCGCACTCGTTGGCCCAGGTCGGCGATGAAGCTCCCGCTGCGGCCCAGCCCGAGCAGACGGTCACGGGTCAGGGCCGTGTCCACCTGGATCCCCAGCGCCGCCCGGGTGGTGATGAGCTGCCCGGCCCCCGCGGTGAGCTTAACCTTGCGCCCGGAGAAGGCCGCCGCCTCGGCCTTGATGGCCGCCTCGAGCTTCGCCCCGGCCTTGCCCCCAACGTCTGCCTCTCCCAGGCGCAACCCCGGGATGGTGCTGTCGCTGGAGAGGGAGAGACGGTAGAGCAGAGCGGCGCTCCCGAAAAGGGCCGCGACCATCAATACGCTCGCCACGGTGAGCGCGCGTTGCCCCGGCTCCACCGGCGGCCGCGTCATCTTGTCGGGCATGGTGAGCTGCATCAGGGCTGGCAAGCTATCACGGTCCTCTCGGCACCGGCAAACGAGATGTAGGCACCCGCTTGTCAAATCTCCGCCATCCATGGGATACAATAGCCACGTACTCGACGAGGAGGATCCATGCGGAGCAGTCCTAGAATTTTCCTGAGCATTATCCTGGCGCTGGGACTCGTGGCCCCGGGCGCGCTGAGCTGCAGCGGAGGCGGCGGTGACAAGGAGGAGGCGGACAAGGGGATGTTGCCCGACACCGCCCCCCGGCCGGACGAGCCGTTCGGCACCGTCTGCACCAACCTGGGCGAGAAGTGCACGGTCAAGGACAAGGACGGGTACGACCTGCACTGCATCGCCCTCACCGGCAGCATCTCGGGCAAGGGCTTCTGCAGCCGAAAGTGCTCCGACGCGGGCAGCGAGTGTTACAACGTGCCCAACGGCATGATGGCCGGCTGCTTCATCGACGCCGGCGGCGGCAGCGACGCCAGCCCGGGCACCAAGTACTGCGGCTTCTACTGCAAGTCCTCCAAGGGCGTCTTCTCCTGCCCCCCCAAGCTCCAGTGCGACAAGGCCAACTCTCAAGGCACCGCCGTTTGTAAGCCGCTGAAGTAAGCCTCTCCCTTTAGTTAAAAGCTCGATTACGAAGACGTCCACGTCCACGTCCACATCCACGTAGACGTAAACGTAATCGTGATCGGATCCGTCAATAAAGGAAGGGAGCTACGGGATACTGCGGAGGGCTACTGCATGAAGCAAGGAGCTATTTGGGCTCGCAGAAGGCCTGCTGGTTGGAAACCGTGCCGCACTTGAGGTCGGGGGGGCATTTCCAGGTTGAGGTCTTGATCTTGCAAACAAAGGCGCACCAGTACTTGGTGCCGTCCTTGTTCTTCACCGCGCAGTAGGCCGCGGTGCCGGTGGGCGCGTTGTTGCATGCCTTGCCTGCGTTGGTGCAGGTCTTGGTGCACCAGCCCTTGCCCGCCGTGAGGCCCACGCACTCCAGGCCGCTCTTGCACTCGCCGGTCTTGCCGGGGGTACACTTGGCGCCGAAGCCAGCGGTGGGCGGGCCGCCCGTGCCATTGCAAGCGTCGATCTGCTTCTTGCATGCGGTCTTCAGGCAGCTGGTGCACTTGGCATCGCTCGGCTTGGCGCATGGGGTGGCGCATGTGCCCTTGGCGGCTGTTTGGAGGCAGGTGGAGTAGTTCTTGAAGAGCGTCTGCGCCTTGGCGGGCGCGGCGCTGATGCATTTCTGCATGCAGGTCTGGTCGCCCGAGGAGCACTTGCTCACGCAGTTGGCGATGTCGGTGCAGTCCTTGATCTGGGTGGTTGTGCCCTTGTCCTTCTTGCCGCCGCCGCCGGTGTCCTTCTTGCCGCCGCCGCCGGTGTCCTTCTTGGGGGGCTTGTTGCCGTCCAGGGTGAACACGCCGCTGTCCTTGGGGGGGCTCTTCTTGGAACCCGAACTGCCACTGCACGCCATCGCGAAGATTATCGCGCCAGCAAAACACCCTATAAGAGCCACTTTCCTAAGCATTTGTTGTTCCTCCTGTTGCCCACTATTGCAGTTGCTATTTTTGAGACCAGCAAGATAAACGCAATCAACTGCGTTGTTCAAGGAGAATCCTGAGCCGCTCAACGGGGAGCTTTTCCGTGACACTCCGGACGAGCCGATGGTAAAAACATGGCCCAGCCAAGGAGAATTCCGAGATGATGATAAAACTTTCGACCACTTGCGCAGCGGCGGCCCTGGCCCTGACCCTGGCCGCTGCCTCCGGCTGCAGCGACGACTCTGACAAGGGAAACGGAACGGCCGACGCCAAGGTGGTCAAGAAAGATACGGGCACCCCCGACACCTCCACCTCGGCTGATGTGGGGCAGTACTCCGGCCCCAACTCCGGCAAGCGGTGCAAGAGCGACAAGGACTGCACCAACACCAACGAGAAGTGCCTCTTCGGCCCCAAGAGCAGCACCTGGGGCATGTGCCTGATGACATGCACCCCGGGCACCACCTGCCCCCACCCGGCGCCCGGCCCCTACGCCTCTGAGTGCAAGTTCAGCTACAAGGCCTCCAGCGGCACCACCTCATACGCCTGCGGCTGGTACTGCGCCTACCAGGGCGTGACCTACAAGTGCCCCAACGAAACGGACTACGCCTGCTGGGCGCCCAATACCTCCGAGCCCCACGTAAAGTTCTGCGTTCCCAAATAGTTTTTACGCAACTCTCCTCAATCTGAAATCTACCTAGTATCTGTTCAGGATCCGCCGGGGGCGCGGTCGCGGCCCCGGCCACAGCCTGGCGACGCCAGGCGAAAGGGCAGAGCGAGCCGAAGGCTCGCAACGGGCCTGCCAGGGCTCCAAGCCCTGGCGGGCGCGTTAACCTACTTCTTCTCCAGAATCAGGAACTCCACCCGCCGGTTCATGGCCCGGTTGCGCTTGGTGATGTTCGGGCGCTTGGGCCTGGTGGGGCCGAACCCCTTGGAGATGAGCCGGCTGCCCGCCACGCCCTTGCGGATCAGGTAGTCACGCACGGCCCTGGCCCGGGACTCGCTCAGCTCCATGTTGAAGCTCAGCTTGCCGCGGTTGTCGGTGTGGCCCTGGATCTCGACCTTGGTGATGTTCATGTAGTTGAGAAGGACGTCCACCAGGGCGTCGAGCACCTGGCTGGAGTCTTCCTTTATCTCGGCGGTGCCCGTGGCGAAGTGGATCTTCTGCCGGATCACGATGTTGTCGCCCTTGAGGCGGGCCAGCTTCTTCCTCTTCTGCAGGACCAGATCCAGGCGGGTGGTGGCGCCGCCCTCCACGGTGAGCTTGGACGACTGGGTGAAGTAGCCCTTGGCCCGCACGATGGCGGTGTAGGCGCCCGGCTTGACCTCGGCGGTGAACTCGCCGCCAGCCAGGGTGGCCATTTCGCGGTTCTCCACGCCGGTCAGGCTGATCTTGGAGCTGACAGCCCTGCCCCTGGCGTTGGTGAGCTTGCCGGTGAGGGTGCCCACGGGAGGCACGGCCGGGATCAGCTTCACATCCACGTTGGTGGTCTGCTCTGCCACCAGCTCCACGGTGACCCTGGCCGCCTCGTACTTCTCGTGGCGCACCATGATGTTCACCGTGCCCGGGGTCATCTCGTAGGTCAGGAAGGTGCCGTCAGGATCGGTGTACAGGCCGGTGAGGTCGCGGCCCGGGAAGGTGACCACGGCGCCCTCGACGGGCTCCAGGGTGTTGGCGTTGAGCACGCGGCCGCGCGCCTTGCCCAGCTTGGGCGCCACCTCAACAGTCTTCTCGACGACCTTCTCCTTCTCCACGATCTTGACCCGGTCGGTGGTGTCCACCGCGTAGCCCAGACCGAAGATGAACTGCCAGGGCACCACGGGGGGGCCGAAGCCGTAGCCCGGGCTGGACAGGCCGATGTCGAAGGCCAGGTTGACCAGCAGGCCCGCGATGGGGTTCACCCTGGCGCCGATGGTCATCCAGGAGGTGACGGTGCCCTCGATGTCCTCGTCGGTGAGCACTGGCTTGGTGCCCGAGATGAAGCGCGGGTTGTCGAAGTCGGCGTCGGACAGGCCAACGGCGAAGTCGGCGTTCATTTCAATGATCGGGGTGAGGCCGAAACCGGTCCAGCGGCGCAGGGGCAGGTCCATGGCGATCTTCAACTTCAGCCGGTTGTGGTTCATGCCCAGGGCGAACTTCTCCACCTGGAGGCTGGCCAGGCTGTAGCTGGCGTCAAACTCAGCGAGGTTGTCGGACTGGTCGAGCTGGTAGCCGAAGTTGAGGTGGAAGCGAAGCGGGAAGTTGGCCAGTGGATCCAGATTAAGGGAGCCGATGGCCCCGATAAAGAAGCTGGTGGAGTCGCCGTCGGGGGAGACGCCACCCACCGAGTTAAGGAAGGTGAGGTTCATGTTGAGGCCGATACCGAAGTAGTCGGCGATGTCGTACTTACCCTTGAGGCCGATGTTGAAGTCGCCCAACGCCAGGATCAGCTCCTGGTCCAGCCGGTTCGGCTCGGCGGGGCGCTCGTTGGTGTTGGCCTGGCTCTGGATGCCAAGCGCGATCTCCAGGTACTTCCAGGGCGTGTAGTTGAGCACCAGGTTCCCCATGAACCGGGTGTTCGTGTCCTGGTCCACAAGGAAGTCGTCCGACTTGAAGAACTGAGTGTACAGGCCGATGCGGAAGCTGTGCGCCCGGCCGATGTCGGTGGTCACGGTGCGGAACCCGCCCGACAGACCTCCGATTGTGTTGCCGATGTCACCGGGAACCGGGTCGGGCTTGGGGGTCGCCTCCTCGTCGGTGGCCTCCTCGCCAACGGCCTCCTCGCCGGTAACCTCGCCTTCAATGGCGACCTCGTCCGTGGGGACAGCCTCACCCTCGGTGGGTGTCGGCTCCAGGTCCGCGGCGGTGCCCTCGACATCCAGAGGCGGTGGCTCTTCACCCTGCGCCCAGGCTGACGGGGCGGTGAGAAGCATGATCAACAGACCAGCGGGGAGCAAGTATCGAAGATTTCTGAGCATCAATGTATCCCTCCGGATTTGGTAGTGGGGTGAAGGACCACATCGGTCCCGCCCCCACGCCGAATATGTCATTTGAGGCTACGACCGCATTTAACCAGCAAGAACAGGCAGGTGCAAACCTATTTCTTGGGGCGCGGGGTAACGGAGACCACCTCACCATCGTCGGTGGAGAGCAGGACTGTTCCGTCGGCCTGGGGGCGCGCGTCCAGGACCTGTCCGGCTACCTCCCCCAGTCGGGTCATAACACCGCGCCGAGTATCCAGCCGGGCGAGGGAACCCCCACGGGAGGCAACCAGCAAGTCGCCGGAGGAGAGCGGTACCAGCCGGATGGGGCTGGCCACCGGGCTGTGGCGCAGCAGGGTCTGCCCCTCGGGGGTGTGGCTCAGGATCCGCCCCGCCGTGGTGGCGGCCCAGATGGAGGCGCCATCCGCCGAGGCGCGGAGGTCCAGGGCTGGCGCGCCGAGATCTCGCTTCCAGGACACTTCACCGGTGGGGGTGAGCAGATGTAATCCCCCAAGCCCGTCGGCCAGGGCGACCCCGCCGGCCCAGGCCACGGGCCCGGCCACCACTCCGGCCGGCAGCTTCCGGCTCCACAGTTCGTTGCCGCTGGGATCTACCCCCACCACCTCGGCCCCCAACACAACCACGGCCAGGCTCCCGCTCAGAGCAAGCGGGGGGCGGCTCACCGCCTCGGCGCCGGCGTAGAACCAGCTCACCCTCCCGCCGGTGGTGACCGCCCAGAGGCGCCCCTCCGAGCTGCCCACCAGGATCCGCGGGCCGGTGGGGGTCTCCAGCAGGGCGGGCTCCGAGAGGGGCAGCCTGTCCAGGCGCAAACGGAAACGAAGCCGGCCGCCGCGCAGGCAGAGCAGGTTGCCCCGGTTGTCCGAGAGGTAGGTGTCCGCGCCGCGGCGGACCAGTGGCCCCAACCGCTCAGCGCCCACCTTCAGGGTCCACGCGGGCCAGCCGTCGCCGCCCATTGCCCGCACCACGCCGTCCGCGCCGGCCACGACGAAGCCGCCGTCAGCCCGGGAGAGCAGGGGCCCCACCCGCTGCCGGCCCATGCGGCGCACGGTGCTTACGGCTGCCTCGCCCGGAGGCTTCTCCCCGGCGGCTGGCGCCTCGCCGGCGGAGGGCGGCGCCAGGGCCAGCACCGTGCCGTCCATGGCGCCGAGCACAACCCCTCCGTCCTTGCGCCGGACGAGCCCACCCCGCACCTGCGCGCCGACCGGGAACCACCAGGCCAGCTCACCGTCCGCGCTGCGATATACGTAGAGGTTGCCGTCGTCGGATCCAACGGCCACATGGGCCCCCTTCTTTCCCAGGAGGACCGGGGCGGCGTCCACCTCTCCGGCGGTGCGTTTGCGCCAGCGCAGCTTGCCGTCAGAGGTCACCGCGTACAGGTGGTGGTCCCGGGAGCCGAAGTAGATGGTCCCGTCCCCTCCCACCACAGGCGAGCTGACGATCTGCCCCGCGGCCTGGTAATCCCAGCGGTCGGCCCCGCGCTGGTCCACCGCGTACAGCCGTTGATCCATGGCGGTGAAATAGATCGAGCCGTCCTTGCCGCCGGCCAGGACGGGGCGGGTGCGGATGGCGCCGCCCACGCGAGCGTACCAACTGATCCGCCCCCCCGGATCGATCGCGTACAGGTGGCGATCGTCGGAGCCCACGTAGACCATCCCGTCCGGGCCGATGCGTGGCGCCGAGTCCACGTCATCTCCGGTGAGCACCTTCCAGCGCAGCTTGCCGTTCCGATCCAGGGCGTACACGCGCTTGTCGCGAGCGCCAAAGTAGGCGGTGTTGTCCCGGGCCAGGGCCGGGGAGGAGGAGAGCAGCTTGTTCACCGGGAAGCGGTACGTCATCTCACCGTCGGAGCCGAGGCCGTAGAAGCCACCGTCCCCGCAGCCGAACACCACCGCGCCGTCCTTCCCCATGGCAGGGAGGGTGTCCACGTCTTCGCCGCAGTTGTAGCTCCACTTGAACTTGCCGTCCGCGCCGAGCAGGTAGATCTTTCGCCCCCAGGTGGCCGCCAACACACCTCCGCTCCTGGCCCGAGCCACGCCCCTGGCCACCGGGCCGGACAGCATCTTGCGCCACACGACGCGCCCTCGCGGGGTGCGCTCCAGGCGCGCCTTGAGCCCGGCCGAAACCGTCCAGCGCGTGCGGTGCCGGGAGGGGAGGGGCTCCACATGGATCCGCCGGTCCGCAGCCCCAAACAGGACCCTGCCCCGCGCCACTGTCGGCGCCCCGCGCACGGCCCCGCCAGCCGAGTAGAGGGCCAGCGGCGTGCCCGCGCCGGAGAGCAGAAAGAGGGTGCCGCGCTGGGTCCCCACCAGCACCCGCCCGCCATGCACGGTGGGGATCCCGCGTACCGGACCGTCCGCCTGGAGCTTCCAGCGGACCTTGCCCATACGATCGAGGGCCAGGATCTTGCCTGCCTCGGTGCCGAACACCACGCCTGCCCCCAGGGCGGTGACGCCGCCTCGGGCCACGCCGTGCTGCTGACGCCAGACCAGATCGCCGTCCTTGTGGCTCAGGGCGATGATATCGCCGCCGCCGGTGGCGAACACCAGCTTGCCCTCCCGGCCGCGCCCGCCGACCAGGGCCATGGCGCCGAGCACTGCCACGTCCGGCACGGTGGTGTCATTTTTCTCGCTGATGGGGGAGGGGGGGACCGCCCTGGTAATGGCCGGCGTCACGCCGCTCGGGGCGATCACCCTGAACTTCCACCGGGTCTTGCCCCCACGGGTAAGGGCCACCACCGCGCCGTCCTCCAGTCCCATGTACACCGACCCCGCCGGGTCCACCGCGGGGTATGCGCTGGAGCCCGCGCCGGTGCCCGGGTAGATCCAGGACACGACGCCACGCTCCACCGCCACGAGCTTGCCGCTGGTGAGCCCGAAGAAGAGGCGCCCACGGTGCTGCCCGGGTGGGCCCGGGGCGATGCCGCCGAGATCCACCTTTCTCTTCAGGTCACCGTCATGCTCCAGCAGGTAGAGCTGGCCGTTGCGGTTGGCCATGGCCACCAGGTCCGAGCCCACCTGCGCTGGCCAGCCCGCGAACCCATCGGAGGCCTTGTAGCTCCACAGGATCCGCCCCCCCGCCTCGAAGGCGTGGGCGAAGCCGTCCTCGCCGCCCACCACCACGCGGCCGTCAGAGCCCACAAGGGGCCGCGACCACACCGCGCCCAGGGTCTCATGAGTCCAGGCGTCGCGGCCGGGAGAGGGGGACGCGTGGGATGTGGGGCAAGGGGAGAGGGCCAGGAGGGCTAGGGCCAGGGCCGGGGCCAGGGCCAGGGGTTTGGCTAGGTTCGTCATGGGGGGGTGATTATTGCGTGGAATTCTGCGGCAGGCTAGACAGGGAACATGTCCTTGCTGCCCACCTACGATATTGACTCCCTTGAAAACCGCGACGAGGCGTTGATCGGGAGGCTCGCCTCTCTGATTCATGGGCCCATCACAAGCTACTTCCGGGCCGAGGTCCGGGGGCTGGAGCGGATCCCGCCAGGCACCGGGTTGTACGTGGGCAACCACAGCGGCGGGATCATGACCCCGGACAGCTTCGTGTTCGCGGCCGAGCTGTGGCGCGCCCACGGGGTGGAGTATCTGCCCTACGGGCTGGGCCACGAGTACGCCATCAGCATGCCCCTCCTGCACCAGGTCATCGTCCCCCTGGGGGCGGTGCGGGCCTCTCACGAGAACGCCAACCGCCTGCTCGGCGCTGGGAAGAAGGTCATGGTCTACCCCGGCGGCGACGTGGACTCCATGCGCCCCTCGCGAAAGCGGTTCGAGCTTGTGTTCGATGGCCGCACCGGCTACATCCGCGCGGCCCTGCGCAACCGGGCGCCGGTGATCCCGGTGGTCTCCGCTGGCGGCCACGACACCCTGCGCATCCTCGACGACGGGCGCTGGTTGGCCCGGCTCCTGGGCATGGATCGCTCGGCCATCCGCACCCATGTGTGGCCCATCACCCTGAGCATCCCCTGGGGCCTGACCTTCTGGCCCCCCCCCTTCTACATCCCCCTCCCCAGCCGCATCATCCAGGAAGTCCTGGAACCCATCACCTTCCGCCGAGGCGGGCAAGAGGCCGCAGAGGACAAGGAGTATGTGCGGGCCTGCGCGGATGAGGTTGAGGGAAAAATGCAGGCGACTTTGACGAGGCTGGGCGAGGAGCTCCGGAAGTAGCGTCTACGGCTTGAAGCAGGCGTGCCCCTTGCCCGCCGCCCGCTTCACCGGCAACCCGTTCTCCCACAACACCGGCACCTCCTTCCACACCTGCCGGAGCAGCTCGCAGTAGGCCAGGCGGAAGGTGCTCAGGTCCAGGGCCATGTGGTCTCCCAGCTCGGTGGCCGCCAGCAGCTTGCCCCCGGCCAGGGCGATGTGCCGCACCGCCCCGTGCAGGCGCGAGTGGCGCAACCGTGCCCCGTTGTCCAGGCTCCAGATCCCAAGCTGCCCGTTGGCGAAGCCGGCCACCAGCGTCCCCTTTGGCCCGGGCAACATGCGCACCACCTCCGACGCGGGCACATCTTCAAAGGTGAGGGTTTTGCGCCGGTCACCCCGGGTCGCCCCGCTCATGAGCTGGATGTTCCCGTCCCGAAACCCCAGCGCCAGGCGGCCATCCACCCGGGTCAACGCCGTCACGCCAGGCCCCGTGGTCCAGGAGCGCAGCTTCTTGCCAGCCAGATCGTACAGGTGGACCTGCGTGTCGCCCGCCACCAGCACCTGGCCGCTCTCCCAGCTCACCGCGCCCGCCCCGCGGGCCAGGATCTTGACTTGCCCCGCACCGTCTACAAGCTGAGCCTCACCGCCGGAGAGCACCAGGCACCCGGCCGATGTGGTTTCCAGCTGCTTTACCTTGCCCAGGGTAACGTTGAAGAGGCGGCGATCCTTCTCCAGATTCCACAGGGCGAGGCTGCCATTGGTGCCGGCGATGCAAATCCGTTTACCGTCATCAGACTGGCTGGCCAGGCGCCCGCCGGCGGACAACTCGGCGGCCCACCGGGTGGCCGGCGCCGCCGCCCTGCCACGCCCCCGGCCCGGCTTGCCCCAGCCCACATGACTCAGGATCCGCGGCGGATGGCTGGTGAGGGCCACGGTGCGCCAGACAGGCGTCCATGTTTGAGCGCCCCACAGCCGCACCGTGCCATCATCCCCCGCGCTGGCCACGAAGGCCCCGTCAGCTGAGGCGGCCACGGTGTTCACTTCCGAGTGATGGCCAACCACGCGCCTGACCTGACCCACACCGAGGGGGACCACGCTCAGCTGCTTGTCAGACCAGGACACCACCACCTGCGAGCGCCCCTTGAGTAGGGCAACCTTGTAGGCCCGGGCCTGGTGCTGCTCCAGGACCCGGTTGGCGCCGGTGCCCAGATCCCAGAGCCGCACCGTGCCGTCGCTGCCGCAGCTGACCAGGGATGTTCCGGCGGGCGGCAAGAAGGTGACCCCGCTCACCTCCCCCTTGTGTCCCTCCAGGACGCCGAGCCCCTTGCCGTCTGAAACCCGCCAGACCCGCAACGTGCCGTCCCGGGCAGCCGAGACCAGGCGCTCGCCGTCCGGGCTGAAGGAGAGGTCCTTGATCCGGTCAGAATGCCCCTTGAGCATCCGCACCATGGTGCGTGCCTTGACATCCCACAGCCGCACCTGGGTGTCGCCGCTGCCCGTTGCCAGCAGACGCCCGTCCGGGCTAAACCGTACGCTCTCCATCTGGCTCCGCGCGCCTCCCAGGACCCGGCTATCTCCCCCCCGGGAGAGGTCCCACAACCGCACCGTCCGGTCATACCCCACCGAGGCGAGCATATCGCCGTCCGGGTTGAAGACCAGCCCGCGGACCCTCCCCTTGTGCCCCCGCAGCACGCGCTCCTCATGCCCGCTGTCCCGCCGCCAGATGCGGATTGTGCCGTCCACGCCGGATGATGCAATCAGGCTGGCGTCAGGGCTGAAATTCAGCCCATAGACCGGGCCGCTGTGGCCCTGATCAGAGCCGACGGAGCGGGAGGTCGCCGCAGAGGCCCAGAGCCTCACCGACCGGTCCCGGCTTCCCGACACCAGGTAGCGACCGTCCGGGCTGAAGGCGAGACCCTCCACCATTTCGTCGTGGCCGCGCTGGGAGGCCACAAGCGCGCCGGTGTCAGCGTGCCAGGTGCGCACCAAGCCGTCGTAGCCGCTGGAGGCCAGGTGCTTGCCGTCCGGGCTGAAGCGTACGGAGAGCAGGCTCTTGGGCGCCCCCCGCAGCGTCCGCTCCCGCTTCCCCTCGGGCAGGCGCCAGATACCGATGGTGCGGTCGAAGCTGGCCGAGGCCAGGCGCTTGCTGTCCGGGCTGTAGTGAACTCCGAACACCAAGCCCCCGTGCCCTTCCAGGGTCCTGGGCGCGGCGCCTTCCCGGGTGAGGTCCCACAGCCGCACCTTGCCGTCCTCACCCGCGGTGGCTAGCTCCTTGCCATCAGGGCGGAACGCCACCTGGTAGACGTTCTTCTCCGGGCCGGGCAGCACCTTCCCCGTGCCGGGGGAGGCAAGGTCCCACAGGCGGGTGGTCTTATCCATGCCCCCCGAGGCGATGAGCCGCCCGTCAGGGCTGAAGGCCAGGCCGTACACCGCGCCCTTGTGGCCCCTCAGGGGCAAGTTCGTGCCCTTACTGATGTGCCTGACGAAGATGTCTCCGGACCAGGTGCCGATGGCCAGCCGCTGGCCGTCCGGCCCGAAGGCCACGCTCAACACCTGATCCCACTCTCCCCTGATGGTGGCCCGGGTCTCCCGGGTAACCGGATCGATGAGGTAGATCACCTTGTCCTGGCCCGCCGCGGCGATGAGCTTGCCGTCCGGGGCGTAGGCCACGGAGAAGACCATACTGCCCAGGCGCTTGCGCCACACCTGCTGGTCCTGGCCCAGGCGCCACCAGAGCACCCGCGCCAGCGCCGAGTCCCCGGTCTGCAGGGCGCCCCGCAGCTTGGCCCGCGCCTCGAACATGTCCCCCCGCATGAGGGCCGCCCGGGCTCCCTCGCGCCGGGCCTCGCCCAGCTGCTTGCGCGCCTCCTGGCGCTGGTCGTCGGCCTGCTCCCGCTGGTGCCACAGCACGAGCATCACGCACACCGTGACCATGGCGCCCAGCGCCATCAACACCCTGCGGGTGCGGGTCCGGCGCTGCTCCTTGCGCTTGCCGGCGTGGAGGAACCTGCGCACGGGATCGGGCACCGGCGCCTCGCAGCGTGAGAGGGCGCGGCTCGCCTCGGACAGGGCCTCCCCGGACCAGACCTCTTCATCGCGCAGCCCCCGGCGGGACCAGAGCCGGGCGGCCTGCTCCACCTCCTCCAGGAAGGCCAGGTCCTCGCGGCTGCGCTCCATCCAGCGGGAGAGGCGCCCCCAGGCGGTGATGAGGGACTCGTGGGCCAGCTCCACCTCGGCCGAGTCCTCGTCGCCCAGCCGCGCCTTGCGGGCGGACAACAGGCGTGCCTTGATCAGCCGGTCCAGCAACCCTTCGCCGGCGGCTGGCAGCCCGTCCAGCAGCTCGTCTTGCGGCATCACCCGGCGGGTGCCCTGGGGGGTGATCAACCGCAGCAAGATGTCCCGGGCCACGGTGACGTCCTCGGCGGGCAGGGCGTCCAACACCCCGTCGGCGTGGCGTGCCAGCGCCCCGGCCACCCCGCCCAGCTGCGCGTACGCCTGGCGGGTGAGCTTTCGCGCCTGGCGATCCCGCCGCTCCCACAACATGCGCGCGGTGAACTGCAGCAGGGGCAGCGAGGCCTGCTCCTGGCCGGCTGCCTGGATCATCTCGGCCACCAGCTCGGGATCCTCGTAGGCGTAGCGCATGGCCTCCACTGGACGGGTGAGGATCTGGCGCAGTTGGTCCGGCTCGGGGGTGCGGATCAGGGTCACCCGGCTCAGGGCCGCGCGCACCGGGGCCCCGCCCGCGGCCTTGCCCAGGAAGTCTTCCCGCAGGGTGAAGATCACCCGGTTCGGCCCCAGCGCGTCATCGGCCGCCGCGCACACGGCCTCCAGGAAGGCCCGGCCCTCGCCAGGGTCCGCCCCCAGGGTGTAGAGCTCCTCCAGCTGGTCAACGAAAAGGAGCACCCGGCAGCGCAGCTTGACGGCCATGCGCTCCAGGATCAGGGAGAGGTAGGCCGGGTGGGTCCTGAGCAGTTCGTGCACCGGGGTAGGCCCCTGGGAGTCCGCGCCCACACCGGCCAGGGTCGCGCCCCCCTTGCCGGGCTCCTGTGGCGTGGGGATGGGCTGCTGGGTGGGGAGCAGGGCGTCACTATGCTCGCCCGTGAGGCTGATCATCTGCTCCACCGTGGCGCCCAGTGCGCGCAGAGGATCCGCGCCGGGGCGCAGGTGCAGCACCCGCCACGGGCCCTGCTCCCGCAGGCGGGGGATCACGCCGGCGTGCACGAAGGAGCTCTTGCCCGCGCCCGAGGGCCCCACCACGGGGAGCACAGGCTCACGGCGCAGGCGCTCCAGGAAGGCGTCCAGCTCCTCGTCGCGGCCGTGGAACAGGGGCGCGTGCTTCTCGTTGAAGGGGAGCAGCCCGGGGAAGGGGTGCAGGTCCGTGGACTGGGTGGCCTGCTCCCGGGAGAGGACCCCGCCCAGGGCCGCCGCCAGGTCGCTGGCCGATGGGCGGGCCGCCGGGTCCTTGTTCATGCACTGGGCCACCAGGCCGCTCAGATCAGCCGAAACCTCATCCCGCTGCTCAAGGCGCGGGGCCGGGTCGCTGGAGACCACCTGGGCGGCCAGGTGGAGCACGGTGTCGCCGTCGTAGGGGCGCCTGCCGCCCAGCAGCTCAAAGAGCATCACCCCGGCGGCCCAGATGTCGGTGGCCGCGGTGCACTGGCCGCCCCGCCACTGCTCCGGGGCCATGTAAGGGGGCGTGCCCTGGGGGCCGCGCGGATCCTGCTTGAGCTGGACAGTATCCTGCTCCGATCCCTTGCCCAGGGCGTCGCTCAGATCCGCCACGCTGGGCATGTCATCCCGGCCCGAGGCCACCTCGGCCAGGCCGAAGTCCACCACGCGCAGGCGCCCGTCAGCGGGGATGATCACGTTCTCCGGCTTCAGGTCCCGGTGCAGGACATCATGCAGGTGGGCCTCCTCCAGGGCCTCGGCCACGGCCAGGACAACGCGAAGGGAGGCCTTCACCCCAAGGCCGCCGGTGATCATGCGGTCGCGCAGGTTCTGCCCGTCCAGATACTCCAGGGCCAGGTACGGGTGCCCCTGGTGCAAGCCCACGGCGTAGACAGTCACGATGTGCGGGTGGGAGAAGCGGGCCGTGGTGCGGGCCTCGAACAGGAACCGCTGCACGTCCTTGTCCGAGCCAGCGCCCGTGGCCCCCTGCCGCACCACCTTGAGGGCCACCTTGCGCCCCAG
This sequence comes from uncultured Kofleriaceae bacterium, assembly GCA_964497805.1. GTDB lineage: Bacteria > Myxococcota_A > Polyangia > CAZCFB01 > CAZCFB01. The sequence goes on from CAZCFB010000027.1 coordinate 21,448, forward strand.
GCGCGTGTCCCGGGCCAGGTACACGTCCCCCATGCCGCCCCGGCCCACAAGGCGCACCACCCGGAAGTGGTCCACCATGTCCTCGGTGCGGAAGAGAGGAGCGCTCTTTTCCTTTCCCGCCGACATCACCCGTTATCCGATGCTCTTTCTGTTGCTCTGGCCAGGAATATCATACTCTCCCTGTGATCGCGCCCGGCGCAATTGTCATGCAAGCGCGCACGGTCACAATACATAGGTCACCAAACAGGAGCAAAGGCGAGATGAGCGTGCACAAATTGAAGGGGCGCATTGACCCCCACCTCATGGAAAAGCTCAAACACCACCCCCACGCGGACAACGGATCCTGGATCATAGACGGGGCCGAGTGGTGGCTGGCCCTTCACCGGCATCACGACCAGGAGGCCAATGAGTGGGACCTCACAGAAGCCGGGCCGGTGAACCTGCAACCTGGCCCGTTTGACGATCCGTCTCACGGCCCGAACCCGATCTCCATGCCCATGCGCGACAACCAGTGGGGCAAAATCGTGGAACACGATGCGGATCCCGGCACCGGCCTGTTGGGCAAGCCCGGCGAGGACACATATGTGATGAAGGCCAGGATCGAAGCGCCCAAGGCCAGAGCGATCTGCCGGAAGGTAGACTGAGCCGCCATGGATCCCGAGGTTGACCAGCTGGAGGCCGCATACCGGCGGCTGCGTGAGGCCCTGGTGAACGGCGATCTCTCCCTCTCCGAGGAGGAGGGGGGGCGCCTGGCCCAGATCCTGGAGGAGCAAGGGGAGGGCACCCTGGAGGGTGTTCGCCAGACCGAGGCCCACACCGTGGCGCTCAGCCGCGTGATCAGCGGCATCCAGGCCATCATCGACGGCGAGAGCAGCAAGGGGATCGCACGCCTGCTGAGGGTCACCGACGATCTGGCCGTGCACGCCTCCCTGCGCTGGGCGGCGCTGGTCTGGATCACCTGGGCCGCCAAGGAGCTGGGCGCGGTGCCCCTGGCCATGGAGACGGCCGCCGGCGCCCGGGACATGGCCCACACAATGGACATGCGCGCCTCGGCCACCACCCTCGGGCTGCTAGGCGAGGTGGAGGCCCTGGCCGGTGAGGTCAACCAGGCCCTGGAGTACCTGGTGCAGGCCGAGGAGCTATACGAGAGCCTGGAGGATCCGGCGGGCAGAGCCTCGGTGCTGCTGCTCCAGGCCCGCCTGCTCGAGGAGGCCGGCCGGGACGGCTACGCCCTGTCCAAGGCCCGCGAGGCGCTCACCGTGGCGCCTGGATGGTCCGGGCCCGCCATCTTCCTGGCCCATCACTCTCTGCGCCAGGGGGACATCGGCCACGCCAGGGAGCAGCTGGAGGAGGCCCTGGACCGGGAGTCCACCCCCCGCCAGCCCGAGGTGGATCGTGAGCTGGACATGATCGTCATGGTGGAGCAGGGCCAGGTTCCACACTGGGTAATGTCCCGCTACATCGAGCTGCGGGACGCGCCCCCCAGCCACGATGTGACCAGCGAGCTGGAGCGGCTGATGCTCTACACGCCCTCCTTCTTGCAGCTCCGCGAGGCCCTGGCCTGGAAGCTGCTCAAGCTGGGCCGCACCGACGAGTCGCTCATCAACTTCGAGGTGCTCAGCCGGCGGGACCTGCCTGAAGACCTGCGCTCCTCGGTGCTCGCCGGCATGGGCATGCTCGCCTCAATATCTCAGCGACACCGCCAGGCCGGCGCGCGCACCCAGGCAGCGGTGGAGGCGGTGCCCGAATACCTTCGCACCGCCCTGAACACCCGCACCACTGACACCCTCGACGGCGAGGAGGAAACAACCGCCAACCTCAAGCGGCCCGCCTCGTCCACCTCCAGCCGCCACCACCCCCCGGCGTGGGAGGTGCAGCAGCTCATCGCCCAGAAGGCCGTCTACTCCGGCGACCTCACAGTGTTCCCCCCGGTGGAGGTGCTAAGCATGCTCTGCAACAGCCGCCGCACGGGGAGCCTGGTGGTGAGCAGCTCCCTGGGCATCGGGGCCGTGTTCATGCGCCAGGGCCGCCTCACCGGGGCCGCCTCGCCGGACAACCCGAACATCGGCGCGCTGCTCAAGCGCCAGGGGCGGATCACCGAGGACCACCTGAAGCGGGCCAGCGCCACCCAGGCAGGGGGCACGCCCAACAAGCTCCTGGGGGAGATCCTGCTGGCCGAGGGGTTGGTCACGCGGGACGAGCTGCAGGAGGCCCTCGTAGGCCAGGTGATCATGGCCATCGGCGATCTGGTCTGCTGGGACAACGGCACATTCGCCTTCAGCCCGGAGCTGGTGGGCGGCGCGCCCGTGGCCAAGGTGGAGGTAGCCCTGGAGCTGAGCTTCGTGCTTCGGGAGCTGGATGTGGAAGAGGGCTAGAATTACATGAACAATTGACCTCTTCCCCCGATTGTTTTACACCCCCACCCGTGCCACCGACTACTGACCACCACTCCGAGGCGGACCCCACCTGGGGGCAGCCTGCGCTGATACGGCGTGGGCTGGCGTTGCTGCTGCCGGCCCTGGCGGTGGCCACAGGAGCCATGGCCCCAGCGTTGGTGGACGCCATCAAGCTCGCGGCGCGAGAGCCGGGCCTGACATGGTTCCACAAACTTCACGCAGCCAGCTTCATCTTCGGGCTGCTCAGCATGCCGGCCTTTGTGCTCGGCCTGGGGCTGGGTTTGATCTTCCTGGTGTTGGCGCGCCGACGGGATCCCTCGGCCGCGGCGGCCAGCCTGTGGCACCGCACCGTGGGGGCGCTGGCCCGGCGCAACCGGGATCCACGCGCGGCGGCCACCCTCTACGCGGTGGTGGTGGGCGCGCTGCTCTTCGTGGCCGGCGGCTACAAGCTGAACCATATCTTCTTCACCGCCTTCAAGAACCAGCACCTGGCAGCGCTCTTGCTCGCCTGCCTCACGCCCCTGCTCATTGGTCTGGTGATCATCGTCGTCCTGATGGTCCGGGTGGGCATTGAGCGGGTTACCACCCTCCTGGCCCGCGTGCCGGTGCTGCGCCTCATGGCCACCCTGGCCGGGGCCGCGGGCCTGATGCTCCTGGCGGCCGCGGGCGCGGCCACTGCCCTGGCCCTGCGCTTCATCCCCATCGTGCGCATCATCGACTGGCGCCCCCTCAGCTACCCGAGCCTCACCCTGATCCTCGGCGCCGTGATCCTCGCCCTGGTGCTCTGGGCCCGGCGCAGGCGCCTGCTGAAACGGCAGGGGAGGGCTGGCGGTGGACGCCGCGTGGCCGTCCTGATCTGGGCCCTGGTCCTGGCCGCATCCTGGGGTCACTGCTTCGTGCTGCTCGGCCAGAGCACCACCGTCCGCACAGCCCTGCTGCGGCGGGCATACGGCGCGGCCCGCACCTTCGACCTGCTCTCCATTACCCTGGACTTCGACCGGGACGGCTACCTCTCCTTCTTCGGCGGCGGCGACTGCGCCCCCTTCAACGCGGGGGTCCACCCCGGCGCCATGGAGGTGCCGGGCAACGGCGTGGACGAGAACTGCTTCGGCGGGGACCTGAGCACCAAGCACCTCAAGGCGCCCCGCAAGACCTTCGACCACCCGCTCCCCCCGCTGGTCGCCGGCAAGAAGCTCAACTTAATCCTCATCACCATGGACGGCCTGCGGGCCGACCACCTGGGCTCGTACGGCTACGCCAAGGACACCACGCCCAACCTGGACGCCCTGGCCGCCAAGGCGACGGTGTTCGAGCGGGCCTACGCCCAGGCGCCATCCACTCGCTACTCGATCCCGAGCTTCCTCTCCTCCAAGTACTCCTCCCAGGTGCCACGCGATCCAACCCTGGAGATCCCCCGGCCCATCCGCCCCGAGGCGCTGATGATGGCCGAGATCCTCAAGGAGGCGGGCTACAACACAGGCGCGGCGTTGAGCTACATGGTGTTCGATCCGAGCTGGAAGCTGAACCAGGGCTTCGACTTCTACGACAACAGCATGGCCGCCTACTACAACGGCAAGGGGAGCCCCGGCTGGAACAAGGATCAGGAGTACGTGCTGGTGGACGTGGCCAAGGGCTTCCTGGACAAGCATAAAGAGGAGCCCTTCTTCCTGTGGGCCCACTTCTTCGAGCCCCACCCGCCCTACGTCAAGCGCACCGAGCCCAAGGACTTCGGCAACGACGACATCGGCGTGTACGACAGCGAGCTCGCCTTCGGCGACGCCCGGGTCGGGGAGCTGCTCAAGCACATCGCCGCCCACCCCGCCGCGGACCGCACCGTCATCGCCGTCTCGGCTGACCACGGCCGCGGGCTGGGCGAGCACGGCCTGGCCACCCACGGCTACGACCTGTTCGGGGAGAACCTGCACGTGCCGCTCTTCATCCATGTGCCGGGGCTGTCGGCCCGGCGGATCAAGCACCCGGTGGCCCTGCTGGACATCCTCCCCACCTTCGTCAACCTGGCCGGCATCAAGAAGAAGTTCGAGTTCGAGGGCCACTCCCTGGTGCCGCAGATGGTGGAGGGCGTGGAGCCCGACAAGGACCGCCCGATCTTCTCGGAGGTGCAGGTGGGCTTCCAGAACTCCCACGTGATCAACGCGGTCACCACCCGGGACTACAAGCTGATCTACGACGTGACCTACAACACCTTCCAGCTCTACGACCTGCGCGTGGACCCCACCGAGCAGAAGAACATCTCCGACCAGTCACCCGCCGAGCTGAAGCGCGTGAAGGGGCTGCTCTACAAGGTGATGGAGCGCGCCACCCTGCCCAACTTCGAGGAGCAGATCCGCAGCAGCCACCTGGTCAAGGCCCCGCCCACGCCGGGGATCAAGCAGGTGAACTTCGACAACCAGATCCAGTTCCTCGGCTTCGACGTGCACCCGGAGCGCCCGGGAGCCGGGGCGATCATCTATGTCACCTGGTACATCAAGGCCCTGAAGAAGGTGAAGAAGGACTTCAAGTTCATCGTGCAGCTCAAGGGCAAGAACGGTCACTTCTTTGACGCGAAGCATGTCCCTGTCAACGGCCTCTACCCGGCCAGCAAGTGGGAGGTCGGCAAGGTCATCGCGGACCGCCAGCACATGCGGCTCCCCCATATCCCCCAGGAGTACGAGGTGTGGGTCGGCTTCGGCCTGGGGCACGACACCCTGCCCACCGTGGAGAAGATGGAGATGGTCAACACCGCGGTGAAGGTGGGCACGCTGCAAACCTACTGAGGTATGACAGTGCAAGCGTCCGCGGCGGCGAGGGACAGAGTGTGGGGCCTGCTCCTGGCCGCGGCCCTTGTGCTGCTCTACACCTACAACTTCCCCTACTTCTACGGCATCCACTCGGCCAACGAGCTGCCCCGCATCTACCAGGCCATGGCCATGGTGGACCGCGGCGCCCTGAACATCGACCCGGAGATGCACCGGTTCCAGGGCACGCCGGACACCGCGGGGTGGAAGGGCAAGCTCTACCCCAACAAGGCCCCGGCCATGAGCCTGCTCACCGCGCCGGTCTACTGGGTCCAGAAGAAGGCCAACGGCGGCGAGACGCCCGAGCTGATCCGGATGTTCTTCTGGTTCCGCATGTTCGGGTCGATCCTCCCCTCGCTGCTGTTCTTGATCCTGCTCTGGCGCTTCCTGGGGCAGCTTGTCACCCACGTGGGCACCAGGCGGCTCCTGCTCTGCGCCTACGCCCTGGGCTCCATGGCGCTGACCTACGGCACCCTGCTCATCGCCCACCAGCTCTCCGGCCTGCTCATGGCCACCGCCTACATCCTGCTCTTCATGCACGCGCGGAGGTCGGGGGAGGGCGCCTCGGCCTGGCGCGGGCCCCTGCTGGCCGGCCTGGCCGCCGGGGCTGGCGTGCTCACCGATTACCAGGTTGCGTTCATCGGCCCGCCGCTCTTCTTCTACGCCCTCTGGACCGGCAAGCCTCGCTGGCGGACCGGGCTGCTCTACGCGCTCGGGACGCTGCCGCCGCTGCTGCTGCTGCTCGGCTACCACTGGGCGGCCTTCGACAGCCCCTTCCGCACCGGCTACCACCTGGTGACCAACCCGCAGTTCATCGAGTGGCACAAGCAGGGCTTCCTGGGCATGAGCAAGTTCACGGGCGTCGCCTTCTGGGGCTCCTTCTTCCGGGCGGACAACGGCCTGTTCTACTTCTCGCCCTTCCTGCTGCTCGCATTCCCGGGGCTGGGGCTCATGCTGGCCCGCCGGCGGTGGCGCGCGGACGGGGTGCTCTGCCTGCTGCTGATCCTCTTCTTCGGATACTTTGTCTCGTCGTTGACCTTCTGGCGCAGCGGCTGGGCCGTGGGGCCGCGCTACATCACCTGCGCGCTCCCCTTCTACATGGTCCCCTTCGCCCTTTTCATGGCCCGGCTGGAGCGGGCGCACTGGGCCGCGCGGATCATCCCCTACGGCCTGGTGGCGGCGGCGATCCTGTTTTACACCACGGCCAACGCCACCTTCCCCCACTACCCCGAGAACTTCTCGAACCCCTGGTTCGATGTGACCCTGCGCTTCGGCCTGGCCGGCTACCTTCCGTACAACCTCGGCTGGCGCCTGGGGATCCTCGGGCTCCCCTCGGTGCTCCCCTTCCTCGGCGTCGTCCTCCTGCTCCTGGGCGCGCTGCTCGCTGGCGGCCCGGGTACGCGGCGCCAGCGCGCCGGGGTGGCGGCGGGGGCCGTGTGCGTGCTCGTGGCCCTGCTGCTGGCCTACCATACCCAGCTCTCCAGCCGGCGCCTGCCTGTGCCGGTCTCCTTCCTGCCCTGGATGGAGAAGATCTGGGAGCCGCGGCACTCGGGCATGGATCTGGACAAGCTGCTCCCAGCCGGAGATCCGGTGAGCGGGAGCCTCAAGCCACGCAAGCCGTGGTGGTGAGCGATAGTGGTGCTAGGATGGAAAAATCATGAAACACATTGAAGCATTGATGGTGGCCGCCCTGTTGGCGACCACGGGCTGCTCCTTTGACACCTCCGGCCCCGCCTTCTACGGGCCGGGCGGGACCACCCCCGACGCCGCGCAGCCAGACACCTGGCAGCAGCAGGATGACCTCGGGCCTCGCCCGGACATCGGCGGGCAGACAGACGGGCCGGTCAAGCCCCCGGATGGCCCGGTGGCGGATCAGCTCCAGCCTGACAAGGGCCCTCCGTGCGGCGGCAAGCTGTACAAGTGCAACGGCGACAACAGCATGAAGTGCCAGGGGAACAAGTACGTCATGCACCAGAAGTGCGCCATGGACTGCCACGCCACCTCCGGCAAGTGCAACTCATTCCAGACCGTCAACAGCGCGTCCTCCTACTGGCCCAAGGCAACGGGCAAGTGGAAGATCACCGGCACCGTGAAGCTGAACACCACCAGCGGCAAGTTCACGCCGGCGCAGCCCGGCTCGGCCGTCACCGTGCTGGCGGGCACCAAGGTGAGGGTGCTCACCGTGGAGAGCATGGAGATTCCCACCGGGGCCGCGCTCAAGGTCTCCGGCAGCCTGCCCCTGCTCATCGTGGCCAGCGACGTGGTCACAATCACCGGCACCCTGGACGTCTCCGCCGACGGCACCGTGCCCGGCCCGGGGGGAGCCGATGGCGGCGGCTCGGGCAAGGGTGGTGAGGGTTGCGGCGGCGGCCAGGCAAGCGCCATCCTCTCGGGGTATGGCGGCAACGGCGGCAGCTACGGCGGCAAGGGCGGCATGGGCAACGCCACCACGCCCAAGGCTGCTTGCGGCCAGGTCTGCCCCACGCCCCTGGTGGGCGGCTCCGGCGGCGGCGACGGCGACGGCATCTCCGGCACCGGCGGGGCCGGGGGCGGCGCGCTACAGATCACCGCGGCCCGCTCCATCTCCATCAGCGGCAAGATTAACGCCGGCGGAGGAGCCGGGCAGGGGGGCGACATGCCGTCGGGCAACGGGGGCGGCGGCGGCAGCGGCGGCGCGCTGATCCTGGAGGCGCCATCGGTGAAGATCGACGGCGTGGCCGCGGCCAACGGCGGGGGCGGCGGCGGCGCGGCCTCGGTGGTCGTGAATGACGGAGGGAATGGCCAGGACGGGGCCGCCTCCACCCTGGCCGCCGGCGGCGGCAAGGAGGGGGTCGGCACCTTTGCCGGCAAGGGCGGCAAGGGCTCAAGCCAGACCAGCGTGAACGGGGGCGACAGCCCTGTCAGCCCGCTCTACCTGGCCAGCGGCGGAGGCGGCGGCGGCGCGGGACGGCTCTGCGTCCGCACCAAGGACGGCCTCTTCTCCGGCAACGGAAACATAAGCCCCACGGGCAGCGGCGCAGTCGCCTTGCAGAAGTTGGTTGTGGTCGCGCCTTAGTGAAGAAGACCAAAAACTGAAAACCAGAAACTAGAAACTAGAAACTGCAAACGGGAAACGGGAAATGCCCCTGCGATACCGACGGCAAGCCGTTTCCCGTTTCTCATTTCCCGTTTTGGCATTTCTAGTTTCCGGTACCCCACTCTCATGTGGCTACACCCCCGTCGCCCGCCTCTCCCTCCCCGGAGACGTGACCTCCGTCCTGGTTGCCCCTCCCAACGTCTCCCGCACCGATTCTCCTTCCCTGGCGCCTTCCCTGGCCGCTGGCCTGGTGCGCGAGCTGGCCCGCCGGGGGGTTGCAGCGTCCACCCTGGGGCGGGCGGAGGCGCGGCTCACCTGCACGGTGGTTCACCTGGAGGGAGACGGCGTGCCGCTGGTTGATCCCGCGAGCAGGACCCTGGTGGAGCAGGAGCTGGTGCTGCGCCTGGAGCTGCGCCTGGCCACCGCGGCCGGGCAGACCCTCTGGCGCAGCGGGCTCGTGGAGGCCCGCCAGCCCTGGATCCGGAATCAAACCAGCGGCGCGGCGGACCTCGCCAGCCGGGGGCAAACAATCAGGGCGCTGTCGGACAGGGCGGCAAGGGCCGCGGTGGAGGCGCTGGCAAGCGGGCTCGACTGAGGAGCTACTTCTTCTTTCTCCTGGCAGGTACGCGGGCGCGCACCACCTCGTGGATGGTGCCCCAGATGGTCCGAACCTCCACGGCCACGATCTCCAGCCCCGCGGCCACAAGGGGCTTGGTGTGCCGCCGGTTCGCGTGGGCGGGCTTCTTGGGATCATCCACCTTGCGGATGAAACGCTGGTTCGTATTGATCATGCCGCTCTCGAAGTGAACCTGGATCTCTCCGCCCGGCCGAAGCGTCCGCTTCAGGTCCTTGAAGAACTTCAGGGCGTGGGGCGGGACCTCACGGGCGAACCCCTTCTTGTCCACCTTGGCGTTCATACCCGGGATGTTGATCACCAGCACCTTGTCGAAGCTCCTGGACGGCAGCTTGGAGTCCTCCATCTCGGAGAGGTGGATCGTGATCTTGTCCTTGTCCTTGTAGGTGGTGAGCTCCAGCATCTTCCTCAGGAAGTCGAGGGAGTGGTTGTCCACGTCCGCCTCATGCAGGTGCTTGAACTTGATGCCATGCTCCAGCAGGCCGATGGCCAGGGCCCCTGAGCCGCAGCCGATGTCCGCTATCCGGTCGGTGGGCTTGATCTCCAGGGCGTTGATGAACTCGTAAGTGGCCACGGCCGGCCGGAAGAAGGCGTAGAGCGGGAACTTGCCCGCCACCCAGCTCTTGATCCGCTCCAGGGCGATTTTCTGGCGCTCCTCGGTCCAGTCCTTGGTGATGGACCGCGGCAGCAGCGCCTCGAACACCGGCCCCTGGTCCATGTCCGGCACCGAGGGGTTTGCATGGTGCGGCGTTACCTTGCCCGGAGGGGCCGGGTCCTTGCCGGGCGGGTGGCGGGGGTCGTCATCATGGTGGACATGGGCCGGATCTTTGCTGGGGGCTTTGTCGGGTTTTCCCCTGGGCGGAGGCGTGGGCTTTCCCTGGGCTAGGGCGTTGGGCGCGGCGGCCATGGCCATCGACAAGGCCACGCCCGCCATCAACGCCGGCTTCAACCAGCCGGCCGCTCTCCATCGTCGCTCGCGCATCAGGGGTTCGGCTCCTCTTGTGCTTCTTGCTGCGTTCCTGCTCAGCGGGGCTTGCGGGCAGTGACCACGTCATGGAGCACACCCCAAACCTCCCACTCTTCATTTGAGACGTGCTCGAGCCCGATCATCTTCAACGGGATCAGGTAGCGGGAGAACTTTCGCGCATCGACCTCCATCACCTTGCGGGCAACGCGCTTGTCGATCGGCATGTGCCCCACCTCGTAGATGATCTGCATCACCCCGCCCGGGCGGAGGTGGCTGGCCAGCGCCTTGAACACCTTCAGCACCTCGGGCTTCACCTCCTGCCCCTTACCGTCCTTCTCCGCCGTGGCGTTGAAGCCGGGCACGTTGATGATCAGGATCCTGGTCAGGTCCTTGACCGGGATCATCGGATCGGTGTTGGTGCACCGGATCGGGGTGACCCGCTCCTTGCCAGGGTACGCCGTGGTCTCCAGCATGAAGGTCAGGAACTCGATGGACGCCCGGCAGGTGTCCACCACGTAGAGGTGCTTGAACTTGACGCCCTGCTCCAGCATGCCGATGGCCAGGGCCCCGGTGCCTCCGCCAAGGTCCACGATCTTGTCCCCGGGCTTGAGCCGGAGCAGCTTGATGAACTCCGGGCTCGCCACGGCCGGGCGGAAGAGGGGGTAGAGCCGGATCCCTGCCTTGGCCAAGATCTTCACCAGGTCGCGGGTGGCGTCCATGCCTCGCTTCTTCCAGTCGTCGCTCACCCCCCGGGGGAGCAGGGCGGCCACCTCGGCGTTGATCTTGTCCTTCTTGTCGGAGTATCGCTCCTTGTCCGCGAGCTTCTTCCCGGGTACGGGGCTTGGCTCATCAGCCCGGGCCAGGCCGGATACCGCGGGGGTCAGGAGCAGTGAAGCGGCCAGCAGGGCAGAGAAGAACAATCGTCGTGTAACGCCGCCCTCCACGCCCCGCGCTGCCATTTCGTTCAAGTGGAGGATCATCCTGGATCATCATCCTTTAAAACCCGGGCGGAAACCACCTCGTACACCCTGCCGTGCACTGTCCGCTCCTCAAAGGCCAGGATCTTCAGCCCTGCACCCTTGAGGGGTGCCGCGTGACGTATATATTGAGCGGGTGCGCCCTCCAGCGCCACCGGCTTTCGCACCAGCGCCTGGCCGGCCTCGCGCGCCTCCCCCTCGTACAGCACCTGCACCTCCCCGCCCGGCCGCAGGGACTTGACCAGCGTGGTGTAGAACTGCGCCACCTTGGGCGGGACCTTGGGCACGCCACCCACGGTGTCCATGGAGGCGTCCAGGCCCGGCACGTTGACCACGAAGACCCTGTCCAGGGAGCGGGGGGGCAGGCGCGGATCGGTGACGGCGCCATGGACCACGGTGACACGCTCCCGCCCCGGGTAGGCTGTCTTCTCCAGGGCGTAGCGGACAAACTTCAGCGAGGCGGCGTTGATGTCCTCCTCATAGAGGCGCCCGAACGGCACGCCATGCTCCAGCAGGCCGATGGCCAGGGCCCCGGTGCCGCAGCCGATGTCAGCCACCCGGTCGGTGGGCTTGATATCGAGGGCGAGGATGAACTCCCGGCTGGCCACCGACGGACGGAAGAAGGGGTGGAGCTTCATCTTCCGCCTCACGAGGATGTCCACCACCTCGTAGGTCCGCCGCACCGACTCCGCGGGCCAGTTTTCGTCGATGCTCCGCTCGAAGACGAAGTCGGCGAGGTCGTCGTTCGGGTGGTGGTCGTCGAGCAGGAACTCCCAGACAAGGAATCCCGCGGCCGCCACGGCCAGGGCCAGGAGCAGGAGCCTGGCGGGCCTTGGCCCCGGAGCGGTTTGCCGCGACACCAGGAGCTACTTCTTCCAGGGGGTGCAGGAGGTGAAGAAGGTGGAGGCCACGGTGTTCTTCATGACGGCGGTGCAGAAGCGGCCACAGACCTCGCTCTTGGTCTTGTTCAGGCAGCAGGTGTTGACGTAGCCGGAGACCTCGATTGCCGCGGCCAGGCCCGTGCCGCACTTCTTCTTGGCGGACTCGGTCTTGTAGCAGGCGAGCACGCCATCATCCACGGCGCCGCCCTTCTTGGCGTCCGCCTCGCAGTTGGTGATGCAGCCGGCGCACTCGCCGTAGTTGGTGCCGGAGAAGCCGAGGGCGGAGAGCTCGTTCCCCAGAATCGGGGCCGCCGACCCGTTCTCCACCACGCAGTCGGCGATGCTCTGGCAGTAGACCAGGCAGTCGGCCTTCGTATTCTTCTTGCAGGTCACGGTGACCTTGGGCACGTACTTGGCCGCGTCCTCGGAGCAGGTAACCTTGGCGCCGGCCTTGGGGGTCTTGAGCTTCCAGTGGGGGTTCTTGGACAGGCCCTTGGGGTTGGCCAGCAGGAAGTCGAGCATCACGTCCTCCACCACGCTGAGCCAGGCGTGCCCCACGTTGTGGCCCTTGCAGTGCACCTGGTTCACCTTGGCCGCGTTCTCGTAGGCCTTGGAGGCGAACGCCGCCTGCTCCGCGAAGTTGATCTTCGGCACGGTCTTGCCGCCGGAGGAGCCGCTGTACTCGTCGTTGTCCCCGCCCCAGGTGACCATCACAGCCATGCTGTCCAGCGCTGTGGTTGTGGCCGGCTCGGTGAAGTCCCACACGCCGGAGCCCACGACGCCGCCGGCCAGCAAGGTGGAGCGGGAGCGCAGCACGCGGTTGCTCATGATGCCGCCCGCGGAGAGGCCGGAGACGAAGATCCGGTTGGCGTCCACCTCGAAGTGGCCGGCCACGCAGTCCACCAGCTTGTCGAAGAAGGCGACGTCCTTGTTCAGGCGGGTCTTATCAGTGGAGGCGCGCATTGCGTCCCACTCGGGCCACAGGGTGCCGTTCATCTCGCCTTGCGGGCCAATGGCGATGAAGCCCTTGGCCAGCAGGTTGCTCTTCCAGGTCTTGCGCCCGGTGTCGATCTCCTTGGCGGAGCCGCCGGTGCCGTGGAAGTAGACCATCACGGGCCGCGGCCCGGTGAACTTGGTCTTGTCCGGCAGGTGGATGTTAAAGGTGCGTTGCTGCTTCTCCACCTCGAAGCTCTTGTTGGTTCCGTCCGCCGGGGCCGTTGTTGCGTAGGCGCCGGGGCAGACCTTGGCCTTGTCTCGCACCAACTTCTTGGGCGCCATGTAGCCGTCAGGGGTCGGGCCTGAGCCGTCCTTCTGGGTCACCCCTCCGTCGCTGCCCGTCCCGTTGGTGTCGTCATCGCTGCAGGCCATCGCCAGCGCCAAAATCCCAAAACAGAGTACCAAACCAGTCCGCTTCATAACTCACCTCATTGTTGCCAATTTTCGATTCTGCGAAGGATCCTACACCTACGGTTTGATCCGCTCCAACATGCGCGGGAACGGGATGCACTCACGGATGTGGTGGGATCCGCAGATCCAGCCCACGGTGCGCTCCAGCCCCAGGCCGAAGCCGGCGTGGGGCACGGAGCCGTAACGGCGCAGGTCCAGGTACCAGTCGAACGCCTCCTCTGGCAGGCCATGGGCCTCGATGCCCGCCTGCAGCACCGACAGGTCGTCCTCGCGCGCGCCACCGCCGATGATCTCGCCGTGCCCCTCGGGCGCGATCATGTCCACGCAGAGCGCCACCTCGGGCCGCTCCGGGTCCTTCTTCATGTAGAACGCCTTGATCTCGGAGGGGTAGCGGTGAATCAGCACGGGCCGGTCAAAGGCGGCCGAGACGATGGTCTCCTCCTCGGCGCCGAAGTCCTCGCCCCAGGGCACCTCCTTGCCCTCCTTCTTGAGCAGGGCCAGGGCCTCGTCGTAGCTGATGCGCGGGAACGGCTTCTGCACCCGCTCCAGGGCCTCGATGTCCCGGCCCAGGGTTTCCAGCTCGGGCCGGCGGTTGCGCAGCACCCGGGCCACCACCTCGCAGACGAAGTCTTCGGCCAGGTCCATGTCACCGTCGAGATCCAGGTACGCCACCTCTGGCTCCACCATCCAGAACTCGGTGAGGTGGCGGCGGGTCTTGGACTTCTCGGCCCGGAAGGCGGGCCCGAAGCAGTACACCTTGCCCAGGGCCATGGCCCCGGCCTCCATGTAGAGCTGGCCGCTCTGGGTCATGTAGGCGGAGTCTCCGAAGTAGTCCACCTCGAACAGGGTGGTGGTGCCCTCGCACGCGGCCGGGGTGAACACAGGCGCGTCCAGGTTGGTGAAGTCCCGCGTGTCGAAGTACTCGCGGATGGCGGCAATCACCTCGGAGCGGATACGCATGATGGCGTGCTGCCGGCTGGAGCGCAGCCACAGGTGGCGGTGGTCCAGCAGGAAGGCGACCCCGTGCTCCTTCTTGGTGATGGGGTACTCCTGGCTCGGCTCGGCCACCACCTCGAAATCCGCAACGCCCAGCTCGAAGCCGATGGCGGAGCGCTTGTCCTCGCGCACCGTGCCCCGCACCTTGATCGCGGTTTCCTGAGGCAGGTTCTTGCCCTGCTTGAACAGCTCGGGCGAGACGTCCTTGTGGAAGACCACGCACTGGATGGTGCCGGTGCCGTCGCGCACCTGCAGGAAGTGCAGCTTGCCGCTGGAGCGCCGGTTGGCGAGCCACCCTCGCAGCTCAACCTCCTGATCAACAAACGCGGCTATCTTCTCGATGGTGGCGTGTGGCGCCATGGGACTCTCCATGTTGTGGTGTAGTTTGTGCTGCGAGTGGGGTTTTTGACCCTATTTAGGGTCAATGTCAATGAGGGCGAAGGGCAGGAGGGCTGGGGCCGGGGCCAGGGCCAGGGACGGTGGTCCTAGCGGACCACCGTGGTTTTATTCTTCCAGTACTCCATCAAAACCCGGTCAACGCCGTCGGCGTCGGGGGCGTTGGGGGCGAGCTTCATGTAGACCAGGTAGGCCCCTGCGGCCCTGGCGTAGTCCCCCAGGCGGGCGCGAGCGATGCCGAGCCCCCGGTGGGACTGGGCGTTGGAGGGGTTCTTGTCCACCGAGGCCTGGAACAGCTCGGCTGCGAACTTGTTGCGTTGGGAGAGCAGGGCGTTGTAGCCGCTGGCGGCCAGCTCCTTGGACTTGGCCGCCGCCTTTGCGCTGGCGATGAAGCGCCTGGGAAAGTGCAGCCCGGACTCGGCCAGCCGCTCCCGGATCCCGTCGGTGTCGGTCTTCGTATCAGCCCCCTCGAGCTTGCACCGGTAGAGGGTCTTCCACAGCTCCACAAGGGCGTGGGGCTGGTCCTCGTGGTTGACGAGCACCCGCACCAGGGTGCTGAAGGCAGCGTCATAGCGGCCCACCCGGCGGAAGAATGTTCCGAGCACGAGGTCGATGCGGCCGCTGGGGATCCCCAGCTTCCGCGCCTGGTTGACGTAGAAGTAGACCTCTTTCTGCTGCTTGGCCCGGGCGAAGTGGGCCGCCAGGGCCAGGCTTATCTCACCGGCCGGGGCGCCCCGGCGCAGCATCTGGTGACGGATCACGGCGCCCCGCTCGGCCGATGTGGGGGTCCGCGCGCTGGCCAGGGCGCTGGAGAGCGTCACCAGCCCCAGCGAGAGGAGAAGTAGAGTGCGCTTGGTTCCGTTCAGTGTCATGGCATGTCCCGGGCCGGGGAAGCTTCAGCTTGCCACATGGCCGGAAGCTTGAAAACAGCCCCCCCCGATGATACGAATCTTCGCTTCAAATCCGAAGGAACCCAGCGATGGACCAAACAGAACACAAGGTTTCAGTGGTCATCCCGGTTTTCAATGAGCGCCACACCATCCAGAAACTGCTGGATCGGGTGCTCGCCGTGGACTTGCCGGTGGACCTGGAGATCGTGGTGGTGGACGACGGCTCCACCGACGGCTCCCGGGAGCTGCTCTCACAGATTGACAACGAGCAGATCCGGGTCTTCATCCAGCCCGAGAACCGGGGCAAGGGAGCGGCGCTCCACCGGGGCTTCGCGGAGGTCACAGGCACCATCGTGATCATCCAGGACGCGGATCTGGAGTACGACCCCCAGGAGTACCCCACGCTGCTCGGGCCCATCCTGGACGGGCGCGCCGATGTGGTCTACGGCTCCCGCTTCCTGGGCGGCCCTCACCGCGTGCACATGTTCTGGCACTACGTGGGCAACAACCTGCTCACCACCATGAGCAACATGCTCAGCGACCTGAACCTCACCGACATGGAGACCTGCTACAAGGCCTTCCGCACCGAGGTGGTCCGCTCCATCACCCTCAAGGAGGAGCGGTTCGGCTTCGAGCCCGAGTTCACGGCCAAGGTGGCTCACCGCGGCTACCGCATCTACGAGGTCCCGATCTCCTACTCGGGGCGCTCCTACGACGAGGGCAAGAAGATCGGCGTCAACGACGGCTTCCGAGCCCTCTACTGCATCCTCCGCTACAACCTGCTCGATCGCTAAACCCCGGCCCCGGCCCACTTTCCCTCCCCCCCTTACCCCATTACTCCCCCAAAACCACAGCCCCCTTCTTGACGACCGTCCGCACATGGTTGTCGCCGTAGTGGTAAGGCACGTACCTGTAATCCGGCACATCCCAGATCACCAGATCCGCCTGGGCCCCGGGGGTGAGGGTCCCGACGTTGTCCAGCCCCAGGCACCGCGCGCTGTTCACCGTCACCGCGCGCCACGCCTCCTCCACCGAAACCTCCATCTGCATACAGGCCAGGGACATCATCAGGGGCAGGGATGAGGTCATGCTGCTGCCCGGGTTCAGGTCGGTGCCCAGGGCAAGCGGCACGCCGGCGTCCGCCAACGCCCGGGCAGGGGGCCATGGGCAGCGGCAGGCCAGGGCGGCGCCGGGGAGCAGGACCGCGGTGGTGCCCGCCCGGGCCATTGCGGAGATGCCAGCCGGGCTCACGGCCTCCAGGTGGTCCGCGCTGGCCGCGCCCATGCTCGCGGCGAGGCCTGCGCCGCCCTGATCCGTGAACTGCTCGGCGTGCAGGCGCAGGCCGAGGCCGTGATCCAGGGCGGCCTGGAAGATGCGCTCCACCTCCCGGGGGGTGAAGGCGCCGTCCTCACAGTAGGCGTCGCAGTAGCGCGCCAGCCCGTCGTCCGCGGCCCTGGGGATCATCTCCGAGATGACCAGGCCCAGGTAGCCGTCTCGATCTTCGGCGTACTCCGGGGGCAGGGTGTGGGCGCCGAGCAGGGTAGGGACCACCTCCACCGCATGCCGCTCCCCGGCCATCCGCAGCGCCTCCAGCATGCGCAGCTCCCCCTCCACAGTGAGGGCGTAGCCGCTCTTCCCCTCGCAGGTGGTGACTCCCCAGCCCAGGAGGCGGGTCAGGTTGGCGGCGCAACGATTCGCCAGCTCCTCCAGAGTGGCCTCCCTCGTGGCCTGCACCGTTGAGAGGATGCCGCCGCCCGCCTTGTGGATCTCCATGTAGCTGGCCCCGCGCGCCTTGAGGCCGAACTCCACGGCCCGCTGCCCCGCGAACACCGGGTGGGTGTGCGGGTCCACCAGCCCGGGCGTCACCACGCCGCCCCCCGCGTCCACCACAGTCACCGCGCCGCCAACCTCCTCCGCCAACGCCTCGGTACTCCCAACCGCGGTCACCACACCGCCCACGCACGCCACTGCCAGCCCGGTCCCCTCGCCAGTCCGCAGTCCCACACCGTTCCCCTCCATGGTCAGGATCTGGCCGATGCCAGTCACCACCAGGTCGGCGGATTCCATGCCGTTGGCGGCGCCATCCACCCGATTTACCTCTGCATCCATTTTTGTCTCCTGGCCTACGAAAGAGGTTGCATGAGCGTTGACTTCCAAGTTCGGTATGTTACGGTGGGTTTTGCAATCTTTACTATAGTTTACTTGGACACTCAACAAAGCTGAACAAGGTGCACTTGGCAGTATCAAGTGCAGCTTTTCAGGTTTGTCTACGACCGAAGGGAAGTAGACCAACGCCGCATACAAGCCTGACGAAATGTCAGGTAGCCATAGAGGTCCTGTCCATGGCCGATGAACGCTCCCCAAAGAACCCCACCAATCTCCCCCAGCCGGATCCTTCCGATGAGGCCGCGCAGGAGTCTCTGCACGACCCAGAGGAGGACACCGAGATTCCCATCGAGGAGCTGGACCCGGATGACCTGATCGAGGAGGTGTCCGAGGATGATTTCCAGGGCGCCGAGCCCACGCCGCCGCCGGCGCCAGTTGAGGCGCTTGGTAGTGACGCACCTCCAGGAGGGACGCTGGAGCTGAGCTCCGACCAGCTCATGGAGGTGGTGGACGAGGCTTCGGACGGCCAGGGCACCCAGGAAGTGGACGCCATTGAGGTGCTGGATGAGCAGGCTGTGGACGAGGAGGCAGATGACGAGCCTGTCCAGGATCCCCTGGGCACGGCCCAGGCGCGGGCCGAGCTGGATGATCCGGAGCTGCTGGCCCAGGACCTGACCCTGGAGCTGGAGGCAGAGGCTGACCGTCCCCGCAAGGCGATGATCCAGCACGAGCTTGGGCACCTCAACTTCGCCCGCCTTGGGGATGAGAGCCAGGCGGTGAAGGCATACGCCCTGGCCCTCAAATTGGATCCGAGGCTGCGGCCAAATTTCTGGGCCATCCGCCGGGTGTTCGTGGCGCGCAGCATGTGGCCCAGCCTGATCAAGCTCCTCGAAGCGCAGCTCCGCTACGAGAGGACCCCGCGGCGCAAGGCCGAGATCTTGTTGGAGAAGGGTTGGGTCATGGAGGCTGACGGCATGGACCGCGCCGGGGCCGCCACCTGCTACGAAGAGGCCCACAAGCTGGACCCGAGCTGGCTGCCGCCCCTGTTGGCCATGGAGAAGGCCGCACGGAAGGCCGACGATTCGGACAAGCTCGCCACCGTCTATGACGCCATGGCGGAGGTGGTCGCAACCCCCAAGAGGAAGGCGGCTATCCTGACGGATCTCGCCCTGCTCAGGGCCGGCCAGGGCGACGACGGGCCGGAGAAGGCGTTGGAGCTGCTGGACAGCGCGCTGGAGCTGGTCAACGACCGCGCCTCCACGTTGCGCACCATGGAGGGCCTGGCCCGTGAGCATGGCCTCACCAGGCGCCGGGCCGAGATCCTCTCCAGACAGGCCGAGGATCTGGTCTCCTTCGATCCGCCCGACCCGTCCGGCGCGGCTGCCTTGCTGCGCGAGGCGGCCAACCTCTGCCGTAATGAGCTGGATGACGCGGAGGGCGCTGCAGGCTATATCCGAGCGGCTCTCGAGGCTCTGCCAGGGGAGCGCCTGCTGCTGGACGATCTGTTCTCGTTGGCCCGGGCTAACGAGGACTGGACCGAGGCCGAGGAGCTGCTGGGGCAGATCCTGGAGGAAACCGAGGACGATCAGGAGCGGGCCGACATCTGGTATCAGATCGGCCTGTGCAGGCTGAACCGCGGAGAAGACGCCGACGAGGCCGCGGAGCAGGCCACCGCCATCCTGCCCGGCTTCTTGCCGATCCAGGCGGAGCGTGAGCGTAACCTGCTCATGGACGGGGAGGCCGAGGGCCTCGTGGCGCTCTACCGCTCCGAGGCCGAGGCGGTGGAGGCCAACAGCCCCGGGCTCCCGGTGGGTGACGATCCGCAGCCGGCCTGGGCCGCGACCCTGTATTGGCGGGCCGCCGCGCTCTCCCACTACCAGGTTGACGATCAGGACGCCGCGCTGGAGCTGTGCCGCAAGGCCCTGGAGCTGGTGCCGGAGCTGGAACCAGCCAACCACCTGCTTGAGGATCTGCTCCGGGCCACCGGCTCACACAAGGATCTGGCCGAGGTGCTCGAGGGGGAGCTGGATGGAGCCAAGGGTGAGCAGCTCGCCCTGCTGCTCGAGGAGCTCATTGCCCTTTACGCCGGCCCGCTGGATCAACCTGGCCGGCAGCTCGTGCATCTGGAGAGGCTCTGTTCCCTCCGCCAGGAGGACACCCGCCCCCTGCGCCTGATGGTGTCGGCCTTGAGCCGCGCCGATCAGCACGAAACCCTGACCACGGTGCTGCAGGACCTGGAGGAGCGCGAGCAGGACGCCGATCTGAAGGTTGGCTGGATGCTGGAGCGGGCGCGCCTCTACGACGGCCCGCTGGACAAGCCCGACAAGGCGGCGGCTATCTACCGCGCCGTGCTGGAGCTCTCCCCGGAGCAGCCCCAGGCCTTCGCCGCCCTGGAGGAGGTGCTCTCCAGAGGAGGACAACACGAGGAGCTGGCCGAGCACCTGGGCAACGCGATCACAGGCGCCCGCGAGGACGAGGAGCGGCTCCGGCTGCGCCACCGTCTCCTGGAGGTGCTGGAGCGCGACTTGAAGCGCCCGGAGGAGGCCGCCGAGATCGCCACCGACATCCTGGCGGACAACCCGGAGGATCTGGCTGGCGTGGTCGCCCTGACCCGGCTGACCGAGGCCTCCGGCGACGCCGAGGGCCTGGCCCGGGCGTTGGAGCAGCGGATCAGCGGCACCGAGGACGCCACCCCGAGGGTGCTGCTCAAGGTGCGGCTGGCTGGTCTGCTAGAAGACCGGCTGGATCAGCCCGGGCGCGCCGAGGATTTGTTGGCCGAAGCCGTGGAGGAGGCCCCGGACACCGGCCTGGTGCTCGGCGCTCTGGAGGCCCTCATCTGGCGCAAGCTCGCCGGTGGGGCGCGGACGGAGGCTGTGGAGCTGCTGGGTAAGGTGCGTGACGAGGTTGATCCTGGCATGCGCCCGAGGATCGTGGAGGAGATGGCCTGGCTGGGCCAGGCTGACGGGAGAGAAGAAGACCTGTGGGGGGCGGTGCTGGAGCAAGCAGGGGATGATCACCTCCCGGCCCTTTGGGGCAGCCTCCGCGAGGCGGCCAACCAGGGGGACACCGCGGCCATGGCGACCATCTACGGCAAGCTCGCCGAGCAGTGCGGCGATGAGGCCGGGCTGGCGGGCACGTTCAAGCTGCGCGCGGCCATGCTGGACGAGGTGAGCGGCGATGGCGGGGCAGCGGAAGGCACCGCCGAGGCCCTGCGCGCGGTGTTGGAGCGGGATCCCGACGACGCTGAGGCCCTGCTTGGGCTGCTGGCCACTGACGAGCTCGTGGCCGGCGAGCGGGCGGACCTGATGGTTCGGCTGCACGGCCTACTCGAGGGGCGGCAGAAGGAAGAGAACCGGCTCCCCCTGGCCCTGAGCCTGGAGGACGCGGGGCGGTTGGCGGAGGCGCTGGAGCAGATCCAGCCCATGCTTGATGAAGAAGACCAGAGCCTGACTGCCCTCATGCTGCTGGAGCGGCTGGCCCGCGGGGCCGATGATACTGAGCTGCAGGTGGCCACGCTGATCAGGCTGGCCTCGGCGCAGAAGGGGACCGAGGCGCAGGTGGCGAACCTGCGCCAGGCCGCCGGTCTACTGGAAGAAGGCAACCACGACGACGAGGCGGTGACGATCTGGCGGCAGGTGCTCGCCCTTGAGCCTGACGACGAGGAGGCGTGCGATCGGCTCCACGCGCTCTACCAGGAGCGTGAGGAGTTCGACACCCTTGAGCAACTCCTGGCCCACCGGATGGGCCGGTCCGATTCGGCCGGCCGCGTCGACCTGCTTTGGGAGCGGGCCACCCTTCGGCTGAATATACAGGAGGACCCGCCGGCGGCCGCGCGTGATCTGCTCCGCTTGCTGGAGCTGGACCCAGATCACGGACAGGCGCTGGAAGCCCTGGCTCGGTTGTACGAGGAGGACCAAAACACCGACCGCGCCCTTGAGCTGTATCGGCGGCTGGCCGACTCCCTGGAGGAGCGCGGCCGCCAGCGGGAGGTGACCCTAAAGATGGCCCACCTCCTGCGGGACGCGGGGGGGCGCGGCGAGGAGGCCACCCAGGTCTTCGAGACGTACCTGGAGCAGAACGCCGACGACCAGGAGGCGCTGGAGCAGGTGAGCCAGCTCTACCTGGACCATGGCGATCACGCCGGCGCGGTGGGCGCGCTGGAGCGGCTCGGATCCATCAGAGGAGACGACCCCGCCTGGCAGAAAGAGAACCTGAACCGCATCGCCAAGATCTACTGGCGCGACCTGGGCGACCTGGACAAGGCCCTGGCCACCCTGAGAAAGCTGCTCGACTCGGATCCGCTGGACCTTGAGCTCGTGCAGGACATGCAGCGCCTGCTGCGGGAGAAGGGCTCTGACAACGCGGTGGAGCCGCTCCTGGTGGACACCCAGGCGGCCGTGCGCAAGGCCATGGCAGGGAGCCCCCTGTCGGTGGACCTGGTCAAGAAGCTGGCTCGGATTTCGGAGTGGCGGGAGGACCAGTACACGCTGATGGCCACCCTGGGAGTGCTCGGCACCCTGCGGGCCACCTCCGAGGAGGAGGACGTGGTCTTCCTCAAGGCGCTAAAGAAGGTGGCCACAGAGCCAGGCAAGGACGCGCTGGAGGCAAAGGGCGGGGCGCTGGTGCACGAGGGCGCTCGCTTGAAGTTTGGGGCCATATGGCGGCCCATGGCCCTGGCCGTGGCGAAGCTGGAGAAGGGCGGCGGGGCTGCGGATGTCTCTGCCCACGGGGTGGGCAAGGCGGACAAGGTGGACCGGCGCAGCGCCGGCCAGTTGACGGTGCGCATCGACAGCGTGGCGGCCGCGGTGGGCATGAGCGAGCCGTTCGACATCTACCTCTCGGGCAAGGATGAGAACCTCATCGCCGGCGTGACGGGGGAGCCCCCGGCCCTGGTCGTTGGGCACGGGGTGGTGAGCAAGCTCGACGCGGGCAGGCGTTTCCGCCTGGCCAAGGTGCTCTACCACTTGAAGCATCAGACCGCGGCTCTGGAGCAGCTCAGCGCCGAGGTTGTGCGGCGCCTTCTATGCGCCGCCATCTTTAGCCAGAACAGCAAGGCCAAGCTGCCCCTGGGGCCTGACCAGCTCAAGGTGGAGGGCAAGAAGGTGGTCAAGGCCCTGCCGCGCAAGCTGCGCAAGCAGCTCTCAGTGGCGGTGAAGAAGGGCGGCGTCCCCGATCTGGCGCAGCTCGAAACCTGGATCGAGGGCGTGGTCACCACGGCGAACCGGGCTGGGCTGCTTGTGAGCGGCCATGTGGTGGCCTCAGTGAAGGAGCTGGAGTCGGGCCTCGGCACCGCCGGGGATACCGACCAGGCCATGGCGCACCTGCGGGGCAACGAGCAGGCGGCCAACCTTCTGGTTTTCTCACTGAGCGAGGAGTACCTCGCTCTCCGCAGGGAGCTGAGAAGGTAAGCGGGGCGTTGTGATGAATAGCAAGCATGCGGCGTTGACCAGGAAGCAGGAGAGTCAAATTGTCCACTGACGGAAAAGGGAAAGGCCCCAAGGGCCTCGGCGACTCGGACGATCTGTTCACCGATGATCCCGGACTGTGGGACGAGGCGATTGAGGAGTGGGATCTCGGCCTTGATATTCCCGAGGATGAGCTAAAGGCAGCGGAGGCGAAGGCAGAGGCAGAGGCAGCCTCCGCGGACGACCGGCGCTTTGAGCCAACCGAGCTCGAGCTGGCCACACCGGGCGGCGCGGCGAAGGCCGAGGTCGAGGCTGAGGCTGAGGTTGAGGCTGAAGCCGAGGTTGAGGCTGAGGTTGAGGCTGAGGCTGAGGAAGAGGAAGAGGAAGAGGTGGAGGTGGGCGAGGATCTGGTGCTGGAGGAGAGGCTCTCCCGCGGCACGGATGATCTGCCCGTGGTGTCCCAGGAATCTCTGGGCCTCGAAATGCGCTCCGAGGAAGTCGAGGATGAGGAGATCGAGGCGGGGGACCTCTACCTTGCAGTGGATGAAGAGGCCGAGGAGGAGGAGGAGGTCGAGGACGACGGCAGTTCCGAGGAGGAGGAGGAGGTCGAGGACGCCGGCAGTTCCGAGGAGGAGGAGGAGGTCGAGGACGCCGGGGACTTGATCATGGAGGCGACGCCTCTGCCCGACGTGGAGGAGGTTGACGACGAGGTCGGCGAAGACGAGCCGATGGAGATGCCGGCTGGCCTGCCGCGGGACCTCGATGATGACCGCATGGACCTGGAGACTCCGGAAGAGGCCATCATCATGGAGCTCGATGCGCCGCTGCCCGCGGTCTCGGACATCGCCCCCCGCTCGGAGGTGCCCGATGAGCCCACCGGCGACGACATCGAGGTGGACCCGTCCCTGCTAGAGGACCAGCCCACGCCGATCTGGGATGGCGCCGAGGGTGAAAAATCCCCCACGCCCATCGAGATCGAGGCTGGCGTGCCCGATGAGGACGAGGAGCCCACCGAGCCCATTGAGATCGATGCCGGCGAGCCTCTTGAGGAAGAAGAGCCCACCACGCCCATCGAAATCGTGGCCGACGAGCCGGGTGAGGACGAGGAGCCCACCACGCCCATCAAGACCATTGACCTCGATGACGACGCCTTCGATGAGGTGGTTGAAGAGGAAGAGGTCCTGGAGATCGAGGCCGAAGAGCCTGACGACCAGGACGTAGAGGAAGAGGTCGTAGAGATCGAGGCCGGTGTACCTGACGACGAAGAAGAGGTCGACGAAGAAGAAGTCGTAGAGGACGTCGTAGAGGAAGAGGTCGTAGAGATCGAGGCCGGTGTACCTGACGACGAGGAAGAGGACGTCGAAGAAGAGGTCGTTGAGGAAGAGGTCGACGAGGAAGAGGTCGTTGAGGAAG
>CAZCFB010000028.1:0-11241 GCA_964497805.1 uncultured Kofleriaceae bacterium
GCGGCCCGCAGCGCGGCCCGCATGAGCACCACCCGCCAGACGAACCTGGTCTCCCTGGAGACCCTGGAGGAGATGCCCGCCGACACGGTTGAGATCGTGGAGGGAGAGGAGGAGGGGGTTGAGCGGGTCAACGGCTGGGGGCCGCTGGAGGTGGTGCGGGGCGACGATGGCCAGGTGACGGGCGTGCGCTTTCGGCGGTGCCTCCGGGTGTACAACGACCAGCGCCAGTTCTCCCCGGTGTACGACGATGACGACCAGCAGGTCATCCCCTGCGACACCGTGCTCATGGCGGTGGGGCAGGCCCCGGACCTGGGCTTCCTGGGGGAATCCTCTGGCATCGAGATGATGCGGCCCGGCTGGCCCTCGGTGGATCCCGACACCCTGGCCACCTCGGCCCCGGGCGTGTTCGTGGCCGGCGACCTGGCCCACGGCACATCCCTTGTTATCAACGCGGTGGCCTCGGGCAAGACGGCCGCCCGCGCGGTCTATGCCCACATCATGGGTCAAACCCTGGCGCCCGCGCTCATCGAGCGGCACCTGAACCAGGACCCCTACCACCGCGAGCACGGCTACGAGCAGCGGCGGCGGCTGGAGATCCCCGCCACCCCGCCCGAGGAGCGCCTGGAGGATCCCCGGCGTCAGGTCGAGGTGGGCTACTCGGACGAAGAGGCCAGGTCAGAGGCCGGGCGCTGCCTGGACTGCGGCGTGACGCCGGTGTTCGACGGGACGCGCTGCGTGCTGTGCGGCGGCTGCGTGGACGTCTGCCCCACCCGCTGCCTCAAGCTGGTCTCGCTGGACCGCCTGAACTGGAGCGGCGAGCTCACCGCGGTGGCGCGCGACGCCCTGGGCGAGAACATGCCTGGCGACAGCATCGCGGGCCCCGCCGAACACTCCGCAATCCTCAAGGACGAGGACCGCTGCATCCGCTGCGCCCTGTGCCAGATGCGCTGCCCCGTGGAGGCCATCTCCATGGAGCGCGTGTGCTTCAACACCGACTGGAGGAAGACCCCGTGAACCAGGACAATCACGGCAAGAGGCCCTCGCGGCTGGATGAACAACCGATCCCCCGCAGGGACATGCTCGGCAAGGCCGCCACATGGACCGCTGGCGGCGCCTCGCTCATGGCGCTGCTGGGGCTGGCCCGGTTGCCCAAGGCTGCGGTGCTGCCCTCGCCATCAAAGAAGTTCGAGGTGGCCCTGCCCGAGTCGCTGGCTACTGGAGAGGCCTACATACCCGAGGGCCGAACCGTGGCGCTGCTCAGGACCGCCTCCGGAGAGGTCATCGCTATCTCCACCGTCTGCACCCACCTGGGTTGCCTGGTGAAGGCCACTGAAAAGGGTTTCGATTGCCCCTGCCACGGCTCGGCCTTTGGTCCCCTGGGCCAGCTGGTTCGCGGCCCCGCGCCCAAGGGTTTGCCCTGGCTGGCGGTGACCCCGTCGGGCGGGGGCTCCTACCTGGTGGATGAGGGGAAAGAGGTCAAGGCGCAGATCGAGGAGAAGAAGGGATGAGCGATCACGGCAAGGCACCACAGGCGCCCCTCGGTCTGCTCTGGAGCAGGCTGAAGGAGAGCCCGGGGCGGCTGTGGCGCTCCATGTACCGATCCGGCCCGGCCGACACGGACCGCGCCCGCTCGAACTTTGTCTTCTCCAATGTCTTCCTCCACCTGCACCCGGCCCGCACCCACCGCTGGAGCCTGCGCTGGTGGACCACCGTAGGCCTGGGGCTCATGGCCATGTCGGCGTTCATCATCACGGTGATCACCGGCGTGCTGCTGATGTTCTACTACAAGCCGTACCCCGACGTGGCCTACCAGTCGGTCAAGGACATCCACTTCGTGGTGCCCACGGGCCAGCTGGTGCGCAACCTGCACCGCTGGGCGGCCCAGATCATGGTGCTGGCCGTGTTCCTCCACATGGCCCGGGTGTTCTTCACGGCCGCATACCGAGCGCCCCGGGAGTTCAACTGGGTCATCGGCATCCTGCTGTTGGCCACGACCCTGGGCCTCTCCTTCACCGGCTACCTGCTGCCCTGGGACCAGCTGGCCTACTGGGCCATCACCATCGGCGCCAACATCGCCCAGTCCCCTCGTGAGATCACCGACGCTATTGGGCTGACGCCATACTTTGATCCGGGGGGAATCCAGAAGGAGCTGCTCCTGGGCTCCGAGGAGGTCGGGGAGGAGGCGCTGATCCGCTTCTACCTGCTCCACGTGATGATCCTGCCCATCCTGCTCCTCGGCCTGGGCGCGGTGCACTTCTGGCGCATCCGCAAGGACGGCGGCCTGGCCCGCCCGGCTGACGCCGACGAGCAGCTCGGCCCCCAGAGCCCGGAGACATTCCCGGTGTTCACCCAGGAGCCGCAGAAGACCTACCAGCTGGCCGCGGTGGTGCAAGGGCGCACCAAGGCGGTCAACGCCGGGCCGGAGAACACCCTGCCCACCATCCCGCACCTGTTCTACGCCGAGGTGGGGGTCTTCATGTTGACCTGCGCCATCTGCCTGGTGCTCTCTCTCATCGCCGACGCGCCGCTCAAGGAGATCGCCAACCCGCTGGTGCCGGAGAACCCGGCCAAGGCGCCCTGGTACTTCCTGGGCCTGCAGGAGCTGGTGGCCCACTCCGCCTTCATGGGCGGCATGGGCATCCCGGCCATCGCCATGATTGGCCTGGCGCTGATCCCCTATCTGGACAGGGAAACCGAGGGCACGGGCGAGTGGTTCGGCGGCCCGGGCGGCAAGGCGCTCGCCATTCAGGCGGCCGTGTTCGGCTTCGCCCTCACCATCGGCGTGGAGGCCTTCGCCATCCACTTCGGCTGGGTGCGCACCTGGTGGGCAGACGTACCTCAGATCCTGATCACCTTCTTCAACCCGGGGACGGTGTTGACAGTGGGCTACATGCTCTACTCCTGGATGGTGGTGCGGCGGTACCGCTCCATCAGGGCAGGGGCCATGGGCCTGTTCGTCTGCTTCCTCTGCGGCTTCATCGTACTCACCGTCATCGGCACCTACTTTCGCGGGCCGAACTGGGACTTCTACTGGTCCCCAGACCAGTGGCCGGGGCACTAGACGATGAACAAGAACAAGCACCTGCTCCTCTGGTCCTCTGTCATCACCCTGGTCCTGCTGCTCTGGGCCGCGGTGGATGAGAACTTCCTGCGCGAGTGGCGCACCCAGCAGCGCGCCTACGCCGCCAAAAAGGCCGCGGCCGGCAAGAGCGCCGACGTGAAGCTCCGCCAGGTGGTGGTGCCGCAGCTCAAGTCATTCGACCGCTGCGTAAGCTGCCACGTGGGCATGGCCGCCGGTGAGACCGGGGTGGAGGGCGACGCCGTGCTCGGGCCCCACCCGCGCATCCCCCACGACCCCAAGAAGCTGGGCTGCGTCATCTGCCACGGCGGGCAGGGCAGGGCCACGGTCAAGGCGGACGCCCACGGCACCGCGCCCCACTGGCCGTCGCCGATGATCCCGCGCAAGTACGCCCACGCGGGCTGCGGCTCCTGCCACACACACCTCACCGTGCCAGCGGCGGCCACCATGAGCGAGGGCGCGCGCCAGCTGGAGCGCCACGACTGCCTGGCCTGCCACAACCTCGACGGGCGCGGGGGCACCACCCGCCCCGGCCGCACCGACAAGGCCAACGGGCCAGACCTCTCCGGCGTGGGGGCATCGGGCCGCCTGGACGGCTGGTACGCCCGGCACCTGAAGAAGAAGGCCTCGGCCAAGGGGGAGGAGGCCGCGGTGTGGGCCGCCAGCTTCGCCCCGGTGAACAAGGCGGCCCAGTCGGTGATCACCAGCTACCTCTACACCCGTGTCTCGGCGCCGGGCCTGGTCAAGGGCAAGGCCCTGTTCCACTCCCTGGGCTGCCGCGGCTGCCACAAGGTCAACGAGGCGGGCGGCGACGACGGGCCGGACCTCTCATCCTTCGGGCTCAAGGACCCGGCGCTCATGCCCATGACCGGCGTGAAGGGGCCGCACACCCTGGCCAACTGGATCAAGGAGCACTTCGAGGCGCCCCAACGGGTGGTGGCCGGCTCCAAGATGCCCGCGCTCATGCTCACCAACCAACAGGTGGAGAGCCTCACCCTCTACCTGCTCTCCCTGCGCCTGAGCAAGGTCCCGGAGGCCTTCTGGCCCAGGGACAGGGCGCGCGCGGTGATCCTCAAGGAGCGGGAGTTCGCCACCGACGGCGCCTCCCTGTTCGGCGTCTACTGCGCCGCCTGCCACGGCGGGAGCGGAGAGGGGCGGCGCTTCCCCGGCATGGGGCACTTCCCGGCCATCGGCAAGGCCGGGTTCCTGACCGCGGCCAGCGACGAGTTCATCGAGCAGTCCATCCGCAGGGGACGGCCCGGACGGCGCATGCCCGCCTGGGGTGAACAGAGCGGGGGCTTGAGGGACGAAGAGATCAAGGCGGTTGTGGCCTACATGCGGGGACTGGGCGGCGGCGTGAAGCCCCCCGCGGACAAGAAGCCGCGCCGTTGGGTCAAGGGGGACAAGAGCCAGGGAGGCGCCATCTACAAGGCGTCCTGCGCGGGCTGTCACGGAGCCAAGGGCGAGGGGAGCGAGGGGCCGTCTTTGACCAACCGGCGCTTCTTGAACAGCGCCACCGACACCTTCCTGGTTCGCTCGGTGAGCCTGGGGCGTCCCGGCACCACCATGCCAGGGTTCACGGCGGGATCCACCGCCTACCCTTCGCTGTCAGATAGCCAGATCGAGGCCGTGGTGAGCTTCATCAGGGCCTGGGAGGTAAAACGATGAGTGGAAAAAAACGAGCAGGCCTGGACCGTCGAGAGTTCCTCGGTCTGCTTTCGGCCGGCGGCTTCGGCGCCTTCGCGGCCAACGCTGCTTCTGCGTGGGGGCTTGAGGCGGTGGACAACCCGCTGGCCCGCTACCCGGATCGTGCCTGGGAGCGCGCCTACCGGGACCTGTGGAAGTACGACAGCACCTTCACCTTCCTGTGCGCACCCAACGATACGCACAACTGCCTGCTCAACGCCCACGTGCGCTCGGGTGTGGTCACCCGCATCGGGCCCACCATGAAGTACGGCGAGGCCACGGACCTGGACGGCAACAAGGCCTCCGCGCGCTGGGATCCGCGGGTGTGCCAGAAGGGCCTGGCCCTGACCCGGCGCTTCTACGGCGACCGCCGCCTGCGGCACTGCATGGTGCGCACCGGCTGGAAGAAGTGGATCGACGAAGGCTTCCCCCGCGGCGCGGACGGCAAGCCGGACAAGAAGTACTTCAACCGGGCCCGCGACACCTGGGTGCGGCTGACTCACGAGGAGGCCGCGGCGTATGTGGCCAAGGCGATCTCCAACATCTCCTCCACCTACAGCGGGGCGGACGGCGCGGCGCGGCTCAAGCAGCAGGGGTATGAGCAGGTAACCATCGACGCCGCCAAGGGCGCCGGCACCCAGGTGCTCAAGTTCCGCGGCGGCATGCCGCTGCTGGGCATGACCCGGGTCTTCGGCCTCTACCGCATGGCCAACTCCATGGCCCTGCTCGACGCCAAGCAGCGCAAGGTCGGGCCGGACAAGGCCCTGGGCGGCCGCGGCTTTGACAACTACTCCTGGCACACCGACCTGCCTCCCGGGCACCCGATGGTCACCGGCCAGCAGACCGTGGACTTCGACCTCTCGTCGGTGGAGCTGGCCAACACCGTGGTGCTGTGGGGCATCAACTTCATCACCACCAAGATGCCCGATGCCCACTGGCTCACCGAGGCCCGGCTCAAGGGCACCAAGGTCGTGGTCATCGCTTGCGAGTACTCGGCCACCTGCTCCAAGGCGGACCAGGCCATCGTGGTGCGGCCCGGCACCACCAGCGCCCTGGCCCTGGGGCTGGCCGGCGAGATCATGCGCGAGAAGCTGTACGACGAGGATTATGTGCGGCGCTGGACCGACCTGCCCCTGCTGGTGCGTATGGACACCCTGCAGCACCTGCGCGCCACGGAGGTCTTCGGCGGCGAGCCGGCCGAGCTCAAGCGGAGCACCGTGCTCAAGAAGGGCGACAAGAAGCCACCGCCCGGCGCCCAGTACGAGCAGTTCATCCCCGAGGCCCTGCGCAACGAGTGGGGCGACAACGTCTACTGGGATGAGAAGCAGGGCAAGCCGGTGGCCGTGACCCGCGACCAGGTGGGCGAGCACTCGCGCATCGGCACGCCGCGGCTCAAGGGTGAGGTGACGGTGAAGCTGCAGGACGGCACCGAGGTCAAGTGCCGCCCTGTTTGGGACCTGGTCCTGGACTACGTGAGCCACTTCGACGCCAAGACCACCGAGGACGCCACCTGGGCCCCGGAGGCTGCCATCAAGCAGCTGGCGCGGGACCTGGCCAATGACCCGGGCAAGACCCTGTTCGCCGTGGGCATGGGCCCGAACCAGTTCTTCAACAACGACAACAAGGACCGGGCCATCTTCCTGCTGGCCGCGCTCACCGGCAACGTGGGGCGCATCACCGGCAACGTCGGCTCCTACGCCGGCAACTACCGGGTGGCCCTGTTCAACGGCCTGCCCCAGTACATCAACGAGGACCCGTTCAACATCCAGCTCGACGAGAGCAAGCCGGCCAAGCCGAAGATGTACTGGCGCGCCGAGTCGGCCCACTACTACAACCACGAGGACCACCCCCTGCGGGTGGGCAATAAGCTGCTCACCGGCCAAACCCACATGCCGACGCCCACCAAGTCCATGTGGTTCGCCAACGCCAATTCCATCCTCGGCAACGTGAAGTGGCACTACAACACGGTGGTGAACCAGCTGCCCAAGATCGAGATGATCGCCGTGCAGGAGTGGTGGTGGTCCACCTCGTGCGAGTGGGCGGACGTGGTGTTCGCCGTGGACTCCTGGAACGAGCTCAAGCACCCGGACATGTGCTGCTCGGTGACCAACCCTTTCCTCACCGTGTTCCCCCGCACGCCGCTCAAGCGGGTGTTCGACACCCGGGGCGACATCGACTGCCTCGCCCTGGTGGGGCGGGCCATGGCCAAGGAGACCGGCGACAAGCGGTTCTCCGACATGTGGCGCTTCGTGGAGCAGGACAAGACCGACGTCTACCTCCAGCGGATCCTCGACTTCTCCGGCTGCGCCAAGGGGTACGACTTCAAGGACCTGGAGAACAAGGCCAAGGCCGGCGTCCCGGCCATAATGATGCACCGCACGTACCCCAAGGCGGTGGGCTACGATCAGATCGCCGACTCCATGCCCTGGTACACCAAGTCGGGGCGGCTGGAGTTCTACCGCGAGGAGAAGGAGTTCATCGAGGCGGGCGAGAACCTGCCCGTGCACCGCGAGCCCATCGACTCCACCTTCTACGAGCCCAACGTCATCGTGGCGGGGGAGCACGACGCCATCCGCCCGGACGGGCCGGAGAAGTACGGCGTCAAGCGGGACGACCTGAGCTGCGAGACCCGCCAGGGCCGCAACGTGGTGCGCACCTGGGCCGACGAGGCCAAGGCGCCGCACCCGCTCAAGTCCAAGGGCTACGAGTTCGTCTTCCACACGCCCAAGTACCGCCACGGCGCCCACACCATGCCCATCGACACGGACATGATCGCCATGCTGTTCGGCCCGTTCGGCGACATCTACCGGCATGACAAGCGCAAGCCCTTCGTGGGCGAGGGGTACGTTGACATCAACCCGGCCGACGCCAAGAAGATCGGCGTGGAGGACGGGGACTATGTCTGGATCGACTCCGACCCGGAGGACCGCCCCTTCCGCGGCTGGCAGAAAAACAAGCGCGACTACGAGTTCTCGCGCCTGCTCTGCCGCGCCCGCTACTACCCGGGCACCCCGCTGGGCGTGACCCGCATGTGGTTCAACATGTACGGCGCCACGCCCGGGTCAGTGCAGGGGCACAAGGAGCGCAAGGACGGGCTGGCCAAGAACCCGCGCACCGGCTACCAGGCCATGTTCCGCTCGGGCTCCCACCAGTCGGCCACGCGAGGCTGGCTCAAGCCCACCTGGATGACCGACTCCCTGGTGCGCAAGGGGCTGCTGGGCCAGAGCATCGGCAAGGGCTTCCTGCCCGACGTGCACTGCCCCACCGGCGCGCCGCGCGAGGCCATCGTCAAGATCACCCGCGCAGAGCCGGGCGGCATCGACGGCAAGGGGCTCTGGCGTCCAGCCGCCGAGGGCATGCGCCCCGGCTACGAGTCGGCCCAGATGAAGCAGTACCTCAAGGGTGGCTTCACCAAGGTCACCGGCAAGCCGAAGAGGAGCAAATAGATGGCCCGAGTCAAGAACTGGCAGATCGGCCGGGAGATGTCGTTCTGGTACCCGGAGGCGCGGCCCAAGAAACAGTTCGCCGCGGTCTTCGACCTGAACAAGTGCATCGCCTGTCAAACCTGTACCCTCGCCTGCAAGACCACCTGGACCTCGGGCAAGGGGCAGGAGTACATGCTCTGGAACAACGTGGAGAGCAAGCCGTGGGGGTTCTACCCCCTCGGCTGGGACGTGAAGCTGCTGGCCGCCCTCGGGCCGCAGGCGTGGAACGGAGGGGTGTACGGCGGGCGCACCATCTTCGAGGCCGCCCGCGCCGGCGAGCGCGCCATGGGCTGGCTGCCCAAGGACCTGGACTACGCCAACCCCAACGTGGGCGAGGACGACTGCACCGAGCGCGTGGACGGCGGCCGGCAGGAGACCCCGCCTCATAACACCTGGTTCTTCTACCTGCCCCGCATCTGCAACCACTGCTCCCACCCGGCCTGCCTGGCCGGCTGCCCCCGGGGCTCCATCTACAAGCGCCCCGAGGACGGCATCGTGCTGCTGGACCAGAAACGGTGCCGTGGCTACCGCGAGTGCGTGCGGGCGTGCCCCTACAAGAAGACCTACTTCAACCCCATGAACGGCACGTCGGAGAAGTGCATCGCCTGCTACCCGAAGATCGAGCAGGGGAAGACCAACCAGTGCTTCGTCAACTGCATCGGCAAGATCCGCATGTCGGGCTTCATCTCCCCGCCAGAGAAGTCACGGGCGGACAACCCCATCGACTACCTGGTGCACGAGAAGAAGGTGGCGTTGCCGCTCTTTCCCCAGTTCGGCACGGAGCCCAACGTCTACTACATCCCGCCCATCCATGTGCCGCCGGCCTACCTGCGCCAGCTGTTCGGCCCGGGGGTGGACGCCGCCATCGAGACCTACGCGGAGTGCGCCACTGACAAGGACATGTCCGCGCTGCTCTGCCTGTTCGGCTGCACCGAGGAGCTCACCCCGCGCTGGAAGCGTGAGGGCGAGGAGGTGTCCGGGCTCGGCGAGGACGGCAAGGTCCTGGTGAAGGTGCCTGTCTCCGAGCCGGTCTATGTGCGCAAGGCCCTGGACGCCCGCTACAAGGTCGTCCGCACCAACACCCCATGAGGAGCGAGACCATGAATAGCAAGCGCGTCAACCCGACCTGGCTGATCATCGCGCTCCACGTTGCCCTCGCCACCGCGGCCCTGGCCAGCTGCTCCCAGACCAAGGGCAAGAAGGCGTCCTCGGAAGAGATCGCGGTGCTCCGCGTGGCCGCCATGCCCGACGGGCCTGAGGCCGCCGGCTGGAACAAGGCGCCCGTTCATCAGGCCAAGCTCCTGCTCCAGGATCTGGTGGAGCCGCGCCAGCTCAAGGCGACCACGAACACCGTGAACGTCCAGGCCGTGTCCGACGGCAAGGAGATCGCGTTCAGGCTGAGCTGGGCCGACACCAGCAAGGACGACCTGCCCGGCGCGTCGCGCTTCTCCGACGCCTGCGCGGTGCAGGTGCCCGACAAGGTGGCGGCCGATCTGCCCGCGCCCCAGATGGGCGAGCACGGCAAGAGCGTGCGGATCAGCTACTGGCGCGCTGCCTGGCAGGCGGTGGTGAACGGCCGCGAGGACAATATCCAGGCGCTCTACCCGGGGGCGTCCGTGGACCATTACCCGCCCGAGGCGGAGCCGCTGAAGAAGCGCCCGGCCGAGCAGAAGGCCATGGCCGCGCGATACGCGCCGGCGCGGAGCCTGGGGAACAAGATGGGCGGGCCGCGCAAGAGCCCGGTGCAGGATCTGGTGGCGGTGGGGCCAGGCACGCTCCGGCCCGCGGCCAAGCCGGTCTCCTCCGGCAAGGGGGTGCGGTCCAAGAGCGGGTGGCAGGTGCAGATTCAGCGGCCCCTGACCGGCGGCGGCAAGCGCGGCCATGTGGCCCTGGCGGTTTGGCAGGGCGCGGCCCAGGAGGTGGGCGCCAGGAAGATGCGCACCGCCTGGATCCCCCTAGAGGTCTCCGGGAGGTGACATGATGCAAGCAGGACAAGAACTCTCTCCCGCGGTGGCGGCCCATGTGGTCGACGCCGTGGCGTTCCGTCTGGCCGGGCTCCTGTTGGAGCGGCCGAGGTCTGGCTGGTGGGAGGAGGTCCAGGGCGTGACGTCCGAGGTCCAGGACCCGACGCTGGTGGACGCTGCAAACCTGGCCGAGGGGGCCGATGAGGCTGCCTACCTGGGGCTGCTCGGTCCAGGCGGCGCCATCTCGCCCCGACACGCCGCCCACATCGGCATGGAGGATCCGGGGCTGCGGCTCAACCGGCTGATGGAGCTGTACGAGGCGTACGGGTACCGCCCCCGGGATCCCGAGGATCCGCCGGATCATGTGGCCGTGGAGGTGGGCTTCGTGGCGTTCCTCTCGCTCAAGGCCGCCCACGCCGAGGCCAGCGGTGATCGCGCGGGGCAGCAGGTGGCGGCCAACGCACGCCGTGACTTTGTGCTGGAACACCTGGGCCCGCTGGGGCGGAGCATGCAGGACAAGTTGAAGAAGGTGGGCGGCGCGCCGCGATACCTGGACCTCACCCTGGCGGTGCTGGAACGACGCGGCGCGGCCATCGCGGGAGCGTGACGCGTGACATCGGTCCTTAAAATGTCCGCGGCCTCCCGCCTTGCCATCCACGCCGTGGGTTACATGGTGGATCCAACCCTGGATCGCCTGGTCACCTGCGCCACCATGGCAGATGACCTGGGGGTCTCTCAGGATCACCTGGGCAAGGTCCTGCTCGTCCTTTCGCGGGAGGGGATCCTGGTGGCCAAGCGGGGCAGGGGAGGGGGATTCAGCCTCAACCCCGAGGCGCGTGACCGCACCATGATGTCGGTGGTGCAGCTGTTCGATGGCGACCTCGCCACGGGCGACTGCCAGCTGGAGGTGGATACCTGCCAGGTGGGTGATTGCTTCCTCGGGGCTGTGGAGCGCGAGATCAGCGAGCGCCTGGCCGAGTGCCTGTCCGGCACCACCATCGGGGGCCTCGCCCCGGAGCTGCCCCAC
>CAZCFB010000028.1:11341-16564 GCA_964497805.1 uncultured Kofleriaceae bacterium
GCTGCGGGCCGGGCTGGCACGTCTCGTGCGCCATTAAGGCAACGGCACGGCGGCTCCGGTCGTCCCCCAGGGATGGAGATCATGGCTTTTCCTCGATGATCGGGATGCTGAAGCTGGGGCTGCGGCTGAAGCTGGGGCCAGGACTATCCGCGACAACCGCTTAGCCCGGCGGCGTGGGCATGTCCGACAGGCGGGTGCGGTCCAAGAAGGCGGTGACCAGGTCGTGAACGGAGTGGGAGAAGCCGTGCAAGGTGCAGGTCTGGGTGCCGCACCTGGGCGTGCCGAGCAGGCAGCCAGGCTCCTCCACCGGGCCCTCAATGAACTCGATGATCTGCATCAGCGAGAGCTCCCGCGGATCATGCTCCAGCACGAAGCCGCCCGACGGCCCCCTCCTGGAGCTCACGACCCCCAACGTATTGAGGCGGTTCATCACCTTGCTCAGGTGATTCCTGGAGACCTCCAGGGCGGCGGACATCTCCGCCACGGAGGCCAGGCGGCCCTCCTCGGCCGCCAGGAAGGCCAGGGCGTGGATGGCAAGGTTTGCTCCCTCGGAGATGCGCAGTATCGGTGCCATGTCAGCGGGCGTTACTCCTCCTGCGGTGCGCGGCAAAGATACCGCACACTGGCAGCTATCACCATCAGCCCTCAGGCCCTGCTCTGGCCCAGCATCAGCGCCAGGCCGGCGCGGGTCATGGTGACCGGGCCGAGGTGGTCGCGGAGGATGGCCCAGAACGGCTTCTCCCCCGAAACGGAATAGTAGAGGGCGGCCTTGAGCTCTGGATCGCGCTCCGCCCGTTGGAGCAGGCGGTCCACCAGCCCGAAGTTGGCCAGCCGGATCGCCACCTGCCGCAGGGCCGCCCCGTATGGCATGTCGCGCAACAGGTCGCTCATGCTGTCCTCGTAGCCGGCCAGCGCCTCGCGGGTCAGGCCGTTGCGCATGATGGTCTGCGCCGCGACGACGCCGGCGTGGCAGGCCGCGGTTACCCCCTTGCCCTTGAACGGCCTGAGCAGGCCCGAGGCGTCGCCGATGACCAGGTACCTGTCCCCGTACAGGCCGCGCCCGGGCCCGTTGGGGAACCTGCCGCGGTACAGGTCCAGCCGGGCCGGGTCGGTGCCGGGCGGCAGCAGCGTGTTGACGCCGCGCAGGCCGAGGAAGGAGGTCATGCTCTCCTCGGAGATGGTCTCCCCCGCGATGTTGATGGTGAGGTGGTCGCCCTTGGGGGTCACGGCGCCGAAGTCCACCTCCCTGATGCGGGGCAGCCAGGCGTGGATCCGGTGACCGAAGCGGGCCATGAACGCCGCCTCGGGGTGGACCTTGGTGATCAGGGTCTCCAGGCACCTGGGCCGGCGGTAGTCGGTGGCCTGTTCGAAGAGCTGGCAGGTGGCGTCCTCCAGCCCGAAGGCGCCCACCACGGCCTCGACGCGGTGGGGGCCGGCCGCGCTGTTGATGAGCACATGGTCCGGGTGGATCTCCAGCCCGTCCATGGCAGCCTCCACCACCTCGGCCCCGGCCTCGCGGGCCTGCTGGACCATGTAGCGGTCGAACTCGATGCGCCGCAGCGCGCAGGTGTCTTCCTCCTCTCCCTGGAGCGTCAGCGAGCGGCGGTCCCCGTGCAGGACATAACCGGAGATGTGGCGCTTGACCAGGTGGTCCGGGAAGGGGACGCCGAGCTCCTCCTCGAACAGGGACTGGATCGGTGGAGACATGACCCCGGCGCACTGGTTGTGGTGATCATCGGACTCGTAGTCTTTTGGCTCGAAGAGCAAGACCCGCAACGAGCGGCCCTGCTCCCGCGCGAGCTTGCACAGGGCCACGGCGCAGCTGGTGCCGGCCGGCCCGCCGCCCACGATGGCCACGCTCCGGCCGTACCCGGGGGGGCCGCAGCTCCCGCTGATCCCGGAGCTGGTGTCCCGCCCGGCGCCCTCGTCCCGGGAGCTGCCCAGGAGCCAGCGCCAGAGCAGCAGGAGGGAGGTGATCAGCAGCCGCCATTGCAGGGCAGGGGAGAGGAGCCAGCGGAGGATGCGCCGGTATGGCTCGTTGCCCGTGAGGGTGCTCCAGCGGACCCTGTCCAGGGTCTCGGCGGCCCCCCGCCTCCTGGCGTCCAGGGACACCCGCTGCTGGGTCTCCAGCAGGAGCTCCGTGCGGGACGCCCGATCGTTGAGCCAGTACACGGCCCTCCCGGCGCGGTTGTCCCGGCGGAGATTCCTGATGTGGCTGCCGTAGCCCCGGTCCAGGGCGGCGCGGGAGTAGCCCACTTCGAGTACGGTGTGGGCCGCGCGGCGGGCGGTGTGGAAAGCGGACTCGATGCCGTTCTTGAAGTAGCGGTTTGCCGCCGCGTCGCCGATGACCACCACCCTGTCGCTGTACGGCTGCCGGGCCGGCCTGTCCGCCACCCTCGGGGAGCATGTGCACAGCCCCGCGGGGAGAGCGCCAGGCAGGGGCAGGATCTCGCGCACCCGCGGGTGCTCCACGAAGTCGCGCAGGTCCGCCAGGGTCAGGTCCCGCCAGCCCACCAGGGAGAGGGTCAGGAAGTCGCGCTTGGGGGTCAGGGCGCCGAAGCGGATGCCGGGCAGGCCCAGG
This sequence comes from uncultured Kofleriaceae bacterium, assembly GCA_964497805.1. GTDB lineage: Bacteria > Myxococcota_A > Polyangia > CAZCFB01 > CAZCFB01. Next base: position 13,923 of record CAZCFB010000028.1, read on the forward strand.
GAGAAGACCATCACCTGGTCGCGGGGGACGGCCGCCGCCAGCTCGGGTCCCAGGGGGAGCTCCGCCTGGATGGTCCTCACCGAGCGGGGCGGGCGATACCCGAAGCCCATGCCCACGAGCATCCGCGGGAGGCGGGAGTTGAGCCCGCCAGCGATGACCGCGAGGTCTGCTTCAACCTCTGTCTGCTCGGGGCCGTGGCCATGCACGATGAGGGGCTTGTCCTCGGGCAACAGCCGCTGGACAGGAGACCGGACCAGCCGCGCCCCCAGGGACTGCGCGCGCTGGAGCAGCAGGGCGTCAAAGCTGATGTCGCCGTCCCCGGACAGGCGCGGGCCGTTGCCCCTGAAGACGGTGAGGATGCGGTTTCCATCCCGTGGGGCGTCCAGGGTGTACTCCCCGCAGCTCGTGATGCAGCGGTACGCCTGGATGCTGGACTGGATCCGATCGCCGGGGATGTGCAGGCCCTCGGCGGCCAGGTGGCTGAGCAGGCTACGGGAGATCACGCCCGCGCACATGTTGCAGCCGGACGGGCCGGTGCGCTGGAAGTCCTTGCCGTCGAGGATGGTGAGGTCGATCTCCAGGCCCTGGCGCGCCGCCCCCTGGAGCAGGAAGCAGGCGAAGAGGCTGCCCGCCGGCCCGCCGCCCACCACCACCACCCTGTCCCCGTCGGAGAGCTGCATTTTGTCGCCGCCCACGAGAGCTATCGCCAGGTCTTGGGGTAGCGCCGCCCCGGGCTGAGGTTGTTCACGGCCAGGGCCACCAGCAGCATCACGGCCGCGCCGGCCGCCACCGGCACCAGCGCGTAGAGGTAACCGAGGGCCTGGACCGCGCCCGAGGTGGCGGCTGGCGCGGGGGTCACCGGCAGGGAGGATGACCTCGACGACGTGGCGGGTTCCATTCAGCAATTCTACTGCAATTATGTATTGAGGTATATCAATGCCTTTACGCATTGCGAACGAGAACGTCTTTCCTGTGAAGGTCGAAATGCTTGGTGTGCTACTCTTGCGCGAATTAACAAACGGGAGGCGAGACGATGCAGGTGAGATGGACGATCCTACTGCTTTCGGTGGCTGCTTTTCTGTTGAGCACCATCCCGGCGTCCAGCGTTGACGCGCGGGACTGGTACGTGTCCAAGGCCAGGGGAAAGGGGAAGAAGGGCACCAAGGAGAAGCCGGCCAAGGACATGGGCAACATCGCCAAGAAGCTGGCGGCCGGCGATGTAATCCACCTCGCGGCGGGCACCTACGTGGGCAAGGGCAAGAGCGGCTCCACCACCATCAAGGTGCCGGTTCGGATCCTCGGCGGCTACGACGAAACCTTCGCCAAGCGCGATCCATGGGGCGCGCACCGCACCGTGCTCGCGGGCATGAATCCGAGCAAGAACTACACGGCCCGCCCGACCCTGGAGATCGACCTGACGCGCTACCACGGCAAGGAGATGCCGGAGATCGTTGTGGACGGCGTCATCGTGGATAACGCGGCCCGCAACCGCTACAAGACAGACAAGAAGATGGTGGTGCTGCGGCGGGCCAAGCCGGGCGAGTTCAACCCGTCGCCCAGCATGGGCGGCCTGGTGATCAACGTCAGCAAGACGGGCAACTATGACAAGGGCGCCCACTGGAAGATCACGGTGAAGAACTGCGTGGTGATGAACTCCCACGGCACCTCGGGCGGGGCCATCACCGTGGGCGGCTACAAGAACTCGAAGGTGCTGCTACAGAACAACCTGGTGGTGCAGAACAGCGGCGACGGCATCTTCGCCAAGACCATGTTCCGCCCCCGGGACAAGAAGGGCCACCCGAAGTTCACCATCAAGAACAACACCGTGCTCTTCACCTGGAAGGAGAACCAGATGGCCACCAGCTACTCGGGCGTCTCCCTGCATGTGGACGACGACACCGACGTGACGGCCACGGGCAACGTGTTCGCCTTCGCCGACCGGATCGGCGTGCAGAAGGGGGGTAAGGTGCCGCTCAAGCTCAAGGGGAACCTGATCACCGGCAACCTGAAGAGCGACTTCTGGGAGACCTCGGGCGACGCCAAGATCGACTTCGAGGACCTGGAAGACGAGGCCGAGTACACCGAGGCCGAGGACAACGTCAACAGCAGCATCAAGGTGCCGGTGAGCAAGGCCTGGGCCCAGGCGTACGGGGCGCGGAAGCTCATCAACCGGGCCAAGCTGGAGGCCAAGGTCAAGGCCAAGGACAGCCGCGCCAACCAGATCCGCGGCATGCTGGGGCTGGCGCTACAGGCCGGCACGGTCAAGGGGCCAAAGACAGAGGTGTGGCTGCACGCCATGAGCGTGGAGGACGCGCTGAAGGCCGGGGGGAAACGCTACCTGGGCAAATACGGCTGCAAGAAGCCGTAAACCAGCCGGCTTAGCAGCCGCCCTTTTTGATCAGGCTCAGGCACTTGGGGATGGAGTTGGTGCACCCCTTGCAGCCGGCATTGCCGATGAAAGAGCCGCCGCCGCAGTAGGTGGACTTCTTGCACAAGTAGCTGTACACCCAGCAGCGCCAGCTCTTGGCGGAGCGCGTGCACTTGAGGTAGGTGTTGCCGGCCGGGTAGAAGCAGTTGATCTGGCAGCCGGTCCAGGTGCCGTAGCACGGCTTGCAGCCCACGAAAACCTTCTGATCCTGCGG
>CAZCFB010000028.1:16664-35947 GCA_964497805.1 uncultured Kofleriaceae bacterium
CGCGGGCGGTCGGGCCGTGGGGCGTCAGGTGGCCCGGCCGAGTCCTTGCGCCCGGATCCATCCTGCTTGCCCGCGCTGTCCAGTGTTGTGGCCGCGTCACCGGTCTGCCGGTTCAGCTCGTGTGGACATCCTGCGGTCAGCAGGGCCAGGAGCACCGGGACGAGGAGCCGCTGGTAGGTCAAGGCGTGACCTCGTACGCCCCGATGCTGGGCGGATCCTTGTAGCACCTGCCCGCCCGGTCTCCGGCGACGCCCTTGACCTTCGCCCCCTTGCCCGCGGCAGGGCTTGCGGCGCCGATGGCGTAGTCCCCGCTGGTGGCGCCGCTGAAGCCAGGATCCTTGCCTGTCACCCCGGCTGTCTCGGCGACAGGCAGGCTCGGAATGGACTGTGAAGACTTGTCATGGGCGTACCAGAGGTTGTTGTTGAAGGTGAATGTTTTGGGTGAGGTGTTGGCCCCTATGTTCAAGTAAGTACTTAGCTTGGCCCTGGAGAAGTAGAAGATGTTGTTCTGCACCTTGCCCCTGGACGCGGGCAGGAAGGTGTAGCCGCTCCCCGTCTTCGTCTCCTGCAGGATCCGCATCAACCACCGCTCGGGATCGATGACCGTATTGTGGGCGGCCAGGCAATCCACGCACCCCACGAAGGCGAACGGGGTGTTGCCTCCCTTGATGACATTGGCGATGACGCGGATGCGCCGCGCCTCGGCGTTGTCCCCGGTCTTGGACGCGGGCGGCCGGAAAAAGGTGAGGCCCGTGGAGCCGCCCATGTTCACCGCGCGCTGGCCCGCGTCGATCATCAGGTTCCAGCGGATCTCCAGGTCGGCGCTGCCCCCCTTGCACTGCACCGCGTTGGCCGACAGGTTGCGGAACGTGTTGCGCGCGATGACCCCGCGGTGGCAGCCCACGTGATCCACGCCGCTGCCCGAGCCGCCCCCGCCGCACTTCTCGAAGGTGGAGTCCATGACCACGTAATCCCGCAGCCCGGAGAGCTTGAGGCAGTCCTGGTTGCCGCCGCTGCCGATGTCGTGGACGTACAGGTTGCGCACCACGATATGGTGGGCCGCGGTGGGGTCGCTGTACGCGCCGCCGTCGTCCATGTTGACGCCGTTATCCCTGGCGCCCTTTACCTCCAGGTCGTGCAGCACCAGGTAGCTGGACCTGGACAGCTGCAGCCCGGTGTTTCCGCCGCTGATCACTGGGCGCGTGGCGTTGCCCGGGGTTCCGCCGATCCAGACGGGCGCGGTGGCGGTGCCGGCCAGGTCGCGCAGGTGGTTTCCGCCAGTGTGCGTGCCAGCGGCCAGGCGGATGGCGGCCCCCGGCTTTGCGCTCTTGGCCGCCCGTGAGAGGGTGGCGAACGGTTTGGCCGCGCTGCCGTCGCCGGAGGTGTCGCTGCCTCCGGGCGCCACATGGATCAGGGCGGTGGGGCTCTTGCCGTCAGCGAAGGTGGGGATCGCTCCGCAGGCGGCCTTGCCCGCGTCAGGCGCGGCGCTGTCGGGCGCCATCATGTCGTCCTTGCCGCCGTCCGGGATGCCGCCGGCGTCGGGACTCGAGCCTCCGCTGTCGTCGCTGCACGCGGCCAGCATGGAGGTGAGGATTATCCAGAGCAGGGTCGTCGATCTCACGGCGGTATTATACCCGTGCATGGGTGATGCGTGAGGCAACACTCGTCCCGTATCGAGCGTTGCGTTCCCCAACATCCCTCAACGGCGCATCCCCGAGCCTCACCTCCAACTCCTCGAAAACAAATAGTCAACACACCTGGCCCGGATCCTGCTCATGGGCGGGGGCATGAGCCCCCATAGCCTGAAAGAGAAGATCGTCTTACCTGTCCTCACGACCCTCCTGCTTTGCAGCGCCTGCGGCGACCTGCCGCCGGATGCCACGGGAGGCGGCGACGAACCCCTCACCTCGGCCATCGGCTACGAGCACGGCATCAGCTACAAGAGCTTCGTGTTCGTGCCCGCCGGCGCTTCCAACCAGACCGTGCGCGCAGCCATCCAGCGCCAGGTGCGCTCCTCCCTGGGGTCCCTGCGCGAGCTGGGCATCGGCGTGCTGGACCGGGACGCCCTGTCCAACCTGGATCCTTCCACCTGGAAGCGCACCCGCCTGGACGTGATCAAGCCGGACGGCTCGGGCGCAGGGCAGGTGGACCGGGTGGTCTTCCGCTACAAGGACACCGCCCTGGTCAAGAAGGGCGCCAAGGTCAAGGGCACCTTCAAGCTGCCGCTGCTGTTTGGCGACTACAAGGCCCGGGCCAAGGACCTGATCCCCGCCTGCTCCGACGACGCCACGGCCGACCCCGGCTCCCTCTGGTACCACTTCACGCCGGGCCGTTCCGCCTGCAAGAAGCTCATGGCCGCCGAGGACAAGGCCATCTGGGCAGCCTGGCCCAAGCTCAAGGACACCTCCCGCCAGCTCCCCCTGGTGGACCGAGATCGCCGCTTCCTGCCGGTGCTGGCCACCCTCACCACGCGGGACAAGCCCCCCGTGCGCTACCCGGAGTACGACCAGCTCTGGGGCTTCAAAGGCAACACCCGCCGCACCAAGCTGGTGGCCTACGTCTTCTTCGGCGTGGACAAGAAGGTGTCTGACCCGGCTGACTACGGCCTGGTGGAGACCATGCGCTTCCAGGACCAGCTGCGCCGCAAGTTCCCCGGCCTGCGCATCTTCAACACCAAGCCCCACGCCTGGTTGCTCGATTACTACGTGGACGGCAAGCGCCTGTCCAACGTCACCCTCGACGACGTGGAGCGCTGGATCTTGCACGACACCGGCTACCCCAAGGAGGTGGGCAGCAGCGCGAGCAAGCGCAAGGCCCTCAAGGAGCAGGTGGCCCGCCGCTGGGGGAACCGCTGGATCTACTGGAGCCTGCCCCTGTCGGTGAGCGACGGCCGGACCACGCGCAACATGGAGCTGGAGCTGCGCTTCTACTACGGCGATGAGGACGGCAGCCACGATATCCGCAAGCACGCCCGCTGGCGCTACCTGGAGGCCTTCTGGCACGGCGACATCTTCGCCTACACCGGCCACAGCCACTTCGGCCACGGCCCCCTGCGCCCCGACGGGTACGCCAGCTACAACTTCCCCTGGCGCTACCAGACCATGCTGGTCAACTCCTGCCTGTCGCTCAACTACTACAACCAGGACTTCCTCAACATGCACCCGGGCAAGAGCAAGCTGCTGGACATTGTGGTCAACGGCCTGCCCGCGTACTGGAAGGGCATGGGCGGCGCCACGGCCGGGTACCTGACCTCGCTGCTGGACGGCGCCGGCAAGAGCTGGACCGACCTGCTCAAGGCCATGCGCGTGGACCTGCCCTGGCACAGGCAGTACGACCCCATGCGCGCGGTCAACGGCGAGCTGGACAACACCTACTCCCCGGCCTCCAGGCCCCTGACGGTCAAGGCCCTGCGCTAGGGAGCTGACCCGCCCGGCGGTATAATGCCGCATGCCTCATCCCCCCCCTGACTATGTCCTCCCCTCCACGGAGGAGGAGTCCCGCCGGCTCGGGATTCAGGCTCCCCTCTATGGCGGGGTCGAGGTGCTCGAGCGCCTGTTGCCCGGCGGCCCGGCCCAGGTCCTGGACGCTGGATGTGGCGCCGGCCACTACGCCGCGCTGCTGGCCGAGCGCCTGCCCGGGGCGAGCGTCACCGGCCTGGAGCTGGACCACACCCGCGTGACCCAGGCCCGCGCCTGGCACACCGCGCCGAACCTGGCCTTCACCAGGGGGAACATTCACAGCATGCCGTTCCCCGACGGGACCTTTGACCTGAGCGCCACCCGCTTCGTGCTGATCCATGACCGGGACCCGGCCCGCGCCGTGGGGGAGATGGTCCGGGTGACCCGGCCCGGCGGCATGGTGGCGGCCCACGACATGGTGCACGACGGGATCTGGTTCTCGCCCGAGCGTCCCGCCCTCACCAGGCTGTTGGGCGCGGTCACGGACACCATGCGGCACATCGGCGCCGAGCCCAACCAGGGCGTCCACCTGGCCGGCGCCCTCACCGCAGGGGGGCTGCTCAACGTGGGGGCGCGGGCCATCTCCCACCTGATCCGCAAGGGGGACGCCGAGTACGAGGCATGGCGCGCCCACTGGATCGGCACGGTGCGCGGGCTGGAGGAGGAGCTGGGGCAAAGCCTCGAGCCGGGCCTGGCCCGGGCCGCTATGCGAGACCTGGAGCAGGTCCGCGCCGAGGACCTGTTCCTGGAGGTTTCGGTGCTGGCCTGGGGCAGGAAGCCGGGATGATGCTCCGGCTGTTCGCCCTGCTGGCGGCCTTCCTCGGCGGGGGAGCGGCCATCTTCCTCTTCACGGTGATCTCGGATATGAGCGAGGCAGGCTTCTGGGTGTTGCTCGCCATCTGGGCCGCGCTGCTGGGCCTGTGGCCCCTGCGATGGCTTCACCATCGCCTGGCCGCCCCCGGGGAGGTCCACCTGGTCTGGCGGGTCCTCTTCGGCCTGGTCCTGGTGGCCAGCCCCTGCTTCGCCGTGGCCTGGCTGGTGGAGGCCCAGGTTTGGCTCACCCACTCTGATCATGTGGGGATGGGGCCGGTGGCGCTGGCCATGGGCGCGCCTCCCGCGGCGTTGTTGATCCTGATGGTGCGGAGCTACCGCCTTCCCCTGTGCGAGAGCATCGCCGCTGGGCTGATATGGGCCGCGGCGGTCTGGCCCATGGCGAGCTACCTCCACAATTTATCGACCCTCATCGCCACGGCGACGCTGCTCCTGACCCTGTCCGCCGCGGTGTTCTTCTGCGTCAGGCGCACAGGGGAAGCCGGCCCGCGTCACCTCTTCACCAGGTTGATCGGCGTCCTGGCAGGCGTGTGCCTGGGGACCGCCTGCCTGGCCGTGGTCCTGCTGGCCACCTCCGGCTGGAGCGGTTTCTTTTAATCGTTGTATCCTCTCCCCATGCCCCACATGAGCCCGCTGGATGAGAGGGACGACAAGCTCGTGGTGTACATGCGTGACGACTACCGCCGCGTCGGCGCTGCCTTCGCCAAGTGGGGCGCCCTGGTCGGGATCCCCCTGGGCCTGGCCTCCCCGTTCCTTTGGCGTGAGGAGATCATCCTCGCCGGTATCCTCTCGGTGGTGGTGGCCGTCACGGCCGGCGTGTTCTGTCTGGTGGGGCTGCTCTTCTGGGCCATGAACAAGGGGCAGGTGACCGTGGATCCTGGTGCGGGGCAGGTGACCTTCGCGGGGGGGAGGGTGGTGGCCTTCGCTGACCTGGCCGCGGTGCACCTCTCCTCATATGTGCATGTACAGCGCAGCCAGAACGGCTCCACCGAGTCGGTGCGCTACCAGCTCCAGCTGGCCCACTCCCAGGCCGATCCCGAGGCCACGGAGCAGCTCCGCGCCCTCCGCGCAGCGCTGGACGAGGCGGTGGCTTCCGGTGAGGTGGGCTTCGGGGAAGCGGACGCAGATGAGGTGAGGACGGAGCTCCAGCGCCTGGGCCCGCTGCTCACCGGTATGGCCGAGGTGGTGGCGGATCACGGCGATGAGCTGGGCATGTGGCGGGCCGCCGAGCGCCTGGCCGAGGCCATGGACCTACCCCTGCTGGACTTCGCCGGCCAGGAGCTGCTCATGCGCAGCCCGGCCGAGCTGGACATCCCCCTGACCCGCCGCCTGCACGCTTCCGAGAAGCAACCAGAGGATCCGGGCCCCGCCCCGGAGGGGCTCGAGGTCAGCACCGAGCCCGAGTCCCTGGAGGTGGACTGGAAGGTGACGGAGGTTTTATCCCTGGTGCTGATCCTCCTGGCGCTTAGCACCTTCATCGTCCTGGCAATCTGCGTCTTCACGGGGGACGTACCGCCCGGGGTCCTCATGGGGCTGACCGCCGGTGTGGTCGCCACGGCGCTGCCCGCCATGATCCTCATGGCCACCGCCCCGTCGCGGAAGCTCTGGGTGAGCGTGGAGGGGGTGCGCTTCAAGCCTGGCCGGGCCAGGGAGGCCACCATCCCGCTAGGCGCCCTGGAGGCGGTGCGGGTGTCCACCGAGCTGGACAACCGGGTGGTCTTCCTCAGCGACGATGCCTTCATCCGCGCCACCTTCAAGACCGAGGAGCAGGCCCGCTGGGTGGGGGCCGCCGCCACGCGGATCATCGCCCGCCTGGCCGTGCGGGTCGCTGACGGACCGTACCGATAAGGTCAGAACAGCTAAATTTCGAGGTAGTATGGAATGCGACAACGCCTGGCCTCGTTCAGCCACAGGAAGGTGACCATGAAAAATCTATCCCTGCTCATCCTCGCCCTGGCCCTGTTTGCCCCGGGCTGCACCGAACGGAACCCCGCCGCCCTGGACAGCCAGGTGGTGAAGAAGGACGGCAGCGTGGCGCCGGACAAGACGGTGCCCAAGCCCGACAAGGGCGTGCCGAAGAAGGACGGCCTGCCGCCGAAGCCTGACAAGGCGGTGCCCGTGCCCGACAAGGCGGTGCCCGTGCCCGACAAGGCGGTGCCCGTGCCTGACAAGGCCGTACCTGTGCCTGACAAGGCCGTACCTGTGCCCGACAAGGCCGTACCTGTGCCCGACAAGGCCGTGCCTGTGCCCGACAAGGCAGTGCCCACCCCTGACAAGGCAGTGCCTGCCCCTGACAAGGGCGGCCCCCTGACCAACGCATCGTGCGCCGGCGCCAAGGCCATCGCCTTTTCCGGCAGCAAGGTGACAGTGACCGGCACCACCACGGGTAACGCCAACGAATACGGCACCGGCATCAACTGCGGCAACTACACCTCAGTGATGGCCAGCTCCCAGACCTACTACAAGGTGAACCTGGTGGGCGGCCAGTCGTACCGCTTCGGCCTCGCCTCCAAGTTCTACTACGCCCGCCTCTACCTGTTCACCGGCTGCGGCATCAACAAGATAAACAACGACTGCGGCTCCGGCGGCAAAACTGGCGACGTCACCAACAGCATCTACACCAACCAGACCGGCTACCTCTACTTCGTGGCGCCCTACACCGGCACCTTCTACCTGGCCGTGGACGGCACCAACCCCAACTACACCGGCGGCTTCAGCCTCACGGTGGAGAAGTACACCATCCCCACCAACACCACCTGCACCAAGGCCCAGGTGCTCAAGCTGGTGAACAACGCGGTGTCGGTCAACGGCACCACCACAACCGCCAAAAACGAGTTCGGCCAGACCATCAAGTGCGGCGGCCTCTACACCTACTACGGCAAGCAGGTCTACTACACCATCCAGCTCACCAAGGGGAAGACCTACCGCGTCTCCCTCTCCCCGTCCTTCTACGCCAACTACTACATCTTCCGCTCCGCTTGCCAGGCCAACAGCATCAACGCTGACTGCGGCTCCAGCGGCAAGTACGGGCTGATCTCACCGCTCGTCTATACCAACCAAACCCACACCTCCACCTTCAAGCCACAGGCCAGCGGCTGGTACACCATCGCCGTGGACAGCCGCTACACCTCCACCGCCTACGAGGGCACCTTCACCCTGGAGGTGGAGGACTGGGTCCCCTCCACCAACACCACCTGCGCCAAGGCCAAGGCCCTGACCTTCGCCAGCGGCAAGGCGTACGTCAAGGGGAGCACGAGCGGCGCGGCCAACGAGTACGGGTCCTCGATCCTGTGCGGGCTCGGCTCCTCCTACTACGCCCTGAAGGGTCCGCAGGTGTACTACAGCGTCACCCTCAAGAAGGGGCAGGCGTACCGGTTCAAGTACAAGCCCTCCTTCACCTCCCGCTACTACGTGTTCACCAAGTGCGGGGCCTCGGCCATCAACAGCGACTGCGGCTCCCAGGGCAAGACCGGGCTGATCTCCAACTACGCATACAGCGGCTACATCACCACCAATGTGTTCACCCCCTCGGCGGCGGGCACCTACTACATCGCGGTTGACAGCACCGCCGCCTCATACCAGGGCAGCTTCGAGCTGTGGGTGGAGGAGTTCATCCCGCCCTCCAACGGCAAGTGCGCCACGCCGCAGCAGATCACCCTGGTCAACGGCAAGGGCTCGGTGAGCGGCTCCACCATCGCGCTGAACAACGAGTACGGCACCCAGATCCTGTGCGGGCAGACCTACCCCACCTACGCCTTCGCCGGCAAACAGGCGTACTACTGGGTGACCCTCACCAAGGGCAAGTCGTACAAGATCTCCCTGACGCCCTCGTTCTACGCCGGCTTCTACGTGTTCAGGACCTGCGGGGCCTCGGCCATCAACGCGGACTGCTCCTCCAAGGGCAAGACCGGCCTGTTCAAGGGGTACGTCACCACCAACACCACGGGGGTTGAGACCTTCACGCCCACGGTGGGCGGCATCTACCGCATCGCCGTGGACACGCGCTACGTCGCCTACTCCGGCACCTTCAAGCTGGCAGTGGAGGAGTTCACCCCGCCCAAGAACGGCACCTGCGCCGGCGCCGCCACCATGACCGTGCCCTCCACCGTCTCGAGCAGCACCGTGGGGCTGACCAACGAGTACGGCACCCAGATCTACTGCGGCAACCTCAGCACCGTGATGAGGGGGCCGCAGGCCTACTACAAGCTCTCCCTCACCGCGGGCAAGACCTACACCTTCTCCTTCACGCCTAGCTACTACTACGCCCGCCTCTACATCTTTGGCGGCACCTGCAACCCCTCGGCCATCAACACAGACTGCAGCTCGGGGGGCAAGACCGGCACGGTGTCGGGCTACGTCACCACGGGCATGACAACCCAGGTCTCCTTCACGCCGAGCAAGACCGGCACCTACCATGTGGCCCTGGATGCCACCTACGTCTCGGGTTCCTACGGAAGCGGGCCGTTCACCCTCTCGGTGAAGTAGGGCGGCTGGGCGCGGGCGGGCGCGGGTCCCGCCCCTACATGTGAAACTCCTTGCAGGTCCACCGCCAGTTCAGATCCAGGGTGGTCGGGAGGACCGTATACCGCTGCCCGTTGGGGCCCATAATGTCCAGGGAGAGTGAAATCTGGGATGTGCGGATGGGGTAGGTGTCCCTGCACATGCGGTCCTCCTCGTCGGGCAGATCGTGTTCCCGCACCGTGCGCACCACGAAGTAGCCGGCCAGGAACCAGAACTTCTTGGGCAGAACCCGCTCCGGGTGCCCCGTGATCTTGAGCGCGACGCCCAACAGGTTCCTCCGGCCCACCCTTGACGGGGCCCGGTCCAGGTCCAGGGTCAGGGTGCCGCTCTTTCCTCTGGCGGGATCGCTCAGGTCGAAGGTGAGGGATTTGGGCATCGGGTCCTCTTCATACTCCTTGAGGTACTGAAGCTCGGCCTGGGCGTGGAACGGCTCCGGGTCACCGCTGGTGATGGTCATCTCTGTTTTGCCGGAGAGGGTGTGGTACACGCTGTCCAGGTCGAAGTTGCAGCCGGCGGGAAAGATCAGGGAAGTGAAGACGCAGAGGTGGTGAAACTGGATATGTGAAGGCGTGAACATTGGGTCCTCCATGCGAAGATTGCCCACTTGTTGTGCAAGGGAGGGGCCACACGCAATTCAAGGGGTTTGGGGCGTATCCCTGCCGAGAGGTGGTGATTCGCTGACAGGTCTGGACAGCGGGCGTTAACCGCGGTTCACGGCTTTACAGCGCCAGGGTGGCCCAGACGCCGAACTCCAGCCGCGGCGCGTAGATGGAGAAGCCGTCCTTGTAGTCGTCAGGCACGCCCGGGATGCCCGCCGGCACGGTCACGCCGTAGTGGAACTCCCCCCTGTCTCCCAGGCGGGCGGCGGCGAAGAAGGCAAGGTCCAGATAGGTGAGCACCCGGACCTGCCAGTTCAGGCGGATCAGCCCGGTGAGGTCGCTCAGGTTTCCCAGCCCGCTCAGCGCGATGTTGGTGTCGTCCCAGGTGCCGGGGGAGGGGAACATGATGTAGGCGGCCAGGTAGTGCTGGCCCAAGTAGAAGGGCGTGAACGCGCTCTCACCGCCGGCCGATTGCACCAGCAGCCAGTCGTACAGGTCCGCGTCGTCGTAGCCGTGCGGGTTGGAGAAGTACTCCACGCCGATGAGCATGTAGTCCTGGTCCGTGTACATGATCTGGATCTCGGCGCCGGCCGCCAGCTGCGCGCGCCAGCGATCCGACAGGTCCTGCTCGGTGGGCGTCTTGTCCTTTGTGATGTCGAAGGTGGCGAGGTCGAACTGCCCCAGGTAGCGGGGCCGCTCGTCGTCGTAGGCGAAGGACGCCTCCATGCGCAGGTCGAGCAGCCAGATGCCGGCGGACAGGTCCACGCCCAGGCGCAGGGGCCGCTCCTTGCCGTAGCTGGCCGAGAGGCTGGCCTCGATGGGGCCCACCAGGAACTCCCCACGCAGGGCGCCGATGATCTGGTCCGGGTGCTTGACGTCGTCCATGCCGGCCAGGGCGTAGAAGTTCCAGCCCAGAGACTCCACAGGGAAGTGCAGCTTGAGCAGGGTGGGGCCCACGCGCTCGTCGTAGAAGGCCAGCGGGTCGCGCCGCTGCTGGTTCAGCACGTCGGTGGGATTCCAGAAGCGGTTGGAGCCCCACCGGATGGGCTGGCGGCCGATGGTGATGTACACCACCCGGGCGATGTCCGCCTTGAGCCAGAGCTGGTCCAGGGTGACGGTCAGGGCGTCCGCGGGCAGGCCCGTGGCGCTGAGCCCGTCCTGCAGGGTCGGGTCGTACCCCAGGCGCCCCCGGACGAAGGCGCGCAGCCGCTCGGATGGGCGCGCGTCCAGGAAGAGGTAGACCACGTTGGGGCTGTTCAGGATGTGCTCGTCGTCGGTGAACTCGTCGGCCCAGGTGTACTGAAAGCGCAGGGAGAGGGTGCCCCCGATGGTGAGGGGGTCGTCGGCATCCTGCAGCAGGTCGCGGATGGCCCCGGCCGAACGCACGGGCTCGTCCAGGGGGTTGTCAGAGGATTTGGCCGGCTTCTCCTCCTCGTCCGCCGCGGCCTCCTCGCCGAACATCGCCTCGTCCCGCGTCTTATCCTCCTCGGGCGTGGCCATGGCCAGGCCCGGGGTCAGGGAGAGCAGGAGGAAGAGCAGGGCAGGGCGGATCATCGGCTGCGGGACTCCAGCCAGGCCTTGGTGAAGAGGTTCGCCTTGAGCGAGTTTAGATCCACTTTCTGGATCACGATGGTGGAGCGGTTCCCCTTCTCCACCTCGTCGAAGATCCGGATCTCCTTGGGGAAGTAGATGTCCGCCTTCTTGGACTCTGAGTACATCTTCTTCCACTTGGGGTAGTAGGAGGAGCGCATGAGCTTGCCCGACTGGGCGTGCTCCTGGCTCTTGAGCATGTTGCCCGTTTTCTGGTCCACCCAGAGGTTCATGACCGGGAAGGCCACGTCCGCCTTCTTGTGGGCCTTGAGCTTCAGGTGCCAGACCTTGAAGCGGCCCAGCTTCCCCTCGGCCACGAAGCTGGCCTTGTAGTCCTCTGCCAGGCGCGACTCGTCGTAGTCCGCGCGCCGGGAGTCGGTGCCGCCGATGCGCTCCCGCTCGGTGCGCCGGTCCCACTTGCCGGTGGCCGGGTCGTACATGAACAGGTTCTTGTCGATGCGCAGGTAGCCCTTGCCCGCCTCCGCCTTGGGCTTGAGGAAGAGCATCATCAGCTTGTCGTCGGCGTCCCTCCGGTAGACCACCAGCTGGTAGACCAGGTCGTTCTTGTCCTTCTCCTTGCGCTCCAGGAAGACCATGGCCTTGTAGTCGCCCGAGTTGCGCTGGCGGTCATCGATGACCTTGATCACGCGCTTGACGCCGGCCGCGTCCAGGGGGGCGGCGGCGGCGGGGGCCGCGGCCAGGAGGGTGGCGACCAGAAGGGTCAACATCGTCAGTCGTTTCATATCTTTCCTCCTAGGTCGCCGTTCGGAGAAAAGCTGCGCGCTCCGAGCGCCGATCCATCCACGCTGGCTGTGTTGCTCGTCGGTTACATACCACCAGTATGCGCCCTCCTCGTGCCTTGCCAGCGTGGCGCCTCGTCGCTCTCGCGTGCGCATTTTTCTCCTCACGGCTCCTCATCATCCCGCGTGGTGCATGGCGGTTACCGGCTGCATGCGCGCGGCCCTTACGGCGGGGCCCAGGGCGGCCAGGCCGGTGAGCAGGGTGAACACGGCCACCGCGATCATCACATGAGACGGCGTGACCGAGAGGTTTAATACATCGGAGAGCAACAAAGCCTGTATGGCCTCGGTGGTGATCTTGATATTGGCGCTGTCCAGGCCGGCGGCCAGGCCCGCCCCGAGCAGGCCCCCCACGAGGGTCCCCACAAGCCCGAGGAGTAAGGCCTCCACCAGGAAAAGGGTCAGCACCTGGCGCCGGGTCATGCCGATGGCCCGCACCGTGCCCACCTCGCCGGTGCGCTCCCGCACCGCGATCCACATGGAGTCAGTGATGCCCAGGGCGATGATGATCATCAGGATCCCCACCAGGATGTAGGAGATCACGTCCAGGGCGGTGACCACCCACTTGAGGTAGGAGACCTCGTCGCTCCAGATGGTCAGGTCCAGCTTCTGGCCGGTCCAGTCCTCCCCGGCCACGCGCTCGAACTTGAAGAAGAAGGGGGCCGGGTGGTGGTCCATGACCTCGTGGCCCTTCTCCTTGAGCTTCTCCTGAAGGCGGCCCATGACCGTGGCGGCCTGGTGCGGATCCTTGAGGTAGATCTGGATCACGCTGCCGGTGTCCTCGCCGTACTCGTACAGGTCCTTGATGGTCTGGTGGGGAACGAAGGCGGCCCAGTTGGAGAGGAAGCCGAAGTCCTTGCAGATGGCGACGATGGTCACGTCCACCGTGTTGGAGCGGCCCGCGCCGGTGGGGGCGGTGATGGTCAGGTCGTCGCCCACGCCCACCTCCAGGCGCTTGGCCTGGGCGGCGAACAGCATCACCGTGTTGGGCTCGGCCAGCTTCGACAGGTCGCCCTTGACCGCGTCGCCGCCCCCCTCCTTGTAGTCGCGCTCCTTGGCCAGCACCACCGCCTCGCGCAGGCGGCTCTCCTCCTTGATGTCCACGCCGGTGGGGCTGACGAACAGGCTGTGCCGGTCGGAGATCAGCTTGGCCCAGGCGCGCTCGCGCACCACCAGCAGCTCGGCCTCGGGCACGATCTCCTCCACCTGCTTACGGATCTTGGAGATGTCATGCAGCACGGGCCAGGCGTCGGATGCCTTGTGCTTGGAGAACCCGGCCACGTTGACATGCCCGGAGCTGATGGCGGTGGCCGAGCGGATCATGGTCTCGGTGAGCCCGTTGGACAGCGCCATCAGCATCACCAGCAGCAGGGTGACAGCCGCAAGAGCGGTGATCAGGAGGCCGGTGCGGCGCCGGGCCTGCAGCAGGTTTCGTATGGCGATTGTGAAGTAGAGGCCCATGTTTTACTCCCTCGCCGACATGGCGACCACCGGCTGGATGCGCGTGGCGATGGCTGCCGGGTAGAGGGTGGCGAGCAGGCTCACGACCACGATGACGGCCAGGCCCACCAGGACATTGGCCAGGCCCACCTCGGGGTAGAGCCGCGGCCCTGCGAACAGGAAGATCAGCACGTCCGCCATGGCGGGGATGCCCACCTGGCCCAGGTAGTTCACCAGCAGGTAGCCCAGCGCGCCCCCAACCGCGCCGGACATTAGCCCAAGCATCATGGTCTCCAGCAGGAAGAGCCGCCGCACCAGGGAGGCCTGGGCCCCGATGGCCCGCATGGTGCCGATCTCCATGGTGCGCTCCAGGGTGGACATCACCATGGTGTTGTTGATGATCACCAGGGCCACCAGGAAGATGATGCCGATGGCCACGTAGAGGATCACGCGCACCAGCACCACCATCTGGCCCACCATGCCGCTGGCCTCCTTCCAGTCCTTGGCCTGCAGCTTGAGGCCGGCCTTGTCGGTGGCGGCGATGACCGCCTCCCTGGCCCGGGGCAGGTCCTTGATGTCGTCCAACACCACCGCCGCGTGCAGGGCCAGCCCCTTGTCGATGAGCGCGGGGTCGTAGGAGCTCGCCTTCTCCTTGCTCGCATCGGACAGGTCCACGCCGGCGAACTCGTCGAAGCCGTCGGCGCCGTCCTTGGTTTCCTCCAGCTCCTCGCCGCCGCCGAACAGGGCGTCCTCTGCCCCCTCGCGCCCCACGTCCTTGAGCCCGATCTGGGCCTTGATGCCGGCCAGCTCCTTGCGCTTGTCCGCCGTCATCAGGCCGTACAGATCGCGGAAGGTCATGATGTCCATGAGGCTGAACGCCCCGGCCAGGGCCGAGCGCTCCAGGCCGCGAAACTTGAAGGTGCCCCACACCTTGACGTTGGCCGACTTGATGGTGCCAGAGCGGGTGTAGGCGCGCAGGGTGATCACTTCGCCCACCTTGAAGAGGTAGAGCCGCAGCATGGGCGCCACCTCGTCGAAGAAGAACTTGCGCCGGGCGATGAGGTTGTCGTCGTCCACCGTGAGGAACTGCTTGACCAGCTCGTCGATGCTGCCCGTGGCGCCGGGCATGAACTTCTTCAGCTTGGCGCTCAGCTCTCGGGCCTGGTCCACCTCCAGCTGGAAGGTGATGCGCCGGTACTGGTTGACCATGCGCTGCACAGACCCGCGCAGCAGCGGGTCCTTGGCGATGCGCTTGCCCTTCTCGGTGGTCTCCCGGTGCAGCCGGTCAAGGTAGCGGGCCACCGGGTTGCGCAGGCGGTCGTCGTAGAACTTGTGGTTGATCAGCACCCCCCGCTCGCCGCGGGGCACCATCTTGCCCTCGGCCAGCTCGAACTGGGCGAAGTTGCCGGCGAACTTGTCGATGTCGGTGCCGATGACCTGGAGGAAGTAGCCCTCGTTCTCGTCCACCAGCGGGGCCACCTTGGTGTCCAGGTACTCCACGCCCGCGGCCGGGTCCTGCTTGAGCTCGGCCCAGAACGCGTCGGTACGCACCCGGTCCACCGCGGCCACGTCGGCGTCCAGCTTCTTGTGGTCGCGCATGGTCTTCTTGCGCCGGAGCATCTCCTCGCGCAGCAGGTCGGCCATGGCGCGGATGCGGGTGGCAGTCAGCTCGGCAGCAGCCGTCTCACCCGCCTCATATGCCTTGCGCAGGCGCTCGATGGCGTGGTCCAGCTCCGAGGCGGTGTAGATGTCGTAGACGTCCTTGCCCATGGGCACCACCGCCTTGACCCCGGGCACGGTCTTGATGGCGGCCTTCACCTTTGAGAAGTCGGTCATCACGCCCACGTCGTCGGCGCCCATGAAGCCGGAGCCGAACAGGGCCAGGTCGTCCCGCGCGCCCTTGTCGTACACCTGCAGGTGGCCCGCCACGCTCTGGGTGATGGAGCGGGTCATGGCCTGGTCGATGCCGTCGAGCACCGAGGTGCCGAGCACCACCAGGAAGGTGCCGAACAGGATCAGCAGGCCCACCAGGGCGTTCTTGCCCTTGTGGCTCCACAGGTTGCGCCAGGCCATGGCGCCCAGCATGCGGAGGGTGCCCATCAGGCGTCCCCTCCGTTGCCCGTCAAGGTGTCGTCGTCGATGCGGCCGTCCACGATGCGCACCACCCTCCGTGCCTGCTCCATGACCCGCGGATCGTGGGAGGAGAAGATGAAGGTGGTCTCCCGCTCGCGGTTCAGCTTCTTCATCAGCTCGATGACCGACATGCCGGTGGCGGTGTCCAGGTTGGCGGTGGGCTCGTCGGCCAGCACGATGCTGGGCAGAGTCACCAGGGCCCGGGCGATGGCCACGCGCTGGCGCTGCCCGCCGGACATCTCGTTGGGCCGCTGGTGCATCAGCTCGGCCAGCCCCACCAGGCCGAGCATCTCCTCCACACGCTCCTTTCGCTGGGCCGCGGTGTGGCTCCGCTGCAGCAGCAGCGGGAACTCCACGTTCTGGGCCGCGGTGAGCACCGGGATCAGGTTGAAGGTCTGGAAGATGAAGCCGAGCTTCTCCAGGCGCAGGCGGGTGCGGGCCTTGTCGTTGAGGCCCGAGGTGGCCTGTCCGTCCACCAGCACCTCTCCCCTGGTGGGCACATCCACGCAGCCCACCATGTTGAGCAGGGTCGTCTTGCCGCTGCCAGAGGGGCCGGCCACAACCGTGAACTCACCCTTGTCGATGCGCAGGTCCATGTTGTCCAGGGCCCGCACTGTCAGATTGCCAAGCGGGTACTCCTTGGCCACCCCCTTCAGCTCAACCATGCTCTCCATGGGTGTCTCCTTTTTTGGAACGCCACGATGTTGCCATGAATCAGGCCCGGGAGTCCTGGCCTGTGTGACCCCACTGCAAGATACTCATCTGGGTCACATTTGGTTTCAACCGGCTGTCAAATAAGACACGGATGAAACCAAAACTGTGACGGGCGGGTATTGAGGGTAGAGGCTGGCAGGAGGCTGGGCCATGGACAATCGGCGGCGATGACAGAACGCGACTCGGACCTGGCCAGGCTCTGTCGTCAGGGAGACGCGGCGGCGTGGCGCCGGCTGGTGCGGCGCTTCACCCCGCTGGTCTACCGGGTGGCCCTGCGCATGTTGCGCACCACGGCCGCGGCAGAGGACGCCAGCCAGGAGGTCTTCATGCGGGTTCACAGGTCGTTCCACAGCTTTGATCCCACCCGCCCCCTGGCGCCCTGGATCAGCCGCATCGCCTACAACGTGTGCCTGCGCCAGATCCAGAAGACCGGCCGCCGCGGTGAGACCCTCACCGACCCGGTGGCCATGCCCCAGCCGGAGCCGGAGCGCGGGTCGGGGCCGGAGGAGCGCACGGCGACCCGTGAGGCCAGCGGCTTCCTGCTGGAGGCGGTTGACCGGCTGCCCGCCCAGGACAGGGCGCTGCTCACCCTGCGCTACCGGGAGGGGCTGTCCGATGCCGAGGTGGCGGAGGCCACCGGCATGCCGGTGGGCACAGTGAAGACGAGGATTTTTCGCGCGCGGGCCAGGTTGAGGCAGGACCTGGGCCCGGTGCTGGAGGTTTCATCCAATGAGTGAGCAAGAGGCGCTGGAGCGCATCGAGGCGTACCTGTCCGGCCGGCTCGGTCTGGAGGAGACGGCCAGGCTGGAGGCGGAGCTGCTGGAGCAGGGCGAGGTGGCGCGGCTCTTCTCCGAGGAGCTCATGATGCGTGAGCTGCTGGGCACCATGCCCCCGGACGAGGCCCCGGATGGGCTCACCGCGCGCATCGAGGCGGCCCTGCCCCTGGGCGTGGCCCCCCCCATGAGCGCCGAGCAGGCGGCCGAGGAGGCCGCGCGGGGCAACGCCGTGCTGGAGAAGCTCGGCCTGGCCCTCGAGGGGGCGAGCTGGTCAGTGCGGGGGCCGGCCATGGCCTTCAGCGCCCTGGGAGGTGACTCGGGGCGCCGCCGCGCCGCCGCGCCGCCGAAGAAGCCCTTCTGGCGGCGGGCCGCCGGGCTCGTGCTGAAGCGCAGGAAGAAGAAGTGATGGAGCGCTCATGAGCATCCTATTGACCATCCTTGCCGTCCTCGGCTGGGTGTCGCTTTTCCTGCTCGGGGTGCTGGCCCTGGTCATCGCCCTGCCCCTGGACCTGCAGGCACGGGGAGGGGTGGACAGCGAGGAGGATGAGCCGCGCTATCCCCTGGCCGCGGCGGCCTCTGTCAGGGCCATGTGGGGTTGGGGCCTGCTCTCGGTCGCGTGGGGAACGGAAGCCGGCGGCGAGGTGCGGATCCTGGGCATCCGGGTGGCGCGGTTTCAGGGCGGTTCCGACGACGAGAAGAAGGAAAAGAAGAAGAAGGCAAAGAAGGAAAAGAAGAAGGACAGCAAGTACAGCCCGCGCTGGGCCATGCGGCACCGGCACACCATGCTCGAATTGTTGGGGCGCTTCGTGCGCGCTCTGCGCCTGCGCCTGGCAGTGAGCGGCGCCCTGGGCCTGGGGGATCCGGCGGACACCGTGATGCTGGTGGAGATCCTCCGGCTGGCCGAGGGGCAGCTGTCCGGCGCCGACCTGGACATCGATGTGGACTACCTGGACGAGATCCTGGTGCTGGAGGGGGTCGTGTCAGGGCGCATCTGGCTGGCGCACCTGGGCGGTATCGCGCTGTGGGAGCTGCGGCGGCGCGAGGTGCGCCTCATGCTGGCCGGGCGCTGATTTTTTCTAATTTTGAAACCGAACCGGGCGAACCGGAGTAACTGAGGGAAACAAGGAGGACACCATGGAACATGTCAAGCAACTGATGGCCGCGCTGAGCGGCAAGCTGGAGGGGCTGGCCAAGGCCAACGCGGTGGTGGCGCAGCCGGTGTCGGTGGCTGACAGGCACGTGGTCCCCCTGTGCGAGCTGGGCCTGGCCTTCGGCGGCGGCGGCGGCACCGGGGAGGCGGACGAGTCGGGCGGCGAGGGTGGCAAGGGCACGGGCGGCGGCGCCGGCGGCGCGGCCAAGGCAGTGCCGGTTGCGGTGCTGGTCATCGAAAATGGCGAGGCCCGCATCGAGCTCATCGAGAAGTAAGTCGGCCATTGGAAATGACCTTTGCATTCGGCCGCCGATCCATCCGCTCTGGCGTTGTTGCTCGTCGGTTGCGTACCTCCAGTACGCGCCCTCCTCGCTCCTTGCCAGAGCGGCGGCTCGACTGCCTCGATGCGACAAGGTCATTTCCGCTGGCCTCCTAAGGAGGAGACCATGGACCAGGGAATCAAAGAAGTGCTGGATCTTGTTAGCGAGCGCCTGGCCACCACGGCCCAGAGCGACATGGTTGTGGGCCAGGCCCTGGAGCTGGGCGGGGTCACTGTAGTCCCCCTCTCGCGGGTGAGCGTGGGCCTGGGCGGCGGCGGCGGCAACGGGGAGGGGCAGGGCATGGGCCCCGGTCACGGCAAGCACAAGGTCGCGGGCAAGGGCATGGGCGGCGGCTGCGGCGGCGGAGCCAGGGTGCGCCCCATGGCCGTGGCGGTGTTCACCGAGGCGGGCGTGAAGATCCTGCCCGTGCCGGATCGCAAGGGCAAGCTGGACAAGCTCATGGACAAGGTGCCCGACTTCATCGAGAAGGTGCAGGCGGTGGTGGAGAAGGATTAAACCGACCGTCTCCTGAACATCACCATAATCAGAAGCAGCCCCAGCAACACGTGGGGGCCGCTGTTACGGCCCGACCTGCCCCCCGCCACGGAACATCCATCCTCGTCGCCGCTGCCATCGTCGGTGGGCTTCTGCACGCACTTGCCCACCTCGCACTTGCCCCAGTCTGACTTGCAGCCGGTGTCGTTGGGCATGAACACATCGGTGGGGCAGGCGGCGGTCTTGCCGTCGCAGGATTCGGCCTTGTCGCAGTCATCGGCGGCCTTGCGGCACTCGGTGGTGGCGGGCTTGAAGGCGTCGGTGGGGCAGGCGGCGGTCTTGCCATCGCAAGACTCCGCCGCGTCGCACACATCGGCGGCCTTGCGGCACTCGGTGGTTTTGGGCTTGAAGGCGTCGGTGGGGCAGGAGGCGGTCTTGCCGTCGCATGACTCGGCC
>CAZCFB010000028.1:36047-40707 GCA_964497805.1 uncultured Kofleriaceae bacterium
GCGGCCTTGCGGCACTCGGTGGTGGTGGGCTTGTAGGCGTCGGTGGGGCAGGTGTTCCCCTTGCCGTCGCAAGTCTCGGCCACATCGCATGTGCCGGCGGCCTTGCGGCACACGGCGCCCACCTTGGCGATGGCGTCGGAGGGGCAGAAGGTGTTCTTGCCGTCGCAGGTCTCGGCCGCGTCGCACAAGTCCACGGGCTTGCGGCACACGGTGCCCGACGTGACCCGCGCGTCGGAGGGGCAGGTGATGGTCTTGCCGTCGCAGGTCTCGGCCACGTCGCACGGGCCCTCGGACTTGCGGCAGATGGCGCCTGCCGAGGCGTAGATGTCGCTGGGGCAGGTGGGCTTCCCGCCGTCGCAATGCTCGGGCGCGTCGCACTTGCCCACCGACGGGCGGCAGTTCACGGTCATTGGGGCCCAGACATCCTTGGGGCAGGCGCCGCTGGTCCCGCTGCAGGTTTCGGCCACGTCGCACTTGCCGACCACGGCCCTGCAGACCACGCCCTTGGCCATGACCGTGCACGTACCGTCCATGAGCCCGCCAGCCAGCTTTGAGCAGGCCTGGCAATCCTTGGTCCCGCCGGTGCAGGCCGTGCCGCAGCACACGCCATCGGCGCAGAAACCGGAACTGCAGGAAGCGCCCAGGTGGCAGGCCGAGCCGTCCTTGCCCACGCAGGTGGACTTGAACAGGTAAGCCGAGCCAGACCAGGTCCCCTTGTCGTCATCCCAGTAGGCGCCGGCGGCCATGGTGTCGCCATCGATGGCAACCGAATAGGCGAAGTTGTTTCCCTTCTGCTTGTCCATGGCCGTGAGCTTGTGCTCCAAGGTCCAGGTGTTGCCCTTGCGCCGGTACAGGTAGGCGGCGCCCGTGCTCTGCTGGCTGTTCACCCACTCCCCGCGGGCGCCGATGATGGCCCGCTCGCCGTTCATGTCCACCATGTTGCCGAAGGTGGCCAGGTAGAGCGGCTTGTTGCCGGTGAGCTTCTGGGTCTGCTTCCAGGCCGTGCCAGCGCGGTTGAACACAAAGGCCGCCCCGTGGAGCGTGGTGTACTGGCTGTCGTAGGAGGTGACGATTCCCCAGTCCCCGTGCAGGGAGACTGCCAGGCCAAATTGACCCGCCTTGGCAGCGTTGCTGGCGGTGAGGTGCTGCTGCAGGGACCAGGCGGTGCCCGCGCGGGTGAACACATAGGCCGTGCCCGGCAGCTTCTTGTAGTCGTTGTTGCGCGCGCCTATGAGGGCTGTGCCGTTGTGGATGGAGACGTCCGCGCCGAACCCGTCGCCATGGTTGACGATGCTGGCCGCGTGGGCCGTGAGCTTGGCCTGGTAAGCGAAGGTGGAGCCAGACCTGGTGTAGACGTAGGCTGCGCCAGCGCCCAGCTTGACGACATCGCACTGCGCGCAGCCCACGATGGCCTCGCCGCCGGGGCCGAGGTCCACGTCCCAGCCATAATCCCACCTGCCGTACATGGCGCCGTACTTGTCCCGAGCCTGTCCGTCATATGCGGTGAGCTTCTGGGTCTGGGCCCATGTGGTGCCGGTGCGTTTGAACACATACGCCGCGCCGCGCTCCCTGCTCTTCCACATATGGTCGGGTGCGCCCACCAACGCCATGTCCCCGCGCACGGCCAAGCTGTTGCCGAACTTGTCGAACTTGCCCCCGTCCGACGCGGTGAGCTTCTGGCTCTGCTTCCAGGTGGTGCCCGAGCGGGAGAGCACGTACACCGCCCCGGAGTCCTGGGCGCGATCGTCCTCGTTCGGCGCGCCGGTCATGGCCCAGTCGCCGCTCACGGACACCGAGGTGCCAACAAAGTCGCTCTTCGCCCCGTCGGCCGCCACGAACTTGTGCGCCTGGCTGTTGCTGCTGTTGAGGCAGAGCTGGTGGAAATGGGCCGAACCGGAGTTGCCGCCCTTGTCGTCATCGTGGGGCACGCCCAGCAGGGCGCGGTTGCCGCTGAGCGCCACGGCGTGGCCGAAGTTATCTCCCGCCCAGGCGTCCTTGGCCGTTATCTTGCGCTGCTGAGCCCAGGTTGAGCCGCTCCGCAGGAACAGGTAGGCCGCGCCCTTGTTGTTGGCGTTGTAGGCGCCGGCAAGGAGCGCGTCCCCCTCCAGGGCCACGGCGTGGCCGAACAGCGCCCCGTTGCCGCCGTCGGCCGCTGTGATCTTCTGGGCCTGAGCCCAGGAGGTGCCCGACTTTGTGTACAGGTAGGCGGCCCCTGCGTTGCCCCCTGCGTCGTCGTCGGCGAAGGCGCCAACCAGGGCGGTCCCGCCGCTCACGGCCACGCTGATGCCGAGGTGGTCTGAACCGCCTCCGTCCGATGCGGTGAGCTTGGCGGCCTGCTTCCAGGTCGTGCCCGTGCGGGAGAAGAGGAAGGCGGTGCCGGAATCAGAGCCCCGGTCGTCGTCCGAGGGGGCGCCCGCCACGGCCACACCTTCGTCCAGCGCCACCGTGGTGCCCAGCGCGTCCGCCTGGATCCCGTCAATGGCGGTGAGCTTCTGCTGCTCGGTCCAGGTGGTGCCGGTGCGGGTGAAGATGTAGGCCGCGCCGGTGTCCTTGCCCTTGCGGCTGTCGCCATAGGCGCCAACCAACGCGCTGTCACCCTTGAGGGCCACCGAGCTGCCGAACAGGTCAAAGGCCTGCCCTGCCTTGGCCGTGAGCTTGGCCTGCCGGGACCACTTGGTGCCGCTGCGAAGATATACGTACGCCGACCCGGAGTCGGTGCCGCGGTCATCGTCATATCTGGCGCCCACCAGGGCGGTCTCGCCATGGATGGCCACTGCCCGGCCGAATTGATCGTCCATGGCCCCGTCGGAGGCGGTGAGCTTCTGCGCCATGGCCCATCCGGAGCCGGCTCTGGCGTAGAGGTAAACAGAGCCCGAGGTAGACCCGCGATCATCGTCCCTGTAGGCGCCGATGACGGCCAGGTCCCCGCTCATGGCCGCCGCGAAACCGAACACATCGTAGTCCTTGCCGTCCGATGCCGTCACCTTCTTGCTCACGGTAAGCATCGCGGCAAGTTCAGCTTCGGAGATCTCATCCGGTTGATACATGTCGGCACCCTCGCAGGCGCAAACCATGAACGAAAGAACCAGGCAACCGAACAGCGCACAACGGGACATGAGCTCCCCTCCTCTACAGTCACGAATCGATGATTGTCGACGGTATGATACCTTTAATCCCATCATGAAACGACTACCCACAATCACACTCTGCGCGGCCCTCATTTTGGCCTCGGCGTGTGACGAGCAGACCATGGATCCGGCCCTGGACGCTGCCCCCGTACAGGACGCGGCGGC
Source organism: uncultured Kofleriaceae bacterium (assembly GCA_964497805.1). Lineage (GTDB taxonomy): Bacteria > Myxococcota_A > Polyangia > CAZCFB01 > CAZCFB01. The sequence continues at coordinate 39,341 of CAZCFB010000028.1, forward strand.
CCCGGACAGCGCCGGGGACCAGGCAGCCACGGACCAGGCGCCGCAGCCTGATCAGGCCCTCGTTGACAGCGGGAAGACGCCTGACAAGGCCCCCGCAGTTGACGCCAAGGCCCCGGCCCCGGACATGAAGCGAACCCAGCTGGTGGCGGTCACCTTCAACACCGGCACCTCGGAGAGCATGGGCCACGACAAGCCCCCGGCCGACGGCTACACATCCAAGCACGCCAAGACCTCGGACACCTACTACGGAGACGGCCTGGCCTGGACCAAGGCGGTCACGGCAACAACCAAGTGGCTGACCCAGGTGAAGCCCGACGTCATCGCCTTCCAGGAGATCTTCTACAGCGAGGAGTGCGCCACGATCCCTGCGGCCTCCAGGAAGGACTTCATCTGCGAGACCTGGAAGAAGGGGGACCCCACCGTGGCCAACCTGATTTTGGGCAAGGGCTACCAGGTGGCCTGCCACCCGGGCAAGCCAGACAAGTGCGCCGCCGTGAAGAAGAGCCTGGGCACCTTCGCCGGCTGCAAGACCGACTTCTGCCTGTCAGGGCTGGTGGGCTACAAGGTCAACGACTGCGGCAAGGGCTCACGCGTGGGCCGCGGCGTGATCAACCTGGTGGGCGGCGGCACCATCACCCTGGTTTCGGTGCACGGCTCGTCGGGCATCGACAAGGACTCCAAGAAGTGCCGCGAGAAGCAGTTCGACCAGGTGTGGAAGAACCTGGGCGACGGCAAGCCCGCCGCCTCGGGCAAGAAGAACCTGATCCTCGGCGACTTCAACACCGATCCGGGCCGCATGAAGCTCATCGACAACAGCGCCGACCGGATCACCAAGTACGTGGGCCCGGGCAAGAAGTTCCACTTCATCTCCGACGTGGGCTTCCTGGCCAAACCCACCTACGCTGGCCTGATCAATATCGACCATGTGATCAGCGATTACTTCAAGGGCAAGTGCTGGGCCGCCGGCGTCACCGCGGGCAAGGCCAAGGTGGTAAACGCCGTCTACTTTGACCATGTCCCCATCGTCTGCACTGTCAACTGGCCGTAATGTAATCCGCGTTACGTAAATTTCTTAAGCAAAAGTCGTCATCCCTTTCACAATGGTTGAAGGGGAATCACATGATCAAGACGAGGCACCCAGTTGTTCTGACCATCTTGCTGGCGCTCTCATGGGGGGGACTGTTCTCCTGCGACGTCTCGCCCGGGCCGGCCCACCCAGACGCTGACATGCCCGACCTGGAGTACCGGGACGCGGATCCCCTGGACCTGGAGGTAGCTGACCAGATCTCCCATGACCTGCTCAGCCCCGACGCCGGGCCCGCCGATATGAAAACTCCTGACGCGGCCATGCCCGATGCCGTGGCCCC
>CAZCFB010000028.1:40807-45304 GCA_964497805.1 uncultured Kofleriaceae bacterium
CGACGCGGCCATGCCCGATGTCATGGTCCCCGACGCGGCCATGCCCGATGTCGGGATCCCTGACGCGGCCATGCCCGACCAGGGCCCCGTGGGCGGGATCAAGGTCCCCGCCTCAATAGGGGTCCGCGACGCCCACGCATGCCGCGTCAGAAAAGACGGCGCCCTCTGGTGCTGGGGCCGGAACCCATACGGCCAACTGGGCGATGGAACCAAAACGAACAGGTCCAAGCCCACCCGCGTGGGGACCGGCACCAAATGGAGAACAGTGGCCGCGGGAAACAACCACACCTGCGGAACCTGGACCGACGGCTCCCTCTGGTGCTGGGGGAGGGGCCACATGGGCCAGCTCGGCCATGGATCCCTGACCGGCAAGCTCAAGCCAACCCGTGTGGGGACCGGGACCAGCTGGAAGGCGGTGGCCGCCGGCAACGATCACAACTGCGGCACACGCACGGACGGTTCCCTCTGGTGCTGGGGGGGCAACTCGCATTACCAACTCGGCGACGGGACCTACACCAACAAGCAGGCGCCTGTCCGGGTGGGAACCGGCACAAAATGGAGCACGGTGGCCGCCGGAGACAACCATACTTGTGGCACCTGGACCGACGGTTCCCTCTGGTGCTGGGGGAGTGACTACTACGGCCAGTTGGGCAGCGGGGTCAAGGGGACGAAGTTCAAGCCTTCCCGGGTGGGGACAAGCGCCAAGTGGAGCACGGTGGCCGCCGGGAACGGGCACTCCTGCGGCGCGCGTTCAGATGGTTCCCTCTGGTGCTGGGGATGGAACGAGTCGGGCCAGCTTGGGGACGGGAGCAAGGCGGACAGCTTGAAGCCTGTCCGGGTGGGATCCGGCACCAAATGGAAAACGGTGGCCGCGGGTTACGCGCACACCTGCGGCCTGCGCTCGGATGGCACCATCTGGTGTTGGGGATCCAACAGCTTCGGCCAGCTGGGGGACGGGACCAACGCCGACAACTTGATCCCCATTCAGGTGGGGAGCGGGACCAGCTGGGAGGAGGTGGCCGCCGGCACCAGGCTCACCTGCGGCGCGCGCACCGATGGCACCACCTGGTGCTGGGGATTGAATACCCACGGCCAGCTCGGCTACGGAGCCATAGCAGCCAAGCTCACCCCCACCCAGGTGGGAATCGGGAAAAAGTGGAGCGCGGTGGAGGCGGGCCTGTATCACGCCTGCGGCGTTCGCACCGACGGGAGCTTGTGGTGTTGGGGGAACAACATGTACGGCCAGCTCGGCCAGGGGACATGGTTGAGCAAGCAGTATCCAACCCGGGTGGGCACCGGCAACACCTGGCAAACAGCCACCGCGGGTTACTTGCACAGCTGCGCCACCCGCACGGACGGGACGCTCTGGTGTTGGGGGGTGAACGTAAACGGCCAGCTCGGCGATGGCGGGAAAGCAAATTATCAGTCCCAGCCCGCCCAGGTGGGGGCAGGGAAGAAATGGAATTCGGCGGCCGCGGGCGAGGAGCACACCTGCGGCACACGAACCGACGGCACCCTCTGGTGCTGGGGAGGCAGCGACAGAGGCCAGCTCGGGCTCGGCTACATGACGAGCGCGTGGAAGCCTGCTCAGGTGGGGAGCGGAAAAAAATGGAGCGTCCTGTCCACGGGCTACCTGCACACCTGCGCCACCCAGACCAACGGCACCCTGTGGTGCTGGGGAGACAGCGACCACAAGCAGCTCGGGACCGGTTCGATCTGGGACGTGCATTCGCCCACTCAGGTGGGGGTAGGGACCCAGTGGAAGTCCGTGGCCGCGGGGGAGAAGCACACCTGCGGCACGCTCACCGGCGGCACCCTGTGGTGCTGGGGAGACAACTCCTCCGGCCAGCTCGGCATCACCTCTGTATCCATCCTTGCCAAACCAGGACAGGTGGGGAAAGCAACCAACTGGCAACGATCCTCCACGGGCTATCAGCACACCTGCGCCACGCGAACGGATGGCACCCTCTGGTGCTGGGGCGAGAACGACGAGGGCCAGCTCGGCGACGGGACAACGGTGGACAAGTCCAAGCCCACCCAGGTGGGGACCGGGAAGAAATGGAAAGCGGTGGCCGCGGGTGAGACGTTCAGCTGTGGTCTACGGAGCGACGGCACCCTCTGGTGCTGGGGGGAAAACTATGGAGGCTCCCTGGGAGTCGGAGACGCCTGGAAGGAGGCGCCGGTCAAGGCGCTGGTGCCGTGAGGTCCTCCTACTTGCCGAACTTGAGGTACCTCACCTCCAGGCTGCTGGTGAGGCCCTGGGGGCTGGCGTAGAAGGCGGCGTGGGCGTCGCCCTTGGCGTCCAGTTCGGCCTCGATGGAGCCGTTCCAGTTCACCAGCAGGTCCTTGATCAGGGTGGCCTTCTTGAACCCGGAGCTGCTGGGCCAGGCCAGGTCCACGTTGGCCGTGTACTGCCCGCCGCTCCAGTAGCAGCTCGAGCCGTAGGGGCTCTTCTTTCCCACCTTGGTCCCCCAGTAGTGCTTCCGCTGGTGGAGCAGACGCACCTGCCCGTTGCCCGAGGCCACCAGGGCCATGGGGCGGTATTCCGAGTAGTCGAACTTGCACGAGGCCCCCACGGTGCACTTGCCGCAGGGCGAAACCCCGTCGCTGAACACGGTCTTGTGCTTCCAGCCGCCGCCGGCGCGGTGGGCGTAGATCATGTGCCCCCTGGTGCCGTCCCAGCGTGAGTAGAGCAGGTGGGGTTCGCCGTTGCCGCCGCCGGTGACCACCAGCCCAATGCTCCTGACGCTGATGGACTTGGTCGCCTGCTTGTTGGCCTTGCCATTGGCGGAGGTGCCGGGGATGTGCCAGGCCAGGTCCCAGCCTGAGCTGGGGTTGGAAACCCAGTTGCCCAGGTGGGGCAGGCCCGATGGGCTCAGGGCCAGGGCCATGTAGGCCCCCGCGTCAGCGCCGGTGAGGGTGGCGGTGGTCCACTTACCCGCGGCGCTCCGGCGCAGGTAGGCCAGCTTCTTGCTCATGTCCCATATGGCCATGTGGGCGCAGCCGCCCTGGTCCACCGCGAGCCCCATGGCCCCCGAGGGGATGCCCTTGGAGAAGCCGGCGGCGGCGGGGGTGACATCGGCGACCTTCTTCCAGGCGCCCGAGGCGTGGCGCCAGAGCATTCCCCCCTTGGCCGTCCCAGGGTAGGCCAGGGCCAGCAGGGAGCCGGATGGTTCCCTGGCCAATCCCCCGCCGGCGTGGGCGAAGGGCGTCCCCTTGACTGTCCAGGTCCCGCTTTTTGAGCGCATGGCGAGGTAGCCCTTGTACCCGCTGCTGGCCAGGGAGAAGAGCACCGCCGGGTTGCCCGCCTTGTCCAGCGCCAACCCGGGCTGGCCGTTGCGCATGCCAGTGGTGGTGGGGATCTTCTGCTGGACCTTCACCTTGCACGGCGCGCTGGAAGGACCGCACAGGGCGCCAGCGTAAGGATGCGTGGCCACGCCGCACGCCTTGGGGTTCTTCAGGTCGCCCTTCATCATGTCTGGAGCTTTGAGGTCCGGGGCTGGCTTGGCGTCGGGCTTCTTCTTCTTTTTGTCAGGAGCAGACCCGTCTGCCTTGACCTTGGCGTCAGGCTTCTTCTTCTTCTTGTCAGGAGCAGGCCCATCCGCCTTGACCTTGAGGTCCAGCTTTCCTGTGGCTCCATCGAGGGTGGTGGCGGTCTCCTCCTGCTCGCAGGCCACCAGGCCGAACGCGAACGCGAGGACACAGATCAGGAATACGCGAGGTGTGGTCATCCTCTGCTCCTTGCCAGCTGAGTTATCGTGTGGCTCCCACAACGATATGCTCCCCACCGGCAGACCACAACACGGCCGCCCACCCCTGCCGCCTGGCGCAAGCAGCTCAGGGGCGCAGGAGTTGCTTATTTTTTGCGCCCCATGAAGAACCCATCGATGACCTCGATGTTTCCAGTGCCGCCTGGATCGCGGCGGCGGGAGATGGTGTTGAGCCTGAAGACGCGGCTCTTGGGATACATCTCACGGTAGTTTCGCACGTGCGCGAAGTCGTTGTCGTAGATTGCCAACGGCTTCCCATGGGCCAACACCCTCGGCTGGGCGCTGCGCTTCCACAGGTCCCCCCTGAGGCGAGTATCGTTCATGAGCAGGTGGTTGTCCCCTGCCAGGGGCAGCCGCTTGCGCTTGAGCATGGCGGTCGTTTTGGCTCGTGCTTTCTCCTTGCGAGCCGTCAGGTAGACGATGGTGGCGCCAGCCTTTTTCAGGGACTTGACGTACTTGACGGCGCCGTACAGCGCCCTGGACTTGCCCGTGGTGTGGTTCTTCCTCACCAGGGTGTCGTCAATGTCAAACACCACGACTGGCTTCTTGCCTGCCCTGGCCATGCTCCGCACCTGGTTCCGCACTTCCCGCAGGCGCTGCCGCCCGTCTGCCTTGGCGAGTGAATTGCTGAGCTGCCTTGACTTGTACCCCTTCCAGACCCAACCGCGCGTCCGGGCGCTGGCGTCCTGGGCGAACAGGACGGCTGACAACAGAAGAATAACAGCAG
>CAZCFB010000029.1:0-45089 GCA_964497805.1 uncultured Kofleriaceae bacterium
AAGAGGTCCCTGGCAACCTGGCGGAGAAGATCATCGCCGACGCCAAGATGGACGAAGAAGAGGATTAGAGAATGAAGAACTAGGAACGGGGAACAGGGAACGGGGAATGGTTCCGTTCCTCATTCATCATTCCCCGTTCTGTCATTCCTAGTTCCTGGTTTTAATCGTCCTCCCTCATCCCTTATCCTTCCCCACATGTCAGAAAACTACCTCGCCCTGGATAACCTCCAGGAGCAGCTCTGGTCCTTCGCCCTTCACCGGGTCATCACCGTCGCTGGCAAGGTGGGGCTCCTTAACCGCCTGGCCGCTTCGGCCGCCACCCCCGAGGCCGCCGCCGCCGATCTCGGCCTTGAGCCCTACGCCGCGGGCAAGGTGGTCCGCGCGCTCTGCGCCCTCGGCATCGTCGATAAAGCGGGGGAGGGGGCCTACCAGCTCGCGCCTGGCCTGCGGCCCTACCTGAGCGGAGGGACCCAGGACCTGACCCCGTTTTTGGCCCACCTGCACCACATGTACGAGTCATGGGGAGAGAACCTGGAGCCCTGGCTGCGGGGGGAGAAGTGGCCAACCACGCCGCGCTCACCGGAGAAGAGCCGGGCCTTTGGCAAGGCGATGCAGGCCATGGGCGCCCAGCAGGCTCGGCGGCTGGCCAGCGTGCTGGAACCAGAAGGCGCCCGCACGATGCTCGACGTGGGCGGGGGCTTCGGCCACTACGCCCGGGCCCTGCGCGCGGCGAACCCGGACCTCACCGCGGTGGTGCTCGATACGCCCGAAACCGCGGCCCTGGCCCGGGAGAACCTGGCAGGCACCGATGACCAGACATGGCTCTCCTTCCGGGCGGGGGACTATCACGACGGCGCAGCCTACGGCGAGGGCTTTGATCTGGTGTTGATGGCCAACGTTATCCACCAGGAGATGCCCCGGGAGGCGGCCACCATGATCGCCCACGGCGCCGCAGCCCTGGCGCCGGGTGGCCGGCTGGTCCTGCTCGACTTCTCCATCGACGACAACCAGGACGCCAGCGTGCTGGGCGCCCTGTTCGCCATCAACATGCGCTCCTTCGGCGACACCTACCCTGAGCCCGACCTGCGAGGCTGGATGGAGGCGGCCGGCCTGGGGGAGATCACCCGCACCGACCTGGGTCCTCAACGATGGATCATCTGCGGCAGAAAATAGATATACTCCAATCATGCCGCTCGAACTAAAACCACTCGACGACTCCCAGCTCTCCTCCGACGTACTCGACGCGACCGGGCACAGCGCCAACAACCAGGCGCGCATGATGGCCGCACGGGGCCTTGTGCCCCTCACCCCGGCCGACCTGGCCACGGCCATCTATCAGCTCACCTTCGACGCTGATCAGAAGATCGTGGTGGCCGCCCGCGCCCAGGCAGAGAAGTTGCCTGCCGCCATCCTCGGGCCCGCGCTCGCCGAGGACCTGAACCCCCAGGTCATCGACTTCTTCGCCCAGGTGGTGGCTGAGAAGCCGAGCCTGGTACAGTCGATCCTGCTCAACCGCAAGACCGCGGACCGCACCCTCATCGACCTGGCCTCCCGCATCCAGGAGGGCGAGGTGGAGATCCTGGCATCCAACCAGGCGCGGCTGCTCAAGTGTCCCGAGATCATCGAGAAGCTGTACTTCAACAAGCGGGCGCGCATGTCCACGGTGCAGCGCCTGCTCGAGCTCGCGGCCCGCCGCGGCATCGAGCTCACCAAGATCCCGCACTTCAAGGCCACCATGGCCGACATCTTCGGGCAGGCCGCGGATGAGCCGATCCCCGAGGAGCCGGCCGCCCCTCCGCCCCTGGATCCCACGGCTCCCCCGGCCGAGGCCGCGCCGCCCATGCAGGTCCCCCCAGACTGGGGCCAGGGCATGGACGAGACCGACATGATGGACGCCGCCCTGAGCGACGAGGGCCTGGACGCCGGCCTGGGGGACATGGACATCGCCCTGGACGGCTCCCTCGACTCGGCCTTCAACGACGCCCTGGCCGGCGAGGACTGGGAGGAGGACGCCTTCGACGGGCTGGACGACCTGAGCGACATGGACGAGGAGGAGGCGCTGAACAAGCTCTCCACCCTGCCGGTCAACGCGCGCATCCGCCTGGCCACCCTCGGCTCGTCCATGCACCGGGCGATCCTGGTCAAGGACTCCAACCGCCTGGTGGCCCTGGCCGCCATCGGCTCACCGGCAGTGTCCGACACCGAGGCCTCGCGTTTCGCCGCCAACCGCTCCCTGAGCGAGGATGTGATCCGCTACATCTGCAACAAGCGGGAGTGGCACAAGAACTACCAGGTCAAGTCGAACCTGGCCTTCAACCCCAAGTGCCCTCTGGCCTACTCAATGCGCCTGCTCACCCACCTGCGCATGATGGACCTGAAGCAGCTGGCCCTCTCTCGCAATGTGCCCTCCGCCCTGACCCAGCAGGCCAAGCGGCTGGTCAAGCAGCGTTCGGGCAACTAGCGCCCGGAACCGTTCTCCGCCTGCCGGCTCTATCCAGATGGTGTTTACTTTTCTGAAGCGATTCATCCGCCTCATCGGCGGCGCCATCGTGGCCCCGCGGCGCACCTTTGGCCAGCTCCTGGCCGGGGCACCGGGCGGGCTCTCCGAAGCGCTCTGGCTGCTCGGGCTGCAGCTCCTGGTCCTCCAGCTGCCCGAGCTGGTCCGGGCCACCTGGTTCCTGGCCGCCGTTGATCCCCGGGGCGGGGCCTCTCAGCTGGTCCAGGTCATCAGCCAGCCGCTGCTCCTGCCCCTGCTGGCCGCCCTGGCCGGTTCGGTGCTGCTCGGCTGGTTTGGAAAACGGTCCGGCGGGGACGGGCGCACCCTTGACCTGGCCGCCCTGGCCCTGGCGCCCTACCTGACCCTTCAACTCCTGGGGGCAATGGCCTGGCGCCTGCTCGCCGCCGCCGGGCTAAACCCGCTCCAGGTGCAGGCCGCCGTTTTGGTGTTGGGCGGGGGGTGGTTCCTGGTTTTGCTGGGTTTGATTTTGAAAATGATGCGCGAAGGAACTGCCGGCGAGGGCCACGGCGACGATTCGGCCTCCAGGCTTCAGATCATGGCCGGAGGGGCGACGGCGGCCATGATCCTTGTGATCTTCGTGATCAACCTGGTCCTGATCCTGATAGATCCGGCCCCCTTGCGGCCGGTAACACGGGGTAGCCTGGCGCCTGCGTTCTCCCTGCCCGATGCCCGGGGTACGACTGTCAAGCTGGCCGACCACGGGGGAGAGGTGGTGCTGGTCAGCTTCTGGGCCTCCTGGTGCGCGCCCTGTATGCGGGAGATGCCCTTCCTGTCCAGGCTGCAAAAGGAGCTTGGTCCTCAGGGATTCCAGGTAGTTGCCGTTAACGTTGAGGGAAGCCGCGCCCATGTTCAGGCGGTGCTGGAGCGGGGCAAGGACAAGCCCGGGCTTCGTGACCTGAAGGTCCTGGTGGATAACGGGGCGGTGTCTGGGCGGTACGGTGTCAGGACCCTGCCACACCTGGTTGTTCTGGACCGCGCCGGCCGTGTCGCGCATGTGAGCGTCGGCGCGGGTGGTGAGGCAGAAATCCGCCGTCAGGTAGGGGCCCTCCTGAGCAAAGATGCTCCCCGTGGATCGAACCGGGGATCGGCTCGTGACGCGCTGCGCTGAAAAAGTACATAAGCGCCTCCTGCTGCACAATCTAACACCCTGAAAACATACAAAAAAAGCCCCGACCCGGGGCGGCCCGATTTAAGTTGACGGTTCTGAATACCCTGTGTTATGCAGCCGAGCATTGCGGTGGAGTAGAGCCCCTGGACGAGGAATCCACTCCACTTGGGCGTGTAGGCCGGAGCGTGTGTCATCGAAGATGACGTGAAGAATATGTGGCGCAACGCGTTGCGTTACAGCGCGGTCGGCATGGAGATGGGAATAGCCGTTGGGATTGGCTATTGGGTTGGGAGCTGGTTGGACGGGAAGTTCGGGACCGAGCCGTATTTGACGATGTTGATGCTGCTGTTCGGCATCGCCGCTGGTTTCAAGGGCATCATCGACGCGGCACGGCGCTCGATTAGGGACGCGAAGAGGGAAGAAGAAGAGGAAGAAGCTTGAACGAGCAGACAGTACAGCGGGTCGAGCGGATCTCCCTGGTCATGATCGTCATGGCCACCCTGGCCAGCCTTGTGGTCTGGCAGCGCCCCGTATTTCTCGGCGTGGCCCTGGGCGGCGTCCTTGCAGCAGTTAATTTCTACGCCCTGCGCCGCATCCTGCAGGGGCTCTTTCAGTCCGAAGGCAAGCGCGCGGGTAAGCAGGCGGCCCTGGCCATCCTGCTCACCGCCAAGTTCGGGCTGCTGGCCGCGAGCATCTTCCTGGTAGTGCGCTACCTGCCGGTGGAGCCGCTGGCCTTCCTGGCCGGCATGTCCACTGTGGTGCTGGCCATATTTATTGAAGGAATCCGGGTGGTCCTGCGGGGGGCCGAGGCCACGTCGGAGTGAGGTTTTTGGAGTTAATTGAACCGAACCGGAAGTGAACTGACGAGCGAGACAAGATGGGTGATCACGACACTTGGTTTCACTTGCTGCCTTTCTACCACAACCTCGAAGTGTGGGCGAAGGGGTACCTGACTCGGCCGGAGCTGCCGCTGATTGGCGGTACTTACTTCACCCTGGCCCATGTGTGGATTGCCCTCTTCACGGGCACCCTGATGATCATCGGGGCGTTTATCTACAAGGGGAAGGTGAGCGGCGACAAGAAGAAGCGCTTGATCCCGGAGAAGAAGTTCGGCCTGCGCAACCTGTACGAGATGATCCTGGAGACCACCCTCGGGCTGGCCACTCAGGTCATGGGCCGCGAGAAGGCGGTGAAGTACTTCCCGCTCATCGGCACCCTGGTCTTCTTCATCCTGGCCAACAACCTCATCGGCCTGGTGCCGGGCTTCTTGCCGGCCACCGACACTCTCAAGACCAACATCGCCCTGTCGGTGCTGGTCTTCTTCCTGTACAACGCCTGGGGCGTCAAGGAGCATGGCCTGGCTTACTTCAAGCACTTCGCCGGCCCCCTGCCCATCCTCGCTCCCCTGATGGTCCCCATCGAGATCATCAGCCACATCGCGCGGCCGCTGTCCCTGGCCCTGCGGCTCATGGGCAACATGGCTGCCGACCACAAGGTCGTGGCGGCCTTCTTCGTTCTGGTTCCGATCCTCATCCCGCTGCCCTTCCTGGTGCTGGGCATCCTGGTGTGCACCGTGCAGACCCTGGTCTTCACCCTGCTCTCCATGGTGTACATCGACATGGCGGTGGCTCACGAGGAGCACTAATTCAATCTCAAGGAAGCAAACTGTTCTCAATGAAACGCGTCATACGCACCGTCTCAACAGGAGGAAGTTCAAATGATCAATCGTAAAGTCATCATCTCTGTCCTTATCGCGCTCGGGACGATGCTGGTCGCGTCCGTTGCCCTGGCCGCCGACGGCGCCGCCAACCAGTACGACGCGAACAAGTGGATCGGCCTGGCCTGCGGCCTGGGCATCGCCATCGCCGCCTTCGGTGGCGCCATGGGTCAGGGCCGCGTAGGCGCTGCCGCCCTGGACGGAATCGCCCGCAACCCCGGCGCCGCCGGCAAGATCTTCACCCCGATGATCCTCGGCCTGGCCCTCATCGAGTCCCTGGTCATTTACGCCCTGATCATCAGCTTCCTGCTGCTGGGCAAGATCGGCTAGCTGCTTCGCGGTCGGCCCACCCTTCTCAGCACCCCCGCTCGCAGGCGGTCGTACCGCCTGTCCCCCAATACGTATTTGGCTCCATCCAACGCCACTGATCTGCCCATGATCTTGAGGTAGGTGGACAGGTGCCCCTCCACGATTCGGCGGAAGGTTTTTTGCTGAATTCCAGTGAGGATGGTCAGCCGTGGGATCTCGTGGTCCTGGGCGTCGGACCCCCAGCGTCCTGGGCGTGAGGTGGCCAGGGTCATGTACCCGGCGCGTCGAACCGCGGCCGCCACCCGCGCGTCGGCCCGGCCTCCCGGCAGGGACATGTGGTGTACTGGCCTGCCCAGCAGCTCCTCCAGGGCCTGCTTTGAGCCCAGAAGCTCCTCGTCCAGGTCAGCGTCATCCAGCCCCGACAGGTAGCGGTGGGTCACGCCGTGGGCCCCCACGGTCCAGCCCGCCGCGGCCAGGGCGCGCAGCTCGCTCCTCGTGAGGTAGCCGGGTTGCCCGATCCAGGCGGTGGTGACATACACCGTCCCCGCCATCCCCCTGCAAGCCATGGCGGGCAGGGCCTCGCCCGCCACGCTGGCCTCGCCGTCGTCGAAGGTGAGCACCACGCCGGTCCGCCCCCCCCGGTCCGCCGCGCTCAGGCACTGATCCAGTGACATCACATGGGCCGGACCGCGCCGCAACAGGTCAAGCTGCTCCTCGAAGCGGGGGCGGGCGATCGTGTAGCGAGGCTCACTGTGGGGCGCGGGCCTCTGCCCAACCCCGTGGTACATGAGGACGACGCTCATCTGTTAATCGAATTTGCCGGCCACCGAGAGGAAGGTCATCTTGTCGGTGGTATCGCGGAGGCGCGCGCTGAGCAGCCTCACCAGCTTCCAGAGGAACTCGTAGGCCAGGTCCCGGTCCACGAAGAGCAGGTCTTCCAGATCCGCGCGGCCCAGGGTAAACAGCCTGGCGTCCTCGTGGGCCAGTGCGTCGGCCGAACGGGGAGCGTCCTCGATGAGGGCCATCTCGCCGATGGAGCTGCCCTTGCGCATGACGGCCAGGGCCTCCTCCCCCATTCCAGGCACCGTGCGGCTCACCCTCACCGCGCCCTCCAACACCAGGAAGAGCTTGTTCCCCACATCTCCTTGTTCGAAGATGGTTTCCCCCTTCAAGAAGGTCTCCTCCGAACCCACCGCAGCCATGCGCTCCAGGCTCTCCCTGGAGAGGCTCTGGAACAGCTCTGACTTGGCCAACATGTCCACCCACTCCCGCGGCGGCGGCTTGTCCATGGCGAAAACCTCCTGGGAGAAGGCTATCGCCAAGGCACAAGTTGCGCCAGAAAAGGATCTTCCTCACACGGAGCCACGGAGTCACGGAGGGGCACGGAGTTTTCTTGGGGGGCCTGGATTCGTTGCCCCAGAAAAAACCTCCGTGGACTCCGTGCCTTGGTGGCTCCGTGTGAGGCTTAGCTTTCCTGCTCGGTCAGGAATCTCTCCGCGTCGATGGCCGCCTTGCAGCCTGTCCCGGCGGCGGTTACGGCCTGGCGGTATTCTGTATCGGCCACGTCCCCGGCCGCGAAGACTCCCTCCACGCTGGTGTGGGTGCTCCCCCCGTCCTGGAGGAGTATGTAGCCGGTTTCGTCCAGCTTAAGCTGCCCGGCGAACACATCGGTGTTCGGGTGATGCCCGATGGCCATGAAGATCCCGTGGCAGGGGATGTCCCGCTTCTCGCCGGTCTTGACGTCCTTGATCCGAACCCCTGTGACGCCGCCCTCCCTGGGGTCCCCAAGCACCTCATCCACCACCGAGTCCCAGGCCACCTCCACCTTGGGGTTGTCGAGCAGGCGCTTCTGCATGATCTTCGAGGCCCGCAGCTCGTCGCGCCGGTGGATCAGGGTCACCTTGGTGGCGAAGCGGGTGAGGTAGGTGGCCTCTTCCATGGCGGTGTCGCCGCCCCCCACCACGCAAACCTCCTTGCCCCGGTAAAAGAAGCCGTCGCAGGTGGCGCAAGCCGACACCCCGAAGCCCTTGAGCCGCTCCTCGCTGGGCAGGCCCAGGTAGCGCGCCGATGCGCCGGTGGCCACGATGATCGTATCGGCTGTGTACTCATCCTCCCCGTCCACCGTGAGCTTGAAGGGCCGCTGGCTCAAGTCCACCGCGGTGACCATGCCGCTGATGAGGCGGGTGCCGAACCGCTCGGCTTGCTTGCGGAACATCTCCATCATCTCGGGGCCCTGGACGCCGTCCGGGAAGCCGGGGTAGTTCTCAACGTCTGTGGTGATGGTGAGCTGGCCGCCTGGCTGGAGGCCGCTGATGAGCAGCGGTTTCAGCTCGGCGCGGGCGGCGTAGATGGCAGCGGTGTAGCCGGCAGGGCCGGTCCCGAGGATGATGACCTGGGCGTGACGATCAGCGTTCATGGCAGCTCCTCCTACTCTCTTTCGTTCTCGGCGCTTCTAGGATTGAATCTTGTTGATCCCCCACCTGATAAGACGCATTAGCGGGCTCAAGGTTGCGCCATGAATCAGCCTGAGGGTGTTCGCCACCGGGCGGCCTCCGTATTTGGCGGCCACGGGCCTCTCAGCGGCCGGCGTCTGAGGAGGTCCCCCGTATGGGCCGTACGGCAGGTCTTCCACCCTGGGGCGCTCACCTTTTGGGGGTTGAGTCATGCCGCATACTACCCTGGACAGTGATAAAGTCAGCCTCCCCATCGTAAAGAAATGAGGTGATTCGAGATGTCAGAAAGAAGCGTGATTCACACAGAGCAGGCGCCCGGCGCCATCGGGCCGTACTCCCAGGCCATCAAGGCCGGTGGCCTGGTTTTCTGCTCGGGGCAGATCGCCCTGGAGCCGGAGACAATGGAGGTGGTGGACGGGGATATCGCGACGGAGACCCACCGGGTGATGAAGAACCTGCAGGCGGTGGTGGAGGCGGCGGGCAGCTCCATGGCCCGGGTGGTCAAGACCACCATCCTGCTCACCGATCTGGGCGACTTCGGCGCGGTCAACGAGGTGTACGGCGCCTACTTCCCCGAGGCCCCGCCGGCGCGGGCCTGCTACCAGGTCGCGGCGCTGCCCAAGGGGGTGAGGGTGGAGATAGAAGCGATCGCCCTGGCGGATTAATCGCTGTGGCGCTTGCCGCCGAATTGCACGACCAGCTCGTCGTCGTACATGTCGGCGAAATGTCCCACGCGCAGGATCATGTCCCGGACCTCGGAGGCGTTGAGGTCCTTGGTGGAGCGATCTGAGATGAGCACGGCCGTATCCCCCTTGATGCCGAAGGCGGCGCCCGAGAGGAGCTCGGCGTTGAGCTCCAGCATGCGGCGGAAGAGCGCCAGCTGGTTGGGCTGCGACTGGGGGAGACGGAGCACAGGAGAGACCACCTGGATGGAGTGGGGCTCCTTGCTGTCATCACTGGAGATGATGAAGATGAAGACCTCGGCCGAGCCCTTCATCAGGCCCCAGGCGTGCCCCGCCTCCTGCGTCTCCAGGCGGTTGGCGTCGGGCTCGAGACCGAGTTCGCGGATCAATCCCTCGACCATCTGGACGACGGCCTTGAGGTCCCTCTGTCCCTTGTTGCCGAGGAGGCCCAAGGGGGGCTTAGACGGCCTTGACGACCTTGCCGGAGCGCAGGCAGCGGGTGCAGATGCGCATCTTCACCTTGCGGCCGTTGACAGCAGCGCGGATCCTGCGAAGGTTCGGTTTCTGGACCCGCTTGGTCTTGATATTGGAGTGGCTCACGTTATTGGCCACACGCGGGCCCTTGCCACAGATTTCACACTTGTAAGCCATGCTTGATATCCCGTAATGGTCAGAGGGCTACAGACACCTACAGCGAGGGAAGTAGCTATCACAGCCATCTTCCCATCGCAAGCCATTTTCATGTCGGCGCTGCCCCGCGGGATCCTTCTCCTGGCCCTGCTGCTGTCCGTGGCGTGTTCGCCCTCCCGGAGCAGGGGGCCCGACGCGGGCGTGAGGCCGGCCGCTGACTCTGGCTTCACGGCCTCCAGCCCTCCTCAATGGCTGCAGACCGCATCTCTGGCGGGCCGGGTCCGGGCCTCCGAGGGGGATCCTCTCAAGGGAGCGAATATAAAACTCAGCCGGCTGGCCGGGCCTTCCAGAATTGCTGAACTTGGCGGAAAGACCGGGGAAAACGGTGTGTTTCGAGTTGGTCCGGTTCTGCCGGGGGCGTACCGGCTTACTGCTGCTTACCCTGGCCGTACCCTTGGGCAGCGCATCCTCTGGGCCGAACCGGGGGAGAACACCTTGATCCCCCTGGTGCTCCGGCCCTCTGCCACGGTTGGAGGACGGGTGATGGATGACCTCGGCAAGCCAGTGGCCGGGGCCAGGATCCGTCCGGTGGCCCGGGGCCGACGGCATGACGCCTTCACCACCCAGGAAACCCGAACGGACAAGGAGGGGCGCTTCCTGCTGGACGGTCTGGCCGCGGGGCTTCATCGCCTGGAGATCTCCGCCCCTCGCCACGCTGTCTCGGAGGTGGGGCGGGTTCGGGCGCCGGGCAGGTCAGTGGAGGTTGTGTTGACCCGCCTCTACCGCCTCACAGGGCGGGTGAGCCCCATGCCGCCAGGGGGAGGGGAGGTGAAGGTGCGCCTGGCCGGCAGCGGCGTATGGCCAGAGCGCGTTGCCCGGCCCGGGGCGGACGGGAGCTTCACATTTGATGGGGTGCCCGCTGGCATCTATGACCTGTTGGCTGGCACGGGACAGCAGCCGTGGATGGCCTCCGCCGCGGCCCGCGGGATCCTGGTGGGGCCCACGACGCCGCCGCCGGTGAAGCTGGAGCTCAAGCCAGCCCAGCAGATCACCGGGCGGGTGCGCCACGACGAGTCCCCGGTGGAGGGGGCGGTGGTGGTGCTGGGCCAGGATACCCTCTCCGTGCTGCGGGCCAGGGTCACCACCGACAAGGAGGGGTTCTTTGCCCTGGGGCCTGTACCCCTGGGACGCTACTCCCTGGGAGTGTGGGCCAGCGGCTACCTGCCCATCCCCCAGCGGCCCCTGGAGCTCCCCTTTAACCGGCCGCTGGAGCTGGAGCTCTCCCGCGGGGCCGAGGTGAGCGGCCTGGTCCAGGATGACGCAAACCTCCCCCTGGAGGGCGCCGTGATCTGGGTGATCTATGGGGGGGAGATACCCCTGGCGGCCAGCGCCGCCGCGTCGGCCAAGCCCCTGGAGCAGGGGGGGCAGCTGGGCATCATGCAGGGCCCGGTGCCGCCGATCCCGCCCACCGGCGCCTGGTCATCCGGAGGGGCGGGCGGGCGTACCGGCGGCGGTCCAGGCCGGTCCAGCGCCATAACCGGGGCGGACGGGCGCTTCAGCGTGGCAGGGCTCTGGCCCGGGCGCATGCGGATCATCACCGATCTCAAGGGGTATGTGCAGGCGCGCGGCCCGTGGCTGGAGCTGGAGCACGACACCACCGTGACCCTGGACAAGCCCCTGGTGCTCAGACCCGCGGCCACGGTGGCCGGCAGGGTCCTCGACGGGCTGGGCGTCCCCCTGACCGGGGCGAGGGTGGAGGCGAGCAAGGACGGCGGGAACCGGCGCGTGACCTTCTCCGACGAACAGGGCGCGTTCAGGCTGGAGGGGCTGCTCGGCAAGGTGGAGCTGTCGGTGGCCCTGGATGGCTACCTCCCCCTGGCCCGCTCCCTGGACCTGTCCCCGGGGGAGGGCTGGCCAATGGTGGAGCTGGACCTGCTGCTCACCAGGGCCACCGGACAGATCACCGGCGTTGTGCTCGACGCGCGGCGCCTACCCCTGGCGGGGGTGACGGTCAACGCCCGCGAGGGGAAGCACCGGGTCAAGGGCAAGACGGGCCGCTCCGGCCGCTTCGTGTTGGAGGGAGTGGGCAAGCGCAAGCTGGAGCTGTCGGTGGACCACCCGGGGTACATCCCCCTGCGCAGGAAGGGCGTGAAGGCCGGTGAGCGCGTTGAGCTGCGCCTGTCCCATGCGGCGGCCGTGGAGGGGGAGGTCCGCGATGGCCGCACCGGGGGGCCGATCAAAGGGTACAGCGTGACCCTGGCGGGCGCTGACAAGGCGAGGGCTCCCACCCTGAAGCGCAAGAAGCGCGGGCGGTTCCGCCTGGAGGGGGTCATCCCCGGGGAGCACACCCTGCAGGCCCGCGCGCCCGGCCACGCCATGGGGCGCCGCAAGATCAAGGTGCGCGTGCCGCGACGGCCAGGAGGCGTGGGGCTGGATGGCCTGGTGTTGGAGCTGAAACGAGCTGGCAGCCTGAGGGGCCAGGTGCTCAACGCCCGCCGGCGGGGGGTGTCGGGGGCCAGGGTGAGCGCGGGCGGTGTGAGCTCAAAGACCAGCCGCAGGGGTAACTTCAAGCTGGAAGGTGTGCCCGAGGGGAGCCACGTGGTGAAGGTGGTTTACGGAAAGAAGGTGAAGAAGACTGACCCGGTGGTTGTGCGGGCTGGGGAGACGATCAGGGGGATTCGGGTGGAGATGTAGGGGATGCTGTGGCGTCCCGCTAGTGGCTGCCGACGCTGCCGGCCAGCTCGAAGATGGGCATGTACATGGCGATGAGGATGGTGCCGATCATGCCGCCGAGGATAACGATCATCATCGGCTCCATTGCTGCGGTCATGGCCGCCACGGCCGCGTCGACCTCGTCTTCATAGAAGTCCGCGATCTTCTGGAGCATCTGATCCATGGCACCGGTCTGCTCACCGACGCCGATCATCTGCACCACCATGGGTGGGAAGACGCGGGTTTGCATCAGGGGCGTGGCCACGTCCTTACCTTCGGCCACCCGGTCGCGCACCTCGAGAACGGCCTCCTCAATTACGAGGTTGCCGGCGGTCTTGGCCACGATCTCCATGGCGTCGAGGATCGGGACGCCAGAGGAGAGCAGTGTGCCGAAGGTTCGCGTGAAGCGCGCCACAACACCCTTGCGCGCCACGTTGCCCACAATGGGCAACTTCAGCAATATCCCATGTAAAATCCTCTTGCCTCGGTAGGTGCGTCTGAAGGTCTGGAAAGAGACGATGGTAATCACGATGCCCAGGCCGACCCAGTGGATGTTGGCCACCGTCCAGCGGCTGGCGTCGATGACGAACTGAGTCAGCGGGGGCAGGGAGCCCTGGCCCATGTCTTTGAACATGTTCTCAAAGACCGGGATCACCTTCCAGAGCAGGATGACCAGGACCGCGATGGAGACGGTGAGCAGCACCGCCGGATAGACCATGGCGCCCTTGATCTTGCGCGCGAGCTTCTGCTCCTTCTCGATGTGGCTCGCGAGGCGCTGCATGATGGTATCGAGGATACCGGCGACCTCACCAGCGGCGATCAGGTTGACGAACAGGTCGTCAAAGACCTTGGGGTGGGCCTTGAGCGCGTCGGAGAAGGTGGAGCCGCCCTCGACCCGGACCTTGACGTCTCCCAGGATCTTGCCGAAGGCCTTGTTGTCAGCCTGGGTGGAGAGGATATCCAGGGCCTGCACAAGCGGCAGACCGGCGTCGATCATCGTGGCGAACTGCCGCGTGAATACGACGATATCCTTTACGTTCACCCCGGTGCCGATGGTGATGTTGATATCGCGCGACTTGCGCCGCACCTTGGTAACCGCAATGTTTTGTTGCCGAAGGGCGTTCATCAAGGCCGCGTCGTTCTCGGCCTCCATAACCCCTTTCCGCAAGTCGCCGGCGCGGGTCCGGCCTTCCCAAATAAAGGTCGGCATATCTTCCTCTTACCTTGAGGCGTCAGGATAAACCCTTTCCTCGATTCGGTCCAATAGCATGGCGCTGATATTGATGCCAAAAGCGCGGTCCAATTCCCTGATACATGTGGGGCTGGTTACGTTGATCTCGGTGAGGTAGTCGCCGATGATGTCGAGCCCCACGAAGAGCAGCCCTTCGCGCTTGAGCGTGGGCGCCAACTGCTCGCATATCCAGCGTTCCCGGTCCCCCAGTGGGCGTGGCACCCCGGTGCCGCCAGCAGCCAGGTTCCCCCTGGACTCCCCTGCCAGTGGGACTCGGGCCAGGGCGTACGGCACCGGCTCCCCGTCCACCAGCAGCACCCGCTTGTCCCCGTCCGCGATCTCGGGCAGGAAGCGCTGGGCCATGGCGTAGCGCGTGCCGTTGGCGGTGAGGGTCTCCATGGCCACGTTGGTGTTCGGGTCGCCCTGGGCGATGCGGAAGATGGAGACCCCGCCCATCCCGTCCAGGGGCTTGAGGATGATCTCGCCCTGCTCCTCCAGGAAGGCGCGCATCTCGGAAGCGCGCCGGGTCACCAGGGTTGGCGGGGTGCACTGGGGGAAGAGGGCGGTGTAGAGCTTCTCGTTGGCGTCGCGCAGGGCGCGGGGCTTGTTGACGACCACCACGCCGGCCCGCTCGGCCAGCTCCAGGATGTAGGTGGAGAACACGTACTCCATGTCGAAGGGCGGGTCCTTGCGCATGAGGATGGCGTCCAGCCAGGTGAGCTCCCGCTCCTCGGCAGGGCCCAGCTCGAACCAGTCGTCCGGGTCGTCGCGCACGGTCACGGGCCGCATGGTCGCCTGGGGCTCTCCGTCCCTCACGCGAAGGTCCCCCTGCTCCAGGTAGCGCAGCTCCCAGCCCCGGGCCTGGACCTCCAACATCATGGCGAAGGTGGTGTCCTTGTACGTCTTGATCCCGGTGATCGGGTCCATCACCACGCCGACCTTCATCGGTGCACTCCTGCTGATAAAGGAACCACCGGGGACTGGAGCCCCGCTGGTTCCTTTGCGGGCTTCGCCCGCCATGTTGTTTCGTCTGGCTGCGCCAGCCTGTGGCCGGGCGCCGAACGCCCGGCTGTTCCGTTTTGATTGCCTCGGCCGAGACAGCGCCCATGATTACTGCTGCAAAGTGTAGCCGCTGGATCACCGAGCCTCAAAACTTTCACGGTGTTTGATTCCATGAACCTTCTGGACGCCATTATCCGCCTGGGAATGCCCCTGGTGCCTCGCTTTATCGTGCGGCGGGTTGCCCGGCCGTACGTGGCCGGAGAGCGCCTGGAGCAGGCGGTGGAGGTTGTGCGCGAGCTCAACCGCCAGGGGGCGGTGGCCACCGTGGACTACCTGGGGGAGGCGGCAACTTCGCAGGAGCGGGTGGAGGCGGCGGTGGAGGAGTACCTGCGTCTGCTGGACGCCATCAAGGGGGAGGGGCTGAAGAGCAACGTCTCCCTCAAGCCCACCATGATGGGCCTCGGGCTGGATGACGGCCTGTTCGAGAGGTCCATCACCACCGTGGCGGGCCGGGCGCGGGAGCAGGGCAACATGCTCGTGCGCCTGGACATGGAGGACCACACCACGGTGGACCGCACCCTGGCCCTGTACCGCCGGCTGCAAGGGAGCCTGGGCAACCTGGGCGTGGTGCTGCAGAGCATGCTGCGGCGGACCATGGGCGACGTGGAGGCCCTGGCCGGCGGCGGCCTCAACGTGCGCCTGGTCAAGGGGATATACCGCGAGCCGCGAGCCGTGGCGTGGCGCGATCCGCACACCATCCGGGAGAGCTTCACCCACCTGCTGGAGCGGCTCTTCTCCGCCGGGGCCTACGTGGGCATCGCCACCCACGACGAGCACCTGGTCTGGGCGGCCCAGGCCCTGATCCAGCGCCTGGGCGTGGGGCGGGACAGGTACGAGTTCCAGATGCTGCTCGGCGTGGAGCCGGAGCTGCGACGCATCCTGCTTGGGGAGGGGCACCGCCTGAGGGTGTACGTGCCCTACGGCCAGGACTGGTACGCCTACTCGGTGCGGCGCCTGCGCGAGAATCCGTCGGTGGCCTGGCATGTGCTGCGGGCGTTGTTCTCCGGGAATCGGGGGTAAGCCACGGTCACGGTCACGGCCCACGTCCCACGTCTTTTTGCGCGGTGGCCGTGCGTCACCTAAGCTCTATCGACCAGACTAGGAGGGATGTCGTGAAGCGGGCTGTTGTTACCATCCTCAACGGCAAGGCCGGTGAGGAGACCGTTGAGTTCGAGGATTACCTCTCCCTCGGGCGGAGCAAGGGGAACCTGATGCAGGTGCGGGAGGTCCAGGCCTCCCGCTTTCACGCCGAGATCCTGAGGCGCGACGATACCTACTGGTTGCGCGACCTGCAGAGCACCTGGGGCACCCTGGTCAACGGCGCCCCGATCTCCGAGTACAAGCTGGAGCCGGGGGCCGAGTTTCAGATCGGCGAGGCGCGCCTCTGCTTCGACACCATCCTCATCGAGGACGAGTTCGCGCGCGATGATACGGTGACGCGGATCTCCTTCTCGGAGACGGAGATCGAGCCCGTGGGCAAGAGCACCATCACCCCGGAGGTGGAGGAGCCCACGCCCATGGGCACGGAGCCCCCGCCCGAGCTGTTCGCCCAGCTGGCCCACCTGCGCAAGCGTTACCGCATGCTGCACCGGGCCAACAGGCTCATCAGCGGCGAGGACCCGCCGGCCGCCGTGTACAACGACATCCTGGAGCTGCTGTTCGAGGTGGTGCCCGCGGACCGGGGCGTGATCCTGGCCAAGGACCCGTCGGCCGCCCGGTTGGTGGTGATGGCCTCACGCGTCCGTGAAGGGCAGGCGGAGATCAAGGAGGTGTCGGTGAGCACCACCCTGCTCAAGCAGGCCCGGGAGGAGCGGGCCGCGGTGCTCATCCATGACGCCATGGAAGACGCGGGCTTCGACGCCAAGACCAGCATCACCGAGCAGCGCATCCGCGCGGCCATCTGCGCGCCCCTCATCCACCGGGGGGGCAACGTGCTCGGCTTCATCTACCTAGACACCCTGGAAACCTTCAAGCCCTTCGACCAGGAGATGCTGGACCTGGTCTCGGCCGTGGCCGGGCCTGCCGGCGTGGCGGTGAAGAACGCCGTGTACACCGAGCGCCTGCGGGCAAAGCAGGAGGAGCTGCAGCAGAGCCACCTGGCCACCCTGAGCGTCATCACCAGCTCCCTGGAGGCGCGGGATCGCTACACCGTTGGTCACGCTCAGCGGGTGGGCGCCTTCGGCATGCTCATCGCCGACCAGCTGGGCTGGAACGCGGCGCGGCGGCGCCAGCTGGAGATCGGCGGCTTGCTCCATGACCTGGGCAAGGTGGGCATCCGGGACGCCATCCTGGGCAAGCCCGGCAGCCTCGACAAAAACGAGTACCGGGTGATGCGCCTGCACCCCGACATCGGGGCGCGGATCCTTCGCGATGTGGCCGCCCTGCGGCCGATCATCCCCTACGTGTTGTGCCACCACGAGCGGTGGGACGGCAAGGGCTACCCCCAGGGGCTGGCTGGCGAACAGATCCCCGAGGAGGGGCGCCTTCTGGCCGTGGCGGACAGCTTCGACGCAATGACCAGCAAGCGGGTCTACCGTAGCGCGGTGGATCCTGCCAAGGCCATCGAGGAGGTCAAGAGCTGCTCCGACACCCAGTTCGATCCGGTGATGGTGGAGGCCTTCGTGTCCGCGTATGAGGCCGGGGCCGTGGAGCAGGCGCTGACCCAGAACAAGAACATCGAGTCGCGCCAGGTGCTCTGTCCCATCTGCTCCACCTACCTGGGGCTCAAGAGCGAGGTGGGCACGGGCGAGGCCCTGGACTGCCCCATCTGTGACCGCCGCTTGCGCATGACCGACGAGCACCAGGCGGTGCTGGACACGATTATTCCCAAGTAGCGTGGGCCGAGGCCCGTGACCGTGGCCGTGGCCGTGACCGTGACCGTGTGTGGTACAAACCCCACATGGCTGGCGATAGAGATCTCCACCCAGCGCTGCTCTGGCAGGCGCTCCCCGACGGGAAGGTACGGTGCGACCTGTGCGCGCACCGGTGCGAGATCGCCCCGGGCAAGCTCGGCATCTGCCGGGTGCGGCGGAACATGGAAGGCGCCCTGTTCAGCCGGGTATACGGCCGTGCGGTCAGCCTGGCGGTTGATCCCATCGAAAAGAAACCGCTCTTCCACTTTCACCCGGGGGCCGAGAGCCTCTCGGTGGCCACGGTTGGGTGCAACCTCGGCTGCGAGCATTGCCAGAACAACAGCATCAGCCACTGGCCCTGGGAGCGCGACGCCGACGAGCCGGTCCCTGGCCGCTACACCCGCCCCGAGGACATGGTGGACGCCGCCCTGGCCCATGGTTGCCAGGTGGTGGCCTATACCTACACCGAACCCACGGTCTATTTGGAGTGGGCCCTGGATTGCGCGGCCCTGGCGGCCCGCAATGGGCTGAAGAACATCTTCGTCACCAACGGGTACATGACCGCCGAGGCGGTGGAGCTCATGGCGCCTCACCTGCACGCGGCCAACGTGGACCTCAAGGGGCTGGACGACAGCGTGCTCCGCAGGGAGGTGAAGGGCGAGAGCGGGCCAGTGCTGCGCACCATCGAGGACCTGCACCGGCGGGGGATCTGGGTGGAGGTCACCACCCTGGTGATCCCTGGCTCCAACGACGACGATGAGCAGCTGGGCGGCATCGCCCGGTTCCTGGCAGACCTGGACCCGGACATCCCATGGCACGTGAGCCGGTTCCGGCCCATGTATCACCGCACCGATCGGCCTGCCACCTCGGAGGGGATCCTCCACCGCGCCGCCGCCCTGGGTGAGCAGGCAGGCCTCAAGCATGTCTACTGCGGCAACGTGTGGGGGGATGACAGGGAATCAACCATCTGCCCCTCCTGCGGCGCCACCGTAATCACACGCCGCGGCTTCGCCCTACAAGAAGTCGCCCTCACCAACGGAACATGCGACATCTGCGGCGCAAAGATCGCAGGCAGAGGCATGCCATGAACCGATCCCTGGCCCCGGCCCTGGCCCTCCTCGCCCTCGGCCCTTGCGCCTGCAACAAGGGCGCCGAGGACGCCAAGGCGGCCACAGCGGCAAAACCCCCCACCACCCTCGAAGAAGGCCCCGCCTCCAAGACCCTGATGAAGGGCTTCCGCCCACCCAAAAAGTGGGCGGTGCGGCCGCGCCCACCCAAGAACGTCAAGGATGGTCTGCGCGCCCTCCCCGACGGGATCTTCACCGAGTGGGGAGGAGATCGGGTCAAGTGGATCAAGGCCAGGGGCGCCATCAAGGGCGCCTCCGGGTGGACCGGTCCCGCTGACCTGGACGGCCGCCTGGCCCTGGCCAGCTACTCCGGCGGGATCAGCCTCGCCCTGGAGGTGAAGGATGACAGGCGGCGGGCCGCGGCCTACGCCGGCGCCCTGGACACCTCGGACCATGTGGACCTGCAGCTCACGCCCGTGGCCGACGGCGAGCTCTCTCCCCTGGCCCGCCGGGCCGTGGGCCTCCATGTACGCCTGGGTACGGTGCGCCAGCTGATCCAGCAGCGCGGAGAGGCCGGGATCAAGCGCCCCGTCTCCCTCACCTGCACGGGGGTCCCCACCGAGGACGGCTACCGGCTGGAGGCCAAGATCCCGCTCACCGCCATGGCGCCCCTGCCGGGACCGGTGCTCAAGAAGATCGACTTCCGGGTGACCCTCCACGACGCTGACGAGGAGGGGGCGCGGGCCGTGCCCACGGTGCGCTTCACCGGGCGGGTCGCGCTGGATCCGGCGCCCCGGGTGCACGAGGCGGTGCGCAAGCGGGGCTCGGTGCGGGCCTGCATGGCCACGGTGAAGAGCCCACTCTGGGGCTACTGGCACGGCTGGCGCTGCGCCATCCCCTTTGAGCGGCCCACCACCCAGGAGGAGGACGGCAAGTCGCGCAGCCCTCTGGGCCTGGCCTTCCACCGGGTGCCCGAGCCGCCCCGTATTGTCTGGATCCGGGAGCGGGTGCTCTTCATCAACCTGCCCGGCCTCAACCGGGGAATCGCCGCGCTGATGGATGAGCGAAAGGTGATCACCTCCCTCATGCGCCTGGGCGTGGTCAGCGCCGAAGACCCTGGCAACCCGCTGAGCAAGAACTCGGGGGCCGAGCCGTTCAAGCTGCCGGACGGCACCTGGGCCGTGGCGGTGACCCACGCCTACCCGCGCGCACCAGGTCCCCTGGGCGGCAAGTGCGGCGGCACCCACAGGGTCTACCTGTCGGTGCTCGCCCTGCACCGGGCCTTCACCTCAACGCCCCACAAGCCCGCTCCCCAGCCCGACCCGCCGCCGGAGTTCAAGGAGATCCTCCGGGTCCTGCTGGAGGACTGCCGTACAACCGTGGCCAACGACTGGATCCTGAGCAAGGACCGGCAGACCATCGAGGTGAAGAGCAGCCTCCACCCCGGCCGGCCGGCGGTGGTGTACGATTTCAAAAAAGGGAAGTACATCAAGAGGGACTAGGGCCTCTTGATCTCCGTTCCCCCTTCCCCTAGTATGTGCGCGCCCATGACAGGGCTTAGGAGAATAGAAATGCTTAGTTATCGTAATGTTATCATTGGGTTGGGTGCGGCGGCTGTCTTCCTGACGAGCCAGGTTTCATGGGCGGCGCCCTGCGGCAACATCACCTACACGGGCTGCTGCTCCGGCACCACGGCCAAGTACTGCAAGAGCGGCCAGCTGGTCACCAAGGACTGCACAAAGGACAAGTACGGTCCCGCCTGCGGCTGGGTTACCAAGTTCAGCGCCTACTCGTGCAACAAGACCGCCACCTCCGATCCCAAGGGCAAGAATGTCCGTGATTGCTCCAAGCTGCCCCCCAAGCCCGACGGCGGCGTGACCAAGAAGGATTACGGCACCACCAAAAAGGACGCCGGCTCCTCCATCCCGTGCGGCAAGATCACCTCGGCTGGCTGCTGTGACGGCTCCAACGTGAAGTACTGCAGCAGCGGCAAGCTCAAGACCAAGTCGTGCGTGGGCAGCAAGTACGGCTCCCTGTGCGGCTGGGTCGCGGCCCTCAAGGGCTACGGCTGCAGCAAGACCGCCACCGCGGATCCCAGCGGCAAGCTCCCCCTCAAGTGTGGCGGGACGTCCACCACCCCCGACGGCGGCGGCACCACCAAGCCGTGCGGCATGGTCACCTCCAAGGGCTGCTGCAATGGCGAGAAGGTCAACGTCTGCAAGGGCGGCGTGCTGAAGATCCATGACTGCACCACCAACCCCACCAACAAGAAGTGCGGCTGGGACACCTCCAAGAAGTACTACACCTGCACCAGCAGCGGTCTGTCCGACCCCAACGGCACCTACAAAAAGGCGTGCAACCCCACCAAGAAGGACTCCGGCGTGGTGCTCAAGAAGGACAAGGGTGGCTCCGCCAAGAAGGACACGGGCGCCATCAACCCGACGCCGACCCCCAAGGACGAGGACAGCTGCAGCGTGGCCTCGGGCAACAGCCCCTCCGGATTGGCCCTCTCCCTGATCCTGCTCGCCCTGGCCCTGCGCCGCCGCCGCCGTTAGTTCGTAGTTGGCGTCCCCCCCCGAAACCTGGACCATCCTCAAGGTCCTGAACTGGACCGCCGACCGCTTCACCAGCGAGGGTTTGCAAGCGCCCCGGGTTGACGCCGAGGTGCTCCTGGCCCACTGCCTCGGCGTGGAGCGGATCCAGCTGTACGCCCGCTTCGACCAGCCCCTGCAGGAGAAGGAGCTGACCACCTTCAAGGGGACCATCAAGCGCAGGCTCGCCAGGGAGCCGGTGGCCTACATCACCGGCAGCAAGGGCTTCTGGTCACTGGAGCTGCAGGTGGATCGCGGGGTCCTGATCCCGCGGCCGGAGACCGAGCTGCTGGTGGAGCTGGCCCTGGGGCTGCTCGACGGCGACGGTGAAGGCCGCACTATTGTGGACGTGGGCACGGGCAGCGGCGCGGTGGCCCTGGCCGTGAAGAAGGAGCGCCCCGCGGCGCAGGTCCTGGCCGTCGACATGTCGGAAGACGCGCTGGCCGTGGCCCGGCGCAACGCGGAGTCCCTGGGGCTTGATGTCGATCTGCTCCAGGGGGACCTGCTGGGAGCTCTGCCCGGGGCGGTTCGCCCTGACCTGATCCTCTCCAACCCGCCCTATGTGGCAGACGGGGATCTCCAGACCCTTGAGCCCGAGATCCGTGACTGGGAGCCCGGGGCGGCCCTCTTCGCCGGGCCGGACGGGCTCGACGTCATCAGGCGGCTATGCGGGCAAGCCGCGGACCGCCTTGAGCCCGGCGGGTGGCTGCTGTGCGAGATCGGCATGAGCCAAGGGGAAGGCGCCGGTGGAATCTTCAGGGAGGCGGGGTTCCAGGAAGTCCAGGTCAAGCAGGATCTGGCAGGTCTGGACCGGGTGGTGATGGGGAGAAATCCAGAGACGCCGAGTTGATGCAGTAGCGCATGCCCGAGGGGGCGGGGCCATCGTTGAACAGGTGGCCCAGGTGGGCGTCGCAGCGGCTGCACAGGACCTCCGTACGCTCCATGCCATGGCTGGTGTCATGCAGCTCGCTCACCCTGCCCGGGGCCTCCGGGGCCGTGAAGCTAGGCCATCCGGAGCCGGAGTCGTACTTGGTGTCCCATGAGAAGAGGGGCTGGCTACACCCCACGCAGCTGTAGGTGCCCGCGGCCTTGTGGTCCCAGTACGTACCCGTGAAGGGGCGCTCCGTACCCTTCTGGCGGGTGACGCGGTACTGCTCCGGGGTCAGGGATTCTCGCCACTCGGTGTCGCTCTTGGTCACTTTTTCCACAGACATCTACTTGGTCTAGCAGGCGGCGGGGGCGAGGCAAGTAAGGACGAATTCCGCCGCTGTTATGCACCCTTGCTCCGGTTGGATGGGCTGTGCTAGCTTACGTTCACGCCGTGAGATTGCGCGCGGCGAGACCCACAGGTGAGGGACCGAAAGCGATGGGCATAAAACTACGAACCTACACCTTCCTGGACAGCCTGCAGCCGCAGCTGGCCAGCTTCATCGGCAAGACGGCAGCGGGATTTTTGCCCTTGCCAGAGATGGCCTCCCTTTGGGTAGAGATCGCGCCCGGCATCGCCATCAACCAGGTCACCGACGTGGCCCTGAAAAAGACCAAGGTGCAGCCCGCGGTGCAGGTGGTAGAGCGTGCATTTGGGCTGTTGGAGATCCACGCCTGGGACAAGGGCGAGGTGCTCTCCGCCGGGAACGAGATCCTCGACTACCTGGATCTTCAGGAGGACGAGCGGCTCAAGCCCAAGGTGGCCACCATGGAGATCATCCGCGCGATCGAGCCTTACCAGGCCCAGATCATCAACCGCGGATCCAAGGGCATGATGATCCTGCCGGGCCAGTCCCTGTTCATCCTGGAAACCCAGCCAGCCGGCTACGTGGTCTTCGCTGCCAACGAGGCGGAGAAGGCGGCGCGGGTGTTCCTGAATAACATCAGGCCGTTCGGCGCTTTTGGGCGCCTCTGGATGTCCGGGCCCGAGGCGGAGATTGACGCCGCGGCCGAGGCAGCCTCCGCGGCCATCGAGAGCATCACCGGGCAGCTACCGCCCGAGTTCGTGGACAGGTAGGTCTTGTCCTCATAAATATAAATCAATTACGCAACCTGGCCTGGCCCGGGCGCAGATACCCGGGGAGGCCCAACGAGACATACGCGAAAGAACCAGCAACGCGACTCAGGAGGAAACCAAATGGCTGACGCGCTGGGCATGATCGAAACCAGAGGATTCGTAGGAATGGTCGAGGCGGCCGACGCCATGGTCAAGGCGGCCAAGGTGGAGCTGGTGGGCTACGAGAAGATTGGCGGCGGCTACACCACCGCAGTGGTCCGCGGCGACGTGGCGGCGGTCAAGGCTGCCACCGAGGCTGGTCAGCGCGCCGCCGAGCGCGTGGGCGAGCTTGTGGCCGTGCACGTGATCCCGAGGCCGCACGTCAACATCGATCTGGTGTTGCCGCTGGGACGCAGGGACCAGGCGGCGTCCGAGTAGGACGTCGAAGCGCCGGGGTGGCGGCGCATGCAGGTTAGTCACCTCGGCGTATTATAGCTGCGGACCATGCGCCCGGTGCGCCGGGCGTTTGGCGCCCGGCCTAGCACGGCGAAGCCGTGCGAAAAAACAAGGCGGGCCGAAGGCCCACCGCGCCGCGGGGGGGGGGGGGGGGCCGGGCCTCCCCCGCCCCCGGGGTTTAAAAAACCGGGGGGGCGCTCCGCCCCGCCCGCGAGGCGGCCGGGCCCTCGGGCCCGGGCTGGCTCGCTAACGAGGTGCCAGATGCAGATGGGCAAGGTCATCGGTACGGTCGTGGCCAGCCGAAAGGAAGAGGTGCTCGAGGGCTTCCGCTTCCTGGTGGTGAAGAACTGCGACTTCGAGGGAAACCCAACGGGGCCCACGGTTGTGGCGGCGGATGCGGTGGGCGCCGGAGTGGACGAGGTGGTGTTGTACGCCTCTGGCTCCAGCGCCCGCATGTGCAAGCTCACCGATAACCGCCCGGTGGACGCCACCATCATGGCCATCGTGGACCTGGTGGAGGTCGAGGGCGAGACCCGCTTCCGGAAGAACGGATAGTAACCGACGAGCAACACAGCCGGCCGGAGTGGATCGGCTCTCGAATGCAGATGTTGTTCTGCCACAGGCTCTAAAATGGAACTCGACGAGCGAAAAATTCAGCAGATCGTTGACCGCGTCGTGAACAAGCTGGGCGGCTCCTCCGGAGCGCAGCCCTCGGGCGGCGGGTCCTCAGCGCCAGCGGTGCATACATCTCCGTCGGCGGGACCGTCGGCCAAGGGGTTCCCCCGCGGCAGCCTGGGCGTCTTCCCCACGGTGGACGCGTGTGTGCGGGCGGCGCAGCAGGCCTTCGAGGAGCTGCAGGGTCGCCCCCTGGAGCTGCGCTACAAGATCGTGGAGGCCATGCGTGAGGTGACCCTGCGCCACGTGCGCGAGATCTCCGAGTACGCCGTGGCCGAAACCGGTCTCGGGCGCGCCGACCACAAGGTGCAGAAGAACAGCCTGGCCGCCAGAAAGACCCCCGGCCCCGAGATGCTGGAGCCGAAGGTGTGGACCGGCGACCACGGGCTCACCCTCAGCGAGTGGGCCCCGTTCGGCGTCATCGGCGCCATCACCCCGTGCACCAACCCGACCGAGACCATCGTCTGCAACGGCATCGGCTTCGTCGCCGGGGGGAACACGGCGGTGTTCAACGTCCACCCGTCGGCCAAGGCCGTGAGCGCGTACCATGTGCACCTGCTCAACGAGGCGGCCATGTCGGTGGGCGGGCCGCGCAACCTGCTCACGTCGGTTGGCGAGCCGACCATCGCCTCTGCCCAGGAGCTGATGAAGCACAAGGGCATCAAGATCCTGGTGGTCACCGGCGGCCCAGCAGTCGTCGGCGCGGCCATGGGGTCGGGCAAGAAGGTGGTGGCCGCCGGGCCGGGTAACCCCCCGGTGGTGGTGGACGAGACAGCGGACATCCGCCGGGCTGGCCGGGGCATCGTGGCCGGCGCCTCCTTCGACAACAACCTGATCTGCTGCGACGAGAAGGAGGTCTTCGCGGTGAGCTCCATCGCGCGGCAGCTGCGCCAGGAGCTCAAGGCCGCGGGTGCGTACGAGCTCTCCTCGTCGCAGATGTCCAGGCTGACCAAGCACCTGATCTCCGACGACGGCGTGCACCCCGCCAAGGACATGGTGGGGCAGAACGTCTCTGTGATCCTGGACCGCATCGGCGTGAAGGTGGGCGACGATGTGCTGCTGGCCTACGGCGTGGTGGACGAGGGGCACCCCCTGGTCAACTGCGAGCAGCTCCTGCCGGTCATCCCCATGGTGGAGGCCCGCGACGCGGACCACGCCATCCAGATGGCGCTCAAGGCGGAGCAGGGCATGGGGCACACCTCCTCCATCTACTCCCGAAACATCGACAACATGCACAAGATGGCCAAGGTGATGGACACCTGCATCTTCGTGAAGAACGGCCCGCACAGGGTAGGCCTCGGCGCGGACGGCGAGGGGTTCACCTCCTGGACCATCGCCCACCCCACCGGGGAGGGGCTCACCTGTTGCACCCACTTTGTGCGCACGCGGCGTTGCGCGCTGCAGGACTCCTTCCGAATCGTGTAGGTGACGGTCCTTGGCTAACGCGATAACCGCCGGACCGGCCCTGGGATTGCTGGAGCTCTCCAGCGTGGCCCGCGGCGTGGTGGCGGCTGACGCCATGGCCAAGCGGGCGATGGTGCGGCTGGTGCTGGCCCACCCCGTGTCTCCCGGCAAGTTCGTGGTGTTGCTCACCGGCGGCGAGGAGGAGGTGGCCGAGGCCATGGGCGCCGGCGAGGCTGCGGCCGCGGACACCCTGGTGGACCGGCTCTACCTGCCCAAGGTGGACCCGCAGGTGGTGCCGGCCATGGAGGGGGGCGTGCAGGTCTCCGGAGCCCGCGCCCTGGGCTCGGTTGAGACCTTCAGCGTCGCCGCCGCTGTCCTGGCCGCTGACCGGGCCGTGAAGGCGGCCGAGGTCCAGCTGGTGCAGCTCCGTCTGGCGCGTGGGCTGGGCGGCCGCGCGTTCTTTCACCTCACCGGCCACCTGCACCAGGTGGAGGCCGGCGTCGAGGCAGCCCAGCAGATCATCCATGACGGGATGCTGCTGACCACCGAGATTATCCCCCGGCCACACCCCGACCTGCTGGCCCTGCTCCTGGGGCACAGCACGGTCCCGCCCACTCACGGCTGAGGTATACTTCCCAGCAGTAACAGCCCGCACGAGGACGACCAAGATGAAGAAGCTGATCGCACTGTTCATTGCCGGTGTTTTCTGCCTGGCCTGCAGCGACGACCCTGCCGAGAACGCCGACGCCGCGGTGACCAAGGCTGACAAGGGCCCCAACAACAAGGACGGCGGCCCTGGCGACGGGCCCAAGGGGGAGGGCAAGCAGAAGGACCAGGCCCTCGCCGACAAGAAGAAGCCGAAACCTGACGCCAAGGTGCCGGCCCACTGGAGTTCCATCAGCAAGGGCGCGCCCCAGGGCCGCTACCAGACCTCCACCCTGCTGCCCAACGGCGACGTGCTCATCACCGGCGGCAGCATCAAGGACAGCGCCGGATCGGACACCGTGCTGAAGAAGACCTACCGCTACCAGACTGCCAAGGGCACCTTCGTGTCCGCCGGGGACATGGCAACCGAGCGGGAGAGCCACACCGCCACCCTGCTCAAGAACGGCAAGGTGCTGGTGACCGGCGGCGAGTCCAACACCACCTACCTCTCCTCCACCGAGCTGTTCGATCCGGCCACCATGAAGTGGACGGCCGGTCCCAAGCTGAACCGCTCCCGCTGGGACCATGTGGCGGTGCGGCTGAAGAACGACTGGGTCATGATCACCGGCGGCTTCGGCAGCTCCGACTCCATCTCCGACGTGATCCTTTACAACCCCGCGAGCAACTCCTTCAGCACCCCCGCCTCTGCCATGAGCGAGGCGCGCCGGAGCCACACCATGACCGTGCTCAACGACGGGCGGGTCCTCATCGCCGGGGGCATCAAGGGGAACAGCACCTGGAAGTGGGTCTCAAGCGACACCACCGAGATCTACGATCCCAAGACCGGCACCTTCAAGGCAGGGCCCAAGATGAGCCGCCCGCGCAACGCCCACACCGCCTCCCTGCGCAGCAACGGCACGGTGCTCATCGTCGGCGGCGTGGCCTGGAAGGCGACCAACCCCTCCAAGACAAATGACCTGTTCGACCCGGTCAAGGGCACGATGACGAAGATCTCCTACCCCGCCGCCGGGCTCCCGACGGGCCATGAGGCCATGTTGCTCAGCGACGGGCGCGTGCTGGTCATCGACGACGAGCGCGTGGTGGCCTTCTCCCCCAAAATGGGCGGCGTATGGGACACCCTGCCCACCATGCCTGACAAGCGCTGGAGCTTCTCGGGCACGCTGCTCAAGAACAACAAGGTGCTGGTGACCGGAGGCGTCGTCAGCAGCACGCCGTACACCTTCGCCAAGACCGCGCTGCTGCTGCATTTGTAGGGCCCCATCGGGCCGCACTGGCGGCCCATACAACCGACGATTTTGCGATCCTCATTTGGGCAGGGGTAAACTGGGCCCGGCTCCATGGCTGACAGCTTCATGAAAATACTCCGGTCGTGGCCGGTGCGGTGGGGGGGCGCTGCGCTGCTCTATATGGCCGCGTTCATGCTGGTGAACCCCTCCATGTGGAGCAAGGAGCGCTTCCTCGGCTGGGACGCGGTGTGGGAGCACTGGGCGGCCATCGCCTACGGCGCCGAATACCTGCGCACCCTGAGCCTGCCGCTCTGGTGCCCCCACGAGCGCGGGGGCTACCCCTTCCTGGCCGACCCACAGACCGGGGCGCTCTACCCGGTAAACTTCATCTTCCACGGCCTGGTACTGCTTTTCGGCAACGGGCGCTGGGTGCTGGTGGCCCACCTGCTGACCCATGTGGCCATCGCCGGCCTCGGCGTGCACTTCGCGGCCCAGCGCATGGGCATGCCCCGCCCCGCGCGGTGGATGGGCGGGCTCTCCTTTGTTCTCTCCGCCCGCTGGATCAAGGCCAAGGACACCTCATGGATCTGGTCCGCCGCCTGGCTCCCCTGGATCTTCATCGCCGCGGACGAGCACGCCCGGCGTCCCACGCGAAAGTCCGGCGTGCTCCTGGGGTTGGTGTGCGCGCTGAGCCTGACCGCGGGGTATACGCCCAACTTCTTCCGCAACATTGTGGGGGTGGCGCCGATCTTCGTGGTGGCCCTGCTGGCCGGTTGGCGCCGGAGCCCCGACCAGGCCCTCTACGTGCGGCGGCTCCTCACCGGTCTCGGCCTGGCCCTGGCCGTGCTGGTGGGCCTGGCCCTGCCCGGCATCCTGGCCACGGTGGATCTCTTCCCCCTGAGCACCCGCGGGGATTTGAGCATGAGCGATGTGCTCCACAGCCCGATCCACCCGTACCACGTCACCAACCTGATCATGCCCGGCATGCTCAAGCCCATGGCCTTCTGCTACCCATACCTCGGCGCCCTGGCCGCGCTGCTGGCAGGGGTGGCCCTGGTGTGGCGGCCGGGCAAGCACCGGCTGCTCATGGTGGGCACGGCCGGGTTCTTCTTCCTGCTCTCTTGCGGGGACAACGCCTTCCTGCTGCGGGCCCTGGCCCAGGCGGTGCCCCTGTTCAAGCTGTGGCGCATCCCCACCAACTACCTGTTCGTCACCAACTTCTTCCTCTCGCTGCTGGCCGCCAAGGGCCTCGCCATGCTGCTGGAGGCTCAGCCCGTTGACCGCAGGCCCATCCGCCGGCGGGCCATGGTGCTCGTGGGGTGCGCGGGCGCCCTGGTGCTGGTGGGCCAGGCCGCCGCCCTCATCGCCCCGGACATGGTCAACGGCCACCTTGTGAGCAACGCTGGCACGGCCGTCTTCATCATCGCCGCCTGCGCCATGGGGCTGCTGGCCCTCACCTCGCCGCAGCCGCGCACCCGGGCGGTGGCCGCCTGGCTGGTGCTGGCCCTGCTGATCACCGACGTGGGGCTGCAGCTCCGCCCGGTGGCGGGCATCCTACAGGGGTACGAGGGCACCGCCCGCGACGCGCAGCTCCCGAAGCTGGACGGGCTCAAGCATGAGGCGCGCCTGGTGGACCTGGCCCACTATCGCTACCGGGTAGGCATGCGGGGGCGGGTGCGCGAATTCCTGGGCCACGCCAACCTGCTCTCGCTCAAGCGGTACTGGGGCTACGTCAACCGGATCAAGACCGACTACGACCTGCAGGTGGCGGCCAACGTGCGCTACTTCGCCGGCGACACAGCCGGGGAGATCAAGTCCCAGGCTGGCGGCAAGGCGCGGGATCTCATGCCCGGGGTGATCGTCTTCACCGAGCACGCGCCGTTCGCCTTCTGGACCGACCAGGTCAGGTTCCTGCCCGGCTCGGACCAGGTGCTCGATGCCATGGCGGGCGGCGAGGCAAAGGACAGGGCCTTGCTGGCGGCAGAGGACCTGGACAGCTCCCTGAAGAAGGAGCTGGAGGCGCTCGAGGCCGGGAAGGATGGCGCCGGATGGAAGGCGGCCGCCACCTCGGTGGAGGTGGAGCAAAACAGGATCTCTTTTTCAATCAACGCGCCCCGCCGCGGGGTGCTGATCACCCACGAGACCTTCATGAAGGGCTGGCAGGCCACGGTGGATGGGGCCCCTGCGCGACTGTTCCAGGTGAACTACATGTTCCGGGGATTGCTCCTGGAGCCGGGCAAGCACCGGGTGGAGATGGTGTACCGCCCGGTGAAGGTGCTGGCAGGTATCGCGGTATACGGCGTGACCATGCTGGGCTTGCTGGCGGCCGGCCTGTTAACGCTGATCCGGAGGAAGCGGACGCCCGAATAGGTGGGCGGGCGGTGGTAGGATGCGCGCCATGTCTGAAGTCCTCAAAGAGCTTGTTGATCTCCTCGCCCTTGAGCGGCTGGAGGAGAACCTTTTTCGTGGTCGCAGCCAGGACCTGGGCTGGGGCACTGTATTCGGCGGGCAGGTGTTGGGGCAGGCCCTCTCCGCCGCAGCGCAGACGGTGCCAGCCGAGCGCGGGGTGCACTCGCTGCACGGTTACTTCCTGCGCCCGGGGGATGTGCGGCGCCCCATTGTCTACGACGTGGACCGCATCCGGGACGGCCGCAGCTTCACCACCCGCCGGGTGGTGGCGATCCAGAAGGGGCGGGCCATCTTCAACATGGCCGCCTCCTTTCAGGCCGATGAGCCAGGCTTCGATCACCAGGACCAGGCGCCCGAAATCGAGGGACCTGGCGGGCTCCCCTCTCACCTGGACCTGACCCGCGAGTGGATCGA
Source organism: uncultured Kofleriaceae bacterium (assembly GCA_964497805.1). Classification (GTDB taxonomy): domain Bacteria; phylum Myxococcota_A; class Polyangia; family CAZCFB01; genus CAZCFB01. Next base: position 30,168 of record CAZCFB010000029.1, read on the forward strand.
TCACGTGCCGGAGTCGGTGCGGTCATGGGCCGAGGCCGAGCGCCCCATCGAAACCCGGCCCGTGGACCCGGCGGATCCCATGGCCCCGAAGCCCGGGCCGGCGAGCCGCGCCATCTGGTACCGCGCCGCCGGGCCGCTCCCCGACGACCAGGCCCTGCACCGCTACCTGCTGGCCTACGCCAGCGACTTCCACTTTCTGGTTACCGCCTTGCTGCCACACGGGGTGAGCTGGCTCTCGCCCGGCATGCAGGTGGCCAGCCTGGATCACGCCATGTGGTTCCACCGGCCAGTGCGCCTGGACGACTGGCTCCTGTTCCACATGGAGAGCCCGTCGGCTTCGAGCGCGCGGGGGAGCGCGTACGGCAGGATCTTTGATCGAGAGGGGAAGCTGGTGGCCACGGTGGCGCAGGAGGGGTTGATAAGAAGGTGGGAGAAGGGGGGGTAGGGGGAGGGGGGAGAGGGCTGGTGGGCCAGGGCCAGGGTTAGAGCACCCTGTCGCCGTACTGCTTGGGTGGGGTCTTCTTTGAGCCGGGGGGCGGGCTCTTGGGGGGGCAGATCTTTTTCTCTGGCGGGGTTTCGCCGGGTTTGGTGTAGAGGACCTCGAGCAGGCCGGTGCTCTTGAGGGTCTTGGCCAGGACGCCGCCGCGTACCAGGGTGCGGCCCACGTACTTCACCGTGGCCCTCGGGGCGTAGATCACGCCATTGTATACCTGGTTGCCGATGTTCAGGCTCAGGGGCTTGTCGCCGCCGATGTAGAGCCGGAAATTGCCCGGGCTGTCGGTGGAGCCCAGCACCATGTGGCCGATGCTGTTGAGGGAGCCCGAGATGTAGAGGTCCAGGGTGGCGCCGGGCTGGACCCGGATGGTCTTCATGCCGATGCTGTTGACTTGGCCGTCCAGGTAGAGGGCCACGGTCCCCTCAACGGAGATGCCGAGCTTGCCGATGGAGGAGATGTTGCGGAAGTAGTACTTGCCGTTTTTCAGCCGCAGCTCGGTGCCGCCGATCTGGGCCAGGTTGTTGGAGAGGCCCTTGTAGGCGTTGTCGTTGGCCTTGGCCGCGTCGGCAACCGCGCGCCTGACGTCGAAGGCCTTGCCCGGACCGCAGGGGCACGGCGGGCCGGTGGGCGCGCTGTATGGCCCGCGCGCCTTGACCCCCTTGTACCCGAGCACCGTCTCGCCGCCGGCCACCCGCAGGGTTCCGCCCACAGTGACCGCGCCGATGCCGAACAACTTGCCGCCCACGGCCAGGTCCCGGCCCACGTCCAGGCGGCCGGTGATGTTGATGTCCTTGGCCGAGAAGGCGTTGTCCCGCACCTCCACGTTGCCCGCCGCGCGCAGGCCGCCGTACGGGGTGAAGGAGCCGTCCACGCGGGTGTGGTTGGCCAGGGCCACCGAGCCGTTGGCCCCGAAGGAGCCGCCCGCGAACCCGGGGCCGCCGCGCACGGCGATCATGCCGATGTCCTTGAGGTCGTTGCAGACGCACAGGGCGTTGCCGAACAGCTTGGAGCCGGGCGATTTCCAGCAGGTCTTGTCGTCTTTATTGGTGCCGCCCGTGCCGCCTGAGCCACCTCCGGTGGGATCGGTGACGGCGCGGTCCGTGCTCAGGTCCCCTACGCAACCGCCGGCTGCGAGCAGTAAGGAGAGGAGGAATGGGATCAGGTGGCGCGGGTGCATAGTGGTCTCCGTGGATAGCCCGTGGGGCGTGGCAGAGAAGTTAAAAGCAAGGGACGTGCCATGGCGGATCAGGTAATATCTGGCCCTGGAACGCGCCATTGCTAAGGAATCTGGCCAGTTCGCCGGAGCACAATGGGGGGTGTTGACCACATGGGTGGGGGAAGTAACCCCGATGGAGTCGCCGTGAGCACCATCTGTGACAAGTGCGATGCCATAATCGAGATCCCCAGCGAACGAACCGCAGGGAAGACCTTCAAGCTTCGTTGCCGCGAGTGTGGAGCCAGGGTCGTGTACCAGGGGCCTCTGGATCCCTCGGAGATCACGCCCCAGCGGGTGATCCCGAAGATGAAGTGGTTCGTGGTGATCAACGGAGAGGCGGTGGGGCCGCTCAAGACGTCAGAGGTGTTCGAGCGCTACGTCAACGGTGAGATCACCAACCTGACCAATATCTGGCGCAAGGGCTTCGACGGCTACAAGGAGCTGTGGCGGGTGAGCGAGTTTGATGCGTTGACCGGCCGCGGATAAAGCTGATTGAATATCCCCACTCCCGGGCCTGTCCTCCTCAAGAGGTGATCATCCATGAATCGTAGACTCTTGCTGCTTGTCGCCGTCCCTGTCCTGCTCCTCTCTCTCCCCGCCGCTGCCCAGGACGAGGAGGAAGGGGTCCCGCTGGACATGGAGTTCAAGAACATGATCATCAAGGGCCAGGGCAAGCCTTGCCTGAAGCTCACGGCCCAGGGTGACATCAAGAAGCTCAGGGTGCAGGTGGCCCGCGCCGGCATGACCAAGAAGTTCAAGCTCGGCCGCCTGGCTGGTGGAGCCGCCAAGCGATTCTGCTGGAGGGAGAAGGTGGGCGTCTACACCTACACCCTCAAGATGAGCTGCAAGTACGAGCGGAAGGAACGGAGCAGCGAGACCGAGCTGGAGCTGACCTACCTGCCGCCCTTCAAGATGCTGATGGACAAGAGCCAGGTGGACCTGGAGAAGCGCTCCTTGAGCCTGAAGATCAACCACCCGGCGGACAAGGTGGAGCTGGTGATCAAGGGCAAGGGGGGCAAGGTGCTGCTGGAGACCGAGGAGCCGTTTGACGGCGCGGCGCCAAACACCCTGCTCACCGTCAACTGGGACGAGGTGAAGGGCGACATCATCCGCATGGACATCAAGGCGTACGGCACCAGCGGCCACTGGGCAGGCATCGCGGTGACGCCGTGGGCCATCAACATTCCTCACGAGGAGGTGGAGTTCGAGACCGACAAGTGGGGCATTCGCGAATCAGAGGCGCCCAAGCTGGACGCGGCGATCAAGCAGATCCACAAGGCGATCAAGGACCACGCCTCCGACTTCCAGGTGACCCTCTATGTTGGCGGGTTCACCGACACCGTGGGCGGGGCGGGGCACAACCGCACCCTCTCAACCAACCGGGCCATGGCCATCGCGCGCTATTTTCGCAGCAAGGGCGTGCGGATCCCGATCCGGTATCGCGGCTTCGGCGAGGAGGCCTTGGCCGTGGGGACTCCGGACAATACGGACGAGCCGAAGAACCGGCGGGCAGTCTATATGCTGGGAAATCAGGCCCCGGTCATCGCCAGGGTGGGGTGGGGTGGGTGGAAAGCGGTGAAGTAGGGGGTTAGCCCTTCAACGGCCTCTCAATGGCGGCGTTGTCGGCGGCGGGGCTATCGAGGTCATCGCTTCCGCCGGCGAAGAGGGTCACCAGGGTGAAGCCGGCCAGGGCCACCAGGACTGCCATCAGGACGATCAGCTTTTTCATCTCAAACTCCTTCGTCTTTATTGATACTGCAGGCGCCGTGCCAGAGCTTCCCGGCGGGCATCTCCTTACTAACGGACGAGGATTGAAAGGGTTTTGTTTATTTGGGGGATTGAAGGAGATGCTGACAGATTGACGGAATGATCCTCGGAGGGGGCGGCTGGTTGCCAATTTGGCAAAGAAGCTCGTCTACGACCACGTATACGTCCACGTTCACGTCTACGTTGGTGAATTGGGCAGGGTGAGGGTGAAGAGGGTCTTGCCCGGGCTCGAGTCCACGGTGATTTCGCCGTTGTGGCGGGCCACGATTTCGTGGGTGATGCTCAGGCCCAGGCCGGTGCCGGAGCCCACCTCCTTGGTGGTGAAGAAGGGATCGAAGATGCGGGGCTTCACGTCCTCGGGGATGCCGGGGCCGTTGTCCTCCACCTGGATCTCAACACCTCCCTCCAGGTCTCGCGTGCGCACAGTGACGTGAGCGTCATCCTGCCCGTCCACTGCCTGGGCTGCGTTGGAGAGCAGGTTCATCAGGGCCTGGTTGAGCTGGCCCCGGTAGGCGGTGAGGCTCGCCGTGGCATCCAGCTTCCGCTCCACGGTCACATCCCGCAGCAGGTGCGCCAGCAGGGCCATGCTCTCGTTGATGTCCTCGCTCAGATCCACCACGCTGGGGCGTTCACCGTCGGTGCGGGCGTAGTTGCGCAGGGCGCCGACGATGCGCTGGGTGCGCTCGATGCCGGACCGAATGACCCGCAGCATCTCCAGGGCGTCCTGGCGGGCCTCCTCGCTGGGCGCCTCTCCGCCGGTGAGCTCCTCCACGGTTTCTGCCAGGGGGGACACCGTGTTGACCACGGCGTTGATCGGGTTGTTGATCTCGTGGGCGATGCCGGCCACCAGCTGCCCAACGGAGGCCATCTTCTCCGAGCGAACCAGCTGGGCCTGGGCCTCCTTGAGCGCCTCGATGGCCTGCACCAGCTCTTCGTTGCTGGTTTCCAGTTCCGTGGTTCGCAGGCGCACCTTCTCCTCCAGCTCCTCATTGAGCTTCTCGATGGTGCGCAGCTTGCGCAGCAGGTCCTGCCGCATCTGCTCAAAGGCGCTGGAGATCCGGGCGCTGGTGTCGAACTCGCCGTCGTGGCTGACCTCCCGCTCCAGGGAGCCGCGCACCAGCTCGGCGGCCCGTTGTTCCAGGCTGGCCAGGGGGCGGGTCACGTCCGCCGCGGTGAGGAGGACCACGCCCAGGGAGGCCGCCAGCACCAGCGCCGCGAGCAGGGCGATCCCGGAGGGGTGGTGCAGGGGCAGGATGGTCCAGAACAGGGCCACCGCCACGGTGAAGATCACCGCGCCGCCCAGGTTGACCACCATCTTCACCCGGATGGGGGTGGCCCTCATGGCCCGCTCTCGCACGCCCGGCCGGCTGAGCATGTGGGAAATTACCGGCCGCAGCTCCACCCGGCTCCAGATCATCTCGTACACCCCGGCCCCCACCGCCACGATGAGCAGGGCCAACATCAAGTGCAGGGCCATCTCGCCAGGGAGGTCCAGGAGGGGATTGGCCATGAGCAGCAGCAAGACACCGGCCAGGCCGAAGAGGACCACCTTGGCGCCGGCCAGGGAGAAGGGCAGGCGGTGGGCCCGTTCCACGGTGGCCAGGAGCTGCTCCAGATCGGGCGCCTCCCCCTGGCTGGCGCCCTGGAGGTATGACACCAGGGGCGCCACCTGCCGGGGCATGACCAGGAAATACCAGAGGCCGGCGAGCACAAGGCAGGGCCAGCTGAAGTAGGCCTGCAACGCCAGGAGCTGCTCGCGGCTCAGCGGGATAAAGAGGTGCACAAGCAGCAGGAGCAAGGCCCCGCCGGCCACGGTGAGCAGGAGGGCCACCTCGCCCAGGCGTCCGCGAAGGGTGGCGCTCTGGAAGGTGAGGGGCGGCGGGAGCAAGGCCCGTCGGGTCAGGGCGCGCCGCAGCAGCCGGTGCCAGAGGGCCCAGCGCACCAGGGCCACGCAGAGCGGGTGGAGCAGGCAGACCGCGAGCAGGGCCATGGCCGCCTCCAGGCCCAGGGATTGATCACGGCTCAGGCGCTCCACCAGCACGATGCTCAGGGCGCCGCCCATGGCCAGGCGAAGGAGCAGGGCCACGGTGGGGAGGCTGTTGATCCGGGCGAACCGCTCCTGTTCCGATGCGAACCCGATGCGTTCTCCCAACAGCGGACGAAACCGGAGGCCCACCAGGACGAGCCATGCGGCCAGGAGGCCGGCGGCCCAGGGAAGAAGCTGGCCAGGGAGCCACCCGGAGGGGAAGAGATGGGCCAGTGGGATCGCCACCAGCGCGCCCTCCAGCGGCGTGAGCAGAAGCTCCAGGCCGATGAGAGCCAGCAGAGTATGGGAGGAGAGCCCGCGCATGAAGATCGTTTCGGATCATACCGTCAAAGCAACAGAAGAGTGAAAACGGTTTCACGCTGTGGCAATGGATTCACACAAAGGACACCCAGTTGGCGGCAACAGGCTCCATAAGTTGGCGGAATAAAACGATCACACCGGGTGGCCCGGGGCTTGCTTTGATAAGGCCCCAGCGAGGAGGTAACCCATGAGCAAGGCCAAAAAGACGATCCTGATGATGCTCACCCTGGCCATGCTGGCGTTCCTGCCGGCGTGCCACCCGAGGATGGTTCGACACCTGGCGCGGGCAGCGGTGGTGGGGGCGGCGGTTACCGGCGCGGCGGTGATTGCAGTGGCCCACGCACACCACCACCATGCCCGATGCGGGCACCACCGCCACTGGCACCACGGGCGGTGGGTGTACGAGTATGAGGGGCACCACGAGTACTACGATCCTCATGATGACCGGTGGTACCGCTATCGCTAACTAACGTCGGCGGATCAAAACACCAACGAGGCGTACCCCACGAAGCTGTCCGACGGGTGGATATCAGTGCTGGTGGCGTAGGCCAGGAGGTGACCTTTGACGGCTCCCAGCTTTTTGCCGGCGCACAGAGCTGCCGCCGCGGCGCCCGGGCAGCAGGCGTTCTGGCTGGCCAGGGCCTCGTCCAACAGGGCCTCGTGGTCCAGCTGCACGGCCACCTCCAATAGCCTGGCGTCGTTCTCTTTACGCACCCATTGCTCGGCTTCCTGGCCCAGGCCATGAGGGGCCCAGCCGTAGTTGGGCCCGTAGTGGGTCAGATCGGTGGAGCCGAGGATGACCAGGCGGCGGCCCAGGCGGGTGGCCTCCTCCACCAGCGCGTGGGCCAGCTCAAAGGCGGAGGCGTGGGCCGGCGGCGTGAGCACGAGCAGGCGCGCGCCGGGCATGAGCCGCCGGATGATGGGGAACTGCAGCTCCACGGTGTTGTCCTGGGGATGGCGCTCGGGCCCGTGCTCCATCAGGGGCAAGCCCGCGGACAGGGCTGCGGCCAGCTCATCGTCCACCGGGATGTTGCCCAGGGGGGTCCACACCTGACCGTGGGTGAGGATCCCTGCGGTCGAGGAGGGGCCCAGGTGACCGCCCAGGAGGGCCACAGTGAGCTGCTCCCCGTCGCCCACGGATTGCGCCACTGCCCGGACGGTGTTGTAGGCCAGCCGCCCGGAGAAGGTCCAGCCGGCGTGGGGCACAAGCCCGCCCACCAGGCTCGCCTCACCGGTGTATGGCGCCGCGTTGGCCTCGAAGGAATCGAGCTGGGCCAGGCACTGGTCGGCCTGGGCCGGGTACCAGGAGCCTGCGAAATCAGCTTGGCGGGTGCTCATGGGCGTCCTCCTGTTTCGGCGTCAAAAGTCGAGGCCCTTTCGGGCCGTGATCCCCTGCTGGAAGGGGTGCTTGATCTCGCGCATCTCGGTGACCAGGTGGGCCCGCTCCACCACCTCTGGCGCCGCGTCCCTGCCGGTGAGGATCAGGTCCACCCCGGCGGGGCGATCCTCCAGCAGGAAGAGCAGGTCATCCAGGGCGATCAGCCCGGTCTTCACCGCGTTGTTCACCTCGTCGAGGACGATGACGTCGTGGCGGCCGGCCAGCATGGCCTTGCGCGCGGTGGCCAGCCCCTCGGCGGCAGCCTCCTTGTGCACCGACTCGGGCAGGTCGTCGCCGCCCATCTTGTAGAAGCCCTGGCCGGACCGCACCAGCTGGATCTGCGGCAGGCGGTCCAGGGCGTCGATCTCCCCGGAGTGCCAGGTCCCCTTGATGAACTGCACGATGAGCACCTTGTAGCCGTAGCCTGCGGCGCGGAGGGCCGTGCCCAGGGCCGCGGTGGTCTTGCCCTTTCCGTTGCCGGTGAAGACCAGCACCTGGCCCTGACCGTCTCTATCGCTCATGATTTTTCCTCAAGCTCGTGGATACATCTGGATACGAATTATTGACGCCCTGGTGGCGTAGAACACTATATATTAGCGGGACCGGAAAGAGGCCCAAAGCTGGAGAGACAGAGAGGAACCATGGCGTTCTGCCCCACATGCGACGAGACCTTCCCCGGCGGCAGCAAGTACTGCCCCAAGGATGGGACCCTGCTCGTGCAGCGGGAGGGGGACGGCGCGGCCGACGCGGATCCCATGGTGGGCCAGATCGTGGCCGGCCGGTTCCGGGTGGTGCAGCGGCTGGGCAAGGGCGGCATGGGCACGGTCTACGAGGCGGAGCACACCTTCATCAAGAAGCGGGTGGCCCTCAAGATGCTGCGCCCCGAGATCACCAGCAACCCGGAGGCGGTTGAGCGGTTCCGGCGGGAGGCCCTGGCCACCTCCACCATCGGCCACGACAACATCGTGGTGATCGACGACTTCGGCATCCTCGACGACGGGCAGGTCTACCTGACCATGGAGTTCCTGCCCGGGGCGCCCCTGAACCAGGTGCTCCAGGGCGAGCCCCTGCCGGTGCCCGTGGTGCTCGACCTGATCCTGCAGGTATGCCGGGGGCTGGCCGCGGCCCATGAGCTGAACATAATCCACCGGGACATGAAGCCGGAGAACGTCTTCCTGGTGAAGGAGGGGGCGCGGGTCAAGATCCTCGACTTCGGCATCGCCAAGGTGACGGGCAGCGGCGACAGCACCAACCTGACCAAGACCGGCGCCATCTTCGGCACGCCCAACTACATGGCCCCGGAGCAGGCCCTGGGCAAGAAGGTGGACCACCGGGCTGACATCTACGCCGTGGGGATCATGCTGTACGAGATGCTCACGGGGAGGGTGCCGTTCCAGTCGGAGTCCTTCCTGGCCGTGCTGACCCAGCATGTCACCGAGACGCCGCTGCCCCCCAGCGAGGTGGCCCCGGATCGGAACGTGGACGCCGAGCTGGAGGCGATGGTGATGCGGGCCATTTCCAAGAAGCCGGAGGACCGCTTCCAGGACATGGTGGCCCTGATCCAGGAACTGGAGGGGGCCCAGGCGCGCCTGGCTGGACAGCCGGCGCCAGCGTTCGACTTGACCATCCCGCCGACCGTTGTGCCGGGCGCGGTGGTGGCGTCAACCCCCAAGGCGGTGGAGCCCACGGTGCCCGGGACCACAGCTCCCGAACCCGCGCCTGAGGTGGCGGAGACCGTGGCGAGCACGCCTCCATCCGGGGCGACGGCCGAGGTTGCGGTGCGAGCCGAGGCGCAAGCCCTCGAGGCGCCGGTTATGGAGAGCGCGGCGGGCGGGGTCACTGCCACCGCCGGCGAGCTCATCGCCTCGGACGAGATCCCGCCAAAGCGCCGGACCGGACTGTTCCTGGGGGGGCTGGCAGCGCTGGTGCTCCTGCTGGGCGGCGGCGCGCTGGCCTACACCTACCTGGCTGATTCAGGCAAGCCCGACGGCGGGCCCCTCGCCTCGGCGGGCCAGCCTGACGATCCTGGCCACGAGGAGCGGCCTGATCCTTCCGAGCTGGAGCACATCAACGAGACAAAGTCCCCACCCGAGGCCATGATGCCGCCCCCCGAGGAAACGCCAGAGCCCAGGACCAAGCCACGCCACAAGCCCAAGCCCAAGGCGGATCCGCCCAAGCCGCAACCCAAGCCCAAGGCCGATCCGCCCAAGCCGAAGGCCAGGCCCAAGCCCAAGTCGAAGCCCAAGCCCAAGCCCAGGCCCAAGCCGGAGCAGCCCCCGCCTCTGCCCCCGCCAAAGGGGAAGGTGTGGAACGAGGTGAACAGCCGCCCCACCGGCTGCGACATCCTCGACGAGGGCAAGTTTGTGGGCAGGACGCCGGTGCGGCTGCCCGTGGCCAAGGGCACCAGCTTCACCCTCACCGTGCGCTGCAAGGGTTACGTGGACAAGGTGATCACGCTCAAGGGAGACCGCGAGCGGCTGATCAAGGTGAGGCTGAAGAAGGCGGGCACGACCTCCACAACGGCTCCCCACCGGGAGCCCTTGACCCGGGCGGAGCTGCGCAAGCTCAACGCGGCCAGGCGGAAGGAGCGCAGGCGCCTGAAGGCCAAGGCGCGCAAGGAGCGCGAGGCCAAGAAGGCGAAGAAGGCCGCCAGCGAAGAAGATGAGGTCCTCGACCCGTACGCGGACTAGGTGGTAACCTCCCGCCCCAACTAAAAACCCGAATCGCACCACCTGACGCGGGCGCGGACCAAGCCTTCCGCGGTAAAGGGAAGAACGAGCCATGAGTAGCTCCAGCGACGACCTGATCCTGAGCGCGGGCGCCGACGAGGCGTTCGTCAGAGGCAACCTCCAGGAAGCCCTCGACTGTTATGTTGAGCTGATCAACGCGGACCCCGGGCACCTGTGGGCCTGGTACCGGACAGCCCTCATCGCCGGCAAGTTGAACAGCCGCAAGGCCGTGGGCACCGCCCTGTCCCTGGTGGCGGACGCCATGGCCCGCACCGGGCGCCTGCACCTGACCCTGGCCACGCTGCGGGAGCTGGAGGAGTACGACGCGCAGGCCTGCGTGGACCGGCTGCGCGATGTCTCCATGATGTACGGCAAGGGCTCGCTTCGCCTGGAGGGGCGCTACAAGCCCCAGCCGCCGCCGCCGCCGGGAGGCAAGGGCGGCGAAGACTCCATGGGCATCGAGGTGGACGACGCGGGCATGTTGTTCGACATGGCAATGGACGCCTGCGTCAAGGCTGCAAACCACTTCCGCAAGAAGGCGCTCGACGCCCGGGCCAGGGTGCCCGCCCACCCCCTGTTCAGCGAGCTGAAGCCCTCTGACCTGCGCTCCCTGGTCAACCTGCTGGGGATCCACAACGTGGCGGCCGGGACAGAGGTGATCCGTCAGGGCGGTGAGGGGACCTCCTTCTACATGCTGGTGCGTGGGGCGATACAGGTGAGCCGGGTGAGCAGCTCCGGAGAGAAGCAGCGCCTGGCGAGCCTGGGCACAGGCGCATTGTTCGGGGAGATGGCGCTGCTCACGGACTCGCCACGGGTGGCCACGGTCACCACAACGCGGCCCTCGCTCCTGTTCGAGATCAAGCAGGACGACCTGGAGAAGCTCGCCGGACGCAACCCGGGCGTGGCCAAGGTGTTGGCCGCCTATACGCGCACGCGGCTGCTGCGCAACCTGATGTCCTCCTCGGACCTGTTCAAGCCTCTGGACGAGGATCGGAAGCAGGGGCTGCGCAGCCTGTTCGAGACGGAGATATACGGCCCGGAGGAGGTGATCCTCCGCGAGGGCGAAACCTCCAGCGCCCTGCGCGTGGTGCTCAGCGGCGAGGTGGCGGTGACGCGCGCGGACGGGGCGGAGGAGATCGATCTGGCCGAGCTGGGGCCGGGGCAGCTCTTCGGCGAGATCTCCATGATTCAGGGAAAGCCCGTGACCGCCACGGTCACCACCAAGTGCAAGACGGTGGTGCTGAGCCTCACCCGCGAAGCGTTCAACGCCCATGTGGCCGAGTACCCGGAGGTGCTCACCCACCTCTACCAGGTGGCCATGGAGCGGGAAACCGCCAACGCGCGTATCGCCAGCGGCCCGCTCATTCCGGTGGGAGAGAAGGAACTGCTGGTGTGATCCTTGAAGTTTGAGGCCAATTGATCTACAGGATTCGACGTCTTATTTAAGGAACAAAGAGGAGTGATTGAGATGGTACGCACACGGATAGCAGTGGTGGCCATAATGGCGGCGGCGGTCCTCTGGGGCTGCGTGGAGCAGGAACCCTTTCGTCCCAGCGAGGACGACAAGAAGATGATCAAGGAGCACATCCTCACCAAGGCGCCTGACAGCATCAAGTTCAAGGTCAACGCGGACCTGGAAGGGGACGCCGTCTACATCGGTCTGGATGTGGACAAGGCCGTGATCAAGCCGGGTGAGGAGTTCAAGCTGACCCACTACTGGAAGTGCAACAAGGAGATGGCGGGCTGGAAGCTGTTCGTGCACCTCAACGGCCCGGAGAAGCGTGGTTACATCAACGCCGACCACGATCCCATCGGCGGCCGCCACCCTGTGGCGCGCTGGAAGCCTGGCCAGGTGATCCGCGACATACACCCCCAGACCCTGCCCAACAACTGGAAGGACGACACCGTTATGGTCTATGTCGGCCTCTGGAAGGGGAACCTGCGCAAGAAGATCAAGGGCCCCCAGGATGAGGAGAGCCGCGTGCTGGCCGCCACCCTCAAGGTTGAGCTGAGCGAGGAGGCCAAGAAGGCTGCGGCGCCTCCCACCATGGTCGCCGTGAAGGCTGGCGAGCCGGTGAAGGTGGACGGCGTGCTGGACGAGGCGGTGTGGGGCAAGGCCCAGCCCACGGCGGCGTTCGTTGAGACCATGACGGGCGGCGAGGCGGCGGTGAAGACCACGGCGAAGCTGGCCTACGACGACAAGAACCTGTACGTGGCCTTCGAGAGCGAGGACGAGGACGTCTGGACCTCACTCAAGGACCGGGACGACAAGCTCTGGACCCAGGAGGCGGTGGAGCTGTTCATCGACGCCAACGGCGACGGAAAGGACTACATCGAGCTGCAGGTCAACCCGGCCGGGGCCATCTTCGACAGCTACCTGCCGGCGTACCGCAAGAACGACAACGCCTGGAACAGCGGCATGAAGACCGCGGTGAAGGTGGAGGGGACCCTCAACAAGCGCGAGGACAAGGACAAGGGCTGGACCGTGGAGATCTCCATCCCGTGGGCCGACACCAAGGGGAAGGGCGACTACGAGCTGACCCTGCCGCCGGCCGTGGGGCAGAAGTTCAAGATCAACATGTTCCGCCTGGACATGCCGCAGAAGCAGCCCCAGCGCGCGGCCGCCTGGTCCGCCCCGCTGGTGGGTGACTTCCACAAGCTGGACCGCTTCGGCACCCTGATCTTCGGCGACGCCGAGGGCAAGGCCCCGGAGGCTGCCAAGGAGGAGGCTGCCAAGGAGGAGCCGGCCAAGGAGGAGCCGGCCAAGGAAGAGGCCAAGAATGAGGACGTGGCCAAGGAGGTGCTCCCGCCTGGCGTGGTGCGCATGAAGCCCATCGACACCGAGAGCATCCGGGCCAAGGTCGTTCCGCAGATGATGGCCCCGCCGGCTGGGACCAAGGCCACCAAGCCCACCAAGTAAAGACACCCCAAGCTCGCCTGTGTTGAATTCCGAGCGGCTCCGCCGCCTGCCTCTGCTCCTGCTGCTCCTGACGCTCCCGGCCTGCCCGGCGCGCACAACCTCCACCTCTGTCCAGACCGCCACCGAAGATCCGGAGCTGCTGGCGCCACCCACCGAGGGGCGCTTCGCTGCCGAGGGACCCACCGCGAGCATGTACGGCATGCGCAATCCGGTGCAGCTCACCGGGCTCGAGGCGCGGGTAATCGCCAGCCTGCGCCGCCTCGCATCGGAGCTCCGGCGCCCTTTCATCGAGGCCGACGCCGCCGCCATGGCCATGGCCCGGGACGTGTGCCTCGGGCTCGCACCCCAGGGGCCGCCCCCTTCAAAGCTGGTGAACTTCGCCATGGAGAGCAACGGCCTCACCGAGCCGCCGCCTCACTTCGTGGTGGCCAACATGCCGTTCGGGGCCGAGTCCTCCATGATCAGCGAGCTGGAGGTGCGCCTGCGAGAGATCCTGGAGCAGGGGACCTACCGGCGCGTGGGGGTGTCTGTGCAGGTGCCACGCCTGGGCACGGACGGGCGGCGCCTGTTGGTGGCGCTCATGGAGAGCAGGGTGACCATCACCCCCATGCCGCGCCGGCTCAAGTCTGGCCAGGAGGCAACCCTGAGCGCCCGGCCCGGGCAGGGCATTTCCGGGCTCCGGATGGTGGTGGCCGATCCCAAGGGCAAGATCACCACCACGCCGCTCAAGAACGGATCGGCCCACTTCGCCTGCATGAACCGAGGCGTGTACCAGGTGGAGCTCACCGGTGAGGCGGAGTACGGGGTGGAGGTGCTGGCCAACTTTCCGGTCTACTGCAACGCAGATCCGCCCACCGAGGTGAGGTACGCCCTGACCACTGGCGCCGATCAGACCGTGGAGGGCGTGGAGCGGGATATTCTGCAGCGCACCAACGCCATCCGGCTCAAGCGGGGGTTGCCGGTCTTTCGCCCTAACCTCCAGCTGGCCGGCATCGCAAGGGCTCACAGTACGGACATGCGCGACAACAGCTTCGTGGGCCATGTCTCGCCCATCACCGGCACGCCGTCGGACCGCCTGCGCAAGGCCGGGCTCACCCACCTGCTGTCCCGGGAGAACGTGGCCCGGGGCTACAGCGTGGAGGAGATCATGACCGGGCTCATGGACAGCCCGGCGCACCGTGAGAATCTGCTCAGCAGGGACATCACGGAGGTGGGGGTGGGGGTGGCAGTGGACCGCTCCAGCACGCCGCCGGTGCTGCTGGTGACCCAGGACTTCATCAAGTCAGGCACGGCCCTGATCCCGTCGGCTGGCGCCAGGCCGGTGCTGGCCGAGGTGGCCCGGCTCCGCCTGGACGCGGGGGTCAAGGCCCTCATCCGGGACCCTGAGCTGGCTGGCATCGCCGCTCGGGTTGCCGAGACCCTGGGCCAGGGGGGGGACGACGCCGAGGAGCTGGCCCGCAAGCGCCTGGACAAGGACCTGGACGGGCTCGGGACCAGGTTCAAGCAGGTGGACAGCCTGGTGGCCAAGCTGAGCGCGGTGGAGGCGCTGGCCCAGGCCCCGGAGTTGGTCAGGGCCCGCTACACCCACCTGGGTGTGGCCATGGGTGGGGAGCCGGGCAAAATCCTGCTCATTGTGCTGCTCGGCGTCACCAGATAATCAAAAATCCCCTCAACATGACCGGTTTTTTGCTCCCCGGGATCCCGGATGTTACCAAGGTAATAGGACGGAGGATTCCATGGCGCGAAGCACGGGCAACATGAGCGAAAAGACGAAGGAACAGAGAATCCAGGAGCGTGAGGAGGCTCTGCGCGGCGCCTTGCCTCAGCGGCTCGCATTCCAGAAGCTATTCGGCAGCCAGTTCATCCTCCCGGAGGACCGCACCCGCAGGGCCCCCAGGCCGGGCACAATGGCCCGGAACCAGGGCACGGCCCGCCAGATGAGCTTCGGCATGCGGCTCCTCCCCTCCGGAGCCTGAAGTATAAAGAGAGAGGGTCAGACCCTCTCTCTTTATACCTGGTGTGCCCGGCATGGGCCCCACCTTGGAGGTGCAAGTCCTCCCGAGAGTTGG
>CAZCFB010000030.1:0-27488 GCA_964497805.1 uncultured Kofleriaceae bacterium
AGAAGATGGCCCTCGAGCTGTTCAAGCCGTTCATCTACAACAAGCTGGAGGAGCGTGGCCTGGTCACCACCATCAAGAGCGCCAAGAAGATGGTGGAGAAGGAGCGCCCCGAGGTGTGGGACATCCTGGAGGAGGTGATCAAGGAGCACCCGATCATGCTCAACCGCGCGCCCACCCTGCACCGCCTGGGCATCCAGGCCTTCGAGCCGGTGCTCATCGAGGGCAAGGCGATCCAGCTGCACCCGCTGGTTTGCACCGCCTTCAACGCCGACTTCGACGGCGACCAGATGGCCGTGCACGTGCCCCTGAGCCTCGAGGCCCAGATGGAGGCGCGGGTGCTGATGATGTCCACCAACAACATCCTCAGCCCGGCCCACGGCAAGCCGATCATTCTGCCGAGCCAGGACATCGTGCTCGGCCTGTACCACATGACCCGCGAGCGCGCCTACGTGAAGGGTGCCTGGCGCGCCCCCGAGGAGGGCGGCGAGCCTCTGGCCGGTGTCTTCTCCTCCGCCGAGGAGGTGCGCATGGCGTACGACCACGGCGAGGTCGACCTGCAGGCCGCGGTGCAAGTGCGTATGGACGGCCACATGGTCAAGACCACCGTGGGCCGCGTGCTGCTCTACGAGATCGTGCCCAATGAGCTGGAGTTCCAGCTCGTGAACCGGGTGATGGGCAAGAAGCAGCTGGCCGAGCTCATCGACGCCTGCTACCGGCTTTGCTCCGACAAGGCGACGGTGCTGCTGGCCGACCGCCTGCGCACCATGGGGTACACCTACTCCACCAAGGCCGGCATCTCCATCTGCATCAACGACATGGAGATACCGCCGCGCAAGAACAAGATGCTCGACAAGGCGAGCAAGGAAGTGCGCGAGATCGAGGACCAGTACACCGAGGGTCTGATCACCGACGGTGAGCGCTATAACAAGGTGGTCGATATCTGGGCCCAGGCCTCTGAGGCGGTAGCCAACGAGATGATGACCGAGATCGGTCAGGCCGAGGTCGCTGATCCCCTGACGGGCAACAAGCGCATGATGCCCTCCTTCAACTCGATCTACATCATGGCCGACTCCGGCGCGCGAGGCTCTGCCCAGCAGATGCGGCAGCTGGCCGGTATGCGTGGCCTGATGGCCAAGCCCTCGGGCGAGATCATCGAGACGCCGATCACCACGAACTTCCGTGAGGGCCTCTCGGTGTTGCAGTACTTCATCTCCACCCACGGCGCGCGCAAGGGCCTGGCGGATACGGCGCTCAAGACCGCCAACTCCGGTTACCTGACCCGGCGCCTGGTGGACGTGGCGCAGGACTCGGTTATCCGCGAGTACGACTGCGGCACCTTCGACGGCATCATCATGAGCTCCCTGGTTGAGGGCGGCGAGATCATCGAGCGTCTGGGCGACCGTATCCTCGGCCGCGTGGGGCTCAACGACATCGCGGACCCGCTCACCGGCGAGGTCATCGTGCCGGCCAACGACGAGATCAACGAGGAACGCGTCAAGGCCATCGAGGACGCCGGCATCGACAAGGTAGAGATCCGGTCGGTGCTCACCTGCCAAACCCGGCGCGGTGTGTGCGTCAAGTGCTACGGCCGTGACCTGGCCCGCGGGCATGTCGTGAACATCGGCGAGGCGGCCGGCATCATCGCGGCCCAGTCCATCGGCGAGCCGGGCACGCAGCTTACGATGCGTACCTTC
The DNA here is from genome assembly GCA_964497805.1 of uncultured Kofleriaceae bacterium. Taxonomy (GTDB): domain Bacteria; phylum Myxococcota_A; class Polyangia; family CAZCFB01; genus CAZCFB01. The sequence goes on from CAZCFB010000030.1 coordinate 1,695, forward strand.
CACATCGGTGGTATCGGCCAGGTGCGCCACGAGGAGTCGACTCTGGAGTGCCGCACCGAGGGCACCGTCAAGTTCGAGAACGTCTCCGCGGTGCCGTACCGCTCTGGTGAGCGGGACGTGCAGGTCGTGATGAAGCGCCACGGCGAGATCATCATCCAGGACGACTCCGGCCGCGAGCGCGAGCGTTACCAGCTCGTGTACGGCGCCCACCTGCTGGTCAAGGACGGCGACCGGGTAGAGGCGAACACGGTCCTGGCCGAATGGGACCCGTTCTCCATGCCCATCGTTACCGAGGTTGGCGGCACCATCGCCTTCGGCGACGTCATCGAGGGCGTCACCATGCAGGAGGCGCTGGATGAGGTCACCGGCCTCTCCCGTAAGGTCATCATCGAGAGCAAGGACGGCGACGTCCGCCCGCGCATCAGCATCAAGGATGATGAGGGTGAGACTCTGAACCTGCCGGGCTCCAAGGCGTACGGGCGTTACTTCCTGCCCGTTGGCTCCAACATCTTCGTGGCCGAGGGCGACATCGTTCAGGCTGGTGAGGTTATCGCCAAGATCCCGCGCGAGACCACCAAGACCAAGGACATCACCGGCGGCCTGCCGCGCGTTGCCGAGCTGTTCGAGGCGCGCAAGCCCAAGGAGCACGCGCTGATCAGCGAGATCGACGGCACTGTCGGTTTCGGCAAGGACACCAAGGGCAAGCAGAAGGTGGTGATCACGCCGGACATCGGCGACTCCGTTGATTACCTGGTGGCAAAGGGCAAGCACCTCTCCGTCCGCGAGGGCGATCAGGTGCTGGCCGGCGAGCCGCTCATGGACGGCGCGGCCAACCCGCACGACATCCTCAAGGTGTTGGGCGAGAAGGAGCTGGCCAAGTACCTGGTGGACGAGATCCAGGAGGTCTACCGGCTGCAGGGCGTGCGCATCAACGACAAGCACATCGAGGTGATCGTGCGCCAGATGCTGCGGCGCGTCCGCATCACCGACGTGGGCGACACCCGCTTCATCCTCGAGGAGCAGGTTGAGAAGTACGTGTTCCAGGAGGAGAACGAGCGGGTCATGGCAGACGGTGGATCGCCTGCTGTTGGTGAGCCCCTGCTGCTCGGCATCACCAAGGCCTCTCTCTCCACTGACAGCTTCCTCTCGGCGTCCTCCTTCCAGGAGACGGCCAAGGTTCTCACCGAGGCGGCGGTGTGCGGCAAGACCGACCACCTGCTCGGCCTCAAGGAGAACATCATCATGGGCCGCCTCATCCCGGCGGGCACCGGCCTGGCCGCCTACAAGCGGCTGAGCATTGAGGTGGAAGAGGTCCCGGTTGAGGACGAGGTCCCGGCTGTGAGCATGGAGGCGGACGGCGGGCTCGGTATGGACATGCCGGAGCCGCCCAGCGCCGAGTAAGGCTTGCGAACGTAGTCAAGATCGGGCATAAGTGGTTGCCCTTAAGGATTCTGCAGGAGAATTAAAATGGCAGTTCGAGAGAAGATCAGGCTGATTTCAGAGGCCGGCACCGGCTACTTCTACACCACCACCAAGAACAAGCGCACCACGCCGGACAAGATCCGGATGAAGAAGTACGATCCGAAGGTGCGCAAGCATGTGTGGTTCAAGGAAGGGAAAATCAAGTAACACCCCTCCCCCCCGGGCGGGGGTTAACCCCCCGCCCCCCAGAGTACCCACCAGACTTCTATTAATTTGAAGGGTTATGCACCGAGTCAGGCGCAGGCGGCGCCTTGGGGGCGGGCTTCTCTTTTTTGGGCTTGGCCGGCACCAGGGCGTGCTCCAGGGCCTGCTCGATGTTGGTCACCGGGATGATCTCCAGGTCGTCCCGGATCTCCTGCGGGATATCCACCAGGTCCTTGGTGTTGCGCTCCGGGATCAGCACGCGCTTCAGCCCCGCGCGATGCGCCGCCAACACCTTCTCTTTCACACCGCCCACTGGCATCACAAGGCCGCGCAGGGAGATCTCCCCGGTCATGGCCACATCGTCGCGGATGCAGCGATCCGACAGCAGGGACACAAGCGAGGTGACCATGGTCACGCCCGCGGAGGGGCCGTCCTTGCGGATGGCCCCGGCCGGCACATGGATGTGAAGATCTGACTTGGCGAAGAAGTCCCGCTCCAGGCCCAGCTCCTTGGTCTTGGAGCGGGCAAAGGTGAGGGCCGCCTGGGCCGACTCCTTCATCACGTCGCCCAGGTGCCCGGAGAGGATCAGCTTGCCGGTGCCCTTCATGCGCGTGGCCTCGATGAACAGGATCTGGCCGCCCGTGGGGGTCCAGGCCAGGCCCGTCGCCACGCCCGGGATCTCGGTGCGCTCGGCCATCTCCGGGAAGTAGGTCACCGGGCCGAGGATGTCGTGCAGGTCCTTGTGCTCGATGGTCTCAGGGAGCGGGTCCTCCTTGGCCACCTTCACCGCCACCCAGCGGATGGTGGAGGCGAGCTCCCGCTCCAGATTTCGCACGCCGGCCTCGCGGGTGTAGCTGTCGATGATGCCCAGCACCGCGTCGTCCTTCACCGGGAACTGCTCATCCTCCAGGCCGTGCTCATCCACCTGCTTGGGGATCAGGTGCCGCTTGGCGATGTGCAGCTTCTCGTTGCGGGTGTAGCCAGGCAGCTCCAGGATTTCGAGCCTGTCCTTGAGGGCCGGCGGGATGGGCTCGATCTCGTTGGCCGTGGCAAAGAAGAGCACCTGGCTCAGGTCGAACGGAACCTCGAGGAAGTGGTCGGAGAACTGGTGGTTCTGCTCCGGGTCCAACACCTCCAGCAGGGCCGACGAGGGGTCGCCGCGGAAGTCGCTGCCCAGCTTGTCGATCTCGTCCAGCACGAAGACGGGGTTGCGGGTGCCGGCGCGGCGCATGCTCTGCAGGATGCGGCCGGGCAGGGCGCCCACGTAGGTGCGCCGGTGGCCGCGGATCTCGGCCTCGTCCCGTACACCACCCAGAGATGCGCGCACGAACTTGCGGCCCAGGGCGCGGGCCACGGAGCGACCGGTTGAGGTCTTGCCCACGCCGGGGGGGCCCACCAGGCACAGGATCGGGCCCTTCTTGTCCGGCTTCAGCTTGCGCACGGCCAGGTACTCGATGATGCGCTTTTTGACCTTCTCCAGGCCGTAGTGGTCCTCGTCCAGGATCTGGCGCGCCCGTTCCAGATCGAGGTGGTCCTCGGTGGTCTCGTTCCAGGGCAGCTCCACCAGCCACTCGAGGTAGGTGCGGGTCACCGTGTACTCGGGAGACTGAGAGGGGATCTGCCGCAGGCGCGCCAGCTGCTTGTGCGCCACCTCCTCGGCCTCGGCCGGGAGGTTCGCCTCGGCGATGCGCTCCTCAAACTCGGCGGCCTCGTCTTCCTCGTCTCCGTCGCCCAGCTCGTCCTGGATCGCGCGCATGCGCTGGCGCAGCATGGCCTCGCGCTGGTGCTTGCCCATCTCTGAGCGCACCTGGGAGTCGATGTGCTCCTTGACCTTGTGTGACTCCAGCGCACGGTGCAGGCGCAGCAGCACCTCGCGCAGACGCTCGGGAACATTGATGATATTGAGGACTTCCATCTTCTCGGCCAGGCTCTCCTCCATGTTGGAGGCGGCCACGTCGGCCACATGGCCCGGCTGCCTCACCTGGTCGAGCAGGGCGGCGGCCTCGTCCGGGATATCCGGGGAGATGGAGATCAGCTGCTTGGCAGAGTCCTTCACTGCCATGGCGAGGCCATGGGCCTCAACATCCTTGAGCCCGGTTTCGGCCACCTTCTCGAAGGTGCCCCACAGCACACCGTCGTCCTCCTCCTCCATGGAGAGGAGCCGGATGCGGCTGACCCCACGGGCCACGAGGGTGGCGCGGGAGGCGGAGACCCGCATGACGCGCAGGGTCTCGGCCTGAATCCCCATGGGGAAGATGTCGGTGAGGCCGGGATCGTCCATCTCGGCGATGGTCTGGGTGCAGAACGCGATGCGCTCCACTTTCTTGTCTTCCACCAGCCGCAGGGCGGCCATGGAGCGCTCCCGCCCAACATCAATGGGCATCACAACGCCTGGGAAAAAGACAATATTTCTCAGGGGTATGAGGGGAAGCCGGACGGTGGATGACGTCTCGATTGGGGGCATTTTCAGTCCTTGAAGCTGAAAAAGGCGGCCAGGCCGCCGAAAACGAGTCTACAACGTAGTCACGATGGGGGCACGGTCAATGGGATCGTTTTGTAGGGTAAGATTGGCCTCTCATGGGGCCCCGTAGCAACGCTGTAGGATTCATCTGTGCCACCCTGCTGGCCGCCGCCTGCGGTGATGAGGCTCTCCTGCCAGAGGTCGCCTCCGCCGTGGTAACCATCGCCCATGGCAAGCAGGACAAGGGCCACCCCAGCGTTGGCAGGCTGGGCTGCTCGGGCACCCTCATCGGCCGGCAGACCGTTCTCTCGGCGGCCCACTGCTTCGACGAGGCGGACGAGATCAAGGATCTGAAGTTCCTGGTGGCGTCGCAAGCTTACGCGGCGGAGAAGGTCACCTCTCACCCCCAGTACGCCAAGTCCAAGAGCGGGGAGGTTGATCTGGCGGTGGTCCGGCTCAAGAAGAAGGTACGCCGCGTCGTTCCCTCCCGTCTGCTCACCTCCGCGCCCAGGATCGGGGAGAAGCTCATTATGGTGGGCTACGGCCTCACGGGTACCGGGAGCATCCCGGGCATCAAGCATGTGGGGGAGAACAAGATCATCAAGGTGTACGGGGGCACCTTCATGTTCTCAAACGCCAACGGCGCCGGGGTGTGCATGGGGGACTCCGGGGGCCCCTCCTTCGTGCTGCGCTCGGGCCAGGAGCGCCTGGCCGGTACCCATGTACTGACCACCCTGCCGTGCGGAGGCTCTGGCTACGGCTGGGACCTGCGCGTGGACAAGAAACTCAACTGGATCAGGACCCACGCCAAGGGCGACGTGTACAACGGGGAGCCCATCGACAGCGTGGCCCCGGTGGTCAAGATCACCTCCCCCGCGGCGGGGGCGGCGCTGGGGCCCAGCTTCATGCTGGAGGCGAAGATCACGGACAACGTGGGCGTGGTGCGGGCGGCGTTCTGGCTCAACAGCTACCGGCAAGCCCAGCTCAAGGCCCCGCCCTGGCGCTTCAAGATGGAGGGCCTGAGCCCCGGGAAACACGCCGTCGCCGTGGTGGCCTACGACGCCGAGGAGAACCGGGGGGCGTCCAGCGTGGCGGTGACGGTGAAGGTGGCGCCCGCCCCCGGCGATGGCGGCGAGCCGTCGCCCGATGAAGGGTGCGCGCTCCTGGCCCCGGCGGCTGACGCCGGCCCACCTCCCTGGGCGCTGGCGATGGCCATCCTGGCCCTCCTGCGTATCCGCTTGTACCGGTCTGCTCGCAGGTGCCGTGCCCGTCTCAGTCGCACTGGGTCACTCCGGTTTCACTAGCCGAGTGATCAGGGTCGCGCGTTCATCTGCGGTGAGTGGAACCCGGCCCTTGTGTTCTTCAAGCACCGCCTCGAGCTTGTTCCGGGGGATGCTGGCCGGCGCCGGCGCGATGTGGCAGGCGCCGCACTTGGACCTGCGGAGCCGCTCGGACGGGGGGAGTTGCTTCAGCGTACAGGCCGGCAGCAGCAGGGCCAGCAACAGAAGCGCTCTGGGCACTTCAGAACTGAACCCCGAACAGTGAGCGCGCCTGGAACGCGGCCCCGTCCTCGAGCTCGTTGAGCTGGGCTGCGAACAGCACGGTCCAGAAGAAGTGGTTCCCCGCCACGCTGATGGCCGGGCCCAGGAAGTTGACGAACTCCTCGGCCTCGCCGTGCTCCACCTCCAGCTTGCCGTACCACTCCAGGCCAAGGGACACATGCTCGTTGAAGTGGTAGCCCACCCCCACGGAGGGCACGAACTCAAACTCGAACTCGGTCTCGGAGCCCTCAAACTTGAACTCCTGCTCGAACTTGAAGTTGACGGCGGTTTCCACGGAGCCGAACTTGCGGGCCAGGATGATGATCTCCTCCAGCTTCACCTCGTCGCCGTAGTAGACCACTTCCCCGTACAGGGCGATATCCACCGGCAGCACCCCCTCGTCAAAGAGCCGGTAGCGTGACCGCAGCTTGACCCCGCGGAACTCGAAGTCGCCGTACGCCTTCTGGCGCATGACCGTGTAGAAACCAAAGTCCAGGCGGTCGGTGATGCCGTACTCGAACTCCAACTGCATGGTCCAGGCGGGGCGGTACCCGTTCTCGATGAGCCAGGTGTCAGGGTCGTCCACCCGGCGTAGGTCCGCGTCCAGGTAGTGTTCGATCTCGAAGCCGCCCTTTGGCAGGGTCATGTAGGGGTAGGTCTTGCCGAAGATGCGGCGATCCGCGCTGGCGGTCAGGGGGATGAGCATCAAGGCGGCGATCAGAAATGCCCTGGAGATCCTCCCGGCGCAGAAACCTGGAAAGCTGTAATTTCTAGTAATTCTTGACATTGGAGACGCACCTCCACCATTCTGGACGTCTGGGCACACCAGCATCCAACAGTCCGAAATAGTGCTGTTTTTGGTCAGGGTGTAGCCCTGGCCAGGTTCTGGATTTCTGCTGGCGGTTCTAAATACCGCCGCTTTTGTAGGAATAGCAATCCGAGCCTGGTAGGTCAACCGCAAAATGGTAGACCGATATATATTTGTTAGGCGCCTCTACATTTACCGGCAGAGGTTGTCTACGGGAAGCGGTGGGTCTAGCATGCCGCCGTGTCTGTGCTCGAAATCCTCCTGCTCGCCGTGGGCCTTGCCCTGGACGCCTTCGCTGTCTCCCTGGGCGTTGGCGCCGCCCAACTGGCCAGGTCGGCCCGCCCCATCTTCAGGCTCTCCTTTCACTTCGGCCTGTTCCAGTTCCTGTTTCCGGTGCTCGGCTGGGCCGCGGGCAGCACCATCTCGGACCTGATCGTGGCCTGGGACCACTGGGTCGCCTTCGGCCTCCTCGCCTTCATCGGCGGGCGCATGATCCGCTCCGGCCTGGACCCGGACGCGGAGCCGTTCCCCACCGATCCTTCTAGGGGCATGACCATGGTGATGCTCTCGGTGGCGGTGAGCATCGACGCCTTCGCCGTTGGGCTGAGCCTGGCCTTCCTGAGCATCAGCATCTGGACGCCCAGCGCGGTGATCGGGGTGGTCACCTCGGCCCTCTCCCTGGTGGGGCTCTGGCTGGGAGCGAGCCTGGGCCAGCGGTTCGGCAAGAAGATGGAGATCGTGGGGGGCCTCGTGCTGCTGGGGATCGGGGTGAAGGTGCTATTCGAGCACCTCCTGGCCTAGCCCGGGCTGAGCCCTACCTACACAGGTAGCGCACCGGGGCCTTGCCGGCCCGGCAGGGGCCGTCCTCCAGGATGATGGCCGTGGCCGGCAAGGGCTCGCCCACCCCGGCGCCGAGCAGCTGCTCCACCGCGCCGCGCACGGTTCCCTCGGGCAGCACCTTCTTGCGGTTGGCCGGGAGCTTGTCCAACACCGGGGCCAGGCCGTCGCCGCCTGACAGCAGATAGTCGGACAGGGCCAGGGTGTAGAGCTTCCTGGGCTGGAGGGGGTGGCCCGCGCTGTCCTGCAGGCCGATGACCCGGGGCGGGGGGCCGCAGCGGGCGGTCATGCGCAGGCCAGCCACCTGGAAGATGTCGCCGCGGTAGCTCATGCCCGCGTCGAGCAAGGCCCGGAGCTCGTCCCCGGTTACCTGCACCCTGGCCAGCCGGTTCTCGAAGGGGAGGGCCGCGAAGAGCTGGCCGTAGGTCACCTCTCCGGCCGGCAGGTCGGCCCGCACCGCGCGCGGGTTGAGCAGGGCGAAGTCCGCCCCCGGCACGGCGTTGAGCATGGCCCTGGCGGTGAGCAACCCGGGCCCTGACGCTCCGGCCAGGCTGTGCACCAGGGCCCACTCCAGTCGGCCCACCACCCGGGCCTCGGTCTGGCCCAGCTGCGCCCGGTACCCATCCACCAGGGCGCCCGCCTTCTTGACCAGCTCGCCGTGGCGCGAGAGCACGGGGTTCTCCTGCACCGTGCTGGTTGCCGAGGTCCTGGTGGCGTCGCAGCTGCCCGTGTCGGAGAACACGTCGTGGCAGACGGGGTAGGGGGGAAGGGCCTCGCTTGCCCCGGGCATTACCTTGCCCGCGGCCGTGTCCACCACCAGGCGCAGGCGCCCAACTGCGATGCCCCGGGAGCACGCCTCGCTCACCAACGCGCCCCGGTAGCGGTGCCAGATGCACTTGTGGCTGTGCCCCATGACCAGGGCGTCAACCGTGCCGGCCGGGAGCTTGTCGAGCAGGTCGGTGAAGACCTCCCCCTTGCAGCTCTTCGGCTCGCGGCCACCGCACTTGCCCACGCCGTGGGCCAACACCACCACTGCGTGCGCCCCCTTCTTGCGCAGGGCGGCCGCCTCCCTGCGCACGGGCTCATGCAGCGGCCCGAAGCGCAGGTCGGACACCATCTCGGCCATCGTGACCCTTGGGGTGGTGGGCGTGGTGACCCCGATGAGACCCACCTTGATCCCGCCCGCGTTGAGCAACACAGAGGGGAACACGTTGGGCCAGTCAGGCCGGTCCCCGCTGGCCAGGGTGACGTTGGCAGTGAGCACCGGGAAGGGCGCCCCGCCTGTCCAGGCCTTGAGCGCGCCGCGCAGGTCCTTTGGGTCTCCGCCTTTTGCCGGGCCGAAGTCGAACTCGTGGTTGCCGATCACCGCGGCGTCCACCCCCATGAGCTTGTGCAGGGCACGCACCGGCAGCCCCTGGAAGTGGTTGGAGAGCAGGGTCCCCTGCCCGAAGTCGCCCGCGTCCAGCACCAGCACCGGCCCGCCAGCCTTGGCCTCCAGCTCGGCCACGGTGGCGGCCAGGGCGCGCGCGCCGCCCACCCTGAACTTGCGGGGAGGAGCGCCGGGCGCGTGCAACACCAGCGGGTCGAGCTGTCCGTGCAGGTCGTTGGTGGAGAGGATGGTGAGGGTAACCGGTTTGGGCCGGGGCGGCGTGGCGACGGGTGGAGGGGAGGCGGCGCAGCCCAGGGAAAGGGCGAGGATGAAGCAGGGCCAGGAGGGCAGGGGCAAGGGCAGGGGCAGGGGCAGGGGGGGCTTGTTCCCTACTGGAACAGGCACATCGCAGTCTGGATGCACTGCTTTGCCTGCACGGCCTTCCTGGCGCAGTTCACCTGGCTGCTGGACCGCTGCATGCACAGGGCGGTGCAGGTGATCAGCTGGTTGCTCGGCAGGTACTTGCAGGTGTTCACCAGGTAGTTGCACACCTGGTAGCAAGAGATGGGCGACGGGGGCGGGGGCGGCGGCTTGGGCAGGCTGCACTTCTTCATGTCAGAGCAGCTCTGCTTCTGCCTGGCGGTCTGGACGCACTTCTTTTTGGTGGCGTCCAGGCCCTTGCACCAGTTGTTGCACTGCATCCACTGGGTCCATGTGAACAGCCCGCAGTAGGTGGCGAACATGCAGATCTGGGTGCAACCCTGGGTGGAGAGGGTGGTGGTCACCGGGCCGGAGACGTTGTTGTTCTCCTTGCTCTCGCTCACCCATTGCCACGAGTCGGCGTAGACATAGGCGTTGCTGGTGCCCGTGGGCGGGTTGTTGCGCGACCGGGTGATGGTGCGGCATGAGCCGGCGTTGAGCACCGGCACGATGCTCGCCTGACCGCCCGACTGCTTGGCCTTGGGCGCTGACGAGAGGTTGTAGTACAGGTCCACGCGGAAGGGGGTGGCCGCGGACTTGCCCTGGTTGCACACCTGGTACTTGTAGTCCAGCTTGGTGCCGTTCATCTTGGCGCTGAAGCTCTTGAAGTAGAGGTCCGGCTTGTTGGCCGTGCCGCCCACGCTCACCTTGAGCGGGCCCTTGATGTTGTTGGTCTCGCTGGTCTCCGTGATGTAGTTGTTCGGGTCCACGAAGGCCCATGAGCTGTAGGTGCCGGTGCTCGTGTTGACCCTGGTGATGTACCTGGTGGAGCACTGCCCGGGCTGGAGCAGCCCCACGCTTGATGAGGCGGTGGGCTTGGTTGAGCTGGTGGGCGCGCTCTTGAGGTTCATGTACAGGCCCACCGAAGTGGAGGCCGTGGCGCCGGTGCCCACGTTGCAGACGTAGATGCGGTAGAGCACCGTGTTGTAGGCGTACGCCTGGTAGGTGAACGACTTGATGGTCAGGTCGCCCGTCTTGGTGCCGGAGGTGGAGATGGTCACCGGCCCGTAGGAGTTGTTGTTCTCGTCGGACTCCTTGATCGTGTTGGCGGTGTCCGCGTAGGCCCAGGAGGTGTAGGTCCCCTTGCCCACGCTTGTGCGCATGATGTTCCGGTTGGTGCAGGCGCCCACCTTGAGCGCGGGCACCGAGGTGGAGTTGTTCCCCTTGGTCCCGGCCGTGGGCGCGGTCTTGCGGTTGTAGTAAACGTCCACCCGGCTGGCCGCGGCGTCCTTGGTGCCGCTGTTGCACACGGTGGCGATGTACCGCACCACGGTGTTGCCGAGGATGGTGTAGGTGGAGGCGGTGAGCTTCTTGACCACCAGGTCCGGCGCCTTCACAGGGGGCGGCCCGACCTTGACAGTCACCGACACCGGGCCGGCAGCGTTGTTGGTCTCGCTGGACTCGGAAACCGCGCCGCCAGAATCAGCCAGCACGTAGGATGCGTAGGTGCCGTTGGGCGTGTTGGTCCGGGTGAAGGTGTCGCTGACGCAGGCGCCGACGGCGAGGCTGGTGTGCTGTTTGGACTGGTTGCCGGTCTGGCCGGCCTTGGGGGCGGCCTTCTGGTCGTAGAACAGGTCCACGGCGAACGCCCCGGCGGCGCCCTTGCCCGTGTTGCAGGTGGTGACCTTGTAGGTGACGGTGCTCTTGCTCACCGAGGCGGTGAAGCTCTTGTTCACCAGGTCCGGCTGGGGCGGCTTGATCATGCAGCTGCCGTACGGCACGCAGGAGGAGATCCCCGCGCAGACAAGCTTGGTCAGGCACTGGGTCTGGGTGGCCGTCCAGCTGAGGCACTCGGTGACGCACTTGCTGTAGGTGCCGGTGTAGTGGCCGCAGCTGATGACCACCGAGCACAGCTGGGAGCAGCTGGGGGTGCAGACGCCCTGGTCGGGCGGGATGGGCATGTCCGGCAGCGGGGGCTGAGTGTCCGGGGGCCAGGGCCAGACGTCGGGCGTGGGGCCGGGCAGATCAGGCGGCGGCTTGGGGCCGTCCGTCGGAGGCACAGGCAGGTCATGCTGGATCCAGGCGTCGGGGATGGGCGGGATCAGGTCATGGACCGGCGGGCCCTGATCGGGCGGCGGCGGCGGCACGCCCTGGTCCGGCAGTGGGGGAGGCAGGTTATCCGGCAGTATCAGGCCGTCCGGGATGGGCGGGTTGGTGTCCCATGCGGTGGCGCCCGAGTCTCCTCCGGCGCCCAGAGGCGTGGTGCGCCCGCAGCCGGCGGCGGCCAGGGCGAGGGCCAGCAAAGTGCTCGTAATGGTTATTTTCCTGCTCAACATCTTGGATCTCCCGAAAGGTATGGACATCAGGATGATAACGATATCACAGCATGTGAGTGGCCTCTAAGGGGGATCCCGGGACACAAATGACGGCGGCCCGGCCGCCAGCGGGGGCAGGATCCCTACTTGATGGTCAGCTGGCGCTCCCAGCGCTTGTACGAGGCGAACACCTTGCTGCCCTTCTTGTAGTTGGTGCTGATGAAGACCAGGGAGTTGTTGTTGGTGCGGTAGTCGAAGCCGGCGGTGCGGCTGCGCGTGAGCTCTTTGCCGTCCATGGTCACGGCCAGCGAGGAGCTGATCGGCACATACTCCAGCTTCATGGGCGAGGAACCGGCCACGATGCTGTCCAGGAAGACCTGCATGGTGGACGAGAGGTTCTTCTGGCAGACGTCGCCGATCTGCCCGCCGAACTTCTTGACCAGCTCGTTGTAGCCGTGGGCGATCATGGCCTTGCAGCTGTTCTTGCACACGCCACCGATGACGAAGAACTTGGACACCACCGCCTCCGGATCCAGGCTGCCGTTGAACAGGTTCACGAAGGGCTGCAGCAGGGTGTCCACCGTGGACTGCATCGTGCTGGGGAGCTGGCATAGATTTGTGGAGCCGTAGTTGCTCTTGAAGGGCGCCTCCACGGCTGCGGCGATCTGATCCGTGAGCACGATGTAGATGATGCTGGCGTCCTTGCGGAACTTGCTCGCGTCGTTCTGGGCCCGGGGCAGGTGGCCGGTGAGGGCGGCCCTGGCGTTGATCAGCCCGTACTCCCCGGGGGAGTGGCCGCCGGTGTAGCCGGGCGGGTTGCGGATGCACGAGACAAAGGTGGCCTGCTCCGTGGGCAGCAGGAAGCGGTCCGTGCCGCCGCTGTCGCTCTTGTTGGTGCTGATCTGGGAGCAGAACTTGCCATACCCGGTGGCCCCCTTGGGCACCACGTTGGTGATGCCCATGCGGAAGTCCAGGCCCATGGCCAACGCGCGCTTGAAGAAGTCGCTGGCGTGCTTCACCGCGTCGTCACGGTTGTTGTTCATTGAGCCCGACTCGTCGCTGACCCAGACAATGTCCGCCATGGGGATCTTGTCCACCGAGGCCGCGTCGCACTCGTTGCCCACCTTGTCCGAGGCCAGGGCCAGGCCGGTGCCGTTTGAGAGGTCGTCCAGGGTGATGCCGGCGCCCACCTTGGGGTTCTTGTAAGCGTCGGTGGCCGTCACCGCGCCCATGACCACCAGGCGGTACTTGGTGGTGTCCCCGCTGTCGGTGGGGTAGCCCTTGCTGTCGAGCACCAGCTTGCCGGCGGAGTCCTTCTTGAAGGCGAAGCGGCGCACCGTGGAGAAGCGGATGGTGAACGCGCTGGCGCTGCTGGTAAAGGGCGCGGGCAGGTTGCTCAGCTGGGCTGAGCTCACCCCCAGGATTGCAGCCATCAACGCGTTGCGCACGGAGGAGGCGTCGGTTGTGGAACCCCCGCTCAGGGAGAGCAGGGTGCCCTCCACCATGTTGTAAAGGTCATGGCTCTTGCCCTGCACACCCGAGGCCTGGACGGTAATGGTGCCGCCGCCGGGGGGGCTGGCGGTGATGGCGGCGACCAGGTCGGCCAGCTCGGACTGCACATCCTTGGTGGCGGTCCGGCTGATCACGAAGCCCCCAACCTCCTGGCCGCTCTTGTCCTTGTTGATCACCGCCGCCGCTGTGCCGCTGGCCACCCCGGTGACGGTGAGCAGGCCGTACTTGAGGCTGGTGTCCAGGGCCAGGTTCCAGTCGCCGGTCTTGTCCGAGCGAAGCTGCACAGCCTTGCGGCCCGGCTTGGACTCGGTGGCGTCGCGGCAGATGAAGGTCCCGCGCTTGTCGTCCAGCTGGCCGTCGCCGAAGGTGTCCTTCTTGCGGGGGCTGGTCTCCCCCTCGGAGCAGAGGAAGCTGGCCGAGGGGATGCACGCGCCCGAGGTGCATTTCTGGCCGCTGCCGCACCCGTCCTTGCTCAGGGTGCACTTCTTGGCCTGGGTGGAGCCGGGCTTGTTGCACTGGGTCAGGCAGCACCCGAGCAGGCCGTCCCCGTTCTCGTCCTCGTCGCCGTCCTCGAGGCCGTCGCCGTCGGAGTCCTTGTCCAGGTAGTCGGGCAGCATGTCGCCGTCGGAGTCGCACGGCCACTTCTTGCCGCTCTCCTTGCACTTGCCCGCGCTGTCCTTGGTACCGGCCTCCACGTTATCCGCGATCTTGTCGCCGTCGGAGTCCAGATCCTGCCAGTCGGGGACCTTGTCCTGGTCGCTGTCACGCCCGCTGAGGCAGCCCTCCTGCGCGTTGGTCAGGCCGTCGTTATCCATGTCACCTGAGGGATCGGTGCATGTGTTGCCGGCGTCATCAAAGGAGAGCAGGTCCGGGCCGCTGTCACCGCCCGATTGTTCGCTGGTGGGATCGATGCAGGAGCCGGCCCCCAAGGCCAACAGTATCAACAGGTTCCGCGGGCTCAAGATTTTCAAGAGTAACCTCCAAGTGAAGGAAGTTTAGCACTCCCGGCGATGATTCCTCACACTCCGGTGCCATGTAACCACACCTTGAAGCGCCCCCGGACCCGGCTCAAGGACAGGCAAATGGGGTGAAAATTGGCCAGATTCCACCGCCTTGTGTAACATCCCAGCCCACGATATGGACCATGTCGAGGAACGGAGTGAGGGTTTTTTTCGGCTCTTTTTCGTAGGGTTTGGCGCGGGGTGCCTGCTCTTTGTGGTTTATATTATCACCCTGGTGCTCCTGGGAGAGGTGAAGCTGGATGGAACCAGCGAGCCCCCGGTGAGTCCGGATCCGCCCATGCGTTCCAAGCCGCCTCTCCCCCCCACGGGGTACAAGGGCCCTGGCACCAACGTGGAGATGGCGCCCGTGGTCAAGACGCCCAGGCCAGCCAAGCCCGCGCCCGTGGCCAAAATTGAGAAAAAGCCCCGCGCCCAGCCGGCGAGCCCACGTAAAAACGCCGAGCAGGCCCACGACAGGGGATTGGAGCACCTGGCGGCCAGCCGCTACGAGCGGGCCAAGGCCCAATTCAACCAGGCGGTTAGCGCGGATCAGAAGTACGCTCCTGCCTGGCGGGACCTGGGCCTGGCCTACGAGAAGCTGGGCAACAAAGACATGGCTCAGGCCGCTTTTAGCCGCTATCTTTCCCTGGACCCGACGGCACCCGACGCCGACCTTGTGCGTCAGCGCATGAAGAACCTGTAGCCAGCGGGCAATTAAACGTACCAAGGAGAAATCAAGGTGAAGCAGCTCAACGATCTTATTGGCGACCCGTCCAGGCGTACCCCCGTGATCAACGATTGTGTCCAGCTCATCCACGACGAGGTGAAGGCGAAGAAGGGCTTCACCGGCATCGCGGTCAAGGGCGCCTTCAAGCTGGTCCTGGCCCTCAAGCCCACCATCCTGCAGGAGTCAGTGGACAGCCTGCTGAACGACTTCGTGGGCAAGCTCCAGCCCTTCTACGAGCAGTACCAGGAGGCCGGCGAGGTTGGCACCCTGTCTGCCTTCATGGGCGGCCAGTCCTCCAACGTGGCTGAGAGCCTGCTCAGCATCACCGACGCTCGCGCCCAGCGCGCCAGCAACAAGACCCTGGTCAAGGCGTACAACTCCCTGCGCCCCAAGGGGAAGGTGCATGTGGAGGCCGCCGCCCCTGGCATCGGCCGGGTCCTCGACAAGCACATCGGCAGCCTCTAGGCCGCGGGGCAGCATCTTCCGTGTCCCCTGGTAAGCTAAAAGGGACATGGAAAACTTCTCATCAACAAGCCTGACACCGGGCCTCCTTGTCGTCGCGGCCATCCTCCTGGCCCTCTTGCTCCTCTCGATCCATGTTGCGGTGGCGGCGTTGCTGGACCTGCCCGCGGCCGTTCGCGCGCTTACCAGCGCCCTGAGCCCGCGTGGGCTCGGGTTCGATTCCCTGGAGCCGGGCCCTGTCGCCCTGCGAGGGCGGGTGGCGCCCATCGATCCGGTGATCTCCCCCGAGACCGGCGAGCACGGGATCTACCTGACCTACGCGGCGGACGAGTGGGGGGCCAGCCACGCGGTGGGAAGGCTGGGGGGACAGTGGCTACGCGCCGAGGAGGCCGAGGACGCGGCGCCCTTCGAGCTCACCGATGGCCAGCACTCGGTGCTCGTGGAGCCGGAAGGGGCGGAGTTCAGGATCAAGCGGGATGTGTGGGTCAAGCGGGAGCAGGCGGACGGGAAGCTGATCCGGTACAACGAGGGCCTGATCAAGGAGGGGGACGAGCTGTTAATCCTCGGTACCTGCCGGGTGGAGGGGGGCTTCGAGCCGTCCTCCGGCTATCGCGGCCATAATTACCGGGTGGTGGTGGCCGCGCCCATGAGCATCAGCCGCCCTGCAGGGCAAGCGGGCCGCCTGGGCATGCAGTTGGCCTGGCGCCTTGCCAGGGTCCTGCCGCTGGTGATGATGATCTGGATTACAGGGACGTTGGTTACTTGAAGAGGTCGGGCCGCGATGGCGGCTACTACATGGCCGACTGCGGCTCGAAGCTGGCGCAGGGCTTGTAGACGGGCAGGGGGCCGTCCTTCTCGTTGGGCTGGTAGCCCGGGGTGACCATGACCGCCGGGTTAACATTGATCTTGCCCTTCTCGTACGCCGTCTTACACCGCTTGAGCATGTAGGCGCGCAGGGTATCCCCGGCCTTGGTGTCCAGGAAGGTCTGCAGCAGATCGTCCTTGGTCTTGGTGAACTCGCCCAGGTCCGCCTCGGTGCGTTTCTTTACCGACACCAGGTAGATCATCTCGCCAACGTTGAAGGTCCTATCCGCCACCTTGCCCACCTTGAGCTCGAAGGCGGCGCTGGCCAGGTCACGGGAGACGCCGATGCCAGGCACCAGGTGCTGGGCCGAGCGCGCGAACGCGGTGGTGGTCTTGAGCTCCAGGGGGCTCCGGGCAGGCTTCTCAGCCTCGGCCTCCGCGGTCGCCTCGCCCTCGGCCTTGGCGTCCTCGCCCTCGGCCTTGGGCTCCTCCTTCTTCTCTTCGTCAGCGTCGGCGCCCTCAACGGTGAACATGTCGCTGAGCTTCTCGCCGGCCTTGGCCCGCTTGAGGAAGCCGTCCGCCTCGGTCCGCGCCAGCTTGATGGCCCGGTCGGTCCGGTACATCTGCTCGGCGATCTCTGCCTGGGCCTGCTCCAGGGTCAGGTCCCCCTTGCGGCGGCCCAGCACCTTGAAGATCACCAGCTTGTCCTTGTCCTGTACCACCTCGCTCAGGGCCCCATCCTTGGCCACGGGCACCAGGGCCTTGGCCTTTTCGCCGATGCCCGGGGCGTCCTCGTTGCGCCACCCGAGCATGCCGCCCTTGGCCGCGGAGTCGTCATCCGAAGCCTCCCTGGCCACCGCGGCGAAGTCCTCGCCCCCGGCGATGCGCTCGTGCAGGGCCTCGGCCTTGGCCACCGCCTCGGCCTTGGCACTGCCGGCGTCCTCGCCTCCCTCCGGGAGACTCGGGGATGAAGCGCCGTCAACGTCCGCGAACTTCACGGTGAGGACCTGCAGCCGCGCCTGGGCTGGCAGCTTCTGGTAGGCGGTCTTGTTGGTCTTGTAGTACTCCTCGATATCCTTCTTCTTTTCCTTGATGAAGGCATCCAGGTCGGCCTTGGTGGGGGACACCTTGTCCCGGAACTCCTGCGGGGAGAAGGCCACGTACGAGAGCTCCACCTTGGTGTTCTCGTGCACGTACTTCTGCTTCACCTCCTCCTCGGATGCCTTCACCGAGGAGCGGGTGACCCGGCGGATCTTGTTGGCCAACAGCTCCCGGCGCTGCTGCTCCTTGAACTTCTTCACCGTCAGGGTCCAGCGGTAGCGCACCCAGCGGCTGAAGCGGGAGTAGTCAAACTTCCCATCGTCATCCAGGATCAGCGGCGCAGACTGGCCAAGGATCACAAACCGACCCTTGACGATCATGTCGTTGATCTCCTCGTCCGGGATGCGGAATCCCATGGCCAGGGCGTCATCAGCCATGAGCTCCCGCGCGATGATCTGGTCCATGATCCGGCCACGCACCCGCGCCATGAAGGTCTCGGGCAGGCTGGCGAACCGCTGCAGCACCCCCGACGCGCTCAGCGCGTAGTTGAACTGGCTCGGGCTCAGGCGCTTGCCTTCGATGGTCCCGGCGACGGCGGCGGCAGAGCCGCACCCACCAGACTGGGGCCCGAAGTTCACCACGAACACAGCGATGATGATGCCGAAGAAGATATAGATAATGAAAGAGCGCGAGTGCTTGCGCATCGCATCAAGCAGCATTTTTTACTCCCTCCGAAGGACGGGGACAGGTCAAAAGACGGAGCAATCTACCAGAACAGTGGGGGCGGTTCAACCTGGAGTATGGAGCCCGTGGTCAGGGGTCCGGGGCCCGTGACCGTGACCGTGACCGAGTTACCCCGGGGCTAGTAACAGCCGCAAGTGCGTGCTATATCAGGGGGCTGTCGGGTTCAGCCGTTGGTTGGAGCCCGACTTCTTTTAGAGGACGCAGATGCTCTTTGATTGGGTCTACGGCCTGTTCTCCAACGACATGGCCATCGACCTCGGCACGGCCACGACCCTCACATACGTGAAGGGCCGCGGCATCGTGAGTCATGAACCGTCAGTTGTGGCGGTGCAGAAAAACGGCGGCGGCTCCAGCCGCGTGCTCGCCGTTGGGACCGAGGCCAAGGAGATGCTCGGGCGCACCCCGGGCAACATCGTCGCCATCCGCCCCATGAAGGACGGCGTCATCGCCGACTTCGAGGTTACAGAGGCGATGCTGCGCTACTTCATCACCCGGGCCCACAACCGCACCACCCTGGTGCGCCCCCGCATCATCATCTGCGTGCCCTCGGGCATCACCGAGGTGGAGAAGCGGGCCGTGCGCGACTCGGCCCTGGCCGCCTCCGCCCGGGAGGTGTACCTCATCGAGGAGCCCATGGCCGCGGCCATCGGCGCTGGGCTGCCCATCACCGAGCCCAGCGGAAACATGATCGTGGACATCGGCGGCGGCACCACCGAGGTGGCGGTGATCTCCCTGGCCGGCATCGTGTACGCCAAGTCGGTGCGCGTGGCCGGCGACAAGATGGACGACGCCATCGTCCAGCACATGAAGCGCAAGTACAACCTGCTCATCGGCGAGCGCACGGCCGAGATCATCAAGAAGACCCTCGGCAACGCGTACCCGCCCGACGAGACCCTCACCATGGAGGTCAAGGGCCGGGACCTGGTTGCCGGCGTGCCCAAGACCATCGTCACCAACAGCGACGAGATCCGCGACAGCCTGGCCGAGCCCATCGCCGCCATCGTTGAGGCGGTGCGGGTGGTGCTGGAGCGCACCCCGCCCGAGCTCAGCGCCGACATCGTGGACAAGGGCATCGTGCTCACTGGCGGCGGGGCCCAGCTGCAGAACCTGGATGTGCTGCTACGCGAGGAGACCGGCCTGCCGGTGATGCTCTCCGACGATCCCGAGTCCTGCGTGGTGCTCGGCACGGGCAAGGCCCTGGACGAGCTGAAGCTGCTCCGGGAAGTTACGATAAACTGACCGGAGCATGGTCCTCCCCCGGAAATTCAGGGACATCATCCTGGCGGCTGCGCTGCTGGGTATCCCCCTCGTGGTGTTGCAGTCCAACATGAAGGATCCGGCTGATCTGAACCCCATCGACCGGGCCATCATGAAGGTCTCGGCCCCGGTGCAGGGCTTCATCACCAGCACCATCTCCGGGATCCACGGGGGGTGGCGGCGCTACGTCTATCTGGTGGACGTGGAGGAGCGCAACGAGAAGCTCGCCACGGAGAACCGCAAGCTGAAGCTCGATCTGGCCACGGCCAAACGCGGCCTCGGGCGGCTGGAGCTGTACGAGAAGCTGCTCGGCTTCCGCAAGTCGCGCGGGGTTGAGACCGTGGGGGTGCGCGTGGTGGGCCGGGACGCCTCCCCCTTTGTGCGCCTGCTGCGGGTGCAGGTGGATCGGGGC
Source organism: uncultured Kofleriaceae bacterium (assembly GCA_964497805.1). Taxonomy (GTDB): domain Bacteria; phylum Myxococcota_A; class Polyangia; family CAZCFB01; genus CAZCFB01. Next base: position 21,032 of record CAZCFB010000030.1, read on the forward strand.
AAGCCCACCCTGCGCCAGGGCCTGCCCGTGGTTACGGCCGAGGGGGTGGTGGGCCGCGTGGGCCGCGCCTACGGCGGCTACTCGGACATCGTGCTGGCCGTTGATCCCAAGAGCGCCATCGACGTGATCATCCAGCGCACCGGCGGGCGGGGCCTGCTGCGCGGCCTGGAGGGGACCAACCGCTATGCCTGCCGCATCGACTACCTGCTGCGCAAGGAGGAGGTGAAGGTGGGGGACCTGGTGGTGACCTCCGGCGTGGCCGGGGTCTTCCCCAAGGACCTGGCCGTGGGGCGCATCTCCCGGGTCACGCGGCGCACCTACGGGCTGTACCAGGAGGTGGAGGTGACCCCCACCGTGGACTACACGGCCCTCAAGGAGATGCTGGTCATCCTCTCGCCGCCGCCCCCGCCGGCGCCCAAGTCGGAGGGGGCCAAGGAGCCGGCGCGGGGGTTCTTGCCGTGAGGCGCGCCCTCGTCTTCACCCTGCTCGGCTTCTTCGCCCTGACCTTGCTCGGGCCGCTGCAGGGCATGCTCGGCCTGGACATGGTGGTGCTCGACATCCCCCTGATCATCGTGATCTACCTGGCCATGTCCGATCGTGGCGCCGGCCTGGGGCGCCTCTCCAGCCTGCGGAGCCAGGCCTCGGCCCGGGGCTTCTTCGCCGGCGGCGCCGCCGCGCTGATCTTGGGCTACGCCGTGGACCTGCTGGGTGGTGGGCTCAAGGGGGTGCACTGCTTCACCCTGGTGGTGGTCTACCTCACCTGCCGCCGGGCCGCGCGGCAGGTCTACCTCGCCGGCACCATGAGCTCCATGCTGGTCACCTTCACCGCCTCCCTGGGGGGCTCAATCCTCGGACTCGGCCTGATCTGGCTCACCGGCAGCCGCCCCGGCCTGGGGAACCTCACCGTGGCCCTGATACAGGCTGTCATCGTGGCAGCCATGGCGCCGCTGGTGATTCGGGTTCTCCGGCTGATCGACAATCGACTGATGCGAGAGCGTAGGGACCGTGGGACAATGCTGAGTTAGCTGACAGCTGATAGCTAATATGAACGGCGAAATCCCCGAATTCAGGCAACGGTACCGCTACCTGGTGGTCGTTGTCCTGCTCACCTTCTCCATCATCATCGGGAGGCTGTGGCAGCTCCAGGTGATGGACGGGGAGGAGTACCAGGAGCAGTCGGAGGATAACTTCGTCCAGCAGCTGCGCATCGCCTCGGTGCGGGGGCTGGTGCTGGACCGCAAGCGGCGCCCCATGGCCGTCAACCGGCCCACCTACAACGTCTACGTCACGCCCCGCTTCGCCAGCGAGGAGAGCGTCGAGCGGCTCATCCTTGAGTTGGCCTTGCCGCCGCAGCAGGGGGAGAGCCTGGCCTCCAAGGCGCTGTGGGCCAAGGAGAACAGGAACCGGGCCTTCCAGCAGATCCTGGCCAAGCGGGACATCAGCCGGGACCAGCTGGCCAAGCTGGAGACCCACCGCCTGGACGGGGTGTCCATCCAGGCCCGGGCCCAGCGGTCCTACGGTCACGGCAACCTGGCCGCCCACATGATGGGCTACATGAACGAGGTCACCGCCGAGGAGCTCAAGAAGGCGCGCTTCGCCGAGTACCGGCCCGGGGACATGACCGGCCGCTCCGGTGTGGAGCGCATGTTCGAGGACCAGCTACGCGGCGTGCCGGGCAATGAGCGCATCGTGGTGGATGCCCGGGGGCGGCGTAAGCGGGGCCCGGAGGTGGAGGAGCTGCTCGGCAAGGAGCGCCGCGTGGAGCCGAGCCCGGGGCACAACCTGGTGCTCACCGTGGACATCGAGGTGCAGCGCCTGGTGGAGCGCGCATTGCGCCGCTACAGCTCCGCGGCGGCGGTGGTGCTGGAGGTGGACACTGGCCGTATCCTGGCCTCGGCGTCCAAGCCCGCCTACGACCCGAACCTGCTCACCAGCAGGCTCAACCCCAGGGACGCCCGCCGCCTGTTTACTGATCCCCTGCGCCCGCTGCTGGACCGCGTCAACCGCGAGCACTACTTCCCCGGCAGCACCTACAAGGTGGTCACCGCCACCGCCGCTCTGGAGGAGGGCAAGGTCACGCCCGACGAGAAGCTTTACTGCAAGGGCTACCACCGCCTTGGCAAGCGCAACTTCCGCTGCAGCCACTCCCACCTCAAGGTGGATCTGTACGAGTCCATCGTCGGCTCGTGCAACGTCTACTACTACACCATGGCCGAGCGAGTGGGCATGGACACCATCGCCCGCTACGCCCGTATGTATGGCCTCGGCGCGCCCACCGGCCTGGGGCTCAACGGCGAGGTGGGCGGCTTCATCCCCACCAAGGCCTGGTACAAGCGGCGCAAGCAGCCGTTCCGGGTGGGCTTCACCCTCAACGCCGGCATCGGCCAGGGCAACGTCAAGACCACCCCGTTGCAGATCGTCTCCCTCTACGCGGCCATCGCCAACGGGGGCACCCTCTACTTGCCCCAGGTGGTGGAGCGCATCGAGACGAGCACGGGCGAGCTGGTGGAGCAGTTCACGCCGCGCGCCCGGCGCAGGGTGAAGGTCAAGCCCGAGACCCTGGCCCTGATCCGCCGCGGCCTCGAGGGGGTGGTCTCCCACGAGGATGGCACTGGCTACGGCGTCCGCCTGGAGGAGATCAAGGTGGCGGGCAAGACGGGCACGGCCCAGGTGAGCCGGAGGATCAAGAAGGGGGAGACCATCTGGTTGGGGGATCACTCCTGGTTCGCGGCCTACGCCCCGGTGGAGCAGCCGCTCATCGCGGTGGCGGTGATCATCGAGCATGGCGGGCGGGCGGCCAAGGTCGCCGCGCCGGTGGCCATGGAGATCATCAAGGGCTACTTCCGCTACGTGGAGCCGGGGGCGCTCACCTCGGCCACGCCCGCCCGCAAGAGCCCGCCTCCCAGGGTGGCCACACCTTGAGGGCCCTGGCCAAGCTGCGCCAGCACTTTGACTGGCCTCTCTTCATCGCCGTTATCCTGCTGGCCGCGGTGGGGATCGTTAACCTCCACTCCGCCACCTCGGCCACGGGCCAGGACCTGGCGCGCCTGCAGATCTACTGGGTGGCCTTCGGCATGGCCGGCTTCCTGCTGGTGGCCGCGGTGGACTACCGCCACCTCAACCGCATGGCGTACCTGCTCTACATCTTCGGGCTGGTGCTGCTGGCCGCTGTGCTCGTATTTGGCAGGGAGGTGAACGGCGCCCAACGCTGGTTGCACCTCGCCCCTGGCATTGGGGGGCAGCCGTCAGAGCTGATGAAGGTGCTGATGATCCTTGCCCTGGCCAAGTTCCTGCACGACGACCCGGTGGTGGAGGGGCGCAGCCTCAAGCATATGGCGATCCCGTTCCTGGTGGTGGGGCTGCCGGTGGTGCTGATCCTGCGCCAGCCGGACCTCGGCACGGCTATGCTGGTGTTCCTGCTCTTCCTCTCGGTGATGCTGCTTACCAAGCTGAAGCTGCGCTCCATCATCACGCTCTTCATGGTTGCCCTGCTCTCCTTGCCGCTCACCTGGACCTATCTGCTCAAGGACTACCAGAAGCAGCGGATCTATACCTTCCTGAGTCCTGGCTCGGACCCTGGCGGATCGGGCTGGCACTCCATGCAGTCCATCACCGCCATCGGCTCGGGCGGCTTCGCTGGCAAGGGGTACCTGAAGAGCACCCAGAACCAGTTCCACTTCCTCCCCGAGTGCCGCACCGACTTCCCCTTCGCCGTGTGGGCCGAGGAGTGGGGCTTCCTGGGCAGCGTGGCCTTGCTGGGGCTCTACCTGTTCATCATCTTGTGGGCGGTGAAGCTGGCCAGCGAGGCGCGAGACCGGTTCGGGGCGGTGCTCTGCGTCGGGGTGGCGTCGCTCTATTTCTGGCACACGGTGATCAACATCGGCATGGTCACCGGCCTGATGCCGGTGGTGGGGGTGACGTTGCCGCTGGTGAGTTATGGCGGCAGCTCCACCGTGACGATGCTGCTGGCGGCGGGGTTGTTGATGAACGTGAGCGTGCGGAAGAGCTCGTTCTAGACGTCTACGTATCTACTTCAGCATCTCCACCAACAGCTTGGCGGCGGCTTCCTTGACCCGCTGATCCTTGTCCAGTTGGGCGGCCTTGAGGGCCGGGATCATGCCTCGGTGGCGGACCCTGTACATGGCGGTGACCGCGGCGAAGCGGGCGTCGGCGTCAGGGTCTTTCTGCAGGGCGTGGACCAGGGCGGGGAGCCCCCTCCGGTCGGCGAGCTTGCCCAGGGCGGTGACCGCGAGCCGGCGCACGGCGGTGTCCTTGTCCTTCTTGACCACCTTGCTGAGCGGCCCGATGGCCGCGGTGGTGCACTCCCTGGCCAGGCCCGCCACGGCGGCGCGGCGCACCACCACATCCTTGTCCCCCAGGCCGCGGACCAGCTCCACCTCGGCCCCCGCTCCATCGATGGCCGCGGCGGCGGTAAGGGCGGCCGCGCGCACCTTGGGGTCCTTGTGCCCGGCGGCCACCATCAGGGCCGGCACCGCGCGCGCGTCGCCAATCTCGCCCAGGATGACGATGATCCCCTCATGGTTGGCGTGCTTCTGGGTCTTGGCGAGCGCGATGAGCTGCTTCACCGCCACCTTGTCCAGCTCAACCAGGGCGTCCGCGGCGGCCGCGCGCATGGCGCGGTCCTCGATGGCCAGGGCCTTTACGAGGGGCTTGATTGCCTGCTTGTGGCCCAGCTGCCCCAGGGCCCAGGCAGACTTGCAGCGGACCTCCTTGGATGCGGCCTTCCAGAGCATTACGTAAGCCAGGGGCTTGAGCGCCTTGCGGGCCTTCATCTGCCCCAGGGCCACGGCCGCAGCCTCCTGGCCCAGCTTCAGCTCCTTGACCAGGGCGGGGACGGATCGCGGATCTTTGAGCTTGGCCAGGGCGAGCAGCGCCGCGGAGCGCACCTTGTCCTGGGTGTCCTGGAGCAGGGATATCAGGGCCGGCACAGCCCGGCGGTCCCCCAGGGACCCCAGGGCCCGCGCCGCCATGGAGCGTACGAAGTGATCGTCGTCCACCAGGGCCTTGATCAAAGGCGTCAGGGCCTCGGGTGAGCCGGTCTTGCCCAACGCGGTGGCCGCGGCCCGCTTCTTGAGGGGGTCCCCGCTCTGGAGCAGCTCGATGTTCTTGGCCACGGGATCCGCGCGGCCCGCGGCGGGCAGAATGATAGAAATTATCAGTGCAGTCAGCGCGATGGAGCAGCGCATTTCAGGCCTCCTTGAAGAGTGGAGTCACGCCTCAATTCTAACGGGTATGACCGGTTCAACCTAACTTCCATTCAGCAGAGGCTTGCGGACATGCGGGCCTGTGGGCCACATTAATGGACGATGACAACGAGCTGTAGGACAACGTGATCTCCGGAACACCCAAATACCGGGGCCTCCGCCGCATCGGTGAAGGCGGCATGGCCGAGGTCTTCTCGGCCCGCATGTGGACAAAGCCGGGCTTCGTCAAGAAGGTGGCCATCAAGCGCGTCCTGCCCCGCCTGGGGCGCAACAAGCTGTTTTTACGCATGTTTATGGACGAGGCTCGCCTGGGGCTGATGTTGAACCACAGCAACATCGTGCTCTGCCTTGACGTGGGCCGGGCCGGGGACGACCACTTCATCGTCATGGAGTACGTGGACGGGGTGGACCTGCGGCAGGCCACGGCGGCCTACGTGGACCGCGGGGCCATGCCGCCCCTGGAGTTCACTCTGCTCATCGCCGTGGAGATCTGCCGCGCCCTGAGCTACGCCCACAACCTGTCCGACGCCCGGGCCCGACCGCTGAACATCGTGCACCACGACATCAACCCTTCCAACGTGCTGCTCTCCCTGCAGGGGGAGGTGAAGGTGGTGGACTTCGGCCTCTCCACGGCGGCCATGCATCTGCAACGCTCGGATCCGGATGTGGTGCGGGGCAAGTTCGGCTACCTGTCTCCTGAGATCGCCATGGGCCAGGGGGGAGACGCCCGGTCCGACATCTACGCTCTGGGCATCATCCTGTGGGAGATGGTCACAGGCGAGCGGTTGTTTCAGGGGCGGGACGACATGGAGGGCCTGCGCCTGGCGCGCGCCGCGGCCGTTCGCCCCCCGCGGGAGTTGAACCCGGACATCCCGGAGAACCTGGAGAAGATAATCCTCTGCGCCCTGGCCCGGGATCCGGCCGACCGGTTCCAGGACGCCCGCCACCTGGGTCGGAGCTTGACTCAGATGATGTTCGATCTCGCCCGGCCCGTGAGTCTGTTTGAGGTGGGGGACATGGTGGGCGCTGTTCGCGCCTTCCTGGCAGAGCCCCAGCTCTCTCCGGAGCCAACCAACGTGGAGCGCGCCGTGGAGCGGGAGCTGAGCCAGTTCAACTCGCTGAAATATGAAGGTGAGATGGGGCCGGCTGACGAGCTGCCGTTCTAGCGCAAAGCGGGGGGGCCCCCACGGCCGCCCCCATTTCGCCGGGGTAAAAAAGACTGAGGGCCGGAT
>CAZCFB010000030.1:27498-40117 GCA_964497805.1 uncultured Kofleriaceae bacterium
TGATGGTTTGTTGGGGCGGGCTGAGGAGGTGCCGTTTTCGCGCAAAGCGGTAGGACCCGAGGGCCCTCCCGCTTTGCGCTGGGTTCAATCGAAGTTCGGCCGATTGAACCCCATGTTGTTTCGCCCAGCTGCGCCGGGCTGGGCCACGGGCCGCGACCGCGCCCGCGGCGTCCAGAGCTCTAAAGGGCGCTCTCGACGAGCTCCTTGATCTTGGCCTTGGGGTGGGCGCCGGTCAGCTGCCCAACAACATCGCCGTCCTTGAAGATGAGCAGGGTGGGGATGGCGCGGACCTGGTATTTGGTTGGGATCTGCGGGTTTGCGTCCACGTCCACCTGACCGAACGCGACCTTCCCTTCGAACTCACTGGCCAGCTCTTCCACCACCGGGGCGATGGCCTTGCAGGGCCCACACCACTCGGCTGCCATATCCAACAGGAAGGGGGTGTCGCAGGAGAGCACGGTCTCATCGAAGTTCGCGTCGGTGATCTGCTTGAGGTTGCTCATGGGGGCTCCTTGAGTCAAAAGGACGTGTCAATAGCCTGGGTGTCTTACATACTATGCTCCGGAAGATCAAGCCATGGGTGATGACCCACCAACCTGGACTCAATCGAGATGCTGACAGCCTTTCTGCTCATTAGCGCGGCCCTGTACGGTTTGGCCCTGCTGCTCTATCTGGTGTTCGTCTTCGGGCGGGACGAGGGATCGGTTCGGCTGGCCCGGGCCGCGTTGCTGGCCGCCCTCCTGGTGCACCTGGCCATGATCGGTTACCAGTGCTCGGGAGGTTTCAACCCCCTGCGAGATCTACGCGGGGCCCTCAGCCTCACAGGGTGGCTACTCGGTGCGGGCTTCCTGGTCTTCACCCACCGCCGCCGCATGAGCGTCCTCGGCACCTTCATCGCGCCCCTGTCATTCTGTCTGCTGCTCGCCTCACGGGTCACGCCTCAGGCCGCGCCCGCGGGCGGTGACGCGGAGGGCGCCAGCCGCGCGCTGGGGAACCTGCACATATTCCTCTCCGCCTCCGGGGTGGCCATCTTCGCCCTGGCCGCCGCGGTGGGGGTTATCTATCTGCTCCAGGAGCGCGCCCTCAAGCGAAAGCAGCTGGGCCGCCTGTTCCGCATCGCCCCCCCCCTCACCGCCCTGGACGCCGCCGGTCGCGTGCTGATCCTGGTCGGGTTCCCCCTCTACACTCTGGCGGTTATCAGCGGAGTGGTCTGGAGCCTGCAACTGGGCGGCGGCGGTCACCACTTGGCCCACGTCATCTCCATCGCGGTGTGGGTCATATTCGCCGCCCTCATTGGCATGCGCGTGGCCGTGGGGATGCGCGGCCGCCGGGCTGCCCTGCTCACCATTTTGGGCTTCCTGGCCACCGTGGCTGTGCTGCTGCTCTACATGCTCCGACGGATGATGCTTTCATGAAGCTCGTGGTCATCGGTTGCAGCTACCGCACCGCCACCGTGGACCTGCGCGAGCGCCTGGCCTTCAGCGCCGACGAGCTGCAGGGCGCCCTGCGGGAGCTCGTGAGCATCCCCGACGTGGAGGAGGCGCTGCTGCTGAGCACCTGCAACCGGGTGGAGGTTTGGGCGACCACCCGCCGCCCCGGGCACGCGCGCAAGGCGGTGGTGGATTTCCTGTCGCACAGCCGGGGGGTGCCAGAGGAGGAGCTGCGCCCCATCCTCTTCGAGTTCAAGGAGCGGGAGGCGCTGATCCACCTGTTCCGGGTCACCTCCAGCCTGGACGCCCTGGTGGTGGGGGAGGCCCAGATCGCCGGCCAGGTGAAGGAGGCCTACGCCGCCGCCTCCCGGGCCCAGACCCTCGGCTCAAACCTCAACCGGTGCATGCACAAGGCCCTGGGCGCGTCCAAGAGGGTGCGCACCGAGACCAACATCGCCCGCCACCCGGTGTCGATCTCCTCGGTCGCCGCTGACCTCGCCGCCCGGGTGTTCGGCGACCTGCGGCGCAGCACCGTGCTCGTGCTCGGCGCTGGCGAGATGGCCGAGCTGGCGGTGCGGCACCTGCTCTCCGGGGGGTCCTCCGACGTGCGGGTGATCAACCGCACCCACGAGAAGGCGGTGGCCCTGGCCTTCTCCCTGGGCGCCACCGCCCACAAGTACTCGAACCTCCGGGGGCAGCTGATCCAGGGGGACATCCTGATCACATCCACAGGCAGCGAGGAGCCCGTGCTGGGCAGGGCTGACCTGGTGGACGTAATGAAACAGCGAAAACAGCGCCCTCTGTTCATCGTGGACATCGCGGTGCCCCGGGACGTGGAGCGGGCCGCTGGCAAGCTGCCCAACGTCTACCTGTTCGACATCGACGACCTGGAACAGGTGGTGGCCGAGAACCTCAAGGCCCGCCAGCGCGAGGCCGGCCCCGCCGAGGAGATCATCAAGGTCGAGGTGAACCACTACGAACAGTGGCTGCTGGCCCAGGACGCGGTGCCGGTGATCAAGGAGCTGCGGGAGCACTTCCAGCAGGTGGTCCGGGCCGAGGTGGCCCACGCGGTTCATCAGCTCGGCCTTGAGGGGCCGGAACAGAAGCGGGTAATGGACCGGATGACCGCTGCCATCGTGAAGAAGTTGCTGCACATGCCCACCGTGGAGCTCAAGTCCCATGCGGCCAGGTCCGACGGGACCTTCCTGGCCAAGGCCGCCGCCCACCTGTTTCACCTGGCTGGCGGGGCCGGAGCCACAGAGTCGAAGGAGAAGTAATGCGTGAGCTGGTCATCGGCACCCGGGGAAGCAAGCTGGCCCTGTGGCAGGCCAATCATATCGCCGCCGAGTTGAAGCAGGCCCACCCCGGGCTGGAGGTCTCCCTGCGCATCATCAAGACCAAGGGCGACAAGATCCTGGACGTGCCGCTGGCAAAGGTCGGGGGCAAGGGGCTGTTCGTCAAGGAGATCGAGGAGGCGCTGCTGCGGGAGGAGGTGGACCTGGCGGTGCACTCCATCAAGGACGTGCCGTGGGAGCTGGCCGGGGGCCTGTTCCTGAGCACCATCCCGGAGCGTGAGGATCCGCGGGACGCCCTGGTGACCCCCGCCGACGGTGGCTCCAGCTCGCTGGATGACCTGGCCAAGGGCGCGCTGGTGGGGACCTCGAGCCTGCGCCGAAGGTGTCAGCTGCAGAGCCTGCGGCCGGACCTTCGGGTGGAGGACCTTCGGGGCAACGTGGACACGCGGCTGGCCAAGCTTGACCGCGGAGACTACGACGCCATCCTGCTTGCGTGCGCCGGGCTCCGCCGCCTGGGGCTGGGGGAGCGGATCAGCCAGGCGCTGTCGCCGGACCGCTTCGTGCCGGCGGTGGGGCAGGGCTCCCTGGGCATCGAGGTGCGCCAGGACGATGATGAGGTGAGGCAGTTCCTGGCTCCGTTGCACCATGAAGACACCGCCACGCGGGTGTCCGCGGAGCGGGCCTTCCTGGGGCGGCTGGGCGGCGGCTGCCAGGTTCCCTTGGGCGCCCACGCGACGCTGCATGGGGATGTCATGAAGATCGACGCGATCATCGGGCACCCTTCGGGGGACCCGATGTACCGGGACAGCGAGGAGGGGCCGCGAGCCGAGGGCGAGGACATGGGAATAAGGCTGGCGGAAAGGTTGCTTGAAGCGGGCGGGGCGGCGGTATTGGCGGAGGTAGAGGCAGAGAACTAGGAACGGGGAAGCGGGGCCAGGGGCGTGAGGCCAACTTCAGCTTCGAGTGCCTCCGCCAGCGCCACTGCCTCCTCCACCATCCCTTCCGGCACCACCCACTCCATCTCGCCTCGTCCTTTAGGTGAGCTCACCACGGCGAGGCCGTCGCGGGCCTCCACCAGCCATTTAACGTACTTGATCTCCGCCTTGGGGAGCCTGAATCGGAGGCGTACGCAGGCTTGGTCTGTGGTGTCCGACATGGCGTAGCACAATACCACCTGGGTGTGGTACAGGTGTACCCCACCGGGGATACGAAAGGACGGGAGTGTTTTTTTGCCCCCGGGCAAAGGAGATCCCTATAATGTAGGGGCTGTGAGACCCATGAATGCCCGCAACATGCGCCACTTGCGCCTGATCCTGCTGTGCAGTGTGGCTTCCCTGCTCGCCCAGACGGGGTGCGCGCCCCGCCACGAGCAGAGCCTGAAGAAGATCCAACTCAAGCTTGATGAGCTGGCTCAGCATCAGGAGGACAATCAGCGGGACATCCAGGAGGTGGACAGCCGCCTCTTTCTGCTCGAAGACAAAGTCGAAACTCTCAAGGTAATTCAGCAACGTAAGGCCGAACCAAAGCGCCACGCCGTGATCCGCATCCAGCCCAACGCGGTCCGCGAGGAGGCCAGGCCCGCGCCCACCCCCGCGCCCGCCGCTCCATCAAAGGGGAGCAGCGAGATCAAGGAGGAGTCGCCGGTCACTGGCGGGGAGAGCCTGGTGGAGGAATCGGACGTCATCTACCAGGGCGAGGCCAAGAAGAATGGGCCGCGTCCCAAGCTGGTCCTCCGCGGGGACTCCTACCGGCCCCCGATTAATTACAAGACCCCGCGAAAGGCCACCCCGAAGTCGGGCGGCAGCCTCAGCAGCGAGCGGCTCCCCGTGGTTCCATTGCCCCGTGGCAGCGCCTCCGCACGGGCGGCCCAGTCCCGGACCAAGTCCGTTACCGAGGGGCAAGTGGTCGGGGGCATGAACGCGGTGAAGACTTATCAAAAAGGACTGCGCCAGTTTCAGGCGGGCAACTACACCGGGGCCATCAAGATTTTCAAGGCCTTCGCAGCCGCCCACAAGGGGCACCCATACGCTGACAATGCCCTGTACTGGCTGGGCGAGTGCTACTACGACATGCGCGACTTTAGAAAGGCGCTGACCCAGTTCAGGAAGGTGGTGGACTCTTATCCTGACGAAAACAAGGCGCCAGATAGCTTGCTCAAGATGTCGTTAAGCCACATGAATTTGGGGGACATGAAAACGTCCTGCCGCTTATTGCGGCAAGTGAGTAAGCGATACCCGGGGACCAAGGTTTCGCTGCTCGCGGTGGACACCGCCAAGAAGAAGTGCAAGTGACCATGCACACCCGGAGATCCGGAGGGACACCAGTGAAGAAAGGACTCATCCTGGGACTGATTGCGGCAATGTTGCCGTGCGCTGCCCTGGCTCAGAGCGGCGCGCCAGCACAACCGGCGGACCCGACCCCAACGAATCTGAATACACCCACGGTTCGCGGCACCGGTTCGCAGCCCAGCGACTACCAGGCCATTCCCAAGACCACCACGGGGACAACCGCTGGCACCTCCACGGGCACCACCGCCACGGGAGCGGTGACCGGCTACTCCGGCGGCGACCTGATGATTACGGACATCAACCCGGCCCTGTATGGCGACGGCTCGGGGCGACGCAAGGTGCCCGACTACCACACGGTGGTCAAGGGCGACACCCTCTGGACCCTGTGCCAGTTCTACTATGGCGATTCCTGGGCCTGGCCTCAGCTCTGGGCCTACAACACCGAGATCACCAACCCCCACTGGATCTACCCTGGGGACCGTGTGCGCATGCTCGGCGTGGTCAAGTCCGTCAAGGGGCCTGGCAAGGAAGAGGTGAAGATGCTCTCCCGGCCGCGCCTGATCAGCAAGGTGATGCGGTTGCGCCAGCAGGGCTTCGTGGAGAACAAGGAGCTGCCCAAGGCGGCCACGGTTCTCGGTTCGCTCAAAGAGCGCAAGATGCTCACGATTGATGACGAGATCTACATCAAGGGCGCCAAGCAGTTCAAGCCGACCCTTGGCAAGCTCTTCACCATCTACCGCGTGGATCGCGAGCTGAGAGACTTTGATGGAGAGGACCTCGGGCACCTGGTGAGAATCCTGGGCACGGCCCGGATCAAGCGCCTGACCAAGAACAAGGCGGCCACCGCCCTGGTCATTGAGGCGTACAGCGAGATCAGGCGCGGCGATCTGGTGGGCCCCCTGCGCCGGACCTACAAGGCGGTGCCCCTGCGCCCGGCCGAGAAGGACCTGGAGGGCAGGATCATCGCCAACCTCCCGGATATCAAGGGGCTGGGCGAGTGGCAGATGGTCTTCCTGGACCGCGGCAAGAATCACGGCGTGCGCCTGGGCAACCGCTTCCTGGTCATCCGCCAGGGTGACGGCGCCGAGTCGATGATCCCGTCGGAGATGGATGATGACGAGATCGCGGAGTACCCCGAAGAAACCGTGGCGGAGATATCCATCCTCGACGTGAAGGACAAGGCCTGCATGGGCATGGTCACCCGCTCCCTGCGGGAGATTCGCAACGGCGACCGCGTCCGCATGCGCAAGGGATATTGACGGCAGTCTAGAGCTTCCTGTAACACCCCCCCTCCTCCACGACGAACCCACTCAACTCGAGCTGGATAAGTAGCAGGGAGAGCCTCGCCAGGCTCCAGCCGCTGCGGTGGGCGAGCTGGTCTGGATCGGCTGCTCTGTCGCCCAGCAGATCCAGCAGCCGGCGCTGATCGGCATCGTCCGGCGGCGGCCTGGTGCATTCGGACATCCGGCCTTCCATGGCCTCCACCACATCGTCCACGCTGGATACCCTACCGGCGCCCCGGGCCAGAAGCTGCGCGCACCCGGGTCCGCCTTCCGGGCTGGCCAGCAATGGGATCCCAAGCTCCCGGGCCCAGGTCGCAGTGTTCAGCGCCCCGGAGCGGCGCCCGGCCTGGAGCACCACCACCACCCTGGCCAGGGCGGCGATGAGCCCGTTGCGCTGGGGAAAGTGGGCTCGCCGCGGGGGATCATCGTGGGAGTAGGCGCTCAGCAGGGCGCCGGCTCGAGCCACCCGCCGAAAGAGGGAGACATTGCGCTCCGGGTAGAGCTGGCCCAGGCCGCTGCCGAGGACAGCGACCGTGAGCCCGTTGGCATCCAGCGCGCCCTCGTGGCCCGCGGCGTCCACCCCCAGCGCCCCTCCCGAGACCACCACCAGCCCGCGCTGGGCGAGCTGTCCGGCCAGGGCGTGGGTGCGCTTCACCGCCTTCATGGGCGCCGCCCTGGAGCCCACCAGGGCCACCATGGGGCGCTCGGGCAGCTGACCGCACAGGTGCAGCGCGGGCGGCGGGCGGCGGAGCCGTAGCAGCGGGCGTGGATATTCAGGGCTGGAGAGCAGCAGGGTGGAGGTGGTCTTCATGGGGCCATTTTCGAGCCCTGGCCGCTGATGTTGCGTACTCCCTGGCCCCGGCTTCATACTGCCCCTCGTGAAGGACCGACATGTAAGCGTCACCATCCTGGGGGGGGGGCTCGCGGGCTGCGAGGCGGCCTGGCAGCTCTGCCGGCGTGGCCTGCAGGTGGAGATGCTGGAGGCCCGGCCCGCCGTGCAATCCCCGGCCCACCAGGGCCTGCTCCTCGGTGAGCTGGTCTGCTCAAACTCCCTGCGCTCGAACGCGGAAGGCACCGCGCCAGGCCTGCTCAAGGAGGAGATGCGGCGCCTGGGCTCCCTGGTCATGAGCGCGGCGGCCGCCACCCAGGTTCCCGCCGGCTCCGCCCTGGCCGTGGATCGTGAGGCCTTCGCCTGGCGCCTGACCGCCACGCTGCTGGAGCAGCCGAACTTTCGCCTGCGCCGCTGCCCGGTGGAGGAGCTCCCGCCGGCTCCGGCCGTGCTGGCCAGCGGGCCCCTGACCTCGCCGGGGCTGAGCCGCTCCATCACAGCGGTCCTGGGCCGCGGTCTCTACTTCTACGACGCCATCGCGCCCATCGTGGATCGGGCAAGCGTGGACATGGAGCGCGCCTTCTACGGCGCCCGCCGCCAGCCTGAGAGCCGGGACTACATCAACTGCCCCATGAACCGGGAGCAATACGCAGCCCTGGTCAACGGCCTGCGCCAGGGCCGGCAGACGCCTCCCCACCCCTTCGAGGAGCCGCGCTTCTTCGAGGGGTGCTTGCCCGTGGAGGTCATGGCAGCCCGGGGGCCGGATGCGCTGGCCTATGGCCCGCTGCGTCCGGTGGGGCTGACTGATCCACACAACAAGGGCCGGCCGCACGCGGTGGTGCAGCTCCGGGCCGAGGATCCCCATGGGTTGAGCTACAACCTGGTGGGCTTCCAGACCCGGCTGGTTCAGGGGGAGCAGCGCCGCATCTTCCGGCTGATCCCGGGTCTGGAGCGCGCCCACTTCCTCCGCTACGGATCCATCCACCGCAACACCTTCATCGACGCGCCCAGGGTGCTGGCTCCCACGCTGGATCTTCAGGCGCTGCCAGGGGTGAAGGTGGCCGGGCAGCTCGCCGGAGTGGAGGGCTACCTGGAGTCCACGGCCATGGGATTGCTCGCCGGCCTCTTCATGGCCGCTGAGCTGCTCGGTGAGGCAATTGAGCCGCCGCCTCCCACCACCGCCATGGGCGCGCTGTTACAACACATCACCCGCGAGCGCATGACCGGGGAGCGGTTCGAACCGTCAAAGATCAACTTCGGGCTCATGCCGCCGCTGGAGCGGGCTCCGCGCAAGAAGCGGGAGCGCCGGCAGGCCACCGCCCGCCGGGCCCTGGAGGAGCTGCAACGCTGGCAGGATGAGGCGGCTACGCCTCCGGCTCGCTGACGTCCAGTATCTTCACCTTGAAGCTGATCGCCTTGCCGGCCAGGGGGTGGTTCAGGCGGACCTTCACCACCTCCTCGTCCACCTCCATCACCGTAAAGGTGATGGGGTTCCCATCCGGATCCTTGGCCTGGAAGTCGGTGCCCGGGTTCACCTCGGCGCCGCCCCCCGGGAACTCGGCCGCGGGGATCTCCAGGGTCGGCATGTCCTCCTCGTCGCCGTACGCCTCCGAGGCGGGGACCTCGCCCTCCTTCTCCTCCCCGGCCGACATCCCCTCCAGCCGGTCCTCCAGCCCCTTGAGCATCTGGCCGCTGCCCTGCACGTATTTAATCGGTCCGCGCTCCTCCGACGACTCCAGCAGCTCGCCGTCTTCCAGGCGCAGATCGTATTCCATGGTGACCAACTTGCCGGATGAGATCTTCATCAGGGCCTCCCCAGGATCGGTTTTTGGAGCTTCAGTAAGTTTAGCGCGTCCTCCGCGGGACGCCCAGCTTCCCCTACGGTTTAGCGCCGCCGTCAATCCACTGCGCCAGCAGCTTCAGATTTGCCGTCGAGAGCTTTTTCCCGTCCGGGGGCATGGGGAAGCCGACGGTGCCGCCCCGGTTCATCAGCTTGAACAACAGGTAGCTGCGGGCGTGCTCGCCCGAGCGGATCAAGGTGCGGCCGCTGAGCGAGGCGCGCCGCTCCACCGCGGTCCTTTGCACCTCGTCCATGGTGTCCAGGCGCAGGCCCATGGGCGCGGCGGCGCCGCCGTGGCAACGGGCGCACGATGCCTTGAACACGGCCATCGCCTGCTGACCGGTGGGCGCGGGAGGATCGGGAGGGTACGGGGCCCGCTCCTGAAGGCCAGTGGTGAAGTCGAGCACAAGATCCTTGTTCAGGTTCCGGCCAGCGAGGTCGGTCACCTCTTTGCTCACCCGCAGCAGGTACCTAAGGCTGGGGCGCAGCAGAGTGCCCGGAGTGAAGGTGATGCTCCGCTCCAATAGATCCACCCGGACCTTGCCCAGCGCCTCGTAGCGGCCAGTGAAGAGCCGCACGCGGAGCCCGGACACCGAGTCGCCGTCCGGAGGCTGACTGAACAGGACCCGCACCCGGGTCCCGCGCGCAACGCCGGTGGAGCCGGGCGTGGGCTCGGCGGCGGAGTAGCTGAACGGTTGTGTAGCGTGGCCTTGCCGGTTGTCGGAGTCGTCCTCAAAGGAGCAGCCCGACAGGAGCAGGATTCCCAACAGGGGGGAGAGGCGAGGTGGCCTCATTGCGGCACGATCAAGATTCGGAATAGGTCCTCAGTTGCTCAGCCACCGCGTCCGCCTTGATCCCGTCATTGAGGTAATCGCGCAGGCAGTCCGCGATGCAGATCATCATGTCATCGACACCACCATCTTCCACAAGCTTGAGCCGGAGCGCCTTGGATTCCCGGCTGTTGTCATCGCGCAGGAAGTCGCGGACCATATCGAGCGTGAGGTCACCATCGAAGTCGAGGATCAGGTGTTCAAGCAGGTAAGCGATGAGTTGATTCACCGTTATTTCTCCATGACGGTAACGGCCGTTTCCGAGTGTGCGGCCGTGGATTGGATGTACAGGTACTCCTCTACATTTTACCGAGACTAGCCAAGGTAGCTCATCCATCTCCTTCTCGCAAGGAATTGTAATGTCACCTATTCTTGACTGCTAACAGCTCGTCTGATAGCGTCGAGCGAAATCTGAAAGAGGAGGAGTGCAGGTGATACGATCCCTCTGGTTCGCACTCTTCATGTTGATGGCCGGAGCACTATCGGCTTGCGGTCCCATCGATTATTTGAACACGGTGACCCGAAGGGCCACGCGTGCGGTCGCTGAGGCAAAAGCAGCCAACGCGGAGCAGCACTCCCCGTACGAGTACTGGACGGCCGTCACCTACCTGAACATGGCCAGGGAAAAGGCCACCTACGCCGACTACATGATAGCGGTGGACTATGGTGAGCGCTGCGAGGCGGCCGCGATCAAGGCCAAGAACCTCGCCTCCAAGACCGCGGAGGAGGGGCCCTCGGGCGCCCGAGATACCCACGCCCCGGCCGAGGTGATCACCACTCCCGCATCAGAAGAGGGGAAGAAGTAGTTATGGCCTCTATACGGACCTTGCGCTTCACGGCCCCGTTGTTGGCGGCTGCCCTGCTGTTCGGCTGCGTCGGTCAGGATATCCGCGGCCAGGCCAACGGTGTGGCGGAGATCATCAAGAACGCCCGGAAGAACGGCGCCTACTACTGCGCCCCCAAGGAGCTGGCCCTGGCCGAGGCCTTCCTCCAGCGCACCCAGGATGAGCTTGATCTGGGTAACTTCGTGCCCGCGCGGGACCACATCGGCATGGCGGACGAGAACGCCCGCCTGGCCTTCAAGAACTCCCCCCCGGAGAAGTGCCTGCCCAAGGTCGTGCTGCCCCCGCCGCCCAAGCCGAAGATCGGCGATACGGACGGGGACGGCTGCCTGGATGACGTGGACAAGTGCGTCAAGGAGCCCGAGGATCAGGACGGCTACCAGGACGACGACTGCTGCCCGGATCCGGACAACGATCAGGACGGCATCCTCGACACGTCGGACATCTGCCCCAACGTGGCCGAGGACAAGGACGGCTTCCAGGACGCGGACGGTTGCCCCGACACGGACAACGACCGCGACGGGGCGCCTGACGCCCGCGACCGCTGCCCCGGTCAGCCCGAGGATCGTGACGGCTACCAGGACGAGGACGGCTGCCCGGACCCGGACAACGACAGCGACCGCATCGCCGACATCACCGACAAGTGCCCCATGCAGGCGGAGGACTACGACGGGGATCAGGACGAGGACGGCTGCCCGGACCTGTACAAGCTGGTGGTGGTCACGAAGAAGAAGATCGAGCTCAAGGAGATCATCTACTTCGCCACGGCCAAGGCGCGCATCCTGCCGCGCTCCTTCCCGCTGCTCAACGAGGTTGCCAAGGTGCTCAAGGACTACCCGAAGATTCACATCCGGGTGGAGGGGCACACCGACAGCCGCGGCAGCGACCGCTACAACATGAAGCTGTCCAAGAAGCGGGCTAAATCCGTCCGCAGTTACCTGATTCGTCAGGGAGTCGACGGCGGCCGCATGGAATCCCAAGGCTTCGGCGAGACCAAGCCCATCGAGAGCAACCGCACGCGCGCGGGCCGGGCCAAGAACCGGCGCACAGAGCTGTTCATCACCAAGCAGTAGTGTTATCTGGTATTGAACTTGCGAACCGCGTACGCGCGACAACAGGAGTACCCTGACGTGGCGGCCCGTCCCCTACTTTATCGATTCATTGTCATCGCTGGTCTGGCGCTGCTCTGCCCTGGCGCGGCCTCGGCGCAGGTGGCCAAGGCCGCCCAGGAGCGCATCCGGCTGCTCAACTCCCAGGCCATGGAGCAGTACGATGTGCTGGAATTCGACAGCGCCAAGGAGCTGCTGGAGAAGGCCATGGCCGAGGCGGAGAAGTACGATCTCACCGCTGACAGCTCCATGGCCCGCACCCACCTGAACCTGGGCGTGGTGTACGGCGCCGGCTTCAACGACCGGCTCAACGCGGTGAAGCACTTCACCGAGGCGCTCAAGCTGGACAAGAACGCCGCGCTGGATCCCATGCGGGCGACCCCCACCCTGGAGGAGATCTTCTCCTCGGCAAAGGAGAACGTCCCGCCGCCGAAGAAGAAGGACCTCTCGCTCAAGCACCAGCCGCGGGATGACATCCAGGCCGGCAACCCGATCACGCTCATGGTCACCCTTGGTGAGGATCTCAAGGCCGCCGAGGTGGTGGCCTACTACTGGTCCACTGGCACCCCCAAGCGCACCCGGCTACCCCTGCGGGAGGTCAAGCCGCGCATCTACCGCGCGCAGATCCCCGCCGCAAAGGTGCAGGGCAAGAGCATCTATTACTTCATCGAGGTGCAGGACGAGCTCGGACAGCGGGTGCAGGGGCACGGCTCCAAGGGGAGCCCCAACATCATCAGCGTCACCGGCGGGGGCGCGGTCAAGCCGCCCGGCGGCAAGAAGGGTGATGACAAGGGTGATGACAAGGGTGGCATCCTGTCGGTCTATGTCCTGCTCGGCGCTGGCTTCGGCGTGGTGCACGGCGGTGAGAGCGAG
>CAZCFB010000030.1:40217-44977 GCA_964497805.1 uncultured Kofleriaceae bacterium
TGGACCTCACCGGGATCATCATGGTGCCTGACTTCGCCGCACACCTGGACGTTAACGTCGGGCCGGTCATCTCCTTCTGAGCCACCCGTGGCTCCCCCCAAAAGACCCAGGACACCCTCCCTGCCGCCTCCCTTGCCGGATGAGGTGCGGCAGCGCAAGGCCCCCAAAAAAGAGAAGCAGCTGGAGGACGCGCTCAAGCGCGCCTTCGGGGATGATCCGCCTGCCAGCGGCGAGGGGGACTCCACCAGGCCTGAGGCCCCGGCCGAGGACCGCGAGGTTTCCTGGTCCGAGAGCGTGGCGGCATTGGAGGCGCGGCTCACCGAGGAGCTGACCGCCACGCCCGAGGAGCACTGCCGCCTGCGGGCCATCCTGCTCCATGAGCTGGGCCAGATGGCAGAGCTGCTCCAGGGAGAGGCGGGGTTGGCGCGGGAGCGATACCAGGAGTCCATGGCGTGGGACGGGGCGTTCCTTCCGGCCGTGCGCTCGCTGGCCCGGCACTGCAGGGCGGAGGGGGAGTGGGCCGCGCTGGTGGAGCTGCTCAGGGCCGAGGTGGAGCTCAGCCCGGATGGGCCCACGCGGGCCGCGCTGATGACCCGCGCCGGGGTGGCGCTGGCCTTCCACCTCTCCGACATGGAGGGGGCGGTGGAGATGCTGCGGGCGGCGACCGCCCTGGAGCCACAGGCCACCGGGGCGGCCCTGGTGCTGCGCTACCTGTTCGCCTCTCAGGAGCGGTGGGAGGACCTGCAGGAGCTGCTGCGGGGGCTGGCCGGGGTGGCCACCAGCGACGAGGAGCGGTCCTGGTTGCTGCTGGAGTTGGCCGAGCTGTGCGAGGAGCCGTTGGGCCTCGGCCGGGAGGCGGTGGAGCTGTACAACCAGGCTCACGCCCTGAATCCAGGAGGCCTGGGGGCCAGGGTGGCCCTGCTGCGCTTGCTGCAGCAGGGGAGCCGCTGGAAGGAGCTCGCGGACCTGCTGGAGGCGGAGGCCGAGGATCCCGGGGGGCCAGGGCGGCGGTTTGCCCACCTGTTCCGGGCGGCCAGGCTGTGCGAGCTGCACCTGCAGGACGATGTCCGGGCGGCGGGGTTGCTGCAGCGGGCCTCGGAGCTGCGTCCCACGGACCCCCTCCCCCTGGAGGAGCTGGCCGTGATCTACCAGCGGTTGGGGGAGGCGGAGCAACAGGCTGAGGTGCTGCGCCGCGCGCTGGAGCTTGCCCGGCGGCCCCTGGACCGGGCGGCCCTGAGCCACCGGGTTGGCGGTCTGCTGGAGCATGACCTGGACCGGCCCGAGGAGGCCATGGAGGCGTACCGCCAGGCGCTGGAGGCGCAGCCAGGGCATGAGGCGACCCTGGGGGCCCTGGCCGCGCTCTGTGAGCGCCGTGAGCAGTGGCGGCCGCTCATGGAGTTGGAGCTGCTGCGGGCCGAGCGGCAGGATGATCGCGCGCTTAAGGCTCACGGGCTGGTGCGGGCCGCGCGGCTGTGCGAGGAGCGGCTCCAGGACCGGCGGCGGGCCCAGGACCTGATGGAGCGCGCCTGGCGCCTGGACGCCTCGCCCACAGCCTTCTTGGCCCTGGAGCGGCTGTACCGGGAGGCGGGCAGGTGGGACGCGCTGGTGGAGCTGTACCTGGACCGCGCCCGGGGCACTGAAGATCGGGCCCACTCCCTGAGCCTGCGCCGGGGGGCGGCGCACATCTGCGAGGAGATGTTGGACGATCGGGCCAGGGCCACCGAGCTCATGGAGGCGATGCACGCACGGGCGGCCGAGTGGGCCGAGCCCATGGAGCGGCTCACCCTGCTGGACCTTGTAAGGCTGATCTCCCGGGACGGCGGCGACCCCAAGCGGCTGTTGGAGTTGCTCGGGCGCTGGGCGGAGCAGACCCCGGACGCGGCCCTCAAGGTTTCGCTCAGGCGGCGGCAGGCCGAGCTGCTGGAGGGACCGCTTGGGCAACCGGAGCGCGCCCTGGTCCGGTACACCGAGCTGGCCCGGCAGGAGCCCGCGGATCGGCACAGCCTGGAGCGGCTCAAGGCTCTGGAGACCAAATCAGGCAGGTGGAACGCCCTGCTCGCGCTGCTGCGGCAGGAACTGGAGCTGGACGCGAACGCGCCGGAGGCGGCGAGGGCGCAGCTGTTGCTCCAGGTGGGGCAGCTCTACCGCCACCGCCTGGGAGAGGTCGACCACGCCCGCCGGGCCCTGGACGATGCGTTGGCCCTGGACCCGACCTGTACCCCGGCCCGGGCCGCGCTTGAGGAGCTGCTGCGGGAGCAGGGCTGTTGGGACCGCCTGGTGGAGCTGGTCCAGGGGGAGATCGACGGGGTCGAGGACCCACACCTGGGCGCGGCTCGCCTCTGCTGCGCGGCGGAGATCAGCGCCGAGCGTCTGGCTGACGGTTCGCGGGCCAGGGGGCTCTACCAGGAGGCGTTGGCCCTGGACCCGACCTGCACCCCGGCCGCCGCGGGCCTGGAGCGTCAGCTGCAGGCGGAGGGCGACCAGGAGGGGATGGCCCGGCTGTACGAGCAGGTGGCCGGGGAGCGCGCCGATCCGCCGGCGCAGGTGCGAGCTCTGCTCCGCCTGGCGCACCTGAAGGCAGGCGAAGCGGCGGGCGCTGACATGGACGCCGCCGTGGAGGCCCTGGAGCGGGCCCTCAAGGTTGAACCCGACCATCCGGATCTGCTCATGGCCCTGGGGCGGTTGCACCGGCGCGCCGCCCGTCCTGATCGGCTGGCGCGGGTGTTGTCTCGGCTGGTGGAGGCCACCCCTCGTGACGACGCCGGCGTGCGGCTGGCCGTGCTGCGGGAGCGGGCCATCCTGCTGACCCTGGGGCAGACCCCCGACGACGAGGCCGCCGAGGTCAACCGCCGCCTCCTGCTTGAGCGGCCCCACGATCCCCTGGCCATGGCCGAGCTGGAGCGGCTCTCGTTCGCGGCTGGAGATCACCCCGCGCTCATCGCCCTGGCCCGGCGTGGACTGGAGCACGGAGGGGACGAGCTCTGGATCGCCTCCATCTGCGTGCGCGGGGCCCTCCTCCTGTGCGAGCTCGGCGCCTGGGACCAGGCCGCGGAGCTGCTGCGTGAGGGGCTCTCCTCGTCGCCCGGTTACCTGCCAGGGTCGCTCCTGCTTAGCGCCGTGGCCCGCCGCATGGGCTGGGTGGAGGAGGAGATCGACCTGCTCCTGCGCCAGGGAGAGCTGGCCGCCGAGCGGGGCGCCGCGTCGCGGGATATGCTGCGCGCCGGCGACCTGCTAATGGAGCACTTCGATGACCTGGCCAGGGCGCGCGCCGCCTTTGAGCAGGTCTTCGACGAGGACCCGTCCAACCAGGACGCGTTCTCCCGGCTGGAACGCATGATGCGCGACAGCGAGGAGTGGCGGCCCCTGGCGTCCCTGTACAGGCAGCGGCTCGAGGCCACAGAGCCCGAGCAGCGCGCCCCGTTGCTCATGGAGCTGTGCGCCCTGCAGCGAGACCATCTGCACGATCCGGTGGCCGCGGTGGACAGCCTGGAGCAGCTGCTGGAGCGGGAGCCGGAGCACCTGGAGGCTCTGGCCGCGGCCGCGGACCTGGCCCGCGCTCTGCATCGTTGGAGTGACGCCGACGGCTACCTGGCTCACCTGGCTGACGCCAGCAAGGACGATCCGAAGCTGCGCAGGGGGGCCATGCTCACCCGCGCCCGCCTGCTGGACGAGCGCCTTCAGCAGGTTGACCTGGCCCTGGAGGTGCTCCAGGAGCTGCTCGCCAGGAGCCCCGGGGACCGCGACGCCCTCACCGCCTGCGCTGCCATTTACCAGCGGCGGCGGCAGTGGGAGCGGTTGGTTTCAACCCTGGAGGAGCTGGCCCGATCAGTGAGCGGGGTCCGGCGCGTGGAGCACCTGGTCTCCCTGGCCGAGGTGCACGCTGTCTCACGCGAAGACCTGGAGGGCGCCGCGGCCGCGCTGGGCAGGGCCGCCTCCACCTGCCTGGAGAGCGGCGAGGGGGTGGAGACCCTGGCAGGACACTTCCGTCGCCGGGATGACCACGCCGGCCTGGCTGCGCTGTTGGAGGAGACCCTGGCCGGGCACGGGGTGGGTGAGACCGCCGGCTCCCGCGCGCTGCGGGTTTGCCTGGCCCGCACCCTGGCCGACGACCTGAAGCAAGTGGACCGCGCCGAGCATGAGCTGACCCGCTCGGTGCAAGCCGCGCCCACGGACCTGCCCCTGCGCCTTGAGCTGGCCGCGCTGCTGGCCCGCGCGGGAAAGCCGGGGGACGCCACCACCCACTACATGACCGCCCTGGAGCAGGATCCCTTCTCCGTGGACACCCACCGCGGCCTGGCCGCCCTCTGGCGGAAGCGCGGGGACCGCGCCCGGGCGGCGGGCGCGGCGCAGGTGGTGTGCGCCCTCTCCGGGGGGGATCAGGAGGAGCGGCGGGAGGCGCTGGCCGCGGCGGCCGAGCTGGACCAGCGGCTCTCCGCCCCGCGCGCGGCGCCGGCCGATGTGGAGCCGGGCGACCTGCTCCATCTGCTGGCCCACCCCGACGAGCCGGACCTGCTGCGCGAGGTGATGCGGGTGCTCGGGGACGTGATCCCCGCCATCTACCCGGCGCAGACCGAGCGCGCCGAGCCAGGGGCCGCGGACCGTGTCCCGGTGAAGCGGCTGGGCGCGGGCGATCCGCTTGCGCGCCTCTGCAACACCCTGGCCGGGTTGCTGGGCGTGACCATCAAGGAGATCCTGATGGCGCCGCTGCCCGGGGAGCAGCTGGCCGTGGCCCTGCCCGGCGTGGGGCGGCTCTGCCTGGA
>CAZCFB010000031.1:0-10795 GCA_964497805.1 uncultured Kofleriaceae bacterium
ATCGGCGCCTTCCTCATCGGCCTGGCCCTGATCATCTCCTCCGCCATGCACTAGTTGAGCACCCCCCCTCCCCAGGAAGAGCACCACCCCCCCGTGCCTGGCACCGGCCTGGTGCTGCTGGCCACGGTCTTCATCGTCGCCACCTGCGGCCTGATCTACGAGCTGCTGGCCGGCACGCTGTCCACCTACCTGCTGGGCAACTCGGTTACCCAGTTCTCACTGGTCATCGGCCTCTTCCTCAGCGCCATGGGCCTGGGCAGCTTCCTGAGCCGCTACTTCTCGGCCCACCTGCTGCGCGCCTTCCTTGTGGTGGAGCTCCTGGTGGGCGTGGTTGGCGGCGGCGCCACCTTGCTGCTCTTCTTCTCCTTCGCCGCACTGGGCTCGTACATGCCGCTCCTGGTGGGCACCTGCCTCCTGCTCGGCACCCTGGTGGGCCTGGAGATCCCCCTGCTGGTGCGCATCATGCGCCGCTACAGCGGGCTGCGGGCGGCCCTGGGCAACGTGCTGGCCCTGGACTACCTGGGCGCCCTGGTCGCGTCCCTGCTCTTCCCCCTGGTGCTGGTCCCCCGGCTCGGCCTGATCCGCACCAGCTTCCTGTTCGGGCTGCTCAACGTGGGGGTCGCGCTGCTGGGTGTCCGGGTCTTCCGGGGACGGCTCCGCGGAGCCCGCGTGATCACCGGCGCCGGGGTGCTGGCCGCCGCCGCCATGTTGGCGGGCCTGATCACCGCTGGCCGCACGACCTCCTTGCTGGAAGATCTGCTCTACGACGACGCGGTGATCTACGCCCGCTCCACCCCGTACCAGCGCCTCGTGGTGACCCGCTGGCGGGACGACATCCGCCTCTTCATCGACGGGAACATCCAGTTCTCCAGCGTGGACGAGTTCCGCTACCATGAGGCCCTGGTGCACCCTGTCATGGGCCTCTCCCCGGCGCCGAGCCAGATCCTGATGTTGGGCGGCGGCGACGGGCTGGCGGCGCGGGAGGTGCTCAAGCACCCAACGGTCAAGCGCCTGGATCTGGTGGACCTCGACCCGGAGATGACCCGCATCTTCTCCACCCTCCCCATGCTCACCCGGCTCAACGGCGGGGCGCTGTCCGACCCGCGGGTAAAGATCCACAACATGGACGCCCAGAAATTCATGGAGCGGGGCGGCCGCCGCTACGACGCCATCATCATCGACCTGCCCGACCCCAACAACGAGGGCCTGGGCAAGCTGTACAGCCGCTCCTTCTACCGCCTGGCCGCGCGCTCTCTCTCGCCCACCGGCGTACTGGTGACTCAGGCCACCTCCCCCTTCTACTCCACGGCCGCCTTCTGGTGCATCCGCAACACCATGGCCGCGGCCACGCTCTCCAGCGAGGGCGGCGGCTCGCTCCACACCCTGCCCTACCAGGCCAACGTGCCCTCTTTCGGCCAGTGGGGCTTCGTGCTCGCCTCCTTCAAGCCCCTCTCACCGGCCCGCATCCGCCTGGACGTGTCCACGCGGCACCTGACGCGCGAGCTCCTGCCTGGAATGTTCGTCTTCCCCCGGGACATCGGCCCGCGTCCCACGCCCATCAACCGCCTGGACAACCAGGTGCTGGTGAAGCTCTACGAGAAGGGCTACCGGACCTACAACCGCTAGTTCACCGGCAGCTTCTTGATCAGCCTCGCGGTTTCACCCGCCACGATGTTCACGTTGTAGTGGAACTTCTTGCCGCCGACCACAAAGGTCACCTTGTGCTTGCCCGGCTTGATGGCGATCTTGGCCCGGGGCAGGATCGGCGTGGTCTTGCCAGTGTCCCTGCCGTCCACCAGCACCTTGGCCCACGGCTTGGTGTTGGCCACCAGGAAGCCCTTCCCCTTGGTGTTCGCCGAGGCCTTCTTCGGCTTCGGCCTCTTCTTCGGCCTGGGCTTGGGCTTGGGCTTGACCGAGGCGGGCTTGGGCTTGGCCACGCGCTTGGAGGATGCGAACGGATCCTTGGCAGCCGAGGGCCGAATGATCACCGGCTTGCCTGCGGGCTCGGGCGCGGGCTTGGGCGCGGGCTTGGCCGCGGCCTTGGAGGAGGTGAACGGATCCTTGGCAGCCGAGGGCCGAATGATCACCGGCTTGCCTGCGGGCGCGGGCTGGGGCGCGGGCTTGGGCGCCGCCTTGGCCACGGGCTTGGGCCTGGGCGCGGGCTTGGCCGCGGGCCTGGGCGCGGGCCTGGGCCCGGCCTTGGCCACCGCCACCGGCTTCGGCTTGGGAGCGGGCTCCGGCTTGGACGCCGGCTTGGGCGGCGGCGGGGTTACAGGCTCCGGCTTGGCTTCCGGCGGAGGGCTGGCAACCTCTGGCTTGGCTTCGCTCTCAGGCTTGGACGCGGGCGCGGGCTCATCGCCCTTCTCTGGCGCCGGGGTCGCCTTGGGCTTCAGCGCCGGACCAGCCGCCACGGCCACAGCCGACCCTGCCAGGGAGATGCTCAGCACCTTCACGTCCCCTGGTTCCAGGGTTACGGTGCGCTTCACATCGGGCAGGTTCTTCCGCCGCAGGGTGATGGTGTGCTCCTGGGCGGATACATCCTTGAGGGTGAAGGGGTTGCCCGGGACCATGGCGCCCTTGAGCTGTCCGTCTACCATGACCTCCGCGGCCTGAGGTGGCGCTGTGGTGATCACCAGGGTCGCCGGGCTGGCGCCCGAGAAGCCGCCGCTGGCGAAGAGCCGCCAGATCACGACCACCAGGATCACCACCAGGGCGACCAGCACGCCGATGAGGATGTCCTTCACCAGGGAGGATGACCGGCCAGTCTCGATCTGCACCGGCACGGTGCCGCTGATGTGCTCAGGCGCCGGCGCCTCCTCGGGGGGCAGGGTGGAGAGGTCCACACCCATGGCCTCGGCCCGCGCCTCGCCGCCGGTGGTGTCGAACAGGACGGTGGATCCCTGGTCAGGGATCTCCATCTCCTCCATGGGATCAGGCGCGGTTTGGCCGTTGCCGCCGTCGGTGGCGAAGATGACGGTGGACTCGTCGTTCATGGCCATGGACGCGCCCAGCTCGTCGCCGTGGTTGAAGATGTAGGTGGACTCGGACGGCATATCCCCGGGGCCCTGGTCCAGCCCCGGCACGCCCTCGTCGCCAGCCGCGAAGATCTGGGTGGCCCCCTCATGGTCCGCTTCCACCGGGACCACCAGCTGGGCCTCCCCCGGGGCGGGCAGCGAGATGTTGCCCTGGTCGTCGAACGCCGGGGCGCCCACCACCGTGGCCTCCCCCTCCATGTCGTCGTCTTCGGGGCGCGCGGCCAGGGCGGGGTCCTGGTCCCCCTTCACCGGCTCCAGGGGGAGCAGCGACATGACCATCTCGCCGCTTCCAGCCTCGGGCGGGCGGGCGAAGTTGCCCATCTCGCCCTTGCCGATCTTGTTGTACTCCTCCAGCCGGGACATCTCGCGCTTGCGCTCGGCGGCGAACATCTCCTGGACGATGCTGCCCAGGGGCTTGGCCGTGAACACCGGGCTCCCCGACCGCACGAAGTCGGC
The DNA here is from genome assembly GCA_964497805.1 of uncultured Kofleriaceae bacterium. Taxonomy (GTDB): domain Bacteria; phylum Myxococcota_A; class Polyangia; family CAZCFB01; genus CAZCFB01. The sequence goes on from CAZCFB010000031.1 coordinate 3,492, forward strand.
CAGGTCGTCCTGCATGTCGCTGGCCCACTGGTAGCGCTCCTCGGGCTCCCGCTTCAGGGCCTGCAGGATAATCTTGTCCAGGGCCGGGGGCACGGCCGGGTTCACCTGTGACGGCGGGACCACGTCAGCGTTGCGCACCTTGTCCAGAGTGGCGAAGTCGGTCTCGCCGGTGAAGAGCCGCTCGCCGGTGACCATCTCGTACAGCAGGGTCCCGATGGAGAAGATGTCTGACCGCTGGTCAAGGGTCTTGCCCCTCACCTGCTCGGGGGACATGTAGCCGAACTTCCCCTTGAGCACTCCGGCCTGGGTCTTGGAGGATCGGCTCCTGGCCTTGGCGATGCCGAAGTCGATGATCTTCACCTCGCCGGAGTATGAGACCAGGATGTTCTGGGGGCTCACATCACGGTGGATGATGTGCATGTCCTCGCCGGTGGCGTCGGTCTTGTGGTGGGCGTAGTCGAGCCCCTCGCACACCCTGGCGCAGACATACGCGGCCATATCGAGCCGCATCTTCTGGCGTAGCCGGCGGATCCGGTTCTGGATCTGGAGCACGTCCTTGCCCCAGACAAACTCCATGGCGATGAAGTGGGCGTTGTCGATCTTGCCCAGCTCGAAGATCTGCCCGATGTTGGGGTGCGACAGCTCACCGGCGATCTTGGCCTCATCCACGAACATACGGATGAACTGTTCGTCCTCCATCATGGAGGGCAGGATGCGTTTGATCGCCAGGATCTTTTCGAACCCCTCTTCGCCGAAGTATTTTGCCTTGAACACCTCGGCCATGCCGCCAACGCTGATCCTCTCCAGGAGCAGGTATTTTCCGAATACTATTGGTTGGCGCATGTGACGTTGAGGTCCGAAGTTATTGGCTGTTTGGTCCGTGATGACCCTACAGCATTCGTGAATTTATTCCAGCTCAATGATATTTTACAGAGCCTTGCCGGGTCAACGCGAATGAGGACTTCAGTCCAGGGACTGTAGCCCCCAGAACACGTCTCTGGGGGCTGAAGACCACGGTCGGCCACCCCCTTTTACGGAATTAGAAGCGGAAAAGTGCCGGATCGCGGGCCAGATTGGCAGCTTTCGGTGCCAGCGGCTGGTCCTGGCGGTAGTGGTAGTACAGCCCGTCCACCATTCCGTACAGGAGCAGGGCCCCAAGCGCGGCCAGGGACGCGTAGTTGGTGGCCACAAGGGGCTCGTAGTGCTCCTCGTGCCCCGGGAAGCGCCCGTACTTGTCACGCCAGCTGTAGAGCAGGGCCGCGCTCACCACGCTGCCCGCGATGAAGAGGATCTCGCCAGAGAGGATCAGGTAGCCCTTTGTCCGGTGCTGGTTCTGGAACTGCCCCCACGGCGGCAGCAGGTTGGCCACCGCGTAGCGCGGGTTGCGGCGCCTGGCCTCCTCCGCCATCTCCACCTGGTACCGCAGCCGCAGCTCCTCGAAGAACGCGACCACCTCGGGCCGGACAAAGGCCGGATCCATCTTCGCGGCCGCGTCCAACCTGAGCAATCCGCGGAACGCCTGCTCCGCGCCCGCCCTGGCGCCGCTCAGGTAGAGGGAGAGGCCGTAGGTGCGCAGCGCCTCCTTCTGGTCCGCCTCGTCCGCCAGGACCTGGGTCTCCACCAAAGGCCGCAGACGCCGGGCTGCCTCCTCGTACCTCCCCTCGGTGTACAGGTCGATGGCCTGACGCAGGAGCTCCCTGGCGGCCTTTGCGCTGCCATCGGCAGTGTCGGCGGGTGGGGCCTGCGCTTGTTGGGCCAGGGCCGGGGATGAGGCGGGGAGGGTCAGGAGGGCCAGGACCAGGGCCGGGGCCAGTGCCGGGGATGAGACCTTCGGTCTCATTTGGTCACCGGTAGCCTCAGCTCGAAGGAGCCGTCGCTCAGGGTCGTGGTTTCGTCCACCACGTCCTTGCTGGCGCACGCCGTATCGCTGCACCAGACGCGCACCCGCGCGCCCCCGAGCCCGGCCTGTCCAGAGGTCTTCACCTGGCCGGAGATGACCACTGCCTTGGGCAGGGTCAGGGTGCCCAGGTTGTGGTCCCCGGAGATCTTGACGGACGCCTTGACCAGCGGGCCAGCGTGCACGCCGCGCCCCAGGGCCCGGGCCACCAGGCGGTAGTCCAGCCCGTCGTCCAGCTGGAGGGAGAACTTGCCGTCCACACCTGAGACTGCCTGGAAGCTGCCGCCGCTCCCCCGCGCCGTGATCCTGGCCTGGAGAGCCTTCCCCTTGTCGCTCGCGATCACCCCACTCACCGTGGCCCGCCGGGCAAGCTTGAGGGTGAGCTGCTTGGTGGCAGCGGTCCCGGTGAGGTCCAGGTCCTGGGTCACGTACCCCTCGGATTTGGGCGCCGATGTCCCGGGCCAGATCTCCACCTTGTACTTGCCCCGGGGCAGGCTCACGCCGGCGCTGCCAGCCAGGGCGCCGGCCTTGTCCGCCACCAGGGTCTGCTGAACCAGGGGTACACCAGAGAAGCTGCTCGCCGCCGAAACCTTGAGGTCGCCCACGCTGGCCTTGCTGCTGATCAGCTTGAACCGGACCTGGGCCCCGTCGGCGGGGGTGGAGCCGTCACTGTGCTGGACAACGCCGGTGAGCTTGACCAGGTCCACCTGCTTGTACTGGAAGTCCCACCCCGTGGAGGCGCCCACCACCTTGAGCGCCAGCTTCTCGCTGCTGATCAGGGCTGGCGGCAGGGTGCTCCCGGTGGGCGGGATGACCGTCACCGACACGGTGCCCGAGCGGGTCCGCGCGGTGTAAGCGCCGGCCGAGTCAGTGGTGGCCACGGTGGACGGCACGTCCTCGCCCACCGCGTGCCGGCTGAGCATGGAGACCCGGGCCCCCACCATGGCAGCCCCTGTGCTGTCCTTGATCGTCCCGCTCACCGCCACCCCCTGGTCCACGGAGACCTCCCACTTGGATGAGAGGTCGCTCTCCTTGACGTAGGCCTTGAGCATGGGCGCCGGATCCGTCGCGGCCTTCACGGGCACGGGGATAAACATGGCGTGGAAGGTGCCGCTCACCCGCACCTTGCTGCTGCCAGTCCCGAGGTAGATGTCCCTGGGCAGCGGATCATCACCGGCGGTGGAGAGCCGCACATAGCTGGGCAGGGGCGCCTTGGTGACCCCGTCCCTCACGGTGAGGGTAACCAGGGTGCCGTTGGCCACGGTCCAGGTGAGGTTGGTCTGGTCCACCGCGCCCACCTTCACCGACTGCTCCGAGGGCGGCAGCTCCGAGCTGGCAGGGGGGATCACCCGGGCCGTGTACTTGAGGGTCGCCACCTTGGGGTCTGTCACCTGCAGGTGGATGGTGTCGTACAGGCTCTCGCCGGAGCCGGCCAGCTTCACCCTGCAGCTCACGCTGTGGGTGCCGGCGGTGGTGACGGTGAAGGAGATGCTCTTCCCGCTGCTGTCCACCTTGTTGAAGCTGATGGGCAGGTTCGACGGGTCCGTGGGGCTCCAGTGGTAGCTATCCGGCAGGTAGTTGGTGCGCTTCACCTCGGCCTTGAGGGTCACGGTGTCACCCACCTCGACGATACCGGAGCCCACCACCGAGATGGTGGCCTCCCCCGAGGTCTTTCCCGTGTTGGACTCCGAGTCCATGGCGCCGCAGCCGAGGATGGTCAGGGTCGCGGCCCCGAGCAGCATGATAAAGGCGGTGAGGTGGCGTCTCGATAATCCGGTCATTGCATCCTGACCTTCCAGGTGATCCCCTGGTAGCATTTTTTGGGCAGCGTCTTGTGGGGCGCGCACAGGGCCTCGGCCACGCCGCAGGTGGGCAGGGCAGAGAGGCTGTCCTGGACCCTGACCCGCAGGTCGAACTGCGCTCCGGGCAGCCGGAACCAGGGCGGCATCTGGAACGCCTGCCCCGTGATGCCCGGCAGGTCGGTAAAGCTCGAGGCCGTCTGTTCCCGGATGGACCAGCGGAAGCGGGTGCCCTGCACCACATCGTCGTCCACCAGGGCGGCCTCGAACAGGTGGCCCTTGGCGCTGATGGGCGCCACGCTCAGGGCGTTGATGAAGGAGGGGATGGAGCTGTTGATGCAGGGCGGGCGGTTGGGCGCCAGGGAGACCTTGAGCTCCCCGGTGCCGGTGGCCCCGTATCCGTCGTCCAGGGTGGCCTTGATGGTCAGGGGCTCGGCCGCGGTGAGGGCTGTTAGCTTGAAGCGGAAGCGCAGCCCGTCTGCGAGCTCCTTGTCCGAGCAGGGGCGCTTCAGGCTGTACTCCTTCTGCAGGGTTGTCCCGTGCGCGAGGCTCCAGGTCACCTTGCTGCCCCCACCGCACACGATATCCCCCTCGATGTCCTTCACCTCTTTCACGCGCACCAGGTAGTGGGCGTGGGCCGGGTACTTGCCGCCATGATCGGGCACCCGGTCACGGTCCTTGAACAGCGGATCGGCCTGGAGCGCCAGCACGATGCCCGACGGCGCGGAGTTCTTCACCTCGAAGGTGACCTCCCTGTCGTGGGGCGCGCCGCGGTCGTCCGCGAAGCGCAGGCGGACGGTGTAGTTGCCACGCTTGCACAGCGGATCCAGGGTCAATGACGCGCCCTCTCCGATGACCGGGGCCTCCATCTTGCTGCGCAGCACGTAGGTGTCCGGGCAGCTGCCGCCAGAGGCTCGGGTCACCACCCACGCCGTGCTGGTGGAGTCGGTCATCTCAACCCGCCACTTGTAGCTCAGGCTGTCTTCCTCGTCCGGATCCGAGATCCTGGCATGCACGGTCACCGATCCCTTCACCTCCAGCCTGGCCGATGATTGTTCGATGGACACCGTGCCCTCGGGATCATGGTTGATGCCGCCGATGTAGAGGCAGCCCGGCCCCATGAGCAGTGAGGCCACGAGCAGTGGAACGAAACGCATGTTTTGACGGTAACACACGCCATTCAGCGAAGTCCCCGGGGCCTGCAGCCCCGATGCCTTCGCCGCGGACCTTCGGTCCGATTTGTTTTTTCGCCTGGCAATGCCAGGCTGTGGCCCGGGGCCCAAAGCGCACCGGGCAAGCCCAGGAGCTATGTTCATTTGCCGTTCCATTCTTTGCGCTGAATATGAGCAACGCTCATGCCACCACGCGCATCCAACTAACAATTTGCAATTATTGGCAATATCCAACTGGGCCCATCGTGCGGGCACCCCCTGAAGGCCGGATTCATGACAAAAATGTCATGGATCCGCTCAGGCAGACGCCTGCTGCAACAGGGCTGCCACACGTTCCCCCAGGGCAGACGCCGAGTCCGGGCGGTGGGCAGGATCCTGGGCCACCAGCTCCCGGGCCAGGCTCAGCACAGCCTCCCGCAGGTCATGCCGCTCTCCCTGGGCCGCGCGCTGCCACGGCTGCTCCAGGTCTAGCAGGCTCACCCCGGACAGCGCCTGGGCCGCCTCCAGGGGAGGCTCACCCAGGAGCATCTCCATGAGGATGATCCCGCACGGGTACAGGTCCGCGGCGTTGCCCACCTCCTCGCCGCGGCGCTGCTCCGGGGCCATGTAGATCAGTGATCCGCCCGGGGCCCCGCCCTCCCCCGCCTGGTCCTGGCCCATGTGGGCCACGCCGAAGTCGGTGAGCACCAGGGAGCTCAGGTCCCCCTGGCGGCGGAGCAGCAGGTTGCTCGGCTTCAGGTCCCGGTGCACCACGCCGCAGCGGTGCACCAGGTCGAGGATGCTGGCCACGCGCCCCAACACCTCCAGCGCCGGCACCAGTTCCAGGGGCAGGACCGAGGCCAGGGTTCCGCCCGGGCAGTACTCCATCACCGCCATGTTCAGGGCCTCGTCCAGGTCGTAGATGGTGATGACGTTGGGGTGCCTGAGGGTGGCGGCGATGCGCGCCTCGCAGAACAGGTGTTCGCGAGCGGCCTCCTCGCCCCGCACATGCAGCACCTTGAGGGCCACCCGGCGGCCGATGCGGCGATCCGTGGCCAGGTACACCGTGCCGCCGCCGCCCCGGCCCAGCTCGGAGGTGATCTCATAGCGCGCGCCCTCCCCCATATCCTGCACCCCGAGCAGGGTGGGCGCGGGGCGCACCTGCCGGCTGGCGTCCACCCGGCGGCGCAGGTCGTCCGCCCTGGCCCGGGCCTCGGGGTGGCCGAAGTCATGGGCCAGCACCGCCTCGTAGTGACGCAGCGCCCGGGCCTCGCCCTGCTCGCCCCCCTCGGTCCTGGCGTGGTGCCTGGCCAGCGCCAGGTGAGCCTCCACCCGGCCCTGCCCCAGCCCCGACTCCAGGAGCTCCTGCAGCAGGGGGATCCCCCGCTCCTCCAGGCCCATGTCCATAAACAGCCGGGCGAGGTACAGGCCCACCCGGTGCTGGTCTGACCTGGTTGCGCCCAGCCGCCCCAGGGCCGCGATGACCTTGGCCTGCTCGCCCTGACCGATGAGCCGCTCAGCCAGGTCCAGGGCGCGCTCCTGGAGCTGGTCCGGTTCCAGGCCCGAGGTTCCGCGCTCAGCGGCGGCCACCAGCGCCTCAAGGTCCCGGGCTGGCCCCGGGGCCGGCTCGCCCGGGGCAGAAGCCTCTCCGGCCTCATCGCCCGACGCTCCCTGATCGTGGGCTGGCGCCTTGTGCTCAGGTTGTCCGGCCTTGCCGCGCAGGCGCCCCATGAGCCGCGCCCAGAATGACCTCGGGGCCCGGGGCATGTTCTTAGCCGTCCACCTTGATGGCCTGGGTTGCCCCGGCCGCCTGGATCCGGTCCTCCCGGAGCAGCTGGATGTCGCCGTTGGCAGGCTCTCCGTTGAGCTGGGTCTGGCCGCCGTCCACCCGCAGGATCGGTCGCCCACGCTGGAAAGAGAGCTGCAACGGCGGGGCTCCGGGCAGCAGCTCATCGAGGCCACAGGCGCCCCCACGCAGCAACACCGCCCGCACCCCCCTGTCCAGCCCGGAAGACACCTCCAGGGTTGGCCGCTCGCCCCCCTTGAACGAGAGCTGGCACTCGTCCCCCAGGCCGATGGTCCCTGACTCGGGGAGCGGCACCCGGCCCCCCAGGCGCACGCCCGAGAGCAGGACACCGTTGCGGCTCCCCATGTCCTCGATGAAGAGCTCATCCTCCTGGCCCGCGCTCAGGATGCAGGCGTGGCGGCGGGAGACCGATCCCCCCCGAACTGGCACGTCACAGTCAGGCTCCCGGCCGATGATCACGGGCAGCCGCCCCAGCACGATGACCCGCAGATCACCCTGGCGAAAGATGACCCTGCCGCCGTGCAGCAACCGCTGCTCAAGCCCGGCCAGAAGCCTGCGGTATGGCCCCGGCTCGGCCGCGCCCGCCACCCCCCCGCGCCCCACGTACACCCCCCCGACACAACCCCCCCCCCCCCACAACACCACAAAGG
>CAZCFB010000031.1:10805-11364 GCA_964497805.1 uncultured Kofleriaceae bacterium
CCACGCAGCGGCGCAGCAGGTCGACCGCCTCGTCCCTGCGCCCCAGGCGCAGCTCCAGCTCATGGTCCTTGAACAGGCGGTCCTCCTGCATTGCCCGCTCCCGCCGGCGCTCCTCCTCCCCCAACACCTGCTCCACCCGCTCCACCAGGCCGCCGCGCGCGTACGCCTGGGCTGCGCGCTCTCGGTCGCCCAGCTCCAGGTAACAGTCACCGGCCTGTTGCCACCCCTCCCCCTCCTCCAGCAGCCCGGCGGCCTCCTCCAGGCGCTGGCGGCCGGCCTGGGTCTCCACGCCCCTGGCCCGCCCCTGCTCCATGAGCGCCTCGGCCAGCATGCGCAACACCATGGGGCGCCGGCGGTCATCCTCCCCGGCGAAGTGCAGGGCCAGGCGCAGCTCCCTGGCCCGGTGGTCCTCCTCATCTGCCTGGCGCGCCAGGGCCAGGTGCATGTCCACCACCTTCTCCGTCTCCCCGCACAGGGCAAAACAACGCGCGGCGGTGAGATAATCGCCCTCGGCCTCGGCGGCCACGGCGCGGCGGAAGTCAGCGGAGAAGATGCGACG
>CAZCFB010000031.1:11464-44907 GCA_964497805.1 uncultured Kofleriaceae bacterium
CGGAGCACAGGCGAAACAACAGGCGGGCGAAGCCCGCAACGAGTCAGGCGGGGCCCCGGGCCCCGGCGGGCTCGTTAACGCCCTCGGCCTCGGCGGCCACGGCGCGGCGGAAGTCAGCGGAGAAGATGCGACGGAACAGGCCCATTGCCCGTTAGGCTACAGGCTCTGGACGAAGACGGAAAGTAGGGCCGAGGGCGATTACCCCCGGGGGCGCGGTCGCGGCCCCCGGCACAGCCTGGGCGGAGCACAGGCGAAACAACAGGCGGGCGAAGCCCGCAACGAGTCAGGCGGGGCCTTGCGCCCCGGCGGGCTCGTTTACGGGCTGGGCCAAATCTCAATCGAAGCCCAGAAGCGCCTTGATGTACTGGCCGCGCTCGTAGGCCCACGGATCCTTGACGTTCTGCTTGCTCGCCACGCCGCGGAAATCGGCCAGGCTCGCGTGGTTCTTCTCCTCCATCCAGCCGTTGAGTTGGTCGAGCATGGTGCCGATGTAGGCGGGGCGGTTGGCGTACAGGGTGCTGGACACCTGGACAGCGGTGGCGCCGGCCATGATCATTTTCACCGCGTCGACGCCGGTGAGCACGCCGGTGCCGCTGACGATGTCAGCCTCCACCCGGCCATGGAGCAGGGCTGTCCAGCGCAGGGTGTTCAGGCTGTCCCGGGGGTCGCTGAGCACCAGGCGCTTGCGCTCCTCGCCGGTGTTGACGTTCAGGTCGGGCTGGAACAGGCGGTTGAACAGCACCACGGCGTTGGCGCCGCGGCGGTCAAGCTCCGACACCATATTCATCACATTGGTGTAGAAGGGATGCAGCTTCACTGAGATGGGCAACTTCACCGCATCGCGGATCTTGGAGAAGGTGTCCAGCTCACGCTTCTCGATGTCGCCACCAGCCTCATTTGGATCCAGGGAGAGGGAGTAGAAGTTCAGCTCCAGCCCGTCCACGCCGGTCTCGGCCATTTGCCGGGCGTAATCCACCCAAACGTCCTCGTTCACGGCGTTAATGCTGCCGATGAGGGGCATCTCGGTGGCCTTGCGCGCCTCGCCAACCCAGTACAGGTGCTCCTTGGGGCCGCCATGGGACACCTCCGGGAAGAGGCTCACAGCCTCGGCGTAGACGTCGTCGTACTGGGAGAGGGCCTGCTCCAGGTCCGCGTTCTCCAGCTGCACCTGCTCCTCGAACAGGGACTTCAGGACGAGTCCACCAGCGCCGGCGGCCTCGAGCTCCTTGATCGAGTCGATCTGTTTTGACAGGGAGCACGCTCCCACCACGATCGGGTTCTTGATATCAATGCCCATGTATTGCGTCCGCAGGTCAGCCATCTGGAGCTCCTTTGAAAATGAGATTCAATTCGATTCACATAGTAGACTTAGTTAAAATGAAAGCGTTACAGGTAGGGACGTTTTCCTAGCACTTCTCTAGGGCGTGTCCACTTGGAGTGCGCGCCTGTAGGCTTCTTCACCCCAGCACTGGCGGAAATGTCCGCAGCCGCGGCACTTGCCCAACAGCCCGCGCCGCCTCATCAACTCCCGGCCCCCCAGCCACCGCTCGTCCCCGCTCGCAGGCAGGGATTCGCACAGGGGCGCAGCCGTACGGCAACCGTGACGGTTATCGCAGTTGATACACAGGCCGCCCTGCTTGATGTTGTGCTCGCTCACGGTTGCCACGCTCCAGGCTGCCAATGAAACATGACTTTGCGGATTTGCCCGGTCAAGCCAGGCATCGCTGGAAAGAGGTGAATTTCAACGAATAAATACGTAAGCAACTTGCTTTCCCGTACTCACAACATGCATCATAAGTGTCCAGAGACATCCATGGCTCGCGCCCAAGAAAAGCTCGGCAATATTCTGATGAAGCTCGGACTGCTCAACAAGCAGGAGCTGAAACAGGTCCTGAGCGCGCAGCAGATCTTCGGCGGGCGCATCGGCACCAACACGGTGAACCTCAACCTGCTCACCGTGGACCAGGTGAGTACAGCCCTGTCCAAGCAGAAAGGGGTGCCAGAGGCGAGCCAGGAACTCTTCCTCCAGGCCGGGCCGGCGGCGCTCAACGTGCTCTCCCCCGAGATGTGCTCCAAATATCACATCTTCCCCCTCCACCTACAGGGGCGAGTACTGCACCTGGCCATGCGGGATCCAGACAGCCTCACCCTCATTGACGAGATCTCCTTCACCCTCGGAATGCGGGTCAGGCCGTACGTGACTCCCGAGCTGCGCCTGGCCTTTTATCTGCACAAACATTACGAGATTCCACGGGAGCGGCACCTGCAGGCCTATATCGATGTGGCCGGCGAGGAGCAACAACCGCCGGGCACCGGCAGGCAACAGCGCACCACTGCCACGGGCCGGGCAAACGCGCCGGGATGGTCAGTGGCGCTCACCCCCATCGAGGACGTACCGGATGAGGGGTACGGCGTACGTGAGATGACCCCGGCGGGCCAACCTGCCCCCCCCCGCCCCACCCGGGACACCGGGCGAGGACACGCGCCTCCCGGGCACCCCACACAGGGACACCCCGCGCGCCAGGCACGGCAGACCAGCCGCCCCATGGCGCCGCGGCGCGCACCCACGCCCCCCCCGGCAGCGCCCCCGCGCGTGGAGGCCCGCTCAGGGCCGGAGACGGTTTCCCTGGACGATTACCAGCTCCCACCCGAAGTCCTGGAACAGCCACCCGTGCAGCAGCCCGCTCCACCTGCGCAGCAGCCCGCTGCCCCTGTGCGCCGGCCGGTGGATCTCCAGTCAGCGGCCACGGCCGGACACGATCTGAACGCTCTCACCCCGGCCCCCCTGGATGAACACCAGGCCACGAGCTGGGAGACAGAGCCCCAGGCCGAGAGCTGGCGGCCCCGGCGCCAGGCAGAGGGGTTCGATACGGAGGTGGACGGGTCGGAGATGCTCGCGCCCGCCCCGGCCTTCAACCCTGACGAGGGATCCCTGGACTTCGAGCTGGGCGACGAGGGCGCGAGCTACAACCGCGCCCCTGCCGGATTCAACCTCTCGGAGCAGTCTTCCATCGGCGAGGAGCTGGACCTGAACAACTACGAGGCCAGCGGCGCCCCCAAGGATTTCCCACAGGTGGACCATACGCCCATCGGGTACTCCGACCATGTGGAGGCCTCGGCCTCGGCGCAGAACTGGGCCGCTGCGGCGGATGACCTCGCGCTGCACGGCGCCGGCGACCTGGGCGACCCGGCGGACTACTGGGAGCCGGATGAGGAGACCCCCGGCAACAGGCACGAGGAGGTGGCCGCCGCCTCCGTGGCCGCCGTGCGCGGGCAGCTGGATCCGATCCTCGAGTTGATGGAGACCGCCTCCGACTCCAACACCATCCTCTCCAGCATGGTGGAGCCGTTCCTCAGCTACACCACTGTCATCGTGGTCTTCGTGCCGCGCAAGGATACGGTTGTGGCCCTGCGCGCCTCGGGCAGCCACCTGGACGCCGAGGCGGTGCGGGAGATGACCTTCAGCCTGACCAACTCCCCCAGCCTCACCTCGGCCCTCAAGAACAAGGCCCTGGCCTGCGTGCGCGTGGAAGACGACCCGATCCACGAGATGATCGCCGAACACCTGGGAGCCGAGGCGCCCGGCGAGGTGCTGGTCGCCCCGGTGGTCATGGGCGATCGCGTGGTGAACATCCTGTGCGCCCAGGCCACCAAGGGACGCAGCTTCGACGCCCTGGCCCGGAGCTTCTATAACAAGCTGGCCAGTGAGGCCGCCCTTGCGTTTGCCCGCCTGATCAAGCAGAAAAAGCAGTAGCGCTCTTTCACCCGCCGGCGGCGGACCACCAGTACCCGAGGAGAGGAGCCTGTCGCGGATAGCCGGACCGAGCCGGAGTGGTGAGGCGCCGCGCCAGCAAGGCAAGAGGAGGGAGCATGCCGGTGGCACGTAACCGACGAGCAACACAGCTGGCGTGGATGGATCGCCGCTTCCGGCGACGCGGAGTGCTGTCCGCGACAGGCTCCATAGCCCCATGAGCCACTACGATGTCGTGGTCATAGGATGCGGCCCCGGCGGAGAGCGGGCCGCCATCTACGCCGCCCGCGCCGGCGCGAAGGTGGCGGTCATTGAGAAGGCCAACGTTGTGGGGGGCACCCGCATCAACTGGGGCACCATCCCGTCCAAGACCCTGCGAGAGAGCGCCCTGTTCGTCCACGGCCTGACCCGGGGCAAGCTGCACGGCATCAAGGTTGACCTGCCCGAGAAGATCTCGGTGGCGGACTTCATGTACCGCGAGCGTCAGGTGGTGCAGCAGGAGCTGGAGCTGATCAACCGCTCCCTCGACCGGTACGCCATCGAGGTGTTCCACGGCGAGGCGCGCTTCGTGGGCACCCACAAGATCTCCATCGTCAGCCCCACGGGCCAGGCGCGCATGATGATCGACGGGGAGACCATCGTGGTGGCCGTGGGCACCCGCCCCAACCACCCGCCGGACGTGCCCTTCGACGAGACCTGCATCTTCGACAGCGACACCATCCTGACCATGCCCCGCATGCCCCGCTCCCTGGTGGTGCTCGGGGCGGGTGTCATCGGCACCGAGTACGCGGCCATCTTCGCAGCCCTGGGCATCGACGTCACCCTGGTGGACACCCGGGACATGCTCCTGCCCTACCTGGACCGAGAGACCGCCGGCATCATGGAGCGCGAGATGCGCCGCCTGGGCATGGTGGTGCTGCACGACGACCGGCACGACTCCATCGAGCGGGTGCGCGGCGACGGGCGGGACATGGTCCGCTGCGTCACGCGCAAGGGGAACGTCATGGAGGCCGACGCCCTGCTCTACTCGGTCGGCCGCGACGGGAACACCGACCGCCTGGGCCTTGAGAAGATCGGGATCAACCCCACCAAGCGGGGCCTGCTGGAGGTCAACGAGTTCTTCCAGACCGACCTTGAGCATATCTACGCGGTGGGAGACGTGGTGGGCTACCCCGCCCTGGCCTCCACCTCCATGGAGCAGGGGCGCCAGGCCATGCGCCACGCCTTGAAGATCCCCGGACCCACCGGCCAAACAGAGGCCCTCCCCTTCGCCATCTATTCCATCCCGGAGGTGAGCTACATCGGCGAGAGCGAGGAGACGCTCCAGGAACGGGGCGCGGCCTACGTGGTGGGGCGCGGCATCTACGAGTACAACCCGCGCGGGCAGATCCTGGGCGACACCGGCGGCATGGTGAAGCTGCTCTTCTGCGAGGAGGAGATGACCCTGCTGGGGGTGCATGTGGTGGGCACCGGGGCCAGCGAGTTGGTGCACGTGGGGCAGGCGTTCATGCGCTCAGGCGCCACGGCCCGGGACATCGCCGAGACCCTGTACAACTACCCCACCCTCTCCGACATGTTCCGGCACGCGGCTTACGAGGCGCTGCAGGCCAAGGAGTCGGGCATCGCCCGCCACCCGCGCATCCCGCCGGGGCGCTGGACCTGAAGGTGAAGCCTCCCCACCGCCGGGCCCTCTTCCTGGCCGGCATCGTGCTTGCGTCCGTGGCCGCATGCGCGGTGGCCATGAGCCAGGGCTGGATCAACCAGGACTCCCTGCGCGGCATCTCGGCCGTGGGCACCGGGCCAGAGGGGAAACTGCTCTACATCGTGGCCGTGGTGGTGATGGAGTTGCTCTGGATGCCCAGGGCCTGGGGTCTGCTGGCCGGGGGCGCGCTCTTCGGGCCGGCGTGGGGAGCGGGGCTCTCCATGGTAGGCGACCTGCTGGGCGGCGCGCTTACCTATGCCCTGGGCAGGGGGCTGGCCAGGCAGTGGGCGGAGCAGGCCATCGCGCGGCGGCCGGGTGCTGAGCGGGTGCTGAAGCTGCTCGCCCACCGCCACGGGGGGACCACCGTCGCCTTGCTCAGGGTTTGCCCGGTGGCCCACTACACCCTCTCCAGCTACGCGGCCGGCATGGCCGGGGTGAGGCCCCTGCCATACATGGTGGGCACCGCCGTGGGGATCCTGCCCGCGGCCCTGCTCTACCCCCTCATGGGGCACGCCGCCATCACCAGCCCCGGGAGCCCGCTGTTCTGGATCGCCTCCAGCCTGGTCCTGGTGTTCATCGGGGTGACCGTGGTGCTCAGCCGCCGGCTGCTGCGGAGGTGACGCGTGGAGCTGGAGAACATCCTGCGCCGCGGGCGCCGGCTGCGCACCCTGGGCATCGACGATAGCCCGTTCCAGCGGGGCTCCCGCGGCGATGTGCTGGTGTGCGGCGCGGTCTACAGCGGCGATGAGTTCGAGGGCTTGCTCACCACGCGGGTGCGTCAGGACGGCTGGAACGCCACCGCCCGCCTGATCAGCATGGTGGCCGGCTCCAAGTTCCATGCCCAGCTCCACCTGGTGATGCTGGACGGGATCACCCTCGGCGGCTTCAACATGGTGGACCTGCCCAGGCTGGCCGGAGAGACAGGGCTGCCCTGCGTGGCGGTCACCCGCAAGCAGCCCGACCGGGATGCCATCCTCCGCGCCCTGGAAAACCTCACCCGGCCAGAGCGCCGGCGCCGGATCATGGAGCGGGCCGGGCCGGTCAGGCGCGCGGGGAAGCTCTGGTTTCAGGCCTGCGGCGTGGCCGAACAGACCGCCCGCCGCGCCATCCAGGCCTGCGCCACCCGCGGCCATATGCCCCAGTGCATCAGGGCCGCGCACCTCATAGGTTCCGGGGTGGTGACGGGCGAGAGCGGCAAGCGCGCGTAGGGGCCGTTTTTGCGCTCTGGGGCGCCGGGATTCAGGGCGTTCGTTGGGTTTCCACTCGTTTGGGCATATGATCAGGGGCAGCACTCAGACCGAGGTGTCACATGCGTGTGCCGTTATACCTGTTCACCTGCGCCCTCCTGGCAGCGGGTTGTAGCTCAGCCACCCCCGTCTTCACCGGAGACGGGGCGCCTCCCCCCGACGCGCCCCCAATCAAGTGGGACAAGGTCCCACTGCCGGACAACGGCCCGGACCTGCCCCCCGTGGACCAGGGAGACGACGCCCCGTCGGACGCGGTCCCGGACCTGCCCCCGGACCAGCTCGCGCCGGACACCCTGGCGCCTGACCTGGTGCCCCCTGACACGGGCACCCCCTGGATCGATCGCTGCCAGCAGGCCAAGACGCTCAAGCTCACCGCGGGGAAGGTCACCGAGACCGGCGACACCACCGGCTTCTCCAACGAGTTCTCGGGGGTGAAGTGCGGAGGGCTCACAGCCTTCACCGGCCCTCAGGCCTACTACTCGGTCTACCTCAACGGCGGCCAGACCTACGAGGTGAGCCTCTCCCCCAAGTTCAACGCCTACTACTACATCTTCTCGCCGGCGGCCTTCTGCCTGGAGAAGGACATCGAGAAGGACTGCTCGTCCGGCGGCTCCACAGGCGATGTGAGCCTGGTGGTCAAGTCGGGGGCCACCCAGACCCTCACCTTCCAGGTGCCCAAGAGCGGCTACTACTACGTGGCTGTGGACAGCGCCAGCGCGGCGGACGTGGGGAGCTTCACCCTCTCCATCGCCCTGGAGTGCTCGGCCTACTCCAACAAGTGCAACACCGGCGTCAACGTCAAGGGCGTGTGCCAGTCCAAGCCGAAGACCGGCTCCTGCACCGACGAGAACAAGTGCACCCTCAACGACATGTGCGTCACCGGCTCCACTGGCCTCGGCGTGTGCAAGGGCACGGCCAAGGTGTGCCCGGGCAACTCCTGCAACACCGGGAAGTGCGACACGGGCAGCGGCCTGTGCGTCACGGTGCCCAAGACCGGCACCTGCGACGACGGGGACAAGTGCACAACCGGCGACACCTGCCAGAACGGCGTGTGCAAGGGCGCCTCGGTGAACTGCTCGGCCAAGACCGACATCTGCAACACGGGCATGTGCAACAAGAACGACGGCAAGTGCATCGCCGTGCCCAAGTCGGGCACCATCTACTGCTCCGACGGGGACAACTGCACCAACAACGACATCTGCGTCAGCGGCGTGTGCAAGGGCACCACCAAGAAGTGCCCCACCGACCAGTGCAACTCCGGGGTGTGCGACAAGAAGACCGGCTTCTGCACCAAGGTGTACAAGTCAGGGACCTGCTCCGACAGCGACAAGTGCACCGAGAGCGACAAGTGCACCAAGCAGTCCAACGGGGTGGGCATCTGCAAGGGCGCCCAAAAAAGCTGCTATGGGGACCAGTGCAACACCAGCACCTGCGACGCCAGCACGGGGCTGTGCAAAAAGACCCTCAAGGCGGGCGTCTGCTTCGACGGCCTGCTCTGCACCTACAACGACACCTGCACCAAGCAGACAGACGGCTCGGGCAAGTGCGTGGGCACCACCAAGACCTGCACCAGCGATCAGTGCAACACCACCGTGTGCGATAGCACCACAGGGTTGTGCAAGAAGACCTACAAGACCGGCTACTGTTCCGACGGCGACAACTGCACCGTGAGCGACACCTGTGTCAAGCAGAGCGACGGCTCCGGCAAGTGCGTGGGCACAAAGAAGACCTGCGCCACGGACCAGTGCAACACCGCCATCTGCGACTCGAAGACCGGCACCTGCAAGAAGATCTACAAGGCGGGCTCCTGCTCCGACGGCAACAACTGCACCAAGAGCGACGCCTGCGTAAAGCAGCTGGACGGGTCAGGCAAGTGCGTGGGCGCCACCCTCACCTGCGCCGGCGACCAGTGCAACACCGGCTACTGCGACTCGGCCACCGGCTACTGCAAGAAGAAGTACAAGCTCGGCTACTGCTCCGACGGCAACAACTGCACGGTCAGCGACACCTGCTACAAGCAGTCCAACGGCACCGGCGCCTGCGCGGGCACGGCCAAGTCATGCGCGAGCGACCAGTGCAACTCGGGCTACTGCCAGGCGAGCACCGGCTCGTGTAAGAAGGCCTACAAGCCGGGTAGCTGCAGCGATAGCAACCTCTGCACCTACAGCGACACCTGCTACAAAAAGACCGACGGTACGGGCGCCTGCGCGGGTACGGCCAAGTCATGCGCCGGCGACCAGTGCAACACCGGCTACTGCAACTCCAGCACGGGCGGGTGCGCCAAGAAGTACAAGGCCGGCACCTGCAGCGACAGCAACTCGTGCACAAGCGGCGACGTCTGTTACAGCTCCGGCGGCATCGGCTACTGCAAGAGCGGCTCCTGGCCCAAGGACGGCTGGGAGTCCAACAACAGCTGCGGCGCCAACAAGAACCTCGGCTCGGTGAACGAGGACTCCTGGAAGAG
Organism: uncultured Kofleriaceae bacterium; assembly: GCA_964497805.1. GTDB lineage: Bacteria > Myxococcota_A > Polyangia > CAZCFB01 > CAZCFB01. Next base: position 20,629 of record CAZCFB010000031.1, read on the forward strand.
CACCACCGCCTCCATCTCGCCGCCGGGCGATGTGGACTGGTTCCGCTTCCAGGGGCTGGAGGCCTACCACGCCTGCTGGCCCGGCAGCAGCCAGACCTACTACCTGCGGGTTCAGGTGGTCGTGCCCGCCGGGCGCACCTACCGGGTGTGTGTCTACCGTGACAGCTGCTCCGGAGCGTCAAGCTGCGCCAACGGCACCGGCACCATGACCGTTCAGCGAAGCGTGGGCGGCACCTGCGGCTACAACGACAACAAGTGGGGCTACGTGCTCGTCTACGCCATCGACGGCAAGCAGCAGTGCCAGGGGTACACGCTCAGCTGGAACTACCACGACTAGCCCGTCGACGAGCCAGGAAGCACACCACAACAAGCCAGCCCCACCCGCCACCGCCACCGCCGGCCGAACACCCCCCCTCCAGCGTAAGGTAGCCCCCGCCAGCCGGCATCGGCCCGACCAGATCTCCCGCCACGCCGCCCTGGTCATTGACCGCTGCTCCCCTGTCCCGCATCCCCCGATCCAGCACGCCCGCCTCGCGCCGGCACCCTGGCAGCCCCTCGTCGATCTGCTTGTCGCAGTCGTCGTCCTTGCCGTTGCATACCTCCTTGGCGCCGGGGTAGATGCTGGCGTCCTTGTCGTCGCAATCAGTACAGTCGGTGTGCTTGTCCCCGTCGGCGTCAATGGCGGTGACCATGATCTTCAGGGACACCGCCTTGTCTGACGGGCCGCCCTGGCCGCTATCCGAGAACCAGGATCCCGACTCCTGGACCAGGTTGATATATTCAATGTATTGCGTGTCCTTGCACACCTTGGGCGCGGTGAGGGTGAAGGCGAAGGTTTCGCTCTTGCCCTTGGCCGTGCTCGCCTTGCACGCCGCCAGCCGGTTTGCGCTGATCCAGTTGCCCTTGGTGTAGAAGGCGCTCTTGCGGTCCCGCGGGTTGGTGGTGGCCAGCCGGGTGTTCTTGTCCCAGGTGGCGGTGCCCTCATTCTTGTAGGTGACCGTGGCCTTGGCCGTGCTGCCTGCCGCCATGGTTGCGGGCGCGCTCTTGGCTGTCAGCGACGCCTTGTACTTGGGGTCGGTGGAGATCACCGCGCCGTACACCGTGATGAACCACTTGGTGCCCACCTGGCTCCAGGTGTAGGTGGCGCCCTCCCCCTTGTAGTTCTTGTACCCCTGGTTCTTGTCCCCGTACGGGTCGTTGGTCAGCAGCTTGCCCGACGAGGTGATCCCCTTGACCGTGACGATGTGCCCGGCGGAGGTGAGCTTGGTGGAGAGCACCACGACCCGGCCCATGTTGATGTACTTCTTCACGTCCGAGATGCCCTTGCCGTAGTAGAAGTCGCTCTTGATGGGCTTGGATGACGAGCCATGCTTCTTGGCGTAGTCCTGCATGCGGTAGGCCCAGGCCGCGCCCTTGTCCGTGCACCAGCCGTAGCCGCCGTACGCCGCCTTGCCGCTGGGGTCCTTCTGCATGCGGTTAAAGGTGGTGCCGCTCTTGGTGTACTTGTAGGCCACGTAGGCGCCGTAGTTGGAGGTGTGCTTGCTGGGGATGTTCACGGTCACCGGCCACTTTGAGAGCCGCCCCAGGTGGCAGATGGCCATGAGCGTGGAGGTGGGGCCGCAGGCCCAGTTGCCGTTGAAGTCGTTGGGCGTGTCGTACACCTGGTGCACATACGGCATGGAGAGCGCGGCCATCAGGTCGGTCATGGGCGGCGGGTTGACCCGGGCCAGGTTGTCGGCGGCGCCGTCCACCTGGTACTCCGCCACCCCGCCCCGCAGCCGCAGGTTCACCGGCATCACCCCGGGGGGGAGCTTGGTGCGGCTCACGATCTCGCCGTTCCAGGGGTCGGCCACCACCAGGTCGAGCTGCTGCTCGTCGCCCGGCAGGGTGATCACGCGGGTGTTTGACTCGGCGTGGAGCAGCTTGCCGTCCAGGTAGGCAACCGAGTAGATGAACCGCGCCGGGTTCCGCGGCGCCACCCGGGAGAGCCAGGGCCTGGGGCCCGGGTAGAGCCGCCACACCGACTCCGTGGGCAGGTCCCCCACCTCGTGCCGCGTATAGAGCAGGCTCTGCCCGTCGGGCGCCCAGCCCAGAATGCGGGAAGCGTCCCGGGGCAGATCCAGGACCTCCCCGTCGAGCAAAAGCTCACCCTGGAACTGGAGCGTGGGTGTGGTGGGCCCATGAATCCAGGCCGGGGCCAGGTCTCGAATCTGGACCTGGCGGGAGAGAGATAACGCAGAGCTCTTTGATGTTCGCCCCGAATCAGGGGCGCAGGCGGGCCCCAGAAGAACCAGAGCCGAGGCAATAACCAGAAACCGCATCACCTCATCATTCTACCCGAGCGTCGCCGCTGGCAACTCGATGATGAAGGTGCTGCCCTGCCCTGGCTCCGACTTCACCGATATTTTGCCCTTCATGATGCCGAGGGCCTTCCTCACCGAGGCGAGGCCGATGCCGCTGCCAGGGATGCTGGACTGGCTGTGCAGCCGGCGGAAGGCCTTGAAGATCTCCTGCAGAAACTCGGGAGCGATGCCGAGGCCGTTATCAGAGATGGAGATGGCCACCGTCCCGCCTCGGACCTCATGGTCCACGGTGATGACCAGCGGCGTGTCCGGCTCGCGGTACTTCACCGCGTTCTCCAGCACATTGATCACCGCGTGGGTCACCAGGTTCTTGCTGCCCATGACGCCGGGCATGGGCCCGCCCAGCTTCACCTCGGCGCCCGCCTCCTCCAGCTGGCTGGAGAGCGAACCGGCCGCCTGCTCGAACACCTCATCCAGGGATATCGGCTCAATGGTGATGGAGCCGCGCCCCAGCCTTGAGAACTTGAGCAGGTCCTCGATGAGCTGGTCCATCTGGGCCGCCCCGTCGGTGATGTGGCCCAGGTACCTGGCCGCCTGTTCGTCGAGCCCGGCGCCGTATTTGCGGTTGAGCAGCTGGACAAAGCTGCTGATGTTGCGCAGCGGGGCGCGCAGGTCGTGGGAGACGTTGTGCGTGAACCCCTTGAGCTCCTCGTTGACCGCCTCGACCTGAGCTGTCCGCTGCTTGATTCGTGACTCCAGGTCCCGGTTCAGGTCCTGCAGCGCCATCTCGGCCTGCTTGCGCTCGGTGGTCTCCAGGGAGACGACCATGAGGTAGTCCAGCCGCCCCTCGCTGTCGGGCACCGGCACGATGGTGGAGTGGAACCAGAGCTCGTTCCCGTCCACATCGCAAACCGCCGCCTCCTGGGTGACAACCTCCCCCGAGGCGCTGGCGCGTTTGAGGTTGCCTGCCATCTCCTGCTTGAAAGACTCGGGGTAGAAGCTGAAGGGGTACGGCTTGCCGTAGAACTCCTCGACATCCTCGATGTTCAGGCTGTTGACGCCCGCGGCGCTCATGTACTGGAGGTTGAAGTCCGGATCCACGATCTTCGTGCAGACAGGTGAGTGCTCGAGCCATGCGCGGCTCGCGGTTTCAGAAGCCCTCAGCCGCTGCTCCAGGACCTGAATACGGGCCCTGGCGTCGGCATCCACGCCACCGTGGTTCTTGTTCTGTATATCGCCAGGCATGAATAGCCGTCGCCTCCCTCAGGGGTTCTCTACGCCATCTGCAGTGGTTGCGGGACTAATGTGACATACAGCGGAGGGGTTGTCGTGGGGCGTGGCGCGTCTGAGAAAAGCAGGACGCTATTCACCAAACTTGATGCCCTGGGCCAGGGGCAGCTCTTTACCCCAGTTGATGGTGCAGGTCTGGCGGCGCATGTACGCCTTCCAGGAATCGGAGCCCGCCTCGCGGCCGCCGCCTGTCTCCTTCTCGCCGCCGAAGGCCCCGCCGATCTCGGCGCCCGAGGTGCCGATGTTGATGTTGGCGATGCCGCAATCCGAGCCCGCGTGGCTGAGCCAGTTCTCGCTGTAGGTCACCGAGTCGGTGAACATGGCGCTGGACAGCCCCTGGGGCACGCCGTTGTTCAGGGCGATCATCTCCTCAACCGTGTCGGCCTCCTGGATGTAGAGCACCGGGGCGAAGGTCTCCTCCTGCACCATGGGAAGGTCGTGGGCCGCCTTGACGATGGTGGGCTCCACGTAGCAGCCGCCCTTACGATCGGTGATCTGGTTGCCGCCCAGGATGACCTCGCCGCCCTGCTCCTTGATGGTGACCAGCGCGTCCATCATGTCCTTGACGCCGCCCTGGTTGACCAGGGGCCCCATGACCGTGCCCTCATCCAGCGGATCGCCGATGCGGACCTGCTTGTAAGCGTCCAGCAGCCTGCGGGTGACCTCCTCGGCGATGGGCTTGTGCAGGATCAGGCGCCGGGTGGAGGTGCAGCGCTGGCCAGCCGTGCCCACCGCGCCGAACAGCACCGCGCGGATGACGTTGTCCAGGTTTGCGCCCTCGGTGACCAGCACCGCGTTGTTGCCGCCCAGCTCGAGGATGGTGTTGCCCAGCCGCTTGCCCACCTTCTCGGCGATACGGATCCCCATGGGGGTGGAGCCGGTGGCGCTGATCAGGGGCACGCGCGGGTCGTTGACCAGGCGCTCGCCGACCTTGCTGCCCTTGCCGATGGTGAGGCAGAAGATCCCCTCCAGGCCGTTGCGCTCCATCACCCGGTTGCAGATGTTCTGCACCGCGATGCCGGTGAGCGGGGTCTGCGAGGAGGGCTTCCACACGTTCACGTCGCCGCAGATGGTGGCGATGGCCGCGTTCCAGGACCACACCGCCACCGGGAAGTTGAAGGCGCTGATGGTGCCCACGATGCCCAGGGGGTGCCACTGCTCATACATGCGGTGCTGGTTCCGCTCGCTGTGCATGGACTTGCCGTACAGCATGCGGCTCTGGCCCACGGCGAAGTCGCAGATGTCGATCATCTCCTGAACCTCGCCGATGCCCTCGGGCAGGATCTTGCCCATCTCCAGGGTCACCAGCTTGCCGAGCTGGGTGGTGTACTTGCGCAGCTCCAGCCCGAGCTGCCGCACGATCTCGCCCCGCTTGGGGGCAGGCGTCATACGCCAGGTCTTGAAGGCCTCCTCGGCCCTGGCCATGACCTGCTCGTAGTCATCCTCACCAGCCTGGAGCACCGTGGCGATGGGCTCGCCGTCGATGGGGCTGTACGACACCAGCTCCCCGCCGGACGGATTCTCGATCCACTTGCCGTAGCAAGCGCCGGAGTTGACCTCTTTGATTCCAAGTTCCTTGACGAAGTCGAGCATCGGGGGACCTCCCTGGTGGGGTTGTTTTAGACCCCTGCCTGTAGCAGAAATCCAAAGTCATGAACAGGCCCAAGGGAAGGCGCATGACCATCATTTGCGCTCGCCCTCGCGCTTGCGCCTGCCCTCCTTTCCCTTGCACCCTCCGCCCTTTCCTGTAAAACCAACCACCCAAATGCGCCTAACACTGCTATGCCTGCTCCTCATCCCCGCCTGCACCCCGGACATTCAGATGCCCGCCCCGGCCGAGATGGCCGTCAAGCAGGTGGGGTACGGCCCCGCCGCTGCAGTGGAGCTGAGCTGGCGGGTGGTGATCCGCGCCGGGGGATACCTGGTTGAGTACGGTGAGGCCAGCGGAGACCGGCTCGGCGCCGGCCTGAGCGTGGTCAGGTGGCCCGAGGGATGCGGGGACTTCGACGGCGGCGCACCCCTCACGCCCGCCGACTCGGGCGCTGGCGCGGGCTCGGCTGACGCCGGCTGGCCTGGCTACAGCGCCAAATCCCCCATCCGCGTCCCGGCCTTCTGGTGCCTGGAACGGACCCACACCTACACCGACGCCGGCTTCCAGCCCGCCGCCACCCCCGCGTCCCGGCCCCGGCTCCGCCTCAACGGGCTCCTCCCGGGAAAGACCTATTACTTTACGGTGCGTTCCTTCCGCCTGGCTTCAACCAGCGAGGCATCGGGAGAGGTTTCCATTACCCCGGTCAAGGGCAAGACACCATGAACCGGGGAGCGCGCATATTCATCGTCATCGCTGCGCTGCTGTGGGCGCCTCCGGCTCACACGGACCTGGCCAGCCACTTCGGCATGAGCCCGCGCTCAATGGGCCTGGCAGGCGCGTTCACCGGCGTGTCCGATGATGTCACCGCCCTCTACTACAACCCCGCGGGCCTGGTGCAGCTGCGCGGGCTCTCGGTTTCCACTGGCGTGCTGGTGGGGCGGGCGTACCTGGAAGAGGACAGCACCACCCTGCCCATGGACGAGGAGAACTCCTTCTACCTCCATGTTGGGGTTCCCCTGGCCGGCGCGCTCGAGGACCACCTCGCCCTGGGCGTCACCCTGAACATGCCCTTCGGCCGCCAGCTCCATGGCCGGCTCTACCGCAAGGACGAGCCCTACTTCGTGGCCTACGACTCTGCCGTGCAGCTCATGCAGTTCCGCGCGGGCCTGGCCTTCCGCATCCCCTGGGAGCCCCTCTCCTTCCTCACCTTCGGCGCCGCCATCCAGGTGCTCGGCTCGGTGAGCGGCGGGGTGACCATGTACGTCCCCCTCCAGCAGGAAGAGAACGGCGTGGCCGCTGACCCGGACTCCCGCATGGAGGCATGGATCGAGCTGGATGTGCCCACCACAGTGTTCTACACCCTGGGAGCCATGGCCGAGATCGGCCACCACATCCGCCTGGGCCTGGCCTACCGCTCCGAGCAGAGCATCGAGATGCTGCTGCCGGTGAACATCACCGCGCGCATCGCCGCCTCCAGCTCCATGAAGATCACCATCCCCGTGGCCGGCCTGGCCGAGTTCAACCCCAAGTTCTACCCCCAGCAGGTGGCGGCGGGCGGGTCCTTCCGCATGGGGCGCTGGCTGCTGGCCCTGGATCTGACCTGGATCGACTACAGCAACTACCAGATCCCCTACGCCCGGGTCTCCCTGGACATCGACAAGATCAAGCAGGACCCGGGCCTGGCCCTGCTCATCGGCAGCAACGGCCAGATCTTGCCGCCCCATGTGCCCAGGGTGGAATGGACCGACATGGTCGTGCCGAGGGTGGGCGTGGAGTACGCGCCCCTGGACTGGCTCACCTTGCGAGGCGGCTACTTCTACGAGAGGTCCCCGCTCAAGGGCACCGAGATCCCGTCCTACGACTGCGACAAGCACGGCTTCAACCTGGGCGCCCGCGCAGGCTTCATGCGCCCCCTGGGAATCGTGCCCGGGCAGCTGAACATCGACATCGCCTTCGAGGATATCTGGTACGTGGACCGCGAGATCCTGGGCAGCGAAGCGGGCGGGCATGTGTTTGGGTTCTCGGCGGGGGTTGAGGTCATTTTCCTGTAGGCCCATGAATACCTCCGACTTCAAATACCACCTCCCCCCGGAGTTGATTGCTCAACGGCCTCCGGAAAACCGCGACGGTGGCCGCCTGATGATCCTCGACCGGGGCATGGATCGCCTTGAGCACCACAAGATCACCGACATCCCGGACCTGCTCCCACCCGACTGCCTGCTGGTGGTCAACGACTCCAGGGTTATCCCCGCGCGCCTGGCAGCGCGCCGCGCCACCGGGGGCAAGGTGGAGGTCTTCCTGCTCGAGCGTCTGGAGGACCTGGACGGCGGGCAGCAGATCTGGCGGTGCATGCTGCGGGCCTCCAAGCGCCTGCGCCAGGGAGAGGCCCTGGAGCTCATGGGCTCGGACGGTGAGCCCGCCGCGGTTGCCCCCATGGTGCTGCAGGATCAGCCGCGCAGCGGCCGCGCCAGGATCTTGCTGCCAGATCCCGAGGCCACCCTGGCCCTGGGCAACATCCCCCTGCCGCCCTACATCACCCGCGACGCCGACGACGAGGACAGCCAGCGCTATCAGACGGTGTACGCCCGCCACGAGGGCTCGGTGGCAGCGCCCACCGCGGGCCTGCACTTCACCCAGGCCATCCTCGACGAGATCAAGCGCCGGGAGATCGAGCTGGCCCGGGTGACCCTCCATGTGGGCCCGGGCACCTTCACCCCGGTGCGCGCCAGGCGCCTGGAGGATCACCAGATGGAGTCCGAGGCGTATGAGGTTCCGGCTGAGACCGCCGAGGCCATCGCCAGGGCCAAGGCCCAGTCGCGCCCTGTCATCGCGGTTGGCACCACCACCGTGCGCACCCTCGAAACCAGCGCCGGCGCCGCCGGACCGGGCCGCAGCGAGCTGTTCATCTACCCTGGCCACCAGTTCAAGGTGGTGGACGGCCTGCTCACAAACTTCCACCTGCCCGGCTCCACCCTGATCATGCTGGTGGCCGCCCTGGCCTCCAAACGGCAGGTCCTGGGCGCCTACCGCGAGGCGGTCCAGTGCCACTACCGTTTTTACAGCTACGGCGACGCCATGTTGATCGTATAAGGTGGAGGCGGATCTGGATTCAGGAGGGCACTGCCCATGAAGAAGCTCATCGTATTCCTCGTCGTCGTGGCGCTCATCGGCTTTGGCGGCTGGCAGCTCTATGTTCGCGTGTTCAACCCCGATTATCAGACGTGCAACAAGCTGGCCGAGCTGTGCGCCAAGGGGAAGGACTTCACCTCCAAGCACATGGACAGCTGCCAATCGGGCCTGGACAATCTGCGTGAGGTCATCGGCGACGACAAGGCACGCAAGGCGGGCAAGTGTGTGGTCGATGCCGAATCCTGCATCGGCGCGGTGGGCTGTATGACCGGCGCGGGCCTGGGCGGCGCAGCCGTTGAGTTCTTCAACGGCATGCGCCGCGCCCTGCAAGACTAGATGCGCCTCAGCTTTTCCAAGCAGGCCAGCGAAGGCAAAGCCCGGGCTGGAGAGGTCACGCTGCCGCGGAGCAGCTTTCAGACCCCCATCTTCATGCCCGTGGGCACCCTGGCCACGGTGAAGTCCCTGGATCCAGAGGACCTCAAGGCCCTGGGCGCCCAGGTGATCCTGTCCAACGCCTACCACCTCTTCCTGCGCCCAGGCGTGGATGTGGTCCAGGGTGGCGGCGGCCTGCACAAGTTCATGGGCTGGCCCGGGCTGATCCTCACCGACTCGGGCGGCTTCCAGATATTCAGCCTGCGCCAGCTGATGAAGATAAACGACGACGGCGTGACCTTCCGATCACACGTGGATGGATCCAAGCACCACCTGGATCCCGCCAGTGCCATGGCCGTGCAGGCTGGCCTGGGCGCGGACATCGCCATGGCCTTTGACCAGTGCCCACCCAGCGACGCGCCCCGAGAAAAGGTCGAGGAGGCCATGGAGCGCACCACCCTGTGGGCCGGCCAGTGCGTGACCCAGCCGCGCCCGGAGCACCAGTGCCGCTTCGGCATCATCCAGGGCGGCCTGCACCTGGACCTGCGCCGGCGACACATTGAGCAGATCTGCGCCCTCCCCTTCGACGGCTTCGCCCTGGGCGGCCTGAGCGTTGGCGAGACCCCGGAGCAGATGCACGAGGTGCTCGACGCCGTGGCCCACGAGATGCCCGACGACCGCCCGCGCTACCTGATGGGGGTTGGCCGGGCCGAGGACCTGGTGGCTGCCATCGGCGCGGGCATCGACATGTTCGACTGCGTCATGCCCACCCGCAACGCGCGCAACGGCCAGTTCTTCACCCGCACCGGCCGGGTCGTGATCTCCAATGCCCGCTACAGGGAAGACCACACGCCCCCGGACCCGGAGTGCGCCTGCCCCACCTGCGCCCGCTTCACCCGGGCCTACCTGCGCCACCTGTACCGGAGCAAGGAGATCCTGTTCAACCGGCTGGCTACCATCCACAACCTTCACTACACCATCAACCTGGTCAACGAAGCCCGCCAGGCCATCCTGGATGGGCGGTTTGACCAGTTCCAGAAGGAGTTCCTGGCCCTGCGCGAGGGCCGGTAGTAGGAGCCGTATTACAAGTACTTATTGACCCAAGCCATCATGTTTGTTAGATGTTTTCGGCCTCGCGGCGGCTACCATTGCTGCGCTCGCTGTTTAACTTATTGAGAACACTGAATAAAACCAGATATACCCCTTGGAGGGACTCGTGGAATCTGTTTACTACTGGATGACCCTGTTGGCTCAGGCCCAGGGCAAGGGCGGCGGAAGCGCGGTGCCAGGATGCGGCGGCGGCGGCATGGCCCAAATGCTTCCACTCATCCTGATGTTCGTGGTCTTCTACTTCCTGCTCATCCGTCCCCAGCAGAAGAAGATGAAGGAGCACCGGGCGATGCTCAACAACCTCAAGAGGGGTGACCAGATCATCACCAATGGCGGCCTCATGGGGCGCATCTCCGGCATCACCGACAAGCTCGTGACCCTCGAGGTCGCCGAGAAGATCCGCGTCCGGGTCCTGCGCAGTCACATCGCGGGCAAGCAGGCGGACATGGACAGCATTACCACCGAAAAGAACTAGAGACCCTCTTCGGGTCGAAGCGTACAGGTTTCATTATGGAAAGAAGCTGGTGGTGGAAAGCGATCGGGATCGTCTTTCTCCTGATCGTATCGGTGGGGTACCTGGTGCCCACCGTCGTGGGCGAGAAGCAGTTGCCCTCCGTATATTCCAATTTGATCAAATCGCGGCTCCAGCTGGGGCTCGACCTTCAGGGCGGCATCCACCTGGTTTATGAGGTGGAGGTGGACAAGGCGGTCAGCGACAAGGCCGACCGCCTCTCGGCCGACATGGAGCAGCGCCTCAAGAGCAAGAAGAAGGTGAAGGTCAAGGTGATCCGCGAGGGTCGCGATGACATCATCCTCACCTTCCCCACCAAGGCTGACCTGGCCAAGGCGGACAAGGAGTTCATGGCCGACTACCGCTCCAACCTCGCCGAGGTGTTGCGGGACGAGGCCACGGGCACCCTGCGCCTGCGCATGGACCCGGAGTACGTCAAGGAAGTCCAGGACTACGCCATCCGCCAGGGCATCGAGACCATCCGCAACCGCGTGGACAAGTTCGGCGTTGCCGAGCCGTCCATCCGGGCCAAGGGCCGGGACGTGGTGGTGGAGCTGCCGGGCCTGGGCAAGAACGACTTCGAGCGGGTGAAGAAGGTCATCGGCCGCACCGCCCAGCTCGAGTTCAAGATGGTGGACGACGACAACGAGTACATGGACAAGATCGCCAAGCTGCTGCCCGAGGGCTCGCCGATCAAGGTGCAGAACGACTCCTACGACGGGAAGAGCCGCAGCAACGTGATGTTCACGTACCTGGAGTCCCGGGACAAGAAGGCCCTGGAGAAGTTCATCGACTCCCTGCCCGGCAAGGGCTACCCGATCCCCAAGACCCACGAGCTGGTGCTCGGCTCGGAGCAGGCCAAGGACGACAAGGGGAATGAGCTGCCGGAGAAGGTGTGGATCACCTACTACAACTTCCGCCGCGCCCAGCTCACCGGTGAGTACATCACCGACGCCGAGGTGCAGTGGGATGAGCGCACCGGCCGTCCCGAGGTCGGGCTCACCTTCGACCACAACGGCGCGCGCATCTTCGAGCGCCTCTCCGGCGAGAACATCGGCCACCGCATGGCGATCATGCTGGACGGCAAGGTGAACTCCGCGCCGGTGTTCCAGTCCCGCATCGGCGGCGGCCGCGCCCGCATCACCCTGGGCGGCTTCAAGGACCCGTTCAAGCTGCAGCAGGAGGCCAAGGACCTGGTGGCAGTGCTGCGCACCGGGGCCCTGCCCGCTCCGCTGCGCAAGGTGTTCGAGACCCAGGTTGGCCCCACCCTCGGTCAGGACTCCGTGCGGCGGGGGGCCATGGCCTTCGGCATCGGCGGCATCCTGGTCATCCTGTTCATGCTCTACTACTACAGGGTGGCCGGCGTCATCTGCGACCTGGCGCTGATCCTGAACTTCACGTTCATCATGGCCATCCTCTCGGCCTTCAACGCGACGCTCACACTACCGGGTATCGCCGGGCTTGTACTGACAGTAGGTATGGCGGTGGACGCCAACGTGATCATCTACGAGCGCATCCGGGAGGAGCTGGCGCTGGGCAAGTCGCCCAGGGCCGCTGTGGACGCCGGCTACGGCCGCGCCTTCTGGACCATCTTCGACGCACAGCTCACCACGGCCATCGCCGCCTTCGTGCTCATGCAGTACGGCTCGGGCCCCATCCGTGGTTTCGCGGTCACCCTGCTGGTCGGCATCGTCTGCTCCATCTTCACCGGAGTGGTTGTGACCCGCGTGCTCTTTGACCTTGTCGTGACAAAGTTCAGGCCCAAGAGCCTGAGTATTTAGGTTTCGTGTAGACATGGCTCAGTGGATAAAACCAGACATCAACATCAACTTCACGGCGCGTTTCCGCACCATGATCATGCTCTCCATGGTCTTCATGGTGGTGAGCATCGGCGCGTTGATCTTCAACGCGGTGGTTCGCGGGGACGCGCTCAACTACGGAACCGACTTCAAGGGCGGCTCCGAGATCCAGGTTGAGTTCTCCAAGGCGGTAGACGCATCCGAGGTGCGCGAGGCCCTCACCGGCGCAGGGTTCAAGGGCGCCGAGGTGGTCAAGGTCTCGGGCACCTCCCGCGAAAACTTCTACATGATCCGCCTGGACGAGGTGAGCGCCTTTGGCGAAGCCGACCAGAAGGCGGTCAAGGCAGGCCTGGAGGCCACGTTCAAGAAGGAGAACCTGCGCCGGTTCGACTACAAGAACGGCTCCGACAAGGTGTACCTCTACTTCAAGCGTGGCCACGAGGTGACCGCCAAGCAGGTGGAGGGGGTGTTCAAGAAGGCCAAGGTCGAGCTCCAGCAGTGCCAGCGCTTCGGTCGCGTCGAGGACAACGTCTTTGAGGTGATCCTGGCCGGCCTTGACCGCAACGTGCGCGAGCTGTTCGCAACGACCCTGGGCAAGGGGATCGTCAAGGACGTGCCTCAGGTGGAGTCGGTTGGCGCCAAGATGGGCCGGCAGCTGCGGGACGACGGCATCAAGTCGGTTGTGTACGCCCTGCTGCTCATGCTGGTCTACATCGCCTTCCGCTTCGACTTCCGCTTCGCCCCTGGCGCGGTGGTGGCCCTGACCCACGACGTCGTCCTGACCGTCGGCATCTTCGCCGTCTCCTGGCAAGACTTCTCCCTGACGGTCATCGCCGCCTTACTCACCATCGCCGGCTATTCGGTCAACGACACCATCGTCATCTACGACCGTATCCGCGAGAACATGGCCAAGCTGCGCGACCGCAAGTTCCCGCTGGTGGTCAACGCCTCCCTCAACGAGACCCTGAGCCGCACCCTGCTCACCTCGCTGACCACGCTCTTCACCTGCGTCTCCATCTGGGTGGTGGGCACCGGCGTGCTGCGCACCTTCGCCTTCGCCCTGACCCTGGGCGTGGTGGCTGGTACCTACTCCACCATCTTCATCGCCAGCCCCATGGTCATCTACCTGAACGGGAAGTTCGCGAAGAAATCCAAGTGATGCGCCTGGCCCCGGCCCTGGCCCTGGCCCTCCTGGCCCTCCCCCCCTTATCCTGCGCTACACCTCAGAAGCAACAACCGGCGACGGCGACGGCTGAGAAGGAGTGCCCTCTCAAGAAGAAGGGGCACCACACCTACAAGCACCACACCGTCCACCACCGGTTCAACGATGCCGAGAAGTGGGCCAAGATCTTTGACGATCCCAAGCGGGACGCCTTCCAGAAGCCGGAGCATGTGCTGGCCGCCATGCAGCTCACCCCGGACATGAAGGTGGCCGAGGTCGGCTCCGGCACGGGCTACTACGTGGTGCGGCTGGCCGTGGCCCTGCCCAGGGGAAAGGTGTACGGCGTGGACATCGAACCGGACATGGCGGCCTACCTCAAGAAGCGGGCGGAGAAGGCCGGGCTGGGCAACGTGGTCCCCGTGCTAGGCGCTCCGGATGACGCGAAGATCCCGGAGAAGGTGGATCGGATCCTGGTGGCGGACACAACCCATCACATTCAGGGGCGTGAGGCCTACTTCAAGAAGCTCCGGTCAAGCCTCAAGCCAGAAGGCCGGCTCATCATTGTGGAATTCAAGAAGGGTGACATCCCTGTAGGCCCGCCCGAGGCCATGCGGATCTGCGCAATGAAGCTGGACAAGGAGCTCGCCGCCGTGGGCTACACGCGCGTCTCCCTGGACCACGACACCCTGCCCTACCACTACATCGCGGTATACCGCTAAAGTCCCCCCCCTTCCGAAATTTACATAATTGTCGTATAATTACGCCCGGAGACCGCTTAAAAACAGCTCTGGAGGCAATCATGAACCGGCTCGCTGCCGTCGCTCTGATCGGTTTTACAGTACTGATGTTCGCCTGCGAGGGACCCGAAACCCCTGAGTTAATGCAGGGTTCGCTGGACCTTGAGGTCAAGAGCGTGCTGCTCGGCCAGCCCATGCTGGTGGACGGGGACAACCAGATTACCATTAGCTGGCCCAAGGAGTCGCGCCAGCAGGCCATCAAGCTGCTGTGGAAGGCCCCTGCCAGCGGCGGCACCTATCAGATCCTGCGCGCCACAGCCAAGGACGGGCCGTTCAACGTGATCGCTTCGCCGTCGACCGCGGAGTACGTGGACGTCACGGCGCAGGCCGGCACGACCTACTTCTACAAGGCAACCGCCAGGTCGGCCGAGTGGTTCCATGAGAGCAAGGTCCTGACCGGGATCCACAAGTCCCTGAACAAGAAGGTGCTCGGCTTCAACGTGTACCGCTCCCGCTACTATGAGGGCCCCTTTTACCGCATCAACCCCCTGCCTGTGACCGGGGGCTCCTACATTGACGGCGACCTGCCGGCGGACTCCATCTACTTCTACAAGGTCGCCCTGGACTTCGACGGCGAGCTGGTAGGCCACAAGGACGGCGAGCTCGGCGGCGGAAAGACCGCCCTCGCCTTCTTCTGGACCAAGGGCAAGAAGACCAAGCCGGCCAAGCACAAGTCCATCAAGCTGGCGGTGCACCCCTGCGTGCACGGCGTGACCAAGTCCCGGGTGCGCTTCGTGGTGCGCGTGCACAACCAGAAGGGCGACATCGTCAAGGGCCTCAAGTGGAACAACTTCAAGGTGGCCACCGGCAACACAAAGGTGAAGGTCAAGATGTTCTGGCCCAACCTGCCCTGGGGCATGCAGATGGGCGGCGTGGTCATGGACTATAGCGGCTCCATGTATGCCACCAAGCGGGACGTGCCGCTCATGGAGAACATGCTGATCAGCGGCATGGTCGGGGCCAAGGCGTTCTGGGACCGGTACGGCGTCATCAAGTACGACAACAAGGTCAAGGAGTACGTGGCCTTCACCACCAGCCTGGCCAAGCTTCTCAAGGGGATCACCGCTCTCAACGACAAGTTCGGCGGCTCCACCGCTTTCTACGACGCGGCCATCCGTTCCTTCGCGACTGTGAGCGCGCAGCAGCACCCAATCCCAATGCTCACCAGCCTGTTCCACAAGAAGTTCGTGGTCGGCTTCACCGACGGCGAGGAGAACGCCAGCAAGTACAAGGCGGCCGACGTGGTGGCCACGGCCAAGCAGGTCTGCGCGCCCTTCTTCGGCGTGGGCTTCGACGGCCAGGTGGGCAGCGTGGGCCACAAGAAGCTCCAGTTCCTGGCGGACAACACGGGCGGCGCGGTCTACATCGCCACCAAGACCAGCTCGGGTCTGTTCGAGAAGGTCTCCAAGATGGTGGACAACGGCTACTCCCTGGTGGCCGAGAAGGCCAACAAGCCGGCCGCGGACCACAAGGTGACCTTCTCGGTCAACTACAAGGGCCTGAAGGCCACCAAGACGGTTGTGCTTGCCTACTAACGAGCCGGCCCGGGCCTGGGGCCCGGCGCCACCGACGCCCTTTACCTCCCGCTGATCCTCCACACTGACACGACGATGAGCCCGGCGCCGGCCATGGCCAGGGGTCCCACACCCTCGCCGAACAGGAGCCAGCCCAGCAGCATGGCGATGACCACGCCCAGGTAATAGACGATGCTCACCCTGGAGGCGCGGTCGCGCTGAAAGGCCCGGGTCATGTACACCTGGGCCGCGGTGGTGGCCAGGCCAACGACGAGCAGGAGGGCGAGCTCAAGCAGGTCAGGCCAGACCCAGTGGGTGAAGCTGTAGGCGCCCACCAGCGGGACAGTCACCAGGGGGAAGTAGAACACCACCACCAGGGCGTGGTCGGTGTCCTTGAGCATGCGCACCAGGTTGTAGGCCAGGCCGGCGAAGGCAGCCGCGGTGAGGCCGAGGCTTAGCTCCAGCATGGTCACCCGGTGGTCGAAGCCCTTGATCAACAACACCCCGGCGAAGGCGAGCAGGAAGTATCCCCACTGGGATCCGCTGGCCCGCTCGCCCAGCAACGGCCCCGCGATGAGGATGGTGAACAGGGGTGACATGTGCTGAAGGGTTACCGCGGTGGCCAGGGGCATCAGGTGGAGGCTGTAGAAGTAGGCCACCAGGGCCACGGTGCCCGCCAGGCCGCGCAGCACAAGCAGCACCCGCCGCCGGCCCCACGCGGACACCCCGGCGCGACGCATCAGCGCATAGGCCGCCACCAGGCTCACAAGGGCGCGGAAGAAGACGATCTCGTGGGCGGGGATGCCCACCAGCAGCTTCACGCCAACGTTCATCACCGCGAAGAAGAGGGTGGCGATGAACATGTCGCGGGCGGCCGCGTTGAGGACCCTGGTCGGCATGGGCCAGAGCATAGCCCGTACCGGTTATTGGGCGAGGAAAATGCTGTACACTTGCCCCATGGGTGACGATCAAAAGCGCCCCGGCAAACCGGCTCCGGAGAAGAAAGAGAAGAAGATCGATCTGCCCAAGGACCACGATGTGGTGCTGCTCACGGGCGGGCGCTCCGAGGATGGTGAGGGGCTCACCGCCATCCGCTCCCGGCCAGACAAGTTGGAGCTTGCCGAAATCCGCCCCATCAAGGAGGGCAAGCCCCTGGCCGGAAAGGAGCTGATCTCCCTCCACGCCCGCGAAGGCTCTCCCGTGATGTGGGACGTGAAGGTGGAACACCGCGGCGCGGATGGCACCGCCGGCCACGCTGGCCCGGCGAGGGTTACCTCCAGGTCCTATCGAAAGGGATGGGACAAGGTGTTTGGTGGGGGGAAGAAGGGGATCAGGGTGAAGAAGGGCGGCGCTGGCGCGCCGAACTGAAAACCACCAACTTCTCTAACCGCGCCGTCCCCTTACTGTACAGCCCAAACCCTGTTGCGCCTTCTCTGGGGAAGACAAGGTCGGTGATCACCGCCCGCCCCCCGTTGGCGAAGACTTCCACCGTTGATCGGTCCAGGAAGATCCTCAGCTTGAGCTTGCCGCCGGTGAGCTTGAGGGCAGCGGTGTGCCGGGCCGGGAAGCCAGCGTGGAAGCTGGTGTCCCCTGCCTTGCGGCGATCCAGAAATAGTTCCTGCTTGCCTGCGTCGTAGCCCACAATCAGCGCGCCGCCCTTACCGTCATCCAGCAGGCGCAGGCCCACCTCGGTGGTGCCTGACAGGTCGAACTCCAGGACCAGCTCGAGGGTTGTCCCCTTGAGGCCCTTGAGGAGCCCGCTCTCGCCGTCGATGTCCTGGCCCGCGACGCTTGTCAACGGATCGCAGCCGCCGCGCAGCTTGAGCAGCTCGGGGGACGGCGCCTGGACCAGGAACTCCTCGCCGCCCTCGCTTACCAGGGCCAGCTCCCGGGGGATGCTCATGGCACCGCGCCAGCCCTTGGTGGGCGTCTGAAGCCCGTACTGCCAGCTCCCGATCCAGCCTACCCAGAGCCTGCGACCACCCGGGGCCTCGCTGAAGAGTTGAGCGGCGTAGAAGTCCTCGCCCCCGTCGAGGCGGGCGCCCTGGGAAGGGCCGCTAACCTTGAAGCTCTTACCGTCAAAGCTCCCCAGCCAGTAGCGGCCGTGGTTGCCCTGCTTGCCCATGCCCATGTTCAGGTCGATCTTGAACACCCAGCGCTCCCCACCGCCGGGCGCCGGAAGGGGGAACAGCTCAGGGCACTCCCAGGTAGGCGTGGCGGACAGGGTCTTGATGGGGCCGAAGACGCTCACCTGCTTCCAGCTCTTCAGGTCCGTTGATGTGTAGATGGCCGCGTGGTCCCCCGCGGCCAGGGCCATGACCCAGCGCTTGCTGGGCGCGTGCCAGAACACCCGCGGGTCCCGGAAGTCCTTGATGCCGGGGTTGGGGATCACAGGGTTGCCCTTGTACGGGGCCCATGTGGCGCCGCCGTCGTCGCTCACGGCGATGCTCTGGAACTCCTGGCCGGTCTTGCCTTGGGCGTGGGTGTAGACCGCCACCAGGCAGCTCTTGCCCTTGCAAAGGCCGCTGCGGTTGTTGCCGTCCAGGACCGCGGATCCGGTGAAGATCATGCCGTGCTGCGGGTCCGGCTTCAGCGCCGGGGAAAGGTGTTTCCAGGTGACCAGGTCCTCGCTCACTGCGTGGCCCCAGTGGATATTGCCCCACACGGCGATGGTGGGATTGTACTGGTAGAAGAGGTGCCACTTGCCCCGGTGGTGGATCAGGCCGCAGGGATCATTCATCCAGCCGGAGGGTGGGGTCAGGTGGTAGGTGGGGCGGAGGGGGTTGGCGGTCACGGGGGGTGTTTCCTTGGGGCAGTTTTTGGTCTGTTCCTCGTCGCCGCAGGAGATGGTGCAAGGGGACAGGGCAAGGAGGGCCAGGAGGGCCGAGGCCGGGGCCAGGGGGGCACGCGTCATTTCCAGAGGGACTTATCGGCCGGGTACAGTCGGAGCTTCACGCGTCTCACGCGGCAGGCGTCGACCTTGTCCTTTTGCCTGGCCTTCTCGTACACCTTCTCACATGTGCGGAGCTGGGCCGCGTCGATGAGGCCGTACGACATGATCTGGTCCATCACCCTGGCCGCGGCCCGGTGGTCCTTGAGGGCCGTGTACGAATCGAGCAGGGCGTAGAGGCGGAACAACTCCCCGCCATACATGGGCGGCTTCTTGCTCAGCAGGGCGATGATCTGTTCATGGTTCTTCAGGCCCTTGCCCACCCTGGAGAGGAAGCGGTAGAAGCGGGACCACTGGATCCGGTGCGCGTCCGGGTCCTGCCCCGAGGCCACCCGCCTGAGCAGGGCCGTGGCCTCCTGCCAGGCGTCGTCGTGGCGGCCCAGGTGGACCATGGCCTGGTAGCGGAACCAGTGGCGGGCGATGGGGCGGTGGATCCCCAGCTCCTTGAGCTCGGCCAGCCCTGCCTTGGCCAGCCCGGAGCGCAGCATCACCCTCGCGAGCAGCAGCGTGGCGTCCGGCCCCACCGCGGGGTCCCCCTTGAGCTTGGCGGCCATGGCCCGCGCGCTGGCCATGCGGCCCATGGAGGCCAGGGCCTTCGCCCGCATCAGGCGCACCTCGGGGGCCTCCTCCCTGCGGCGCATGGCCCAGCGGGATATCTCCTCCCTCAGGTCGGGCAGGCTGCGCAGCATTGAGAGGCTACCCGCCAGGATGGCGGCCTCGGGCGGCACCGTGGCCCGGGTGGGCGGGAACACCTGGCCCAGCGCCATCTTGGCCTCCCACAGGTCGCGCATGTGGGCCCGCGACTTACGGTACAGGGAGCGCACCGCCCAGAACTCAAGCAGCGGCTGGTCGTCGGTCATGATCTCGTCGGGGAAGCGGTTCACCAGTTTCTGGATGGCCGCCCGGTCCAGCAAGAAGCAGCCGAAGAACCAGTCGGGCGGCTGCCCCGGCCCGAAGGCGTTCATGTGGTACGGAATGCGCGGGTCCTTGTCATAGGCGGCCCGCACCCGATCCAGGCTGATGTCCAGTTCGCTGTCCGAGGCGAGCAGCACCACGTCGCCCACGTCGGTGAACCAGAGCTGCACATGCTCGAAGGAGCGCAGCATGGTGCGCAACACCAGGGCCACCGACTTGCTGTCGAGGTAGTAGAGCTGCATCCACTGGGCAAAGACGCCCCCCTTGCGCAGCCTCTTTTTCACCAGCTGATAGAAGTCCTGAGAGAAGAGGTTGGAGACGCCCACCATCCAGGGATTGGAAGGCTGCGAGATGATCACATCGTAGTCGCGCTTGGTGGTGAGGAAGTAGGAGCGCGCGTCGTCGTAGAACAGGTTCACCCGCCGGTCCCGGTGCACCCCGCCGTTCACCTCGGCGAACAGGTGGCTCGCCTCCACCACGCCGCGTTCGATCTCAGCCACGTCCACCCGCTGAACCTCCGGGAAGAAGGTGGTGGCGTAGGCCGTGACCCCGCTGCCCCAGCCCACGATGCCCACGTCCCGCGGCTTGGGGTGAGCCAGCCCGGCCACCAGCCCGAGCAGCACCTGGTGGGGCATGTCGTCCACCGAGGAGGCGTCTGGCTTGCCGTTGACGAACAGGGTCTTGGCGTCGTTGTGCCGGCGCACCGAGATGGTGGCGTTGACCCCTTCCTTGAAGAAGAGCAGCTTGCTCGGGTAGCGGTTGAGCCGGCGCTCCACGTCCAGGGGAGATTCGGCCGGGGCCATGTTGTGCTGGTAGTGCAAGCCCGCGTCGAACACGGCTGCGGGCCACCGGGGCTGCGCAAAGGAGAAGAGGGTCAGGCCGATGATCAGGGTCAGCCCCGCCATCTGGCGCCAGATGGTTGAGGAGAAGGCGAGCACCGCCACGCCCACCAGGGCCAGGTTCAGGCCGAGGCCGAGCATCAGCGCCCCGCGCACGCCGAGGGCGGGCACCAGGAAGAAGCCGGTGAGCAGGCTGCCGAAGATGGCGCCCACCGTATTGACCAGGTAGGCGCCCCCAACATCTCTGCCCATCTGCCCGGCGGCGCGGGAGATGATGCTGATGGACATGGGCAGGGCCGCCCCGAGCAGCACCGTGGGCACAGCCAGCAGGAAGCAGGCCATGGCGGCCTCGAAAGTGATCAGGCGCAGGAAGGAGGAGCCGGGCAGCTGGATCATCCAGAGCTGGGCCAGGGGGAGGCGCGGGATCAGCGCCAGGGTCAGTGAAACCCAGCAGGCCAGCAGCATGAGCACCAGCACGAGGCTGCGGATGCTCACCTGCCAGCGGCCAGGCTTGTAGAGGAAGCCGTAGATCAGCGAGCCCACGGCCAGGCCCAGCAGGAAGATGGTCAGCACGATGGTGAAGGCGTAGGTGGAGGAGCCCACCACCAGGGAGAGCATGCGGGTCCAGGCCACCTCATAGAGCATGGAGAGCGCGCCGGTGAACAGCACCGCCACGGCGCAGAAGAGCACCGGGCCACCCCGCAGGTGGTCACGCAGCTTGACCTCCGCCTCCTCTGGCTCGGGGTCCGGCTCGTAGGCCGGCTCCTCGTCGGACTCGGGGTCGTACAGCCCGCGCACGCGCATGAGCACGATGAAGCCGATGCCGAGGTTGATGCTCACCGCCACGGCCACGGTTGCCCACAGCCCGATTATCTCGATGAAGAGGAGCCCGGTGAGGGCTGTCCCCAGGGCCGCGCCCGCGGTGTTGATGCCGTACAGCTTCCCCACCGCCTCGCCCAGCGCGCCCCGCTCCTCCACCACGCCGCGCACAAGGGCCGGCAGGGTGCCCCCCATGAGCCCCGCCGGGATCGCCAGCACCGGGAAGGCGAAGAGGAACTTGAGCAGGCTGGCCCCGCCCTGGCCCAGCTCAAGGAACGCCTGGCTGCGCGCGAACGCCATCTCCGCCAGCCAGAGCAGCGGCAGTGAGAAGATCCCGAGGAACCCCACGCCCAGCTCCAGGTAGGCGTAGATGCGGATTCCCCCCAGGCGGGAGCGGTCCACCCAACGCCCCACGATGTAGCTGCCGAAGCCGAGCCCCGCCATGAAGGCGGCCAGCACCGTGCTCACCGAGTAGGTGGTGGAGCCGAAGGTGAGCTGGAGCCGGCGCAGCCAGATCAGCTCGTAGATCAGGGCAGTGAACCCCGATCCGAAGAAGCAGAGGGCCAGGAAGGTGAAGGAGAGGGCCTTGGCGACGCCCTTTTGACCGTCGTTGGTCATGGTATCAGCGGCTTAGCGAAGGCTCATATTACCATGATTATCCAGCATAACCCCCCACTCTGCCGCGGCGATCACTTACAGATGCCCGACCCAAACGAAGTCGCGCCTGTGCACTTCTTCCCGGCCGGGCAGTCCGCGTCCAGCTTGCAGGAGCACACCTTGTAGGTGGTGTGGCAGCGGTGGCCGTTGTTGTTGGCCGCGCAGGCCGTGTCAGAAGCGCACTGGCACAGGTTGGTGGTGGTGTTGCACTTGTCGCCCAGGGACGCGGCCGTGCAGTGGGCGTCCTTCTCGCACTCGAGGCAGAGATTCTTGGCCGTGCACACCCGGTAGTAGGCGTAGCCGTACTTGCCCGCGCAGTCCGCGAGGGTCTTGCACGCCACGCAGGCGCCGGTGCTTGTGAGGCACACCCTGGCCGAGCCGTTGGCCGCGCAGTCGGTGTCCGCCTTGCAGCCGGCCTGGCAGTGGCTGTAGCTGGCGCCGGAGTAGGGAGGGAGGCACTTGGTGTGGGTGGCGGCCGTTGTGCACGACTTGCTGTCGGCGCAGGTGCACTTCTTGTAGGAGGTGTTGCACTTGGGGCCGTTGACGTTCTTGCTGCAGCCTGAGTCGGCGGCGCAGGTGCAGCGGCCGTACGTCTTGGTGTCGCACTTGTCGCCCCAGGCGTACTTGTGGCAGTCGGTGTCTGCCTTGCATGTGCACTTCTGCTTGGCGGTGTCGCACAGGCCCCCGTTGAGGTGAGTGGCGCAGTCGCTGTTGGCGGCGCACTCTACGCACTTGCCCGCCTTGCCGCACACGGGGGTGGCCCCGGAGCAGTGGCTGTTGCTCTTACACGCCACGCATGTGTTGGAGCTGCTGCAGAAGGGCGCGCTCGACGAGGTGCAGTCCGTGTCGCTGGTGCACTGCTCGCACCGATTGGACACGCAGCGGGTCAGGCTGCTCGACACGGTGCAGTCCTTGTCCCCCGTGCACGGTTTCTGGCAGTACCGGTAGCTCCCGTTGGCGAAGGGCAGGTTGCACATGGTGACGCCCGTGGCCTTGCACTCGCTGTCCTTCTTGCAGGAGCACCGCCTGTAGGTCTTGTCGCAGGTGGGGCCGCTCTGGGCCTTGGAGCAGTCGGTGTCCGCGCTGCACCGGCAAAGCTTGATGGTGCCGCCGCCCGAGGCCGAGTAGGTGGTGCACCTGGTGCCCCAGGTGACCGCGCCGCAGTCGCTGCTGGCTGAGCAGGAGCACTTGCCGTGGTTGGTGTCGCACTTGGGCCCGTCCTGTGAGGATGCGCAGTGGGTGTCCTTGGAGCACGCCACACAGGTGCCCAGGGCGCCGCAGTAGGGGGCGGACGAGGAGGTGCACTCCGCGTCCTTGAAGCAGGCCACGCATCTGCCCAGCTTCGTGTTGCACTTGGACGCCGAGGAGCTGGTGCAGTCCGTGTCCTTCTTGCAGGCGGGGGCGCACACCCTGGCGCCGAACAGGGAGCCGGTGCACACCCGCCCGGTGGGGCAGTCCGCGTCCTTGGCGCAGCCGCACAGCTTGTTGGTGGAGTCGCACTTCTGGCCCAGGGTCTTGCCCTTGCAGTCGCCGTCCTTGGCGCAGGTGCAGATGCTGTAGCCGGTGTCGCACTTGTTTCCCAGGGAGCCGGCGTTGAACGCGCAGTGGGCGTCCTTTTCGCACTCCTGGCACTTGCCCGCCTTGTCCTTGACGCACAGGTAGGGGGCGCTCTTCACGCAGGCCGCCGCGCAGCCGTACGGCACGCCAGCCTCGGAGGGGGGCGGGATGTCGGGTATCAGGAGGTCGGGCGTCGCCTTGTCCGGGGCGGCCTTGTCCTTGGTGGCGCCGTCCTTGCTCGAGCCGTCGCCGTCCGGGGCCGCGTCGGTGGGCACGGCGTCGGCGGTTGCGTCGCTGCTGCCCTTGTCCGTGGGCGCGCTGTCCACGGTGGAGGTGTCAGGGGCGCCGGTGTCCACGATCCCTGTGTCGGCGGCCAGATCCAGGGTGGGAGCGCTGTCCTTCTTCGCCTCCGTGGTGTCGTCCGAGCAGGCGGCGGCGAGGAAGAGCGCTGCGAACAGGAACCATAAAACAGGCTTCATCAAATGCTCCTTCAAGTATGAGAGCCATGCTACCCGAGGCGGCGGCGGCCTGCCAGCAGCGCGAGCAGCAACGCCCACGGCCACCAGCACCCCGCGCCGGGTGTGGCCGCGCACCCGCTGCCCCCGTACAGCACGTACTCCAGGGGAGCGCCGTGCGGTACCGCGTCGTGGCCGTCCTTGCCCTGGGCCGCGCCGTCCTTTCGCCCCGCGTCCTTGCCGGGCGCCGAGCCGTCCAGTCTGGACGCGTCCGGGGTGATGCCGCCGTCAGCCGGCGGGGTGGCGGGGAGGCAGTAGCTCACCAGGCGGGAGAGGATCTGCCCGTGTCTCGACGTGGGGAGGGCCGCCTCCAGGGGGAAGCCGAGCAAGACCCCGCACGGCTCCTTGCCCACCCGCCGCGCCGTGATCGCGCCAGCCCCGGCCTTGTAGTTGGCGGCCATGGCCCCGCCCCCGGCGGCCTTGAGCGTGTCCGGGATCCCCACCTCGTA
>CAZCFB010000032.1:0-44754 GCA_964497805.1 uncultured Kofleriaceae bacterium
TGGATCACTTCTTCAGCGCGGAAGTGGATCAAATCTTCAGCGTTGCAATCACCTGGCGGGCTGCGCTGACGACGGCGCGCAGGTTAACAGTGACAGCAGGCCGGCCAGGCTGGATGCCGGGGCGCTGGACGCCACGGTGGACGCCAGCGACAGCGCGCCGCCGCCGGACAAGACCCCAATAAAGCCCGACACGGTCCCGGACAAGAACGCCTGGGTGTGTGGGACCCTGGTGAACCCCTCGGGGACCCTGCTGGCCAGTTTTACGGTCCTCATGTGCGAGGACACCGTGGGCTGCGCCAACGCCTCCACCACCCCCGCGGGCGCGTTCTGCCTCCCGGCCAAGCAGAAGGGCCATTACCTCTTCCGCGCCATGAACGGCGCCTGGGGAGGCAAGCACTACGCTGACATTTACTTCATGGTGACGGTGTCCCAGGCCGATGTGGACGGGGAAAAGAACGTGGATGTGGGCAAGGTGATCGTGCCGCCCATGGCCAAGGCGCTGCAGACCGTGGACATGAAAAACGGAGGCGCCTACGACCTGGGCGGGGGCGTCTCGCTGACCATCGGCGCGGGGATCAGCAAGAAGCCGCCCCTGGAACAGAAGCTGGAGGTGGGCGCCGCCGCGCTCAAGGCTGGGCAGGTGCACGCCCTGTCCGGGGCCAACTACAAGGGGACCGGCAAGCTGCACATGGCGGTGGCCTTCTACCCCCTCGAGACCACCTTCACCGCGCCCGTGCCGTTCAAGTTCCCGTCGCTGGGCCTCACCGCCAGCGCCGCCGTCGAGGTCTACTTCCTGAGCGACCTGAAGGGCAAGCTGACCAAGCAGGCAGACGGCCTGGAGAAGGGCGGCAGCATCGTCAACGTCAAGGGTCAGGGGCTCAAGAACCTGGGCATCTTCCTGGTCTACACCAAGTAGATTTCAGGACCAGGAGACCCGGTACTCGTGCCACCCATCGCCGGTGAACCCGCACTTCTGCTCCAGGACCTCCACCTCCCTCTCTGGAAACATGATCGTGGTGGCCCGCCGGAGGTAGCCCTCCAGGTAGAGGCACTGGGCCGGGTCCAGATCAAACTCGAACAGGCGAACGATGGCGAACCGTTCGCGCTCATCGACGACGGGGACCTCCAGCCTGCCCACCGTGAAGTGCTTCTTCCAGATGTCGGGGAAGCGTTGGAAGAACCGGGTCGGAGACGTGAAGAACTGCATCATCAGCCGGATGATGAAGGATTGCCTGGGGGCCGCGTCGGCGATGGCCACAACCCCCTCGTCATCCAGGCCGAGGGCGTCCTTGATGCAGTGCAGGGAGAGCAGCCTCCAGCCGATGGGATACCACTCCACCTCGTCGATGCTGGCGTATTCCAGGGGGCACCCCAGCCGGCGCAGCTCCGCCTCCACCCGCTTGACCCCAGCCTCCCCGGCGGTGCGGTGGATGTACCTGGCATCCGTGACGAGGGACACGCCCCGAGCCTCCCCCTCGAAACCCAGCATCCTCTTTGCCGCCTCTCGTTCCATGATTAGTTGATGGTGTAGCATGGGCCGCCCAATGGCAATTTCCCGGCCCTAAGCTGATATGAGCATTGAGCAGCCCACCCAGGATGCCCCCCGTGCCCGGCCGCTGCTCCGGTGGGCCTGGCTCGCCCTGGTCCTGGTCCTGTACGCGCTGACAGTCCTGCTCAGGGACCACCCGCTGGATCAACCCATCTCCACCGAGGACGGATTCTGGTTCCGGGGCGACAGGTTCGTCTACAGCTGGCGCTTGACCACCACGCTTGTCTACCGCCACTTCTCCGCCGCCCTTTTCGGCGATGTGTTGGTGGGCTACAAGCTCCCCAACGCCTTGCTCCACCTGCTCAACGCGGGTCTGGTCTACGCCATATGCGCACGGCTGCTTCGCGGGCGAGGGGAGTTCGCCGCCCGGCTCGGGGCATACCTGGCGGGATGGTTCTTCCTCCACTCCGCTGTCAGCGCGTCGGTGGTGAGCTACTACTCGGCCCTGGCCTACGTCTTGCTGACGAGCCTGGAGCTCGGCGCCCTGGTCGCGGCGCTCGGTTACTTCAGGCGGCCTCGAATGCGCCTCTGGGGGGTGGTGCTCGCCTGCCATGGGGTGGCCCTGTTCACGCACTCCTTCGCCCTGGGGTTCCCCCTGCTCCTGCTCCTCTTCGAGCTCCTCCTGCATCGCAGGGGTGGGGGAGGGTGGGGCGCCATGGCGGTGAGGGGGGCGGCCATGAGGTACGGCCTGCTGCTGGGCGTGACGGCCTTGCCGGCCGTGCTGCACTGGCGGCAGCTTGTCTCCCCCGATGTGTCTGGCATCGCGGCCAGCCTCTCGCTCCCGGCCCTGCTCGGGCAGCTGCCCTCCTACTACCTCGACCACCTCAAGCTGATCCTGCGGCTGGAGAGCGCCGGCTGGGCAGCCGCGCCCGCCGCGGCCATTCTGGTGGCCACCGCGGCCCTTGGCCTGATCGGGATCACCCTGATGAAGTGGCGCCGCGCCCGCGCCCCTGGCCTGCCGGAGCTTGCCCTCCTGCTGGTGTTCGCCTGGTGCGGCATGACCTACCTCCAGCAGGCGGTGGTCGGCGGGTGGACCGACGGCCAGATGACCCTGGCCGGCTGGCGGCTCTACTTCAACCAGGTGGGCCTTTGCCTGATGGCGGCCGCCGTGTGCGTCCAGCCGGCGGTCTGGCTGGGCCGCCGTCTGCCCTCTGGTTGGACTGGCAGATCCGCAGGGATCAGCGCGCTGGTGGCAGCGGCCCTCTTCCTCGTTGTGGATGGCCGCCACCTGCCTGGCCTGGGGGAGCGCCTCTCCCGCACCCATGAGGCCCTCATCGAGCGCGCCTGCATCGTGCACCCCCCCTGTGCCGGGGCGTCGGGCAGCGCTGGCACAGCAGCACCGGGCCGCCTGACATGCGCCAGGATGAACCTGGCCAACCTGGACACTCAGGATCTGTCGGGCGAGGACCTGGCCGGCCTCCACCTCGTGGGCGGGAGCTTCCGCCACACCAGGCTCAAGAGGGCCGATGCAAGGGGCGCCTGCCTCCTGTTCACGAGCGGGGAGCAGGCCAACCTCGCCGGCGCCCGCCTGCAGGGCACGACCATGCGGGGCGCGGACCTGATCCAGGCCAACCTCACGTCCGCCGCCGCGGCCAGGGCCAACTTCGACGACGCGAGGATGACCCGCGTGGACATGACCCGGGGCAGCTTCCCCGGCGCCTCGTTCAACCGCGCAAGGCTGGACAGCGGCCGCCTGAACAACGCCGACCTGACAGGGGCCCGCCTCAGAGACGCCCTGCTGGCCGGCGCTGACCTGCGCGGAGCAATCCTGCGAGGCGCTGATCTGACCGGCGCCAACCTGACCGGCGCCCGCCTGCAGGGGGCTGACCTCACCGGGGCGACCCTCACGGATGCCGAGCTCGCCGGCGCTGACCTGACGGATGTGAAGAGGTCGCCGTGACGCGTTTTGGCCGCGGCGACCTGGCGCGCGGGTTGTACACTCTCAGGATGCGCCGCTTCCTGGCACTGCTCTGGGCTTACAAGGTCTGGTGGCTCACCTCCCTCCTGGTGCTGCTCTGTGCCCTGGTCCTGGTGTTGGCCAGCTCGGCCCAGCTCGCATTTATCCAGCCCATCTACTCCAGGTTCTAGCTCCATGAAGCGGCGAGGCAACGTGGTCATTGGATTGTCCCTGGCCCTGGCCGTGCCCCTCGCGCTGACGGCCCTGCTGGAGCTTGGGCTGCGGCTCTCCCCCTGGGACGAGGAGCTCGGCCCGGATCGCTTCCACGGCCGGGTGCCGGGGAACCACCCGTTCTGGGCCCCGAGCAATGTCCTGACTGGCGGCTTTGACAGGCAGCTGCACGACAACGAGTTCCGTAGGGCCAGGGTGACCGAGGAGAAGCCCCCAGGCGTCTTCCGCATCATCTGCCTGGGCGGGTCGTTCACTTACGGTTGGCCCCATAACAAGCCTGAGGAAGCCGCGGACATCTACCCGGCCGTGCTGCAGGCACTGCTCAACGGGAGCAGGGCAGAGGGGGAGCCACGCTACGAGGTGATAAACGCGGGCGTTGGCGGCTACACCTCCTACCAGGGGCTGCTCTACCTGCGTAAGCGCTTGCTCCGCTTCAAGCCGGATCTGATCGTGGTGGCCTTCGGGGCCAATGACGGGGTCGAAACCAGGGCCATCGGTATGACCCTGACCGATCGTGAGTATTACGCCCAGTGGGCTGACGGGGAGCGCGGGTCAGGGAGCAGCGCCATCCGCTCCCTGCGGCAACACTCCAGGGTTGTGGCGCTGGTGGACCATGGCGTACGGGCTGCCAGGCTGGCCATGGGGCCCACCCGCCCCCGCGTCTCCCCGGCTGAGTTTCGCCAGAACCTGGAGGCGATGAATGCCCTGGGGCGGGAGCAGGGCTTCAAGGTGGTGTTGTTATACGAGCTGAGCCGCGAGCTCCGATCGCCCGAGCAGATGCCGCAGCGGCT
This sequence comes from uncultured Kofleriaceae bacterium, assembly GCA_964497805.1. Taxonomy (GTDB): domain Bacteria; phylum Myxococcota_A; class Polyangia; family CAZCFB01; genus CAZCFB01. The sequence goes on from CAZCFB010000032.1 coordinate 4,469, forward strand.
GCGCTACTACAGCGCGCTGGACGAGCTGGGGCGGCAAAGTGAAGCTGAGCCCATCCTGCTCGACAACCTCTCCCTGGCCGAGAAGGAGCGCCGGCGCCTCGATGACCTGTTCGTGGACACCAACCACCTGAGCAAGGAGGGCCACCGATGGTTGGCGCGGTTCATCCATGGCGAGCTGAGGCGGAGACAGGATATGGGCCTACCGATTGACCTCGCCCGATCGCGTCCTTGATACTGGTATCCATCGTGAGCGACAGGGAAGAGAGAGGGGACGCGGCTCAGGTCCAGCAAGATGAAGAGGTGAAGCCAAAGAGCCGGCTTAAGGTGTTCCTGATCACTCTGGGCGGCATAATCACCGTCGCTGCCGCGGTGGCTGGCCTGGTGAGCGACTCTCTCACCACCTACAAGAACATCGGTAAGCAGTCCACTTCCGTGGTGGCTGCCGCAGCCAGCAATCCTCGCGCGAACCTGAACAGCGCCCTTGCCGGGAGCAACGACCCGCCTCTTCCTGAAGAGTGCGGCGCTGGTGACGGCCAGCTCAGCAGGAAGTTGGTGCGCGCCGTGGGCTACCTCAAGGACGGCACGCCCGGTGGAGCGAGGCCTCAGGATCGGGAGGCGATGGCGTTGCTGCGCCCCTTGATCGGAGAGAGCCCGGGCTCCGCGGCTTACTGGGGGCTGCTGGCCCGGGCGCGGCTATTCAGCAGCGGCTCATCGGACGCGGTGCTCAAGGATGCAAAGACGGCCGTACGGCTATGCTCCGGGTGGGCATTTGGCCAGAACCTGGTGGGGAACGCCCACTTCGCCGCTGGCAATTCCGACGAGGCCGAGGTGGCCTATCGAGCAGCCCTGGGCCTCGACCCGGATTTCGCGGCGCCGCGCTTCAACATGGCCCTGCTGTTGCTGCAAAAGAAGCAGTACGCCCAGGTGATCCAGCACATCGACCGGGTGCTGAAGAGGGACAAGTTCCATCGCAACGCCCACCTGGTGCGGGCCCAGGCCCGGATGGCCGAAGGACAGCACACCCAGGCGTTGGAGGATCTGGAGGTAGCCCTAAAGCTGACGCCGGACAACGCCGCGACCCACGCCCTGTATGGCAGGGCACTCCAGAGCATCGGCGCGGCAGATCGGGCACGCGCGGCCCTGTGCAAGGCGCGCACGCTGGGGCACCCCGCCGGCGACAAGCTCTGTCCAGAATCGATGCAAGCGGAGCAAAACCCATGACGCATGTGCTGAGAAACTTGAGGCCAGGGTGCGTTGCCCTGTGCATGATGGCGGCGTGCTCCGTCTCCTTGCCCGTGGCGGGGGTGGCCAGCGCCGAAACGCTCAAGCCGGCGGTGTTGGTGCTCTACTTCAACTACACCGGCAAGGACCCCTCCATGGCGGTGTTGAAGAAGGGGCTGGCCGAGATGCTCATCTCCGACATGGACCCTCTCCTGTCCGGCTTCACCATCGTGGAGCGTGACCGCATGGAGGAGGTGATCAAGGAGCTGGATCTGGGCCACAGCAAGCGGTTCGACGCGCGGACTGCCGTCAAGATCGGCAAGTTGGTGGCCGCGCGCTACATCATCATGGGCAACTTCTTCGAGTTCAGGGGCACCTTCCGGGTGGACGCCAAGCTGATCGAGATCAAGACCAGCACCGTGCTGGGCGCCGTGGGGAAGACGGGCAAGGCCGACGACTTTCTGCAGCTGGAGCAGCAACTCTCCGGCGGCCTCGCCTCCCTTATTCAGAAGCGGACCACCTCACGGGAGCTCGGCCCGGCCAAGAAGCGCCGGCCCGCTCGCAAAGGCAAAGGCAAAGGCAAGGGCAAGGGCAAGGGTAAGGGTAAGGACAACGCCCCGAGGCCACCGCGCGCGCCCAAACGCCTAAAGGCGGAGACCGCTTTGGCCTTCTCCCGCGCCCTGGATGCCAAGGACCGCGGCGACAAGAAGGGGGCCATCAAGGCCCTGAAGAAGGTCGTGAAAGAGCAACCCGACTTTGAGCTGGCCGTGCTGGATTTGAAGGCGTTGGTTCAGTAGGCGACACCCCCCACTTCAACCAAACCTACCTGGTGATGACGAACTCATGGCACTGGGCTTCGGATGAGCGGGCGCCGCCCGTGTGCACGGCCGCGATGCAGAGGATGTGTTTGCCTGACTTGAGGGAGGGCAGGGGGATGTACTGGCACTCGCCGCGCCTGGCCTTGAGCCGGTGGCCACGGCGGATCACCTGGTCCCGATATCGCACCATGCCTGCGTAGTCAGCGCCGTCCGGGCGCTTGCCCTTGCTCAGCTTGTAGTCGATGTCGTAGTGCAGGGTGCGGACAGTGTAGGGCGCCAGCTTGCCCAGCTCCCGGGACGCCCGCTGGAGCGTGGTCGGCCCCCGCTTGAGCCGCTCCTGCCCCTCCTTGTACTTGCCGATGAACCGCACCAGGAAGGCCATCTTCTTCTTCAGGAGCGCGTACTCCTTGGCCTTCTCATCCTCGGGATCCTTGGGGTTCTTCTTGTTGTGGCGGCGCTCCTCCTTCACATCCTCCAGCAGGCGCTTCTCCCACTTCTTCTCCCGCGCCAAATCTTTCTGGGCGTTTTCCAGGTACATGTCCAGCCACGGGGCGTCCCGGCGCCAGAGCTTGTTGATGGCCGAGAAGCACTTTGCCTGGGGCTCGGAGCCCAGCAAGCAGCGGCCATGGAGGTCGCCGTCCGGGGGCTTGTGCCTGGCATCCAGCCGAACCTTGAGCGTATCCCTCGCGTAGAGGGGATAGATCTCGGTGCGCACGGGGCAGGCCATTACCGCGTGACGATACTTGAAGCGAACCTCCTTGAACTCCGGCCTGACCTTCTCCATCTTGCGGTTGCCCGGCTTGACGGCGTGCACATTGCGCGGCGTGCGCAGCGCAAGGAAGGCCGACATGTCGGTGATCGGCCCCTTGTTGTCGGGCGCTCGCAGGATGGCCGGTGAGGTGCTCCTGGCCAGCATGATCTCCGGAAAGCGCACGCCCTGGAACACCCTGTGGATGGCGCGGCCCTCGGGGTCTTCGTACTCCAGGATCACCTTGTAGACCCCTGGCGCGATGCTGCTCTTGTGGGGGAAGACTCCCAGTGAGCAGAGGTTATGGGTAACAGAGGCTGTGCTGGCGTAACACTTCACCGCGCTGGCCGGCACCGGGATGGCGCTGCCCGCGGGGACGCTGGCGAACTCCTTGGCCATGACATTGTGCAGGTACATGACCTGGTAGTGGAGCTTCCCGGCGTGGGGCAGGGCGGCCTTTGGCCCGGTGGCCAGGGGGAAGTACCGCTGCCATTTGCGGGAGGGCTGCTTCTCCCGCCAGTGAGGATGGCGGGGGTCAGCCTTGATGGTGAGCTTCACCTCGCCCCTGGGCTTGTCCTCCATGATCAGGGCGCCGAGCCATGTGGGCGAGGGGCCCCAGCTCCGCTCATCCCAGAGGCTGGAGCCGGTGTAGCTGAAGCCTGAGCGGACACTGTACCTGCCGAACAACATGGTGCGCTCCATGCGCAGCCGGGCCTCGGAGAAGACGGTCTGCCTGGCTTTCCTGGCCGAGGCCAGCATGCCTCGTGGATCCAGCAGCACCTTGCCCAGCGGCGTTTCGCTGGCCGGGGCGAGCAGCAGGTCAATGGCCGCCTCCAGCGCCCGTGCCCGGTACCAGCTCTTCAGGGGCAGGGCCGGCTTGATCTGATCCAGCAACAGGATGGCGGCCAGCAGCCGGGATTGCCCCTTGCCCGGGGCCTTCAACGCCCGGTAGAGCGGCTCCAGCTTGTGGGCCTTGAACGGGGCCAACAGGGGGCGCAATTCGGGGGGCGCCGCGGAGATCACCCTGGGCTGAGCTAGCCCGCCAGGGAGCCTGGAGAGCAGCAGCCACGGCTCCATCAGGCCGGGTGCCCTGAGCGCGGCGGCGGTGGCGCTGGCCAGGGCTTGCTTTGTGCGGCCAGCCTCACGGTGGACCTTGGCGTTGTGGTAGTGGTCTGCGCCGCTGGTGGGCTTCAGGATCAATCCCCCGGACTTCTCAAGCGCGGCCACTCTCTTTTCAAGAGCGCCGAGCCGCTTCACCGCCGCCTTGAATCCTGGGTCCAGGGCCAGGGCCTTGCCCAGGGCGGCCTTCTCCGCGGCCCTGTCCCCGGCGTCCCTGGCGCGCAGGCTGCGGCTGTAGTGGGAGAATGCCTTGAAGTTCCGGCTGCTGGCCGCCCCGATCTTCTTCACACCCAGCAGGGTCAGGCCGGCTCCGATCCCCTTGAGCAAGCCCCTGGCCAGGCGCCGCTCCAGCTCGAAGAACTGCGCCTCTGTACCCTGCTCCTTGACCGAGAGCGCCACCCTGGCCGTCTCCACATCCACCACCCGGACGTTGATGCGCAGGCTGCCCCTGTGGGCCTGGAAGCTGCCAGTGAGGATATAGGCCGCGCCCAGGCCCTTGCCCAACCTGGCCGCGGTCTTTGGGTCGAAGTAAGGGTTCTTCTGCAGCTTGATCTCGGCCAGCACCTCGTTAAGGCGGCCCCGCTCCACCAGGGTGACATCCGAGGAGGCGCTCAGGTCCGTGATCAGCATCTCCGCCAGGCCCTGCTTGAGGGGATCCAGGTCTGCCTTCTTGGACGTGTTTTCAAAGTAGGAAACCGCGATGACAGGCGCGTCCGCTCTGGCGTCGGAGGTGAGCCCGAGGAGGACCATCAGGAACACAGGCAGGGCGCGCAGCAGGTGCAAAGTGGGCCTCCATCAGTGGGAAAGAGACATTATAGTCCAGGAACCTGGATCGGAGATAAGGCTGATGGACCCGCGCGCCGTACCGCGGCCGGCCCGGGCTCCATGATAAAATCTCCAACCGTTATCAGCTGGAGAGGTACCCGATCGTGAAAAAGAAGATGTCTGTGTCCGGGGCGGAGTTAGCTGCTCGCCCGCGCATGTGTCGTATCAGCGCCATGTTGGCTGCTCTGTTGATGGTGTTCGCCGCCGGCTGCGGGGAGGATGCCGTGGGCGAGGATGGGGAGCGGATCTGGCCGGCCGATCCTGGCAACGCCACCTTCTCCTTTCGCGCCAGCGTAAACCAGATCCATGTTTGGAACACCACGCCGGGGTCCAAGCTGGTGCTCATGAACGCCAGCGGCCAGGAGGTGGTCAGCGCCACCACCGACAAGCTGGGGAGCCACATCTTCCGTAAGGTGTCCTCGGGCAAGGGCTACTCCGTGCACCTGCCCGCCGTCCGCCAGTACACTCGCCCCCTCACCGTGCTCTCCGTGGCCAACAGCACCCCATCCCAGCACTTCTACTCAAGCCAGAAGCTGAAGGCCGGCTTCCAGTACATCACCACACGGGACGGCACCAAGCTCTCGGCGTTTGTCACGCTGCCCGGCCCCATCAGCGAGGGGCCGTACCCCACCACCATCGCCTACACCGGCTACTCCGCGTCCAAGCCGGGCACGAAGATGAAGGATTTCGAGGCGCTGTGTCCGGCCTTCCCCACCATCTGCACTCCCCCTGAGGACCCGTCGTCGCTGCTGGTCAGCGTCCTGGGGTTCGCCACGGTGAGCGTCAACATCCGCGGCACCGGCTGCTCCGGCGGCGCCTACGACTATTTCGAGCCGCTCCAGATCCTCGATGGGTACGACATCATCGAGACGGTGGCTGCGCAGCCGTGGGTGAAGTACGGCAAGGTTGGCATGACCGGCGTCTCCTTCGGCGGCAACAGCCAGCTCTTCGTGGCTCAGGCAAACCCGCCGTCGCTGGCCGCCATCTCGCCGGCCTCGGTCATCGGCGACTCCGCCACGACGATCTTCCCCGGCGGCATGCTCAACGAGGGCTTCGCCCTGGAGTGGATCGACATGGTGCTCAAGCGCGCCGTGCCGTACGGGCAGGGGTGGGAGAAGAAGATGGTGGATGCGGGCGACAATGTCTGTAAGGAGAACCAGCTGCTGCACTCCCAGCTGGTGGACAACGTGGCGCAGGCCCGGGCCACCAATTTCTACGACCCCAAGGAGCATGACCAGTACAGCATCCCGCGCTTCGCCAACAAGATCACCGTGCCAATATTCTTGACGGGCGGCTGGCAGGACGAGCAGACCGGGCCGTTCTTCACCGAGTTGCTGGACCAGTTCACCAGCTCCCCCTCCGTCAAGGTCATCACCTACAACGGGGTGCACAACGACTGCTTCCAGCCCGACGCGCTGGCCGAGTGGAAGGCCTTCCTGGACATGTACGTGGCGCGCCGCGTGCCCACCATGCCAGCGGGCCTGATAACCATCTCTCCCATGTTGTTCGAGAAGGTCTACGGCTCCATGGTGACGGTGCCGGACCTCAAGCGGTTCAAGTCGGTCAAGAACCTGGCCGAGGCCAAGGCCAAGTGGGAGGCCGAGCCCATGGTGCAGAACTTCTTCGAGAGCGGCGGCTCCACCAGCGACAAGGGAGGCGTGGGCGGGCTGTTCTCACGCAAATTCGCAGCCTGGCCGCCCACCGGGGCCAAGGTGCTGCGCTACTACCTGCATTCCGGCGGGAAGCTGAGCCTGAGCAAGCCCACCGCCGCCGCCTCCGCGGCGTCGTTCCAGCACGACCCCAAGGCGGGGGTGCGCACCAACCTGAAGAGCGGCAGCGTCAACTCCAAGCTGCCCAAGTGGGACTGGAAGGCCCTGGCCACGGGCAAGGCCGCTGTGTTCGAGACCCCCGCCCTCACCGCAGACAAGGTGCTGCTGGGTAACGGCAGCGCTGACCTGTGGGTCAAGTCCACGGCCACCGAGGCCGATCTGCAGGTGACCATCAGCGAGGTGCGCCCCGACGGCAAGGAGATGTACGTGCAGAGCGGCTGGCTAAGGGCGAGCCGGCGCAAGCTCAACCCCGCCCTCTCCAACGCGCTCTGGCCCCGCCCCTCCTTCACCTTGAAGGACTACCAGCCCCTCGTTCCCGGCAAGTATGTACTGGCCCGCGTGGCCTTCGGCGGCTTCGGCCACGCCTTCCGCAAGGGGTCCAAGATTCGCTTCACCGTGGACACGCCCGGCGGCACCCGCGCCCGCTGGAAGTTCGAGCTGGAGAAGGTGGCTGTGGGGACGGTCCATACCATCGGCCACGACGTCTCACGCCCGTCGAGCGTTGCGCTGTCCCTGATCCCGGGGGCCAAGGCCGAGGCGCCGCTGCCCGCGTGCCCATCCCTGCGCGGCCAGCCGTGCCGCAACCACTCGGTCTACTCCAATACCCCCGCCAACTGAGGTGTGATCGCGCGGCCCTACTTCAGGCGCATCACCTTGATCTTCAGGTTCCCCCCGTCGAGCACATAGATGTAGCCGGCGCTGTCCACATCAACCCCGGTGGGGCCGTAGAGGCGGGCCTTACCCAGGGGGCCTTCTGCGTCATCCCAGTCATCGCCGCCAGCCACGGTGCTCACCTTCCCCTTGTGGATCATGCGGATGCGGTTGCAGCTCTCATCCGCGACGAGGACGCGCCCATCCCCTGCCACGGCCAGGTCAATGGGGTAGGCGAGGGTTGCCTTGCTCAAGGCGTTTCCGTCGGCGCATGTTTCCTTGGTCGAGGGCAGGCAGCCATATCTGTTGCCTGCCACGGTGGAAACCATGCCATCGGGCCGCATCTTGCGCACGAGGCAGTTGTCGGTGTCGGCGATGAACAGGTTGCCCTGGCTATCCACATCGAGGCCCTCTGGCGCGTTGAACCTTGCCGTCGCGCCCTTGCCGTCCGCCCTGCCCTTGAACGGGGTGCCGCCCGCGGGGTTCTTGCCGGCAGGGGTGCTGACCTTGCCGTCCTTGATCCGCCTGATGACATGGCTCTCGGAGTCCGAGATATACACGGCGCCGCCTCCTGCCACGGCCACGCCGGTGGGGTTGCGAAAGCTGGCCGAAGAAGCGATGCCGTCCCGGTCGCCCCAGGCACCGCCGGCCAGCATGCTGACCTTTGCAGCCTGGATCCGCCTCACCGCGCCGTTGCCCGAGTCGGCGATGAAGATGCCGGTGGGCTGGCCCAGGCCAATGCCGGCGGGCCAGCTGAAGCGGGCCTGGAGCAGCGGGCCGTCGTCGTTGCCCTCCTTACCCGAGCCGGCGAAGGTGGTGACCGCCCCGTTGGCCACCATGCGGATGACATGCTTCTCCGCCTCAACGACGAAGATCCGCCCCGGCCCTGCCACGGCGAATGAAACCGGGTAGTGGAACCGGGCCGCCGCTGCCGGGCCGTTCCTGAGGCCCTTCTCTCCGTCGCCGGCCACGGTGATCATGCAGCCGGGGGCCGGGGCCCACGTGAACCGGCTGAAGACCGGATCGCAGACCCTGCAGCCATCTCCGGGCGACGCCCCGCCCCGTGGATAGCAGGCGCCCTTGATGGCGCAGCTGTCATCTCCGCACAGGGCAGGATCGATGGGGTTGTCCAGGGCCCAGCAGCCCTGAAGAGCGACGGCAAGCAGGGCCAGGCATGTGCAGGCCAGGCGCATCAGAACCTCCCCCGGAGCCACACACCGTCGGGGGTAAGGCTCAGGCTGGCGCTGGCCGCCAGCGCGCTGCTCTGTTCGGCCCCTTCAGCCGGGCGGGTGACCAGCGCGTAGATGGCCAGGCCCAGGGAGGCGGCGGCGACCCCGGCGAGACATGGCCTCCGATGACCAGCTCCTGGGCCGCCTCCACGTCCTCGCGATGCATGGCGGCCACACCCGGGACGCTGGTCTCCTTGTAGAGCGCGTGGGCCTCGTCGCCCCGGCTGATGCCCAGCCCGTAGAGCACACCCGCGCCCGCGGCGGCCGCCCCGGCCAGGGCCACGGCCGTGTAGCCCAGGATGGTCCTGGTCCGGCGGCCTGACGGCGCTGGTGGCGGCGGGGAGATGGCGGCGGGGCGGGGCGCGGGCTTGCGAACGCGCGGGATGTCCAGAGAGGTCTGTCGGAGCTCACCCTCAAGGATCCGCAGCCGCTGTTGCTCGGTTGGCTCGGCCCATGCTTCGATCTCCACCTTCTTCTTGTAGGGGGCCACGCCGTCGCGCCGCACCTCCACGCTGTGGACGCCCGCCGACAGGGCCCGGGGAGTGGAGAGGGCGCCGCTCAGCCGGCGATTGTCCAGCAAGACCTCCGCCTGGCCAGGACCGACCGACAGCCGCAGCAGCCCCACCATGGAGGCCCGCACCAGGCGGAACGCCTCTATCACCGCGGGCTTGTGTTCGCCCGGCTCCGGGGCCATGGCCGGCGCCAGCTTCACCGCGCGGCGGAAGGAGCCGCGCGCCTGTTTCATTCGCTTGAGCGCCACCTCGTTGCAGCCGATATAGAAGTGGATCCTCGCGAGCATGGCAGTGTCGGTGGTGCTGGCGGCGGCCTTTTCGAGAGTGCGTCTGGATCCTTTGAAATCCGCCAGCCCATAGGCCTCGATGCCTGACTTCAACAGATCTTCAGCGGCCAGGGCCTGGGCCGGGGCGGCGAGCAGGAGGGCAACCAGGCCGACCCTGAATATCCACCCGCTGAGCCAACCGTGTCGGGCGCCGCTGCCCTGGGTGCCGGTGCTCTCCACGGTCACTCCTGCCCGGCCCCGACCCTGACGGGCAGGGCCGCGGTCTGGCCCGGGCGGATCCGGACGGTGCGCTGGATCGGATCCAGGCCGGGTGGCCGCAGCTCGATCTTGTGGCGGCCTGGCCGCAATCCCTGAAGCAGCAGCGGCGTATGGCCGCGGTTCACGCCGTCCACCATGACCGGCGCCACGATGGGCTTGCCAGCGGCCGAGAGCAACCCCACGCGCAGCCCTCCAGGCTTGAGCTTTTTGGCTGCGGCCTGTCTGCGGGCATGGACCTTGGCCTGGTCCGCCGCCAGGGCCAGGTCCGGTTGCGGATGGATCCGGGGGGCGATGACACGCGCCACAGGGCTGGCGTCGGGCGCCGCCGCCGGGACCTCCCCGGGGGCCTCTACCTGTTTGGCCGCCATGGCCACGCTTTCATCCGCGCCGGGCGCCGCTGCGGGCGGCGTCTGACCCGCGAAGTGGTAGACGGTCAGGCCTGCTGCCAGGAGCACAAGGGCGAGGCCGGCCAGCGCGACCCATGGGCGACGTGGGCCAGCCCGTCCTGGAACCGTGGCTGTGCTCTGTCCCGTGCTCAGGGAGAGGGTGGTCGCCCGGGGCAGCTCCCCATCCCGGGCCGCGGCCGGTCCTGGCCCGGTGGCGCCCCAGATCAACGAGACCGGCTGGTCGTCGGTCATCTCGATTGTGTCCACCTCTTCCAGCGGGCCCGCGGGCGTATGGGGCTGGGCCGGCGGGGCGGAGGTGTCCACGGCCAGATGCTCCGGGAGCCACGGCGCAAGCCCCCGCTGCATGGCCCTGGCGTCGGGGAACCTGTCCGCGGCCTCCCCGGCCATGGCCCTGGTGACAAGCGCCGCCAGCTCAGGGTCCAGGTCCTGCCTGACCTCTTCCGGCGGGTCGTACTCATGGTCCGCGATCTGGAGCACCAGGGCACTGAAGTTTGGGGCGTCAAAGGGCAGCTCTCCGGTGAGCATCCGGTACAACACCACCCCGACGGAGTAGAGGTCGGTGCGCTTATCAACCTCCTTGCAGTGGAGCTGCTCCGGGGACATGTACGCGGGGGTCCCTGGTGCGTCGCCGGTGTGGGTGATCTTGTGCTCCGGGCCCTCCGGGTGGAGCAGCTTTGCGATGCCGAAGTCGAGGATCTTGACCACGTCCGGGATGCCGGCCACCGAGGTCAAGAAGATGTTGTCCGGCTTCAGATCCCGGTGGAGGATGCCGGCCTCATGGGCCACGGCGAGGCCATCAAGGACCTGGTACGCGATGTAGGCCGCCCGCTCCTGGTCGATGGGCCCCTCGGCCGCCAACATGTCCTCCATTGACCAGCCCTTGAGCAGGTCCATGACCAGGAAGGCAGGCTCATCCGGGTTGTCCTGGAAGTCGGTGATCTGGATGATGTTGGGATGGGCCAGGCCGCCAGCAGCCTTGGCCTCCAGCGCCAGGCGGGCCAGGACCTGTGCCTCCTCCTCCTCGATCCGGGGGCGAAGGATCTTGATCGCCACCTGGCGCCCGAGGTCCTCCTGCACGCCGGCGTAGACCGCGCCCACGCCGCCGGCGCCCAACAGGGCACCGACCCGGTACCTTCCGCCCAAAAGCTTGCCTGTCCAGCTGGCCAACACCCTGGCTGTCCTCCTCCTCTCCTACGTCCGCCGACAGGTCCTGATTCTAACTCAAGATGCCTGCCCGTTGGATAAGCACCATGCTACCTTTCCGCTTCATGACCCATGGGGAACCACCACACCGGCGGCCAAGCCCCGCGCAGCGCGCACCCCGCCCCCGCAAGCGAACCGGCCTGTGGGCCCTCCTCGGCTTCTTGATCGGCGGCTCCATGGCGGTGGGCGGGATCCTGGTCTACCTCCAACTGGAGCAGAAGGCGCCCCGGGTGGAGGACGTCAAGGAGGTGCTTGAGGACATGCATGTGCGGTTCCCCCTGGTCCTCCGGCCAGGCGAACCGTCCCGGGTGATCTACCTCAACCGGGAGGGGGCCGTGCTCACCTCGGGCATCGACGACGCGCGCCAGAACCAGTCGAGCATCGTCTCCAACAGCGGCAAGGAGGAGCTGACGTTCCCGCCATTTCGGGGATCGTTCAGCTCCTGGCAGAAGATCGTGGACTGCGTGCGGGTCAAGTTCGCGCCGTTCGACGTCAAGGTGGTCTCCCAGCGGCCAATGAAGGGCGACTACATCATGGTTCTCTTCGGCGGCAAGAGCACAATGCTGGGCAAGAAGGGGAGCCGTAACAAGGTGAACGCCACCGGGCTGGCCCCCTTCAACTCCGCCCCCATCGCAAACGGGGTGGCCATGGTGTTTGCCGACGCCCTGCGCAACCGCGCGCGCGAGAATTGCGAGGTGGCAGGGCAGGAGATAGCCCATGTCTACGGGCTGGACCACGCCCTCAACTGCCGGGACCTGATGACCTATCTGAAGCGCTGCAGCAAGACCCGCTCCTTCGTGGACAAGGATGTGCCGTGCGGTGAGTACAAGGCCCGGGAGTGCGCCGACGGCAAGCCGAGCCAGAACTCCTTTGCCCGCCTGGGCGCGGCCGTGGGGCTGCGCAAGCAGAGCGCCCGGTAGGCTGCCGCTGGGCGCCGCATTCCGCGGGGCCAAACTCCACCATAAGCGCCGGCATTTACAGGGAAAAATTTCGCCTCATGGGGGCGCGTTTGCTTGAATTTTGCCAGGGTTGCTGCATTACAAATAGATGCCTCATGAGGCGGCACGGACCAGATGTTGAACCGAAGGGGAACACTGGGAGGTGTGCGATGGGCAATTGCTACAACTCGATAGTGGTCAACGCGGCGCCCGAGAGGGTGTGGAACACCATTCGGGATTTTCACGACATGTCATGGGCCAACGGGCCCATTGAATCGTGCGAGGTTGTTGGAGACAGGAAGGGGGACCGGGTGGGGGCGCGGCGGCTGCTCAACGGGGTCATCAAGGAACAGCTGCTCGGGATCAACGATCACGACTTCACCTTCAAGTACACCATCACCGAAGGTCCTTCGCCCATCTCCTCAGGTGAGGTGGACGGCTACACCGGCGAGGTGCGGCTGCTGCCAATCACCACGGATGGCGGCACCTTTGTGGAGTGGACCTCCAACTGGTCGGGCGGATCGGGCGCTGTGAACGAGTTCTGCGATCCGATCTATCAGGCCCTGCTCGGCGCGCTCAAGGGGTCGGTGGAGGCGGGGCCGGGGAGCTGACCATCGCTCCGGGTTTGCGGCAGGCGCTCTGGCTGAACCGGCGCGCGGCCCAGAGCAGAACCAGCGCCAGAAACAACGGGCCGCCAGCCGGAGCGCCGGCCCCCGCGCGACAGTCACATCCATCGTCCGGCGACAGCGCCAGGCCGCTGTCAGCGCTGCTGGCCAGGGTGTCAGCCGCGCTCCCGGCCTCCTTGCCGGCTCCTGTTCCGTCCGCGCTGGCGGCCGAATCCGCGCCGGTCTGATCCGCGCTGGCGGCCGAATCCGCGCCGGTCTGATCCGCGCTGGCGGCAGTGTCCGGGGCAGGGGCGTCTGGAACGGCGGCCTCCTTCCCCGCGTCCACCGGCGGTCCATCCTGCGCGCCCGCGTCAGGCGGCGCCGCGTCCAGGACCGAGGCGTCGGGGGTGGCCAGGTACTTGGTGGACACCTTGTTGCTCTGGGTGGTCTTGCTGTTCAACCCCACCTTGCCGGTCATGGATGCCTGGCTCGTGTAGGTCCCGTGGCTGCTGAACTTCACGGTTACAGTGGCAGTGCTTGTGGCCAGGTAGTTCAGGTCCTGGGCGTTCCAGGTCACGGCGCCGCTGGCCAGCTTTCCGCCGGTGGAGGCAGAGACGAACTTGGCGCCGGAGGGCAGGGGGTAGCTGAACTGAGCGTCCAGGGCCGGGCCGTGGCCTGCGTTGATAACCTGGATGGTGTATGTGGCCAGCCCGGTGGTGGTCCAGGCAGGGCCCGTGAGGGACACGATGAGGTGCGGTTGCCCCTCCTGCGAGGCGCAGCTTGCCTCGAACAGCGAGTTCAGGAAGAGCCGGGTGCCCTGGGTGCCGATCTCCTTGGAGATGGGCACTGACGTCTTGTACTCGTGGCCGCCCAGGTAGCTGATCTTGCCCACCGGGTTGGCGCATACCGAGGCGCCCTCGCGGATCTTGCACTTGCCCTGGTAGTAGCCGGTCATCCACACGGTGCGCACCGCAGCCGCGGTGGTGGCGTCCTTGATCATTACAATGTCGGCGTCCCAGAACTTGCTGCCCGCCTTGAGGGAGTACGCCTTCTCCGAGCCGTTGAGCACCTTGAACCCGCCGTCCATCTGGGCGAAGGGCGTGTCCGAGTTGAGGAAGGCGTATTTGCCTGACAGCTTGTTGTCGATGTCGAAGCCCTTGGTGGTGAGGAAGAGGCCCACGTTCTCCACGGCGTTGACCGCCTGGCACTCGGCGAACATGTGGGTCGGGTACTGCAGGAAGGCGCGGTACTCCTCGATGACCTCCTTGACCACCTCCTTGACCCCCCAGTGCATGGTCATCACCTGGCAGTAGGCGGGCGACCCGGACGGGCGGAACAGGGCGCCGTCCTTGTGGGAGGTGGTGGTGGGGCCGGCGATGGCCGAGATGCCGTGCACATCCGCGTAGCCGGTGTACTTGCCGGTCTTGTCCTTCTTCTTGGGCCAGGCTCCGCCGACGCGATCCGGGATGGCCGCGGCGTTGAGGTACTTGAAGGCGATGAGCTCATTCTTGTCGGCGATCACCGCGATGGAGGGCGCCGCCGTGAGCAGCCGTCCGGTGCGTCCTGTGAAGCCGGCGGCCGCCAGGTGCACGGTCACGTTGTGCTTTGCCTGCCACCAGGCGGTGATGATCTTCTTGGCCTTGGCGGCGTGGGCCACCTGGATCACGAAGGGCCCGCCCCTGTAGCCGTGCGACGGGATGGCCGCCGAGGTCTTCAGGTCTGTGGCCGCCACCTTGAAGTCCGCGTCCGTCACCTTCTTCTTCACCTTGATGACCCAGTGGACCGGAACATCCGCGAGCAGCAGCTTGTAGAGCAGGCCGTACGCCTTGAGGATGCCCTTCCCCTGGTACGTGTTGTCCATGGGGATGATGATGGCCCCCTTGGCGAAGGTGGTGCCCGCGGCGGGCGCCGCCCAGAGGGAGACGGCCAGGAACAGGGCCAGAGAACGAGCGAAGGATTTACTGCTCATGGATGCTCCTACGGTACAACCCGCGCGCTCTGGATCGACTTGACGCCGCTGCCGGGGCGGTCGTCGCCCCAGGTGACGAGGAAGCTGGCGCTGCCCCAGGCCGCGGCCGGATAGAACTGGTTCACAGTGGCTGTGCTGATGCGGAAGGCGGCCTTGTCTTGCACGGTGCCGTCGGTGAGGACCCTGGCGCCGAAGGGGTGGATGCCGCTCTTGGCGTGGTGCCAGGTGACCAGGTACTTGCCGCCGCCGTACGCCACATGGGGATGGGTGTACTTGTAGGTGCCGGTGGCCACGGGGATGCCCTGGGTGTCCAGCACCTTGGGGGAGGGGGATGCCTGCGCCCGGGCCCCGGTGATGATCGGGATAGAGGTGCTGTTGCGGAAGTCGGCCCACGCCACCATGAAGTCCTTGCCGTCGCTGGCCACGGCCGGGAGGTACTGCTTTCCGGAGGCTGCGGAGATGACGAGGTCCGCGCTCCCCACGGGGGACCCTGCCTTGGAGACTACCCGGCCATGGATGTCCCACCCCGTGCCGCTGGTCCGCTTGTCCTCCCACACCACCAGGTGCTCCGTGCCCGACCAGGCGGCCTCGGGCCGGGCCTTGCTGGTGACGGCGTCGGCCGAGATCTTGATGTCGGCGGTTCCCAGGATGGCGCCCGCGCCGCTCACCCTGCGCCCCACGATCTCCTTGCCCGCCTGCCAGACCACCAGGTAGTCCTTGCCGTCGCAGCTCACGGATGGGGCGTAGTTGGCCTGCACCTTGGACATGCTGATGGCCCATGTGCCCACCTTGCCGGCCTTGTCCACAGTCCTGGCCTTGATCCCGGAGTAGGACCCCCAGACCACCATGTAGCCCGTTCCGTCGGTGGCCACCGACGGCCAGGTGTTCACCGTCGAACCCGAGGAGATTGTGATGTCCGTGGTTGTGGTCACCACGCCGGAGTGGCTCACCAGCGCGCCGTGCACCTTGTGGCCCACGCCCACCTTGGAGGAGTGCCAGGCCACCAGGTAGCCGCTGGCGCTGCTGGCAACGGCCGGGTTCATCTCGGTGGGGTGGATGTAGGAGCTCTTGTTCACCTTTACCCCGAGCGGATCCAACACCTTGGCCTGGGGGAAGAGGTCCGGGCTGAGGGTGTCGGGCAGCATCTGGTCGGGCAGGGCCTTGTCCGGCACAGCCTTGTCAGGTGGCGGCATGTCGGGCACGGCGTGGTCGGGCGGCGTCAGGTCGGGCGCTGTCAGGTCCGGGGCGGAGATGTCCGGCACAGCCATGTCCGGTGGCGGCATGTCCGGCACGGCGTGATCGGGCGGCGTCATGTCCAGCGGCGGCAGGTCCGGGGCGGGGATGTCCGGGACCATTTGATCCGGAGCAGGTCCGTCAGGCCCTGCGTCCGGTCCCGCGTCCGGGCCGGCGTCCGGCGTCACCTGCGCCTGGCAAGTTCCTGAGCTGCACACCAGGCTGGCGCACTCCTGATCGTGAAAGCACTTGGCCCCTGCCAGCGAGGTCCCGGGCGCGCAGACACTGTTGCGGCAGGAGTAGCTGCGGCAGAACGCGTTGCCCCGGCAAGGTTGGCCGTTGTCCGCCGGGTTGGACATGGCGCACAAGCCACGGTGACAGACATCGTCCGCGCAGTCGGAGTTTGCGGTGCACGCGACGTTTGTTCCCTTCTTCTCCTCACCCTCGCCACAGCCGGCAGACCAGGCCAGCACTCCCAGCATCAGCGCGAGGTTTCCGATGGTCCTGAATCGCATCTGTCTCTCCTTGCCGAGGCCCAAGTGTATCTCACTGGCTGCCTTCCCGGGTGAGCGGCGGAGAGGGTGGCCATGGAAGGTCCACAAGTGGCTGTTCTGCTGGCCGCTTTGCCCCATTTGCTCCAGAATTATTGAGCTTTTGTTCCTGTGCAGAGCCGGTCCGGTCCTTGCACTACAGACCAGACAAAGTGAAACCAACGGCAAAAATGTTCCTCGCGTGCCTGCTCGGGATCTGGATCCTTGCCTCCGTGGCCCCGGCCCAGGCAAGGCACCGCACTGGCCGTAAGGCGCTGGTTGGCCCGCTCAAGAGCAAGGTCAAGGGCGCCCGGGGTTGGGGCCGGAAGATAGACCCGAACCACCCGGCGCGCCGCCTGGTAAAGCCCCGCGCGCTGGTCAAGGCCACGGTGACCTTGATGGATGGCGGAGAGCTGGCTCAGGTCCCTCGGCTGGTGCGAAAGGCCCTGTCCAAGGTGGCCGGCAAGCACCAGCGGGAGCTTCGGAAACCGCGGGTGCAGCGGGCGGTCTTGAGCAAGCTGCGTACCCGCCTGGGCGATGAGGCGTTCACCAAGGCGGTGGGCGGCCGGGCTGCGGCACTCAAGGAAGCCCTCAGGGTCCTGGACCCGCCAAAAGGCCCGGGCAAGGGGCCCAGCACTGACATGAACCGTGGCTGGGGATGGAAGCTGCTGCCCGAGCGTGATCGGGCCTTCTCGGACCCGACCTTCCTGGCCAACATGCTGCGGGAGAGCAGCCCCGGCGGCACAGGCATGGTGGACAGCTCCCCCACCGGCGCGGCGAAGCTGTTCAAGGCGGCCTGGCGCAGCATCGCGCCGCGCAACACCCAGCCGGTGGCCTTCGCCCTCACCGGCACCGACGCCAACAACATGCTCTACAACATCGCGCGCAAGGCGGCCAGCAAGCGACTCAAGCGCAAGGTCAAGGACGCCGAGATCCTCGTCTTCGACAGCTGCTTCGGCGGGGCGCGGGGCAAGATGGGCGCCGCCGGTTTTCTCGGTCTGGGGAAGTATGACCAGCCCAGCCAGGCTCATGTGAAGGTGTCCAGCCCGCACTCCTACCACTTCAAGCCCACCAACCCCAAAGAGATCCGCCGCCTGGAGCGCGCCGAGGCCAAGGCGCTGAAGCAGATCGAACAGAAGGTGAAGGGCAACAAGAAGCCCATCGGCGGCCTGTTGATCGAGCCGATCATCGGGGCCAAGGGCGTGCTCTTCTACCGGCCAGAGTTCATGGCCAAGCTGCGCACCCTGTGCGACCGCCTGGGTGTGCCCATCTTCGCCGACGAGATCCTCACCGGCGGCGGGCGGACCGGGAAGTTCTTCGCCTACCAGCACTACTCGAAGTTTGAGCCGGACTTCGTCACCTTCGGCAAGGGGCTCCAGGTCTCGGGCATCGCCACCGTCTACCGAAACAAGGGGCTCATGCTCGACTTCGAGCACGGGCAGACCACCCTGCGCGCATACTCCGAGCCCCTGCTCAAGGGGGCGCAGGTCATGACCCGGATCAAGCGGGACCGCCTGATGGAGAACGCAACCCGGGTAGGCGAGTACATGGTGAGCAAGATCCGCCCGCATGACCCCAGGCTCGACCCGGGCCACACGCCGGAGAAGGACGGCAACCACGCGGAGGGGCCAACCCGCGGCCTCGGCTTGCTGGTCTACTCCAACGTCTTCTTCAAGGGGGTCAAGACCGCCACCGGCCGGCTCATGCCGCCGCTCACCCTGACCCGCAAGGACGTGGACAAGATCTTCGCCAGGCGCAACATCAGCAGCGTGGGAGTGCCCAAGGAGGCGTTCCGCGCGGCGTTCCCGCGCTAGCAGCGGGCCCTCGGAAAAGGATCAGGCGTCGGTGTAGTAGGAGCGGTTGATGATCTCAACCTTCAGCTCATCGGAGAGATCGTCGAAGTAAGCGCAGTATCCAGCGATGCGGACCACGAGGTCCTTGTGCTTGCCGGGGTTGTTGTAGGCGTCCAGCAGGAGCTCGCGGTCCACGAGGTTGGGCTGGAACTGCATGCCGCCCTGGTTGAAGAAGCCACGGATCAACCCGGCCAGGTTCTTCGTCCCGGCTTCACCGGGGAACAGCCCGGTGTCGATGGTCGATGTGAGCGTGGTGCCGTTGGGGGCGAAGCTGGCGAAATCGACCTTGGCGACGGCGTTGAGCGCCGAGGACAGGTCCACCTTCTGCATCCCAAAGTGGGGGCAGATGCTGTTGGCGAGGGGCATCCCGAACTTGCGGCCAGAGGGCAGGGCGGGCGTCTTGCGGCCGTAGACCCTGTTGACGTTCAGGCCGTAATAGCCGGCCACGTACCTGCCGCCGCGGCCGGGGTGGTCCGTGGCCCGCAGCGCGTTCACATACATTTCCAGCACGCGGTTGACCCAGAGGTGCGCGTCGGTGGCGTCGTCGTCTCCGAACTTGGGGAGGTCCAGCATATCCCGGTGGAGTTGCTTGTGACGCCGGTGCTCGAAGTTGGCGTCCATGGCCTGGAGCACCTGGTCCAGCGTGTACCGCTGCTGCTCGAAGACGAGCGTGTTGATGGCAGCCAGCGAGTCCGCGACGTCGGTGACCCCCACGGCCTGGATGCCGCTGGTGTTGATGGTGGTGCCCCCGTGGTACACGTCCTTGCCGCGCTCCATGCAGCCCCGGTAGAGCGAGGAGGCCAGGGGCGTGGTTAGGTGCTTTGAGAGCGCCGCCTCGATGCGCTGCTGGTCGGCGAGCACATCTCGGACCACCTCGTTCAGGCGCTCCTGGAAGCGCCCCATCAGCTGGTTCATGTCGGCCGGAGGTTCGTGGGTGCCTCTGTCGCGCAGGCGCTTTTCCAGGCTCTTGCGCGCGCGCCTGAGGGGGAGCCCCTGCCACTTGGTCCATGAGTGGAGCCGTCGGCGCAGCCGCCTGTCGAAATAGGTGAGCTCGCCGTAACGCCATAGCTTGCGGGAGTCTCCCCTCAGCGCCTGGAGGAAGGGCATGACCAGGTTGACGTTGGCGCTGTCGGTGTTGGCGAAGTGGTCGTCAGACGCCACCGGCTCGACGCAGCCGACGATGGAGTAGTCCCGGGCGTCCTTCAGCGAGGTTTCGTACTCGTTGCGCAGCGCGGCGATGTAGACCTCGTCGTTGTACAGCGCCGGCATGGGGGAACCGTTGAGGTAGACCTCGGCGATGCGCTCGACATAGTCGGCGGGGCTGCCCCCGTGGATTCGCGCGGCCATGTTCACCCCGATGGGGCGTAGCTCGCAGGTGTCCAGGACCATGTGGGTGACGTCGTTGGTGCAGTCGGCGCCCTCCCGGTCTACGCCCCCCACGGTGACCGTCTCCACCGGCGAGAGGCTCTCGAACAGCTTGCCGATCTGGAACAGGGTGTCGCCGTCGTTGAGGAAGATGACCTCGTCGATCTTCAAGACGAAGCAGGCCACGAGCTCCTGGGCGGACTCGTAGTCAATGCGGCCGGCCGCGAGATCTGCCTCATAGTAGGGCTGGAGCACCTGGTCCAGGCGGCCCAGGGAGATCGCGTTCTCGAAAGACTCGGTGCACAGCGCAATGTGCAGGAACAGGATGGACTGCAGCGCCTCGTGGAAGGTCCGCGCCGGGTTCCTGGGGACATGGCCACACACCCTGGCCATCTGCTCGAGCTCAGCCCGGCGGTTGGCGTCCGGTTCGCGCTGGGCGGCGGCGCGCAGCTGCGATACGTAGCGCTGGGAGAACTCTTCCAGGGCCCTGAGCGCCACCAGCACGCCTTCATAGAACTCCGGATCATGAGCTCCCTGGAGCTTCTCTTCTGCTTCCAGGGCGATGCCCGCTGTGCCCAGCCGCACCAGCCGATCACAGTTGACGATGTAGTGCGCGATCCCGGCCGCGTTGTTGTTGAAGCCGATGCGCTTCTCGACGGTGCGCGCCATGTACAGCAGGAGCCCGAGGGGCGACGAGAACACCCGGTCGATGAGCCCCTTGGAGGCCCAGAATGGGGCGATCCGGGTGTAGAACTGGAGCTTCTCGCGCAAGGAGCAGGTGAAGCCGATGGGTTTCTGGCGGTCGATGGCCCACATTGTGAGCGCCATGGCCGCCCCGAAGTAGTCCACCCAGACGTTGCCCGCCACGCGCTTGGCCGTGTAGTTCCCCACCAACAGCTCGTGGGGGTACACGATGACCTGCTTGTTGTTGAGGATATGGCGCAGGACGCCGGCGCGCTTGACCGCCCGGGGCCCGGAGAAGCCGTGCTCCCTGTAATAGTCGGTCTTCAGCTGCGCCGACTCCAGGCAGACCTGGTAGCTGGCGTCGCGGATGTCCTGCTTCAGATCGTGAACGCGCCTGGTGAAGGTCGCCTGCTTCCGCCCGCCCTCCGGCGTGGTGGTGGTGCGCGCCGCTATCCCCCTGGATCCGAAGGTGTCGGCCACGGCCTCGAGGGCCTGCAGGCTGCGCTCGGCGTCAATATGGAGCGGCTGCTGGTCCAGGCCGAGGCGCTTGGCTTTCTGCTCGTGCAGGTTGTAGTAGCGCATCAACTCGATGGAAGAGTGGCCCAGGGACTTGAGCAGGTCGGCGGTGGCCGCGATGTTCTCGGCCCCGTCGTTGTGTCCAGGGACCACACACATACGCAATTGGACCTCGGCGCCGGAGGCGACCAGGCGGCGGAGGTTGTCTTCGATCCGCCGGCCGTCGCGCCGCGTGAGCCGCTCGTGCAGGGCCGGGTCGCCCACGGCCTTCACATCGAACAGGAACAGATCCACCGAGGGCGAGCAGGCCTCGAACACGCGCCAGGAGACATCTCCCGCGGTCTCCACCGTGACGCTCAGGCCGTCGTCCCTCAGGGCGCCGAGCAGTGACTGCAGGCAGGTCGTGCTCTGCGCCAGAGGTTCGCCGCCGCTGAGCGTGACGCCTCCATGGGTGGTGTCGTAGTAGTCCCGGTCCCTGTTTATGACGCTCATGATCTGCCGGACCGAGCGGCTCGCCTCGGGAGCGGACGGCTGGACAAACTGCTGGGCCTCAGGGTTCTGGCACCACGCGCACTGGAGGGGGCATCCCCTGAAGAACACGGTGGTGCGGATGCCCGGGCCATCGTGCACGCATGTGCGCTGGATGTTCAGGACAGCGAGCTGATCCGCACCTCGTCCGGTATCATGGCTTGTCTGTATCACCGCTAATGAAAATTAGAAGTGGATCCCAAATTGTTGTCAACGAGGCTGTGCTGAAGGAGAGGCGGAATGAGCCGTTCAGTGAACCCGGAGAGCCGGTTTACCATCAAGGCTCCGGTAGCCGTGGTGTGGGAAGTGTTGAGCGATTTCGAAGCCTACCCTGAGTGGAATCCCTGTGTTCAGTTCCGAGGGAATCCGGTGGCCGGAGCCAGGGTGCCATTGACGCTCCAGCTCATGGGGCGCTCCTTTCCATTCTCGGTGATGGTGGAGGCCATTGACGAGCAGCGCGAGCTGAGGTGGCGCGGCGGGCCCCGGCGGCTGATGACAGGGACCCACTACTTCAAGATCCGCGCGATGGATCCGGAGACAACGGAGATGGTCCACGGGGAACGGTTCGAGGGCGTGGCCGTGCGGATGACATGGCCCGTGGTGGGGCGGGCGTTTGAAACCTTCTATGAGCGTATCAACGAAGCCCTGATACAGCGGTGTGAGCAGCAGGCCGCGCGCGCCCGGGATCAATAACCAGGCTACTCCTTCTTGCCTTCCTGCTCCGGCAGCGCGGAGACCAGGAAGATGGGGCACTTGGCCTCCTGAAGCAGGGAATCCACCACGCTGCCCACCCGGACCTGTTCCTGGCGCTCGACGCCTCCCACGCCGTGGCTGACCAGCATGATCAGGTCCGAGCGCTGCTCCTCGCACACAGAGAGGATGGCCTGGACCGGGGCGGTCTCCACCACCATGGGCCTGGCGTCCACCCCCTTGCCCTGCAGCAGCTCCGCGATGCGGTCCAGGTAGCTCTTCATCTTGTCCACGAAGTCGTCAGACTGCGACCCCTCGGGGGCGGACAGGAGGACCACCTCGCTGTTGAACTTGGAGGCGACCTCGTGCACGTGGGGCAGGACCTGCTCGGCGGTGGCCGACCCGTCCAGGGCCACCAGCAGCCGCTTGAACCGCGTCCTCGTGCTGCGCCAGTCGTCGGTGGGGCGGATCACCAGCAGGGGCGGCGTGGTCTGATGGATCACGTCCATGGTCACGTGGGAGAGTACCCACCGCTTGAGCCTGGAGCGTCCCTGGGTGGAGATGACCACCAGGTCCACATCCCCCGCCTTGGCCGCGGCCCCGATCTTCTCGGCGGCGGAGCCTGTCTTGATCTCCATCTGTGAGCGGTAGCCGCTGGCGCTCAGGTCCTCCATGACGTCGGTGAGGTACTCAGCGGCGGAGGCCCCCGTGACGGGGCCGGATGTGGCCCCCATCTCCCCGGGAGGCGCGTCCTTGTCCAGCACGGTCATCAGGTGGATCCGCCCGTCGTAGTTCCTGGCCATGGTCTGAGCCTGGGCCAGGCCGAGCTCGGCCACGGGGCTCTGGTCCAGCGGCACGAGGATGTGGTCGTAGTTCACCCCGGCGTAGAGCTCCTCTGTGAGGTAGGGGGGCAGGTAGCTGGATGAGATCATCTGGCCGATGCGGTTCTCCACCGACTGGGGGGCGCCGAGCTTCTTCCGGATGCGCCAGAATCCCACGTAGAGCAGGGGGAGGATGATGACATAGAGCCAGGCGCCCTCGGTGAAGCGCTCCTCGAAGATGATCGCCGTGGCCCCGCTGGTGAGGACGGCCGCCACCACGGTGCCGCACAGCGCAGCCAGGTTCCCGACGGTGACCTTCCTGCGGTTGATGCGGATGAGCCGCTTGACCGAGGCCCACCCGGTGAGGCTGAGCAGGATGAAGACGCCCGCCGCGTAGAGGGCCAGGTAGGTCTCCTCGTGGGTGCCGAAGGCGATGAAGCAGATCACGCACACGGCGACCATGACCCACACCGGGTTTCCGGCCACGCCGAAGCGGTTGCGCTGGCCCAACCAGGCCGGGATGTAGTGGCGGTAGCGCAGGCCGAGGCTCAGGTTCTGCACGCCCTGGGCGGCTGCCGCGGCGGCTGAGGCCAGCACGGCGATGCCGATGAGGGTGCCGATGTAGGGCAGGGGGGAGGGGAGCAGCAGGTCCATGGTCTGGGTGAAGACGGAGACCTCGGTGTTCTTGAGGTCCGCCATCTCGAAGATGGCCGGCCCGACGATGAGCATGGTGAGGGAGGTGGTGCCCATGACGATGAGCAGGCTGCCGAAGGCCTTGCGCGAGCGCTCGCGGGCGGGCCCCTCGTAGGCCGCCACCAGGTTGGCGAAGATCTCGATGCCGGTCATCAGGGCGAGGATCCGCGCGTACCCGCCCAGGGTGATGGCCAGGTTCTCGGGCGCGAACGCGGCCCAGTGGATGGAGGGGAAGTGGAGGCCCCGCTGCCAGACGGTGGCGATGATCATCACCCAGAGCAGGAGGAGCACGCCGGCCGTGGCAGGGCCAAAGGTCCGCGCGGCCACCTTGGGGCCGAGGTTGACCGCGAAGCCGATGAGTATGGTGGCGGCGATGGCCAGCACCATGCCAGCGGGCACGCCCATGATGGTGCCCTTGAGCATGGGCACGCGGTCGGCGATGAAGGTCACCAGAGCGGCGATGCTCACCAGGAAGGTGAGGGTGTACTCCACCACGGTGATGCCCGAGTTCAAGATCACGGCCCAGGTGCCGAACTCGTCCTCGTTGAGGCCGCTGCCGCCGCTGCCATCGGTGATCCATTGCATCACCAGGCGGTACATCACGCTGACCACCACCACCGTGAGCACCGCCAGCCAGATGGCGGCGCCCATGACGATGGACCCCAGGCCAGCGGCCACGATGAGCCTCAGGAAGGGGCCGAAGACATACAGCGGAGAGGTGGCCGGGTCGCCGCCACCAGCGAGGGCGCCCTCGAAGGCGCCGGATAGCTTGTGAGATACATGTGCCATGCAGCAAATGCTCCAGTGGGGCCATTGCCCCCATCGGGTACGACTCCAGCTTGGACTCCCGCCGCGGAGAAGACAACCACGCCCAACGATGCTCTTTCTTCACACTGCGTAGACCCATCCCCGACCAGGCGCGTTGTTATGGGGGCATTCGGGGCCGTGACGCCCCAACCTGAGACGAAAAAACAACCAAGTTAGGAGGACGACATGGGCCGAACCACCATCGCCATGATGATCACCTGCGCGCTCTTGCTGGCGCCGTTGGCCGCCGAGGCCGGATCCCGACAGCAAAGTAGACAGCAGCAGCCTGTGAAGAAGAAGGCAGCCGCGCGCATTGACATGGTCATCGCCCTGGACACCAGCAGCAGCATGAGCGGGCTGATCAACGCGGCCCGCCAGAAGTTGTGGGACATCGTCAACGAGGCCTCCCGCGCCCGGCCGCGGCCGATCCTGCGGGTGGGCCTTGTCACCTTCGGCAGCCCGGGCAACAGCCAGCAGGGCCATGTTGTGATCCAGAACAGGCTGACCACTGACCTGGACAGCATCTATGAGAAGCTGTTCGCCCTGCGCACCAACGGCGGCACGGAGTACGTGGGCCGGGCGGTGTGGCGCTCCGTGCGCGAGATGAAGTGGCACCGGGGCAGGAACACCCTGCGCCAGGTGTTCGTGGCGGGCAACGAGTCTGCCGACCAGGACCGGCAGGTGCGCGCGGCCACCGCGGTGCGCCAGGCCCGCCGCAAGGGGATCTTCGTCAACGCCATCTACTGCGGTCGGCAGAACGACAGCATCGCCCCGACCTGGAGGAAGGTGGCGGCCGGCGGCAAGGGCGTGTTCGCGGCCATCGACCACAACCACGGCACCACGGTGGTGGCCACGCCGTACGACAGGAAGCTCAATGACCTGTCGGCAAAGCTCAACGGCACCTACGTTGCTTACGGGCGCAGGGGCAAGCTGGCCAAGGCGAACCAGGTGAAGCAGGACAAGAACGCCTCCCGCACCCACGCCGGGGTGGCGGCCTCCCGCGCGGCGGCCAAGGCGAGCGCCGTGTACCGGGCCGACGACTGGGACCTGGTGGACGCGCGCAAGGCTGGCAAGCTGGCAGAGGTCGAGAAGGAGGCCATGCCCGCCGAGCTGCAGGCAATGTCCGGCGAGGAGCTCAAAGACCACCTGGACGGGCTGCAGAAGCGCCGGGCCAAGATCAAGAAGGAGATCCGGAAGCTGACCGGCAAGCGCCAGGCCTTCGTCAAGGCGGAGAAGAAGCGCAAGGGCAAGACCGACGACCTGGCCTTCGACGCGGCGGTGAAGCGCGCAGTGCGCAGCCAGGCCGAGGCCATGAACATCACGATGGAGTAGCCAGCGGCTTCACCCCGTAACGTTGCGCCGGCTTCATCCCGGAGGCTTCGAAGAAGCCGAGGACCGGCGCAGTGAAGGGTCGGCGGACCGCAAAGCGCGCTGTCCTCGGTTCCTGCGGAACCTTGCGGGATGAAGCAGCGCGCTCCCCCGGAGGGGCGCCGCACGTCCTCAGCCATCCTCCCTCAGCCCGTAAGCGCGCCCGATGGGCAGGGTGAACATCATGCCGCTGCCCGGGTCGTCGAAGCTGCCGCACACGTCCTGCACCACCTCTGCGATTTCGTCCACCATCTCCTCTCGAACCACGGTGAGGATGGTCTTGTTGCCGGCGGTGCTGCCGGGGAAGGCGTCGCGCAGGCCCGCGAAGATCGGGATCTCGTAGGAGATGATTCTCCCCATGCCCACCGAGTTCAGCACGGTGGCGCCCCCGACGCCCACCTCCAGGAAGGCGGTCATCAAGTCCTCGATGAACTCCACCCGGTTGAGGAAGATGACCACGAGCTGCATCTGCGCGGCAGGACTAGAAGTAGGCATCTTCATACTCGGTGAAGGTCCGGAACACCTCCCCGGCGTCGCCGCAGGAGATGAGCTTCTCCCTGAGGACCCGGTTGTTGAGCACGCGGGAGACCCGGGCCAGGAACCGCATGTAGAGCCGCTGATCATCCCCCGGGGCCAGGATCAAGAAGACGATCATCACAGGCGCACCGTCGATGGAGTTGTACTCAACCGGCTCGCTTGTGATGCCGAAGGCTGCCACCATCCCGCCCAGGGCGCTGGACCTGCCGTGGGGGATGGCGACCCCCTTGCCGATGCCCGTGGAGGCCAGGCCCTCTCGCTCATGGACCGCGGCGAGGTAGCGTTTCCGCTCCTCCGCCGGGGCATCAGGTATGGCCAGGTCGATGAGCTCGGTGAAGATCTCGTTCTTGGTCGTGCCCGTGAGGTAGACCTTGATCCGCTCCTGCTTCAACACGTCAGTGATGCGCATTGTCTGTCCTCTGTCATGGCCGCTTGGCCGCTGCCCCCCTCGCTTCGCCCACCTTCGATAATACATATTTAAACAGCACCGGGCCCGCCACCTGGTTCAGGGTGATGCCCGCTATCAGGATCGTCTGCACCGGCACGCCAAGCCGAGGGAACCGGCGCACCACCTCGGCGATGAGGCCCAGGCTCACCCCGGCCTGGGTCACGAAGCCGAGCCAGGCGTTGCGGTAAATGGAAGGCGGGTCCCCGGCCATGCGCCCGCTGATGAAGGAGCCCACGAAGAGCATGGCCAGCCGGGTGATCACAATGGCCAGGCCCAGTTGCCAGCCGTGGCGCAGCACGGCGATGTTCATGGTCGCCCCTGTGATGGCGAAGAAGGTGACGTAGATCGGCAGGGAGATGCGGTCCATGCTGCGGAGGAACGCCTGGCCCTGGTCGGACATGTTCTGCACCACGAACCCCGCCGCCATGCAGATGATCAGGGGTTCGATATTGAGGCGCACATCATGGGCAAGGTGCAAGTACTCGCCCAGCAGGTGGCAGAACCGCAGCACGACGAAGCCCATGGCAGCCATGACGATGGGCAACTCCACCTCCAACCGCTGGACCAGGTAGGCCACCGCCTTGCCCAGCAACACACCGAGCACGATGGAGGCGAGCAGCTCCCCGCCCAGGAGGAGCACGAAGCCGAGGTCCAGGGGGGCGCTGGGCGTGAGGGCGGCCTGGCACACTGCCATCACCACGGCGAACAGCAAGATGACCACCATGTCCATGGCGATGGTCACCGACAGGATGGTGTCGGTGAAGGGTCCGCGCGCCTTGACCTCGCGGATCACGGCGATGGCAGAGGAGGGCGAGCGGGCGGTGGCGATGACGCCGAAGATGGACGCCACGGCCAGCCTCACGCCGGCGGAGTACGAGGACATAAAGGGCATGAGGGGCGAGAGCAGGAACACGGTCAGGGTCACGCCGACGAACACGACCACGGTGATACCGGCGAGCATGGTGGCCAGGGCGCGGAGCCGGTGCCGGATCTGCTCCAGCTTCAGCTCGCCGCCGGCGCAGAAGGCGATGAAGGCCAGGGCGATGTGGTTGAAGAAGAGCAGGGACGTCACGGCCCGCTCATCGAACAGGCCCAGCGCGTGGGGGCCGAACAGCAGACCAGCGAAGATATAGCCGGTGATCCGGGGTAGGCCTATCCGCTCCCCCAGGCCGCCGGCGCAGAAGGCGGTGAGCAGCAGGAAGCCGAGGACCAGGGCGGGAGACGCCGGGGCATCCACGCCGCCAGGCCCGAGCCGACTCACCAGCAGGACACAGACCACTGCGAGCGCCATGGTGAGCAGCCGATACCTCATGGCGCGGCTTCCTCCTCGCGGAACACGGCACCGATCAGCGCCGGCCCGGCCAGCTCGCTGACCAGCACCGAGACGAGGGTCACGGCCACCAGCGTCTCTGCCTGGGGCAGGGCGGTCATGGCGTGGAAGCTCATAACCATGGCCACGGGGAGCCCCCCCTCGGAGAAGAGCCCGAGCCCCACATGGGCTGGCACAGGGTAGGCGGGGCGGAAGATCCGGGTGGCGGCGAAGCCTCCGGTCACCTTGCCCACGGCCCGCGCGGCCATGTAACCCACCATCAGGACGATGCTCAGGTCCAGGTGGAGGACCACGGTGGCGCCGGCCAGGACCAGCACCACGATGTAGATGGTCTTCTCGCCCTTGATCACCACGGTCATGGATCGCTGGCGGTGGCGGCTGACGTTGGCGGCGATGACGCCGAACACCAGACCCGACACCAGGGTAGAGGCCTGGAACGAATCGGCCAGGCCCGCGCAGAGCATCAGGGTCCCCACCGTGAACAGGGAGAACTCCCGGTGGGAGAAGCGGCTGTTGCTGACCACCAGGAAGATGACGGCCGAGGCGATGCCGGCCAGCAGGGGGCTGGCGAAGGCCCACGCGGCGCTCAGCGGGTCGAGGCCGCCGCCCCGGTAGCCGGCGAAGAGGCTCACCGCCAGGGCGAAGGTGGCCACGCCGAACAGGCCATCCACGGCCGAGATGTAGCGCAGGAGTTCCAGCAAGCCGCGGTTCTGGATCCGCGTGTTCTTGGCCACGATGGCCAGCGCCGACTGGGCCGTACAGCAGGCGGTGCTGCCCAGCAGGGTGGCGATCAGGAGCATGGTGGGGAGCTCCATGGGTATGAGCCGGAGCAGCAGCAGGTACACGCCGCCGCCGGCCACCAGGATGGTGACGCCCGCGTGGATGGCGGTGATGGAGAAGTAGTTCCGGGGGAGGGTGGCGAGCTGCTTGACCTTGAACTGGAGCCCGAACATGTACCCGGCCGTGCATAGCCCGAACAGGAGCGCCGGCCTGAGCTGGGCCAGGGTGGCCTCGTCGAGGATCCCCAGGCCCATGCGCCCCAGGATGGCGCCGAGCACGATGTACTCCGTACCGGTGAGCAGCAGCAGCCGGAAGCCCATGGGCAGGCGATCACGGTAGAAGGTGACGCGGGAGCCGATGAGGGCCACCACGGCGAGGATAACAATGGCCAGCAGGAGCTTCATACCTACCTTGATCCTACACCACCATCCGGGGGTACACTGGTGGCCTACAATCCAATGGAGGTCGTCATGCCGAAGAGGATGCTGCTCGGTGTTCTCACTACAACTCTCTTGCTCACGGGCTGCGCGGGCGCGTCGGTGTCCACCATCAGGACGCCCCTCAACGTCGGCGCCCTGTCCCGGACCGATTCCCTGGTGATCAAGCCGGCCGCCTCGGATAACACCGTGTTCGAGGGCGACTACTCCGACGACCCGCCCTCGGTGGCGGATGGCCGCCGGCGGCTGCGCACCATGTTCGCCACGCGGGCCGCGCATGTGCTCAACGCGGCCGGGCTCAAGGCCGCCCTCCACCCTACCCAGGGGGATGTGGTGGTTGAGATGGTGGTGCAAAAATTCGACGCCGGCTCCAACGCGGCCAGGGCCGTGGTGGGCTTCGGCGCCGGCGCGTCCTTCCTGCTCACCGATGTGAAGCTGATCAAGGGGGGGACTGTCATCGCTGACTTCACCCTGGACGCGTCCTCCGGCGGTCGCGGAGGCTTCTCCTCCATCGGCAGCTGGCTGGACCGCCACATCGACGACTCGGTGCGGATCCTGCGGGACTACCTGATCCAGAATTCACAGTAGGGAAACCTGGCTTTCACTCTCCCCGCACCTATGCTTTCCTTGTGCGCGTGAAGCCCCCGTTGAACATCCTCTGCGTCCCCTTGGCCCTGGCGTTGCTCGTGATCACAGGCTGCCCGGGGTGGCCTGCGCCGCCCGAGGCGGTGTTTGTCATGCCCAAGGAGGAGGTGGAGGACAACGAGTACTTTGTCACCAAGGAAACCTACTTCATCTCGCTCAAGGATACCTTCCCCGCCCCCGGCGGGAGGAGGGCGGGGCGGGTGCTCGAGACGCCGTGGATCGAGTTCTGGCTGGCCGGCGAGCTTGTGCTGGGCAAGCCGTCGGTGTACGCGGTGGTGGGCACTGACTCCTCACGCCTCCCGCTGATGCCCACCGATGGGTGTTTTCCAGGCCTGCTCAACGACGAGTTTGTGCCGTGGCCCACTGACGGACCGCCCTCGCGGGGCTGCAAGGAGAAGGGGTACGGGCTGTACCGATACTGTCCTTCCCACCCGGCTTACCGCCTCCCCCTCTACCTGGCGGCCTTCCAGAACCTCACGCCCCGCCAGAAGCTGATCCGTGAGAAGAGGCTGGTGACCGTTGCGCAGGTGGAGAACCGGGAGCCGAACCTCACGCCGCTGGGGATGATGTGCAGCGATGAGCGTAAGGGCGCGGTCTCCTTCGTCATCCCCCACGATGTCCTGGCCAACCGGGAGGGGCTGCGCGCGCGGCTACGTCTCAAGCTCATCGTGGACGCCAGGGAGGCCGAGGGCCTGCGCAACGAGGCGACCTACCTTCAGATCCGCGTGGTCAACCGGTAGGGGACAGGCCCCGCCGGGCGTTTGGCCACCGGCCCTGGCGGGCTCGCTAGTGAACCACCGGGACCTTCTTGGTCCACTGGGCGATGTGGTTCTTGCTGGTGAGATCCTGGTACGGCAGCCAGAAGGCGGGGAAGGTCGGATCCTTGCCCTTCTCGGCGAGGCTCGTGTCAAAGGCGGTCATCCAGATCTGCGGGATGGCGTTCTGGATCCCGTTCTTCTTGTTGGGAAGCTCGGTGCCGTAGTCTCGGATGGAGGAGAAGGAGAACCAGAACAGCTTGTTGTCCTTGTAGGTCTGGATGAAGGGGGACCAGCGGGCCCAGGAGTTGCGAAGGTTTGTGCCCTGGTTGGCCTTCTTGAGCTCGATGGGCGGGCCGCCTGTGGTCTTGACCACCCACATCTGAGCCTCGTTGTTGCTGTAGGAGCGCAGCTTCACCCGGTTGAAGACGATCCACTTCCCGTCGGGGGAGAAGGAGGGGTAGTAGTTATTCTGGTTGATGTCCCCCTTCACGATGACCTTGGGCTTGCCCAGGGTCGTGCCAGAGAGGGTGGCCACGGCGATGCTGCCGCCCCAGAAGTTGAGGCCCCCCATACCGTCCCCCGCGATGACATAGACCAGGGCGTCGCCGGCCGGGGAGATCTCCGGCTGGGTCACGGCCCCGGTGAGGTTGACCTTGGAGATCTCGGCCCCGGTTGCGCCGTCCCTGACGGTCATCTTTCCCTGGTACGAGGTGAAGATGTACTTGTTGTCCGGGGTGAAGGCCTGGAAGTAGGCCTTGGGGGGCTTGTCCTTTATGGGCGTCTTGGTGGTGAGCAGCTTCTTGGTCTTCACGTCCATGATGCCGCCGTAGTCCTTGTTGTCGGTAAAGGCCAGGCGCGTCCCGTCGGGGGAGATGGCGTGGCAGCCCACGCAGTAGCCGATGCCCTTCTGCGCCACGTACGACTCGGGCTTCTTCTCCGCCTGGCCGAAGTCGTAGCGCATGATGGCGTTGTCGGGGGCGGTGACCCAGTAGTAGATGCCACCCTTGATCTCCGCTGGCCCCACGATGACCTGAACCTTGTTGGACTGGGTGCAGGTTGAGGGTGAGGCCATCTTCACCCCTGTGACCGAAATGTCCACGGCGCCCTGCACGTTGGAGTAGGCCAGCAGCTGCCAGATGGAGGCGGCCAGGCGGTGCTTCTGCTTGACGGTGTAGACCTTCACCTCGGAGGTGGCGCTCTTCAAGGTGATCTGCCACAGGTCGCCGATGTTGTCGGTCCACATCACCGAGAAGTCGGCCAGGTTCGGGGGCACCATGGCCCCGGCTTCCGGGTAGGCCAGCGGGATGGAACTCCCGCCGGTGCAGGGGCTGGTGAACCAGGTGGCGGCGTCCTTGGGGGCGCCGGTGGCCACGACGCTGGTGCCGACCTTGAGCGTCACCGAGGTGGATACGCTCAGGGAGCCAATCTCCGCCTTGACCGTGGTCTTGCCGCCGATGTTCTTGATCGGGGTAAGGGTGGCGCCCTTGAAGGCCCCGAAGGTGTCGTCCTTCAGGGTGAAGATGGCCGCTGCGGTGACGTCACGCTCCCCGCCGGGGAAGGTGCCCATCACCTTGTAGGTCTGGCTGGCGGTCTGGTTCAGCTCCTGGGAGATGGTGGCGTCTTTGGGGGAGATGGTGAGCGATACCAGGCCGGCCACCGTGTCACCCACGGCGATATGTTGGTCTTCACCGAAGCCGCCGTCGAAGGTCCAGTCCTCCCACAGGGCGTCCGCGTTGACGCAGCTGGCCAGCAGCACGGCTGACAGAAATATGATGAGCGGGGCTCTCTTCATCTACCTCCCCAAGTTGTATGTTAAAGATAGCGTGAATTCCAGTGAGGTCGAAAAAGTGTGGTTGTAAGAGTTTTGATCCCGCGCACTGTTCGCGTAGCATTCGAGGGGAGATGAGTAGAATCGTCATTGCAGCGCTGGTCCTGATCGCGGCCTCCACGGCCCAGCCTTTATCTGCCGGCGCGCAGGAAACCGCCGAGGTGGAGGCGCGCGCGGCCTTCAAGACCGCCAAGGTCCACTATGAACAGGGCCGCTACGCCAAGGCGCTGGCCGAGCTGGAGCGGGCAAGCTCCATCAAGAAGCTCTCCATCTTTCTGCGCTACATGGGCGATTGTCAGATGAAGCTGGCCCGTTACGAGGAGGCGCTCTCCATCTACACGCGCTACCTGCGCAAGGTGCCTGATGCGCCTGGCCGGGCCGGAATCGAGGCGAACATGAAGCTGGCCCGGGAGAAGCTCCGGGTCCGGCGGGCCGCCGAGTACAAGGGCAAGAAGCTGCCCAAGAACCTGGTGCCCACGGGCAAGGACCGGGAGGACCCGGTCAACAACCCGCGAAAGCCGCTGAAGCCGCCCGAGCCCATCAAGCCGCCTCCGCCCGAGCCCCCGACCCGGCCCATGGCGGTGGCCAAGTGGGCCCTCGGCGGCCTGGGCGTGGTGAGCGCTGTGCTCGGCGTCACCTTCAACCGCATGGCCGCTGCCAGGTCGGACGAGCTGCTGCAGATGGTTCGCGAGGCGTGCATCCCCGACTCGAAGGGGACCTGCAAAGGCAACCCGGACCTGAACTGGCCCCGGGCGCCCTACAGCAAGGACCACCTGCAGGCAGAGCTGGAGATCGACCAGTTCAACGAGTTGGCGGTGTCCTCATTTGTCATCGGGGGCGCGGCCCTGGCTGCCTCGGTGACCTTCTTCATCCTGGACGGGCTACGCGACGACGAGCCGGAACCTGCAGAAGAGGAGGGCCTGGACGTGACCGTGGCGCCGCTGTTGGGCGAGGGGGCAACCGGCGTGCAGGCCGAGGTGAGGTTCTGATGGGCGGGCGCCTCCTGTTGCTGTGCGGGGCCGCGGGCGCGCTGCTCTCGGGCTGCATTGAGACTGACCTGGGCCTCCTGCCCCTGCTCTGTCACAAGGGTGAGCCTCGCTGCCCCGGGGGCTACGAGTGCGTCAAGCACGCGACCCTGGGGGAGGTGTGCCTCAAGGACGGGGAGCAGATGCCGGACCTGTACGTCCCCCCGTTCTACGAGGCCGGGGTGGACGGCTCCTACGAGGCTGCGGTGCCTGACCTCTCCCCGGACGGGGCCGCCGACGCTGGCCCGGACGGCGGACGTGACGCTGGCCCGGACAGCGGCAATGACCTGGGCCCGGACAGCGGCAAGGACTTCGGCCCGGATGGCCCGGCGCCTGACAGCGGCAAGGACACGGGACCCGACGCCCCCAAGCCGGACACGGGGGTGGACGGGCCTGCCCCCGATGTGGCGGTCACGGATGGGCCCCTGCCGGACAAGCAGGCTCCTGACGGCCCGGCCCCGGACGCGGCCCAGGCGGACGGTCCGCTCCCCGATGCAAAGCCGGACGCCCCCACGCCGGACATGGCCACGCCAGACGGCTCGGCCCAGGACCAGCAGCCCCCTGACGGCCCCATGGCTGACGGGGCGGACGTCTAGCTCCCACCCCGGACAAGAGGGGGAAACCCCACAAATTCCATGGAAGTGGCTCTTTGACCGGCCTGACCGGGGCGGCTAGCTTTCGCTCATGGAAATCGACGCAGGCCAAGGCCTCCACTACCTCGACAACGCCGCCACAACCTTCCCCAAACCAGAGTCAGTCCTGCAGATCGCCGTGAAGTTCTGCGCCACTGCCTGCGTGAACCCCGGGCGGTCCACCTTTGATCTGGCGCTGGAAGCCGAGAACATGCTGCGGGATGCGCGCATCAGCCTCAGCAAGTTCTTCGGCGGCACCGACCCCGAGCGGCTCTGCTTCGGCTACAACGCCACCGACGCGTTGAACCTGGTCATCTTCGGCATCATGCGCCGGGGCGGCCATGTGATCTCCACCCGCCTGGAACACAACTCGGTGTTGCGCCCCATCGCCCACTGCGTGGAGGAGTACGGCGCGGAGTCCACCCTGATCCCCTTCGACGGCCGGGGCTACATCGACCCCGACGACATCCGCAAGGCGATCCGCCCCGACACCAAGCTCGTGGTGGTGAACCATGGCTCCAACGTCATCGGCACCATCCAGCCGGTGGGCGAGGTGGGCGCCATCTGCCGCGAGGCCGGGGTCCCGTTCTGCATCGACGCGGCCCAGACCGCGGGCATGATCCCCATCGACATGCAGGCCATGAACATCGACATCGTGGCCTTCACCGGGCACAAGTCCTTGCTCGGGCCCATGGGAATCGGCGGCCTCTGCATCGGCGAGGACGTGGTCATCCCCCACTCCCGGGCCGGCGGCACCGGCGTCAAGTCGGCCCAGGTGATGCACCTGGACGAGTACCCGTACCGCATGGAGTTCGGCACCCCCAACATGATGGGCATCGCCTCCCTCTCCAAGGGCGTGGAGTTCATCGAGGCCATGGGCGGCGTGGAGGAGATCCACCACCGCGAGATGGATCTGGCCAGGCCCCTGTGGGAGGCCCTCAGGGAGCTGGATGGCAACGGGATCAAGCTCTACTGCTGCGACTCCCTGGAGGACCGGGCCCCGGTCTTCTCCTTCACCTTCGACAAGATGGATCCGGCCCAGGCCGGCGCGCGCCTGGACGTGGACTACTCCGTGGCCTGCCGCACCGGGCTGCAGTGCGCCCCCCTGGTGCACGAGACCATCGGCACCATCCCCGACGGCACCATACGCTTCAGCCTCGGCCCGCTCACGGTTGCGGATGATGTGCGGGCCGGCATTGAGGCGGTGCGGGAGCTGGTGGAGGAGGGCCGCTAGTCCACCCTGCCCAACCTGAAAGACCTGGATCCATGTTCCCCCCGCGTGGGGTATGCTCCCGGCATTGAACCTGCCAAAAATGGACCAAGTATCGGGAGCGACGGCCATGACCTCCGCGTTTGACAACCAGAAATACCTGGACGAGCAGACCGCCGCCATCAGGGAGCGGATCGGGCAGTTCGACAACAAGCTCTACCTGGAGTTCGGCGGCAAGTTAATGTTCGACTACCACGCCTCCCGGGTGCTGCCTGGCTTCGATCCCAACGTGAAGATGCGGCTGCTCCAGCAGCTCAGCGACGATACGGAGATCATCCTCTGCATCTACGCCGGCGACATCGAGCGGCGCAAGGTGCGGGCCGACTTCGGCATCACCTACGACGCGGACACCTTCAAGCTCATCGACGACCTGCGCGCCTGGGGGCTGGAGGTGAACTCCGTGGTGATCACGCGCTTCGCGGAACAGCCCGGGGCCGTGACCTTCCGCAAGAAGCTGGAGCGCCGCGGCGTGCAGGTCTATCTGCACGGGGCCATCCAGGGGTACCCCGCCGACGTGGAACATGTGGTGAGCGAGCAGGGGTACGGCGCCAACCCGTACATCAAGACCACCAAGCCGTTGGTGGTGGTCAACGCGCCGGGGCCCAACAGCGGCAAGATGGGCACCTGCCTGTCGCAGATCTACCACGAGCACCGCAACTCGGTGCGCGCCGGCTACGCCAAGTTTGAGACCTTCCCCATCTGGAACCTGCCCCTGCGCCACCCGGTGAACGCGGCGTACGAGGCGGCCACCGCCGACCTGCGCGATGTGAACATGATCGACCCGTTCCACCTGGAGACTTACGACGAACGCTCCGTGAACTACAACCGGGACATCGAGGCGTTCCCCCTGCTCAAGCGGATCCTGGAGAAGATCACCGGGGAGTCCATGTACCAGTCGCCCACCGACATGGGCGTGAACCGGGCAGGGTTCGCCATCGTCAATGATGAGGCCGCCGCCGAGGCGGGCAAGCAGGAGATCCTGCGCCGCTACTTCCGCTATGCCTGCGATGTGGCCAGCGGCATGGAGGACCCCGAGACGGTGCGCCGGGTGGAGGTGCTGCTCAACGAGTTCGAGGTGAGCGCCGAGGACCGGCCAGTGGTGGGCAAGGCGCGCGAGGAGGCCCGCACCGCGGAGACCCGGGCGGGCAAGGGGCACAAGGGGGTGTTCTGCGGCGCCGCGCTGCTGCTGCCCGACGGGGAGACCGTGGTGGTGGGGCACAACTCCCCCCTGCTGCACGCGGCCTCCTCCCTGGTGCTCAACGCTGCCAAAAACCTGGCAGGGATCCCGGACCACCTGGACCTGATCAGCCGCAACGTCATCGAGTCCATCGGCCACCTGCGCAAGGACATCCTCGGGCGCGACTCCATCAGCCTCAACCTGGAGAACATGCTCATCGCGCTCTCCATCAGCGCCACCACCAACCCGGTGGCCCAGCAGGCCCTGGAGCAGCTCAAGAACCTCCAGGGGTGCGAGCTGCACATGACCCACATCCCCTCGCCCGGGGACGAGAAGGGCCTGCGCCGGCTGGGCGTCCATCTCACCTGCGACGCTCAGTTCGCCTCGGACAAGCTGTTTATGAGCTAAGATCGGCCAGAGGAGGGTCACCCCATGCGCAACCTTCGCCGTGGAACCATCACACTCTTCGTGCTCACGTTGAGCCTCCCCCCCGCCGCTCTCGCCGACGCGCCCAGGTACAAGGACAAGGTGATCAGCAGCTACCTCGGCACCCTGGAGGCGGCCAAGGCTGTGGCCTTCCGGGTGAAGCCTGCCGAGGGAAAGATCGAGCTGGTAGAGGCCACGGACAACACCCAGGACGCGGACACCAAGAAGGCGGTGGCCCGGGCCCCGGCCTGGCTGCGTACCCAGCTGCGGGAGGCGCTGCGGCGAATGGACGCGGCCACGCGCGGCCCCCTGGTCAAGGTGATCAATGGGGCCACCTCAA
The DNA here is from genome assembly GCA_964497805.1 of uncultured Kofleriaceae bacterium. GTDB lineage: Bacteria > Myxococcota_A > Polyangia > CAZCFB01 > CAZCFB01. Next base: position 41,809 of record CAZCFB010000032.1, read on the forward strand.
AGACGGTGGACGAGATCGCCTTCCTGGTGGCGCACCTGGCCAAGGAGGACCTCAAGGTCACCACCGCCGAGGTGATCAAGCGCAACGCCGAGCTGATCTATGAGATCGACCCGCAGCTCAAGTACGCGGACCTGGTGGAGAAGGGCGCCGAGGGCACGGACGACAGCTACTACACCACCATCAAGTACAAGGTGAAGAAGGACGGCAAGGACAGCACCTTCGAGCTGCCCCGGGACCTGTACTACTGGTGGGTGGTGCACCCTCGGCTGGATTACGAGTACGCCACCACCATCGACCCGGACAAGGGGAGCGGGGCCAAGCCGCCGACCGGAGTCACCTGGCGGGAGTTCTACCTGGCCAAGATGGAGGCCGCGGTCACGCCCCGGCAGCACTACATCCTGACCATCCCCAACAAGATAAAGCAGGCGGACCTGGCAGCCTGGAACAAGGGCAAGCACCTGGCCCACGGCGACCTCGGGCCCTCGGAGGTGGGGGCCAACGAGGTGGTCCGGGCGGGCAAGGCGGGGGCGGGCGGGGCGCCGGTGATGGTGCACTTCGGCATGCCGGGCGGATCGTGCAACAGCACCTACCCCATGGCGGACGGCATCTACCTGGCCACCACCATGCCCCTGGAGCAGATCGCGGCGGGCGGGCACCCGGCGCTGCTGGAGAACTTCATCATGGCCGGCCCGGCCAGGGGCGGCATGCGGGACTACGACATGGTGAGCTCCTCAACCCAGGAGAAGCGCAAGTTCCTGCTGGTGCGGGACCGGATCCCCTTCGGTCTCAGCAAGGATCCCAACGAGGACGCGTTCAAGAAGTACAACCGCGACTACGACGTGATGACCTCCACCCAGTTCGCCGCGCTGGTGGACGGGGGCAAGCTGTACAGCGGCGGCGCTGGCACCAAGTCGTGCGCCAAGGCCACTGACTGCGCCACGACGGAGAAGTGCATCGGCAAGGTGTGCCTGACGGTGCCCCTGTACAACCTGACCTACAACAAGATCATCGTGGCCTCGGACCAGCCCCGGGCCCTTTACATGGCCCTGAACAAGCGCAGCACCCAGCTGGAGACCTTCGTCAAGTACAGCGGCACCTTCCAGCTCCACGGCGCCACGCGGGCCGCGGACGACTGGTCCGACCTGACCATGCCCGGCAAGATCAAGAGCACCAAGCAGGACGCCGCGGCCCTGCTCACCGAGGTGCACCTGTACGGCAACGCGCTGCTGCGCGACGTGATGTCCGGCGTGGATTACCTGTGGGACGGCGTCCGGCGCTGCTCCCACGTGGCCAAGTCGATCTGCCCCAAGGGGGACCGCAAGATGAAGGCGGGAGACGACGCCATGGACCGGGTGGGCTGGTGGTCCGGGCAGATGCTGGACCGCTCCGTGGGCGAGTGGAGCTGCCTGCGGGCCACCAAGGCGCAGCGATCCTCCTACCCCCAGCGCATCGTGCGCCACCACTACGGCAACTGCGGCGAGATCCAGGACGTGGTGGGGGCGGCCTCCCGGGCGGCGCTGATCCCGAGCATGCTCACCTACTCGGTGGAGGACCATGTGTGGAACGAGTTCTACGCCGGCGACGGGCTCTGGTACCCCTACGACACAGGCTGGAGCGACAAGCCCATGCGCATCGGCAGCTGGGGCGTGTCCGGCGACGGTGACAGCGGCGGCGGCAAGCAGAACGCGGTGATGGTGGGGTGGCGCGGCGACGGCAAGCCCCTGAACTTGCTGGGCCGGTTCAAGTCGAAGACCACCATGACGGACGGCAAGATCGACTACGAGTACACCCGCCACCTGGACCTGTCGATTAAGGTGCTCGACAGCAACAAGGTGCCGGTGGACGGCGCCGACGTGACCCTGGTCACCGAGAACTACTACTGGAACCACGGCAAGAACCCGGCCTACGCCAAGATGGCGCCCAAGGCGATCAGCGGCACCACCGGCAGGGACGGCGTGGCCCGGTTCAAGGTGGGGGACAAGCGCAACTTCTACGTCAACGTGGAGAGCGCCCTGGGCGCGTACCCCAAGGCGCTGGACCACACCAAGTCGTACGTGTCGGACATCCAGAGCATCAAGCTGCTCCTGCCCAAGGCCTCGGCCCTGGCCGACGCCAAGGTGGACAAGGAGATCGTGCTGCAGGGCGCTGACGTGATGGGCAAGGCCTATACGCAGATGAAGGCGGCGCCCAAGGTGACCGCGGTGAACGCGCCCAAGGCTGGTCCTGGTGAGGCTGTGCCTCCCCGGCTGCGCCTCCAGGTGGACATGGTGGCGGAGTACCGCTATCCGCACCACACGGTGAGCCGGCGCCATGCCCTGGAGAGCCACGCCAAAGGCTACGCGGATGTCTACGTCACCGACGAGGACAACTACAAGCTGTTCCAGCAGGGCAGCGCCTTCTCCGCCTGGGTCTCCAACGAGCAGGTCTCAACCAGCGGGGTCGTGACCCTCGACCTGCCTGCCACGGTGAAGGAGGCGGTGGTCATCGTCTCCAACAAGCGGCGGGCTAGCTTCGGCCTGGAGGTCAAGGCCGACCTGGCGCTGCAGGAGGAGGACACCACGCCGGTCAAGCCCCCGGAGGAAGACGGCGATGAGGACGGCGGCTGCGGCGTCGCCGGAGGGGCGCTGGCAGGGCAGGGCGCCTGGACCCTGCTGCTGCTCATGCTTATCCTCGTCAGGAGACGCAAACAGTAAGCTACCTCCATGTCCAAACGTAGAGACGAAAAGGGCCTGGATCCATCCAGGCGAAAATTCCTCAAGGACGCCGGGCTGGCGGCCCTCACCATCGGGGCCTTGCCCGTGGCGGGGGCGTGCAGCGATGACGCGGCCGGCGAGGCGGACGCTGGCCCCGTGGGCGACGGCGGCGTGGGCGACAGCGGCGGGCCCGACGAGGAGTTCACGGTGGTGGTCCTGCCCGACACCCAGTACTACTCGGACCATTACCCGC
>CAZCFB010000033.1:0-43644 GCA_964497805.1 uncultured Kofleriaceae bacterium
GATCCAGACTGCTCCTGGCGCCCCATCTGCAAGCCGGGCAAAGAGAACTGCACCAACAAGAAGGACGACGACGGCGACGGCGCCGTGGACTGCGACGACCCGGACTGCAAGAACCACTCTGCGTGCCAGCAGATCCTGTGCAAGCCCACCGTGACCTTCGGCACCCTCAAGCCCAAGGGCTCCACCTCCACCCGCCTGGTCACCTCCAAGGGCAAGGACATCTACTCAACCCCGTGCGTCATCCCGGGCGGCGGCGAGGTGGTGGCCGTGTTCGTCCTCACCGGAAAGACCGACCTCAAGCTGATCTATGAGCAGATCACAGGCGACAGCGTGTACGGGCTCTTCGCCGCGGGCATCAAGGAGGCGTGCAACGCCAACCCCAAGGGGTGCTACGACCCCAAGTCCAAGAAGAAGGGCGAGTTCTCCATCAAGAACCTGGCGGCGGGCACCTACTACATCATCACCGAGGCCTTCGCCAAGGGCCTGGAGGGGCAGAGCAAGATCACCCTCACCACCGGCCCCGCGTCCTCCAAGGAGATCTGCAACGACGGCAAGGACAACGACCTGGACGGGGCCATCGACTGCGCCGACCTTGACTGCTACTTCGACAAGGCGTGCGCCAACCAGCAGTGCAAGCCGGATGTGAACCTCGGCTCCCTGGTGGTAAACGGCCCGGCCAAGACCACCACCGTCTACACCAACACCGCGCCCAACACCTACGACCTGGTGTGCGCGGCCGGCGGCGGCGGGGACCGCACCGTGCGCTTCGCCATGCCCTCGACTGCGGTGCTCGGCGTTAGGGTGTACCAGCAGGGGCACAACGCCTTCGGCCTGTTCCATGACAAGGGCCCGGGCACCAAGTGCAACGCGGACAAGGGCAGCTGCCTGCAGAAGACCTGGCCGGGCATCGTCATCGACTACGGCACCAAGGAGAAGGGGGTCTACTACTACATCGTCGACGAGATGAAGAAGAGCTCGGGCGGCAGGGTGCAGCTCTCATTCCGCGCCTACAAGACCCGCGGCCCGGAGCTGTGCACCAACGGCATCGACGACGACGGCGACGGCCTCATCGACTGCTACGACCCGGACTGCACCGGCGTTGTGGGCTGCCCGGGGCCTGTGTGCACCCCGGACAAGAAGACCGGCGCCATGGCCATCGGCAGCCAGGTGAGCTTCACGGTGAACACCAAGACCTCCAACAACGACATGACCGTGCCCTGCGCCCTGGGCGGCGGCAAGGACGAGGTCATCGAGGTCGTGCTGACCCAGACCACCGCCCTGCGGGTGACCTGCAGCCAGACCGGCGACCATGTGCTCGGCCTCTTCTCCAAGGGCAAGCCGCGCGACCCGTGCGACAAGACCAAGCTCTCCTGCGCCGACCCGAAGACCGGCCCCATCGGCTGCAACTTCTACTGGGGCAACATGCAGCCCGGCACCTACTACCTGGTGGTGGAGGCCTTCAAGCCAGGCACCGAGGGGACCATGAACATCACCCTGCGGGCCACCAAGGACTCCGTGCAGGAGATCTGCAACAACGGCAAGGACGACGACGGTGACGGCAAGATCGACTGCCAGGACTACAACTGCGCCACCTCGCCCTACTGCAAGGGTAAGACCTGCACCCCGGACCAGAAGCTGGGCCTGCTCCAGATCGGCAAGAAGTACAACGTGGCCATGACCACCAGCGGCTCCGGCGACAGCAACACCACGAAATGCTCCACGGGCGGCGGAGAGGACTACGTGGTGGGCTTCACCCTGCCCAAGGCCTCCAACGTCGCGGTGGACTGGGCCCAGTTCGGGGACCATGTGCTGGCCCTGCACGAGGACAAGGGCACCGGCTACTCCTGCGACGCCGCCCCCAAGGCGTGCGTCAAGACCAGCGCCAAGGCCGTTGGCAAGACGGCCTATAACAACCTCCCGGCAGGCCAGTACTTCATGGTGGTTGACGCCGCGGCCAAGGGGAAGGAAGGCTCGGTGGTTCTGCAGATTACTGCAAAGTAAGAATGACAGAACGGGGAACGGGGAACGAAATACCCCATGCAATCATTACCCGTTCCTAGTTCAACAAATTCAATCAGATACCCAAATAGGTCCGACCAATTCCCCTCCAGCTATTGTATTCGCTTCCCCCCTCTGCTAGCGTCCTTTTGACGCATCACGTCATACAGCCCTAGCCGACCACCTAATGCCCGTGAGGTACGCCATGGCCAGGAAGAAGCGCGACAGTATTATCGAGGTCCATAACCCCGCCACCGGGGAGAAGATTGACGAGGTGAAGTCATACAGCGCCGAGGAGTGCCGCGAGGCCCTGGAGCGCGCTCGCCGGGCGCAGAAGGTGTGGGAGGCCGTGGGTGTGGATGAGCGGATCCGTGTGCTCAAGCGGTTCGCCGACGTGCTGCTCGATCACGCCGACGAGATGTGCCGGATCCTCAGCCAGGAGAACGGCAAGGTGCTGCAGGAGGCCCTGCAGATGGAGGTCTTCCCCATCGTGGACCTTACCAACTACTTCGCCGGCAAGGTGAAGAAGATCCTGGGGCACGAGCCCATCAACCTGCACTTCCTCAAGCACCGGCGCTCCTACGTGCACTACGGCCCCCGCGGCACTGTGCTGATCATCAGCCCCTGGAACTTCCCCTTCTCCATCCCGTACGGCGAGGTGATCATGGCCCTGCTGGCGGGCAACGCGGTGGTGCTCAAGCCGGCCAGCCTGACCCCGCTGGCCTGCCTCAAGGGGCGGGAGCTGTTCGACGAGGCGGGCCTGGATCCAGACCTGTTCCAGGTGCTCCCCTGCGCCGGACGCACGGCGTCCAAGATGATCGAGATGGGGGTGGACTACGTCAACTTCACCGGCTCCACCGGCGTCGGGACCAAGGTCGCGGCGCTGTGCGGCAGTAACCTGATCCCGTGCTCCATGGAGCTGGGCGGCAAGGATCCGGCCATCGTCATGCCCGACGCGGACCTGGACATCGTGGAGGGCTCCCTGACCTGGGGCGCCTTCGCCAACGCCGGCCAGATCTGCGCCTCCATCGAGCGGGCCTACGTGCACGAGAGCATCTATGACGAGGTGGTTCAGCGGGTGGTGGCCAGGGTGAACCGGCTGAACATGGGCGATCCCCTCATCGACGGCACCGACATGGGGCCCATGACCGATCCAGGCCAGCTTGAGGTCGTGGAGCAGCAGGTGGACGACGCGCTCAAGGCCGGGGCCAAGGCCCTAACCGGCGGCAAGAAATCCGATGGCCCGGGGCAGTTCTACCCGGCCACGGTGCTCGTGGACGTGGACCATGAGATGGAGTGCGTGTACGAGGAGACCTTCGGCCCGACCCTGCCGATCATGAAGTACAGCTCCCGGGACGAGGCCGTGGACAAGGCCAACGACTCCCCCTACGGCCTCTCCGCTTACGTGTACTCCTCCAACCCGGAGGAGGCGCGCAGGGTGGCCGAGCGCCTGGATGCCGGCACGGTGATGATCAACGAAACCCTGATCACCCACGGCTGCCCAGAGACCCCCTGGGGCGGCGTGAAGAAGAGCGGCATAGGCCGGGTGCACTCCGACGAGGGCCTGCGCGAACTGTGCAACAAGTACCATGTCAACGAGGAGGCGCTGCCCACCATGAAGTGGAGCCCCTTCTGGCAGCCGTACAGCCACAGCATGTACAAGACGCTGCTCGGCGCCGCCAGGACCCTGAACCACTCCCAGCTCAGCGCCAAGGCCGCCGGCGCCGTGTCAGCCCTGGGCAACCTGGTGGACCTGGTCAAGAGCCGCTAGCGGCTCTTCCCCGGCCCCGGCCCAAGCCCTCCTTACCCTGACCCCTTGCCCCTCGCCCATGATCCCGGCACCATCTTGGTGCCATGTCGTCCCGCTCCAAAAAGCTCGCCTTCAAGCTGATCCTGCTGCTCATGGTCTGCTCCATGCTGGAGGGCCTCTCCTGCGTGGCGATGAAGGTGGTCTCGGGCGGAGCATCCTCGGGGACGGCGGAGGCCCCCGGAGCCGTAAAGAAGAAGCAGGGTAATCGCGTGGTCCACCCCTTCGTGGGGTACGTCTTTCAACCTGGCTCCATCCCCAAGGATTTCACACGCACCAGGCCAGCGCCCTACGGCAAGGGCAAGTGCGAGGTCAACCAGTACGGCTTCTTCAGCGACGGTGAATTCCTGGACGACAACATCTCCACCGAGCGGGTGCGGGTGCTCATCACCGGCGGATCGGTGGCGAATAATCTCTACTGCGGGTTCAGAGCAGAGCTGGCCCGGGAGCTGGGCAACCTCCCGGCCTACCAGGGCAAAAAGATCAGCTTCGCGGCCCTGGCCTTCGAGGGGTGGCGGCAACCCCAGCAGCTACAGGCGCTGACCTACTACCTGGCGCAGGGAGGCAAGGCCGACCTGCTCCTGGGCGTTGATGGGTTCAACGAGGTGGCCAACCAGAACCCGGGCTACCCCTACCTGCCGGAGAACTGGCGCGTGCTGGTGGGCGGCACCCAGGGCAAGGAGCAGCTGGGCCTGGTGGGGCGCATCGAGGTGTACCGGGGCTGGCGCCGGGACCTGTCTGGAGTGGGCTGGCCCTACACCGTGGGCCTGGGGTGCGCCATCGCGGATCGGGTCCTGGAGGCCCGGATCAACGATGCCAACCACAAGCTCGCCGGGCTGGTCAACGCGGCGCCCCGCGACGGTTCACACGACTTCCGGCTGGACGGGCCCCAGGGCGGCGGCGTCCAGCTCAAGCAGAAACCCCAGGCCGGGGCGGAGGTGTGGCTCAAGTCCACTCGCGCCATGGCCCAGCTTGCCCGGGCGGCCGGCATCAGGGCCCACTTCTTTATCCAGCCGAGCTTGCACCTGACGGGGAGCAAGCCGCTGGCGCCCGCCGAGAAGACCCTGGCCGCCCAGGGCGCCCCCCGGTACGCGGACTCCTCCCGACAGGGCTACCCGGTGCTCAGGACAGCCGCGGTACAGCTCCGGGCCGGGGGGGGAAAGGTCACCGACCTGAGCGGCGTCTTCAGGGGAGTGAAGGAGCCGCTGTACGTGGACTCCTGCTGTCACTTCAACCCCGCCGGGAACCGGCTGCTCATCCAGGCCATGGTCAAGGCCATGGCGGAGACGCCAGGCGGTGAGTAGATGGATCCGCGGGCTCCTCGGGATCCTGGTGGGCTGGGCTGTGCGCCTGCTGCGGGCCACCTGGCGTGTGCGGGTTGTGGGCCATCCGCCGGCCGGGGCCGGGCTCTTCTCGTTCTGGCACGGGGACCTGCTCTGCCTCAGCGCCCTGCGGCTGGAGAGAGCGCCCACCATGCTGATCAGCCGCAGCCTGGACGGGGAGCTGGCCAGCGGGGCCGCGCGCGCCCTGGGCCTGCCCGTGGTGCGGGGCTCCAGCAGCGACGGCAACGTGGCCGGTGCTGTGGGCCTGGCCAGGGGGCTGCGCCAGGGCTCTCCAGCAGCCCTGGCCGTGGACGGCCCCCGGGGCCCGCGGCACAAGGTCAACGCGCAGGCGCCGAGGCTGGCGCGGCTTGCCGGGGTGGAGGTGGTCCCCGTGACCGGGACCGCCCGCCGAGGCTGGCGCCTCCGGTCCTGGGATCGGATGCTCCTGCCCGCGCCCTTCACCCGGGTGGAGGTGCGCTGGGGTGCGCCTCTGGCGGCGGACGCGGCCCCGGGCCAGATCAAGGCCGCCCTGGACCACCTGAACGGTCAGACCGGAGAGGCATTATGCGTATAAGCGTACGCCGGTGGGGCGTCGTCGTGCTCCTGGCCGCCTCCCTCTGCGCCTGCAACCTGCGCAAGGAGCAGGCCCGCAAGGAGATCACCAGCCCCAACGCAGCCGTGCGCGCCAGGGCCCTGGACACCCTGGCAGGTTCCGGAGACAAGGCGGTGCTTGAGCTGGCCGTGCCCCTGTTGCGGGATAGCTCGGCGCGAGTGCGGCGCAGCGCCGTGGCGGCCGTGGGTTCCCTGGATGGCGCGAGCACGCACATGGAGAAGCTGGCGAGCCGCCTTCGCGACGGAGACCTGGAGGTTCGGCTGGCCGCGGCCAGGGTGCTGGGCGACAGCAAGAACAGCGGCGCCAGGAACCGCCTTGTGCCCGCGCTGGAAGATCCATCGGTGGCGGTGCGCACGGCGGCGGGCCGCGCCCTTGAGAAGCTCGGCATGAACCCGGGGCAGCAGACGCGGGCCCTGGCAGACCACGAGGTGGCCCGCCAGCTGGTCCTGCTCCGGGTGGAGGACGAGCAGCTGCGCGCGTCGGCCGTTGAAGCCCTGGGCCGCGCAGGCCAACCCTCGCTTACCAAAAAGCTTCTCCCGCTGCTCAAGGACGCCGCCCCCCTGGTTGTGAGAGAGGCCGCCAGGGCGGTGGCTCGCTCGGGCGGGGAGGGGGGCCAGGGCGCCCTGGTCGCCCTGTCCCGATCAAAGGCGCCGTACGACAGGAGCGCTGCGGTGAGCGGGCTGGCGCTGTTGGGGACCCCGGCCGCCCGGGCGCGGGTCATCGCGCTGCTCAAGGATCCTTCTCCCGAGGTGCGCACATCAGCGGTGAGCGGTCTGGGAGCCCGCGGCGAGCAAAGCGCCCAGGCGTCGGCCAGCCTTCCTGGCCAGGTCTGCCCCCTGCTCCTGGACGAGGATCGGCGCGTGGCCGTTGAGGCTGCCCGGCTGGTCAGCGCCAGGAAGCTCCCCTGTCCGGACCAGCTCAAGGTGCTGGCCGTGGCAGATGGAGAGGCGGACGGGGCGGAGAAGCTCGTGGTCCTGAGCCACCTCAACGGCCCCGCGGTTGACGCCATCCTGCTCATCTCCGCCAAGGCCCTCTACCAGCAACACAAGGGTGAGGCCACCCGGTGGGTGTCCGCACGCAAGTGGCGAGAGCTGGCCGGCGCCGCGGTGGATGTGAAGCAGCCGCCGCCCAACAAGCCGGGGGCCAAGAAGGCGGTCAGCGCCGGAGGCAAGAAGGCCCTACAGCGGCTCATCGCGCGTTTCCCCGAGCGGATCCCTGAGGACGATCTGGCGGATCCTCTCCTGCCGCCGCGGGTTTCGTCATCGGCGGTGGAGGCCCTGATCCATGGGCTGGCGGTGAGGCCCGCGGCCACGGCCTGGCTTGCGACCCTGGCCAGCGCGGAGGGCGCGGGCAAGATCAGGGTGGCCGCCCTGGATGCCCTGGGCAGGGCCCCGCGGGCCTCTTCGGAGGAGGCCCTGGCTGCCAGGGTCCGCGCCGCGGTGGAGGCCGGGCTCGGAGCGTCGGCGCTGCAGGTCCGCAGGGCCGCGGCGGCCGCTTGCCCCTGGCTTGGAAAAAAGGGGGCCGCCAGGGCGATGACCCTGCTCGAGGATCCGGACTTCACCCTCCGCTCCCGCGCGGCTCGTTGCCTGGGCGTCCTGGGCCACACGCCTGCCGTGGCGCCCCTGATCCAGCGCCTGGGCAAGGAACGCTCTGTGGCCATTATCCAGGCTCTCGCAGAGCTCGGGGACCACCGCGCCACCCCTGTCCTGGTCGCCCTGCTCAGGCAGGACCACGCCGCCGATCGCCAGGGCGAGCGGGTCACCCTGGTCCAGGCCCTGGGCAAGCTGGCCCACCCGGAGGGCGCCGCCGCCGCCCTTGAGCAGGAGCTGACTCATCCGGCCCGGCAGGTGCGCATGGCCGCGGCGCGGGCCCTGGCCACCAGCGGCCGGTCGCGCTCCAGGAAGGCCCTCGCCACCTGCACAGCCGGAGACTACGACGCGGCGGTGAGGGCCGCCTGCAAGGCCACCCTCGCAGCGTTGAAGTGAGGGCGCTGCTCCGGTTCACGGCGCTGGCCCTGCTCAGCGCCCTGGGACACCTCCTGCTGCTCTGGCTCTGGAACCCTGCCGAGGAGGTGCCGGCCCCACCGCAGGTGGCGATCACGGCCCCGGTTGCCGCGCCGGGCAGCGAGATAACGCTCCTGTTCGGCGGTGACACCGCCCTGACCGACGCGGCCCTTCCAACCCTGAAGCGGTTCGGCTATGAGTACCCCCTGGCGCCCACCCTGCACCTGCTGCGGGGCGCCCACCTCGCCGTGCTGAACCTCGAGGCGCCGGTTGCCACCCAGGACACCCCCTTCCCGCTGTACAAGCGCTACGTCTACCGCATGGAGCCGGCCGGGCTGGATGCCCTCAAGTGGGCCGGCGTGGACCTGGTCTCCCTGGCCAACAACCACCTGATGGATCACGGAGTGCCGGGGCTGCGCTCCACCCTGGACCACCTGGCCCGCGCAGGCGTGGCGGGCGTGGGAGGCGGTCAGACCGGCGCGGCGGCCAGGCAAGGGGTGGTGGTGAAGATCGGCGACACGCGGGTGGGGCTGCTGAGCTACATGGAGGACTCCTTCATGCACAGCCTCTATGTGCGCTCCTTCGCCTGGGGCTCCTGGCCCGGCTGCGCTCGGCTGGAGCTGAGCCACCTGAAGCAGGACATCGCCCGCATGAGGCGCCACGCTGACCTGGTGATTATCCTGGCCCACTGGGGCCGCTACTACACCGGCGTCACCCTGCTTCAGCGCCTGTACGGACGGGCGATGGTGCATTATGGCGCCGACGCCGTCATCGGACACCACCCCCACATCCACCATCCGGTGGCCATGCACGACGGCCGCCCCATCGTCTACAGCCTCGGCAACTACGCCTTCGGCACCCCGGGACGGGAGAGCTTCAGCCACGGGCTGATGGCCAGGCTGGTGGTGAGAGACAAGAAGCTAAAGCGCCTGGAGTTGATCCCGCTGGCCACCCAGAACCGGGACATAGGGTTCAAGCCAGAGCCGCTCATCGGGAAGGAGGCGCGGGAGGTGTTGGGGGAGCTGGCGGCAGATTCGAAGGTGTACGGGACGAAGATGAGGGTTGAGGGGGGGGTCGGCGTGGTCGAACTCTAGCCGCTAAACCCTCGGCACGGTCATGCCGAAGGTGGATCCTTCTCCCTCAACAGAGGACTCCAGCCAGATGGTGCCGTTCCAGCGGCTGAGCAGCCCGTGGACCAGGGCCAGGCCCAGGCCGGCGCCGTGCACCTCTCGGGTGGAGACGCGGGTGAAGAGGTCGTCCTGCCGGTTGTTGGGCACGCCGTTGCCGTTGTCCGTGACCAGGATCTTCCACTGCGGGCCTGGATCGTCCTCGGACGTCACCGCCACCGTGATCTCAACCACGTTGGAGTCGTTGTGCCGCACCCCGTTGCTGATGATCTGCCGCATGAGGTTTTGCAGGTACCCCTCGGCCAGGGCCACGCGATCGTCCTCTGAGAATTGCACCCGGACCTCCCGGTCCGAGAACTCGTTCTCAACCTGGCGAATGGCGTCAGTTATGGCCCCGTCCAGGTCCTGATTGCGAAGGCTGATGGGCGTGGATGTGAGCTGCACAAGGAGGCGCGCGGCGTCGATGAGGCTCTGGATCCTGGTGGTCTGGCGCAGGCAGATCGCCATGGCCCGGAGCTGGTCCGGGTTGAGGGTTCCCATCTGCTCAGCGAGCAGCATTTCGAGGTATCCCCGGCTTGTCTGGTTGAAGTTGGAGATGTCGTGGCTTAAAAGAGCAGTGATATAGTCGCTAAGGTCTACCCTGGCAGGTTCCATGGCGTCCTCTTTCCCCAAAGGATACTGAGTAAATAGCCCTATTATCCAGTGACGACATCTACCGCCGTTCTCACCGAATGAGGTGGAGCTGTTCCTTGTCGCGCCTTGAGAATCCTCTACAATATAGCACCCATTTTCGGGACAAGAAGGTGAAACCTCCAATGCCCAATGAGCAGTCAAATCAGGAAGTCCTAACCACCACAGACCTGCTGGTGTTGCTCTTCACTGATGATCCCACAACGCTCCGAGACGGCTTCTCCGCGGCCGAGGCTGTTCGCCAGCGCGGCTTCTCCGCCTCGGTGATTCGCATCAATCCACGACGCTCCGATCTGGAGCTGTTGGAGACCATTGCGCAGCTCTCGCCGCGCCTGACCGTTGTCGGGATTGCCCAGGCAGCGTTCACCCGCGCCCTGGGTGCCACCGAGGCCCTGATGCGCGGCGGCGTCAACCCCTTGCTGCTCTTCGGGGGGAGGCTGGCCCTGGAGGCCGAGCGGGCCAAGGTGCCCGTGGAGGCGGCGACCGGCGTGGTGGTGGGGGATCCCACCGCCCCGGTGGTGGAGTACCTCCGGGACATGGGCAGCGACGTGAAGCGCCCGGTGGCAGGGGTGGACATGCTCGACGGGGACTACCGCCCGCGCGCCCCGGGGGTGGCTCTGGAGCGCTTGCCGATCCCCGAGTTCAGGGAGGCGGACCTTGTCCGGCTGCGCAGGGACGGCCTGCCCATCCGCATGAGCAGGGGCTGCCCCCGGCGGTGCGCCTTGTGCGCCGACCAGCCAATCGAGGGGCGCTACCGCACCCGCCCGGCCCACGAAGTCGTTGAGGAGATGATCTTCCACGCGCGCAATAACGACGTGCGGCGCTTCCAGTTCGTGGACCTGGTGATCAACGGCGACCTGGAGCAGGTGGAATCGATCTGCGACATGTTGCTGCAGCACGAGGAGCGCCTGGAGTGGTGGGGCAGGGCCCTGGTGGACAAGGACATGCCGCGCTCGCTCTACCGCAAGATGCGCCTGGCCGGCTGCATCGGGCTGGAGTTCGACGTGCTCTCCGGCTCGGATCGAGTGCTCGACAGCCAGGGCGCTGGCTTCACCGCCGACGACGCCAGCGAGGCCGTGAGCTTCGCCAACGCGGCCGGCATCAACGTCCAGGTGTCTGTGTTCATCGGGCTGCCGGGCGAGGCGGAGCTGGAGTTCGGCGAGACCGCGGCCTGGCTGGAGAAGAACCGGTACCAGATCTCGCGCATCAAGGACCTGATGCCCTGCTCGCTGCAGGAGGGCTCCATCCTGCTGCGCAACCCCGCCGAGTACGATATCAGCCTGCCAGATCAGGACCCCAAGCTGAACTGGCACAACGGCGGCTACAACACCCGCGCCTACCGCAACAAGAAGGCCCGGGAGATGAAGGTCTTCGTGGAAGACCACCTGCACCTGGAGGTGGTCGGCAAGTCCCTGGACGTGCCATGGGCGGGCCCCCAACGCCACGACGTGCAGATCCGTGTCATGGAGCAGGCGAACATCTCCATGGCCGACACCGGCCGCTACAAGAAGGAGAACCAGCACATCGCCGGGGCGATGAAGGGGAAGGAGGCCCTGGGCGGGCCCATCAACCTGGAGATCGACCTAACCAACAACTGCAACCAGCACTGCGCGGGCTGCTGGGTGCACTCCTTCATGATGAAGGAGGAGCGCCTCTCCGGAGCCAAGCGGCGGGCGACCCTGGACTACGACACCGTGGCCAACCTGGTGCGCAGCGCCAAGGCCATGGGGACCAAGCAGATCCAGCTCTCAGGCGCGGGCGACCCCTTCATGCACCCGCGGATCATGGATGTGCTGGAGCTGATCAAGAACGAGGGCTTCACCCTCAACGTGATCACCAACTTCACCCTCGTGGACAAGGAGCGGGCCCGCAAGATGGTGGACCTGGGCGTGGACTCGGTGACCGTGAGCCTCTGGGCTGGCACCAACGACACCTACGTCAAGACCCACCCCACGGCGCGCAAGGACACCTTCGACCGGCTGGTGGACACCGTGGGGCACATGACCTGGTACCGGCGGCAGACCGGCGCCAACCGGCCCAGGGTGAAGATCTACAACGTCATCTCCAACCTCAACGCCCACGAGATCGACGACATGATCTCGGTTGCCCGGGAGATGGGCGCGGACCTCATCGAGTTCACCCCCATCGATGTCATGGACGGGTACACCAACGAGCTGGAGCTGTCCAAGGCTGACTCCCAGCAGATCATGGACACGCTGATGAACGCCCGGCACCGGCCGGACTACCTGCAGCGCACCGCCGAGGAGGTCACCGAGGGGCGGCTCCCCGGTCTGGACGAGCAGGGGGAGTACGCCCGGTTCCTGCAGCACCACAGGCTGGTGGGGGACTTCCGCTTCTCGCTGGCGGACATCCGCCGCTGGGAGACGTTCTGCCGCCGCGGGATCCACTGCTCCAGCGTGTACGAGGAGATCCACCGGGACAGCGCCATCTTCTTCGGCTTCCCGGAGTGCGAGTGCCACAGCTGCATGGGCTTCGTGGACTGCAGCATCGATCCCATCACCCTGACGGTGCGGGCGCCTTACCTGAGCCTCCAGGGCTTCGGCTCGTTCTGGCGGCGAGTTGCCGGGGAGAAGGAGGGCGGCGGCCGCGACGCCCAGGTCGTGGATCAGGTGCCGTGCTCCATTGGCTACACCTACGCCAGGGTGCAGGCCACCGGCCACGTGATCCCATGCTGCAAGGCGTCTGACTTCCCCCTGGGGAACATCCTCGAGTCGAGCTTCGAGGAGGTGTGGAACTCCGAGGTGTACGAGGAGTTCCGCCAGAAGGCGCTGGTCACACCCAAGAGCGACCCCTACTTCGAGCCCATGGAGTGCTACAAGGTGTGCGACAACCTGGGGCACAACATGACCACGCACGACACGATCTGCGGCATGCACCCCCGGTGCAGGGATGTGCTCGAGGAGGGGTAAGAGAGCTACCGCACCTGCAAGAACCGGTACTGCATCACCTCGCGCCAGGGGGGCGGCTTGCGGCCAACCCTCAACCTCACATGGCCGACCTCCTTCTCGTTCTCCATGGCCGTCCCGGCCGGTGCGCCCAGCACGCCGATGGCCACGTAGCCGCGGTCCTTCTCCGAGAGCTCGGTGCTGGCGCCCAGGCGGGCCAGGGTCGCCGCTCCTCCATCCGTCTCGAAGTGCCGCCCGGTGTCATCTCGCTCGGCCAGGGCGACCAGGCTCCCGGCCGGGAAGCGGTCCAGGTATTCGCCCATCACCTTCCAGAGGACGGGGCTCATGATCACGTCGAAGCCCCGCTCCCCCAGGAGCTGTCCAGTCTTCGGGTCCACGACGGCGACGTTCATGCCGCGCTCGTTATCTGAAACCTTCCGGTTGTCCACCCACACCTCGGCGAAGTTGCCTGCCAGGGCGCTGCCGCTCACCACGGCCAGGTCCACCGGGCTCTCGACCCCTGTCTCGCCCACCGTGCGCGGCGGGGCGGCGTCCCACCCCCTGGGCAGTTCGTGGATCAGGTCCAGGCGGTTGATGCCACGCTCGAGCAACTTCTCGGGCACCTGGGCGGCCACCATGCTCCAGACGCTGGAGGGGAGCACCTGCCGGGCGACCTCGGCGCCGTTGATGAGCATCTGGACCCTGGTGCCGGGATACATGGCCCGGCACCCGAGCCTGACTGCCAGCCCACCCGGGCGGTTGATGGGCAGGAAGATATGGCCCCTCGGCCGACGGAGGGGGACGTACCTCACGCCGTCAGGAGTGACCTTGGGGTAGTCGAAGCTGTCCGAGAGGTTGTGATGAAAGCGGGGCTTGGTCAGGTCGCTGCCGGCGCGGTCCATCTGGTTGGCCGCGGGGTTGGCCAGCGGGTGGTTCTCCCCCAGCATGAAGTGGCCGTCCACCCGGTCATAGGCCCGCAATGAGCCCCCCTTGCGCAGCTTGAAGGCCATGGACCCGGGCAAGGAGAGGGGGTTGCCCACCTCCTTGAACACCTTGTCCGTGAGGGAGTGGAGGACGGTCATGTAGATGGCCTGGGTGTTGCGCAGGTTGTACCAGGTCATGGCCTTCTGGCTGAAGTTGAACATCCACTGCAGGTTGAACAGGATGAAGATTGAGATGATCCCGCCGGTGATCCAGGCGATGGCCCGCTTCGGCCGACGCGCCAGCGCCTCGCGCACCGTGGCCAGCACGAGCCCGAAGCCCACGGCGAAGATGGGCAGCGACGAGGTGAACCGGCGGGCCGAGAAGCCCCATCCCCACCAGTCGTAGGCGGCCCCGTTGATCACGGTCATGCCGGCCAGGACCAGGCCCAGAGGGATGACCAGGCTCGCCCGCCGGCGCAGACCGAGCAGCAGGCCCACGATACCGAGGCCGAGCAAGGGGGCCATGGTGAACACGCCATTCCTGGGCGAAAAGAGGGTGGAGGCCCAGGATGACTCGGCCCAGCGCATGAAGCCCTCTCCCTGGGGAACCACCACGAAGGAGCCGAACAGGATCTTCCACACAACCAGTTGGGGCGAGAAGACCAGCACGGCACAGGCCGCCCCCAGCGCTGGCCCGCGGGCGGCCATCAGCACATCGCGAAGCTGGAAGGGCCGGCGCCGCGCTGCCCCGGCGATGACCCGCACCCCCTCCATGAGCGGGAGCAGCATGAAGGGCAGGCAGGCGGTGCGCATGAGCAGCACCATCCCGGCGCTGGCCCCGAACAGGGCCCACCGGCGCGTTGTCCACTCCCCCCTCCAGCGGAACCAGAGCAGGCAGAGCAGGCTGGTGGCCATGGTCGCCGTGGCGTGGGACCAGGCGGACAGGGCCAGGCAATAGAAGGGCAGGGGCCCGGCCAGCACAACCGCGAGGGTGGCCCACAGGGCGTGTGCCTTGCCCACCGCGTGCCGCACCAGCCGGTAGGTCAGCAAGACCCCGAGCCAGCCGTAAAAGACGCTGCCCACCAGGGTGCCCACCACGTGAAAGCGGGAGAACCCGTCGGGGATGAGGGGGTAGCCCAGCTTAATCCCGATCAGGGCGAGCAGGTGAGTGATCAGGAAGAAGGGCGACCACAGGATTGCGGGCCCCACGCCGAAGATGTTGCGCTCCCGGCCTGTCTTCTCGGCTTTGCCCAGGTCGAAGGGGTTGCCCCACTCCTTGTACTCATTGGCAAACTGGAGGTCGCCGTCCATCTGAATTGAGCGTAGGTAGACGTAGTAGTAGTACCCGTCCAGCTCGGTCACCCCGCCCACATGGCCGTTGTAGTTCTTGACCGTGAAATAGGCCGTGAGCCCGAGAAGGAGCAGAGCGAGCAGGGCGATGTTGTCGCGTTCACGAAACCAGCGCATCGGGACGGAGATTAGCCAGTCGGAGCGTTTCAGTCCATCGGGGAAAGGGATTGAACCCTTGACCCTTGCCGTGCCCCATGTAAATTCACGTCCATGGCTTGGTGGAAGAGACCCAGGCGTGGGCCAGGGGATGTTTCTCCCGAGGAGCGCCACGAGGTGCCCCGCGGGGTGTGGGTCAAGTGCAAGGGCTGCGCGGAGACCCTCACCGAGAACGAGCTCCGGTCCAACATCGGGGTTTGCCCCCGCTGCCAGCATCACCACATCCTGGACGCCCCGCGCCGCCTGGACCTCCTGCTGGATCCAGGCAGCTTCAGCCCCATGGGCCAGGACATCGGCCCCACGGATCCCCTGGGGTTCAAGGACTCCAAGCTCTACACCGACCGGATCCAGGCGAGCCAAAAGAAGACCGGCTACAAGGACGCCGCCCTGGCCGGCACCGGCGCCATCGAGGGAACCCCGGTGGCGATCGGGCTCCTGGCCTTCGAATACATGGGCGGATCCATGGGCTCGGTTGTGGGTGAGCTGGTGACCCTCGTGTTCGAGGAGGCCCTGAGGCAAGGCTGCGGCGCCATCATCTCCACGGCCTCGGGCGGGGCCCGCATGCAGGAGGGGATCCTCTCCCTGATGCAGATGGCCAAGTCCACCGCGGCGTTGGGCCGGCTGCGTGAGGCTGGCCTGCCTTACATCTCCATCATGCACCACCCGACAACCGGCGGCGTGGCGGCGAGCTACTCCATGCTGGGCGACGTGAACATCGCCGAGCCGGGCGCCCTCATCGGCTTCGCCGGCCCTCGGGTAATCGAGCAGACCATCCGGCAGAAGCTGCCCGAGGGATTCCAGCGCTCGGAGTTCCTGTTGGAACACGGCATGGTGGACATGATCGTGCCGCGGCACGAGCTGCGCCAGCGCGTGAGCTTCCTGCTCCGCGCTCTGGGCGGACGCCCGGGCAACGGCGCCTGACAGGCTTGATCCAGGACCAGGAATTCGAGCAGGCCCTCTCTCGCCTGGCAGGCCTGGCGCGCTTCGGCGTGAAGCTCGGGCTGGAGCGCATGGAGCGCCTCCTGGCCAAGCTGGGCAACCCCGAGCGCGACCTCGCTGTTGTCCACCTGGCCGGCACCAACGGCAAGGGGTCCACCGCCGCCTTTCTGGAGGCTGGCCTCCTGGGCGCGGGCGTGCGAACCGGGCTCTATACCTCCCCCCACCTTTGCCGCTTCACAGAGCGGATCCGGGTGGCAGGCGCCGAGATCCCCCGGGACGACCTGTGCCGCCTCCTCGACCGGGTGATGACCGCGGCGGGGGACGAGGCGACCTTCTTCGAGGTGGTGACAGCCCTGGCCCTGGTCCACTTCGCCGAGCAGGGGGTGGAGCTGGCCGTGCTGGAGACAGGCCTGGGCGGGCGCCTGGACGCCACAAACGTTGTCACCCCGACGCTGGCCATAATCACCCCGATACATCTGGATCACACCGAAGTCCTGGGGCCGGACCTGGAGGCCATCGCCGGAGAGAAGGCGGGCATCATCAAGCCGGGGGCGCAGACCCTGGCCGCGCCGCCCACCAGCCCGGCGGTGCGCCGTGTCCTGGAGGAGCGCGCAGCCGCGTGCGGGAATCCGCCGGTCCGGTGGCAGGGGGTGGACTTCCCGGTGGAGGCCGCTGGACCTCGCGCGCCCTTCCAACGGCAGAACCTGGCCCTGGCCATGGAGGCGCTGGAGCAGCTGCGCGGGGCAGGGTGGGCGATCCCCCGGCCGGCGGCCGAGCAGGCCATGGCGGCGGCGCACTGGCCCGGGCGCCTGGAGCCGGCGGGGCATGGCGTCCTGCTCGACGGGGCCCACAACCCGGACGGGTGCGCGGCGCTGGTCCGCGCCCTGGGGGACCGGGGCCAATGGGACATCGTGCTCGGGCTGCTCCAGCCGCGATCCCCACACGAGATGGCGGCCGCCCTGGCGCCCCTGGCCCGGCGATTCATCTTCACCGCGCCGCGGAGTCCCAGGGCGGTGGACCCGGAAGCCTTCTCGGACCCTGGCGTGCCCGCGGTGGTAACGCCGAACCTGACCGCAGCCCTGGGTGAGGCCCTCCGAATCCCAGGAAGGACCCTGGTCACCGGCTCCCTCTACCTGGTGGGGGAGGCGCGGACTCTGCTGCTGGGCGAGCCAGCCGACCAGGTGGACGCCTTTGATCCAGCGCCTTTTTCGCCCGAGAAATAAGATATATTTGCGGCCGGCACCAATATGGCGGTATCCAGAAAAGGCTAGTAGACTGATAAGGCTTCTGAGGAGGAATCAATGCTGAGGCTCACCGGAGCGGTGCTTTCCCTGATTTTACTCGCCTCACCCTGCGTGCAGGCCCAGACGCCCAAGGGGAAGGCGTCCGACAAGAAGGCGGACACGGCGACACCTGCCGCCAGCGCCGGCCCCTACCAGGGGGTCACCATGGCGGGCGGCGATCCACCGGAGGTCAGGACCCCGCCGGCCGGTGTCCAGTACATCACCTGGCCCGGGTTCCACTCCGACGCCACCGGCTCCACCATCTTCCTCCAGATGACCGGTCCTGTTGCCTACGAGCAAAAGGTCAAGGGCAAGAAGGTCACCGTGAACCTGATGAACACCCAGGTTTTCCTCAAGACCAACACCCTGGCCATCCTGACCCAGCACTTCAAGAACACCCCTGTGCAGAATTTCAAGCTGCGGCAGGGCAAGGACGGCAGCACCCGGCTGGTGATCACCCTGTCCAAATCGGCCAAGCCGACCATCAGCACCCGCACAGTAGGGACCTTCACCTACCTGGTCGTCACCTTTCCTCCGGCCAAGAAGTAGCGCTGGCTCCCACGCACCCGCGTGGCCTCCTGGCCGCGCTCCCCCTCCTACTAGCAATCACCGCCGCGGCCCACGCCGAGCCGCCTCTTGAGGCGTCCCCTGACCGCCGGTCAACCCCGGCTTGCTCCCTGAAGGCGGACCGGTTGGTGGCATCCACCAGCGAGGGGACAGTGCGCTGCCAGGGCGCCAGCCTGCGCCTGGGCAGGGCCGGGCTGAAGGCGAGGACGCTCACCCTCTCCACCGACGGGGAGGGCGGGCTCTCCGCCGAGGAGGTTGAGGGCAGCGTCTGCGCCTGCGCCGACGATGAGCCGCTGGTCAAGTTCACCGCCAGCGCGGCCAGGGTGGCCCCGGGTGGACACCGCCTGCACCTGACCTGGCCCATCGCCAGGATCGGTGGCGTGCCAGTGCTGCCGCTGCCCTACCTGGCCCTCCCGCTGGCGCGGGGGCTCAGCGGACTCTTCCCGCCCGAGGTGGGATACAGCGGCAGGGATGGGGTGAGGTTGCACCAGGCCGCATACCTGGCCCTCCCCGGAGACCGGATGGACCTGTGGGCCAGGGCGGGGTGGATCCAGCACAGGGGCGCGTCGGGCAGGCTGCGCGTGCGGGCATGGGACCATGACCTCGGCATGGCCGCTGACATCACCGTGGAGGGGGTGGCCAACGAGGACGAGGCAAGGGGCGCCATGCATGGTGTGCTCCGGGCGAGCATCGCCGACCGGTTCTGGTTCGGCCTTCGCCCGGACTGGGTCAGCGACGGCGCCTACCTCATGGACCTCGGGGGGCGGCCCGAGCGCGTTTTCGCCCCCCACCTGCGCAGCCGCGCCTGGATGGGCGGGGCCTGGCGGGCGCTCCACGCGCTGGCCACCCTGGACCTGCTGCAGCCGGTGGGGATGGGCGGGAGCGCCGGCGGCATGGCGTCCCCTGGCGGTGCCGCGGCCGTCGCCATGGGCCTGTCTCCGGTTCGCCTGCTGGGCCCTCTCTACGCCTCGGCTGATGCGGGACTGCTCCACCTCTGGCCCGGGGAAACCCTTGGGGATTCGGTCCAGGGCCAGGTCACGAGCCTGCGCCTCTCCCCTGGCCTCCACGCTGGCACCGCGCTGCTCTGGTTCAGGCTCCAGGGGCGCGCGGTCTACCACCTCCTCGGCATGAGCGGCGGGGCAGGGCAGGCCGGGGACCGGAGCTGGCGCCTGCGCCACGCACTGGAGGCCGCCGCAGAGGTGTCCCTGCCCCTGGCGCGGACCTGGTCAGGGGGCGCAGCCGCGATGACCCGACGCCACCTGGTGGAACCCAGCCTCGGTGTTGTGTGGAACAAGCGCCTGGACACTGGCCATGGATTTTTGCTGCCCGGCGGCTCTGCCCTGCTCCGGGGCGGGCACCTCCGGGCCGGCGCGCGCACGCGGCTGGATACCCGCAGCCACACCAATGAGGCCGGGCCGCGGCGGCGGCCTCTGGCTGGCGAGGCTTCCCTCTACTGGCCGCTCGATCAAGACGGGACAGGGGCCCCCCTGGTGGGGCTCGACCTGGATCTCAGCCTGCGCGCCCTGCTGGAGGGCCGCCTGCGTCTGCTCTGGGCCCCGGACAGCATGGCCCTCCCGCGCCTTGAGGCGGACGCCTGCCTGTTTCCCGCCGCGCCATTCCGACCGTGCGCCGGGTACAGCCGCCTGCGCCTCAGCGGCCCCCTGGAGGCGTGGAGCGCATCACCACCGGGTGGCGTCGCCGGCGCCATGCCTGGCGGGGCGGCCTGGCAGCCACTCACCGCGGAGGTGGACCAGGTCCACGCGGGCCTGAGCGTGGCCTTTGGCCCCTTTCAGGGCCGCGTCCTGGTGGCCTTCGATCCGCGAACAGTGACGCTCTCTCACGCCACCGGAGGGGTAGATCTGGTGTTCGGTTGTGGGTGCTACCGGGTGGGGCTGTGGAGCGCCGCGAGGGCAGGGCAACAGTGGCCCGACCTGGGCGCCAATCTGACCCTGGCCACCCCCGCCGGGGGCCGGTGCCGGGGGTTGTAGGTAGGCCATCCAACCCGTACCCTGGTAGGTGTACGCAAAATTGTTCCTTAGCTTGCGGACATGTTAGATTAATTTACGGATCTTAACCCTTGGAGGAATTCATGTACCGCGCGTCACTTTTTCTTGTCCTGGTCGTTGGTCTGGTCATGGGCCAGTCAGCCTGCACAGAGGAGGAAAAGAAGCGGCCAACAGACTGGCCCGACGGCTGGATCCTTCCCGATGGCCCCAAAGTTTTGGACGCCTCGGTGAGCGATATGAAACCGCGGCCGGACGTCGACCACAACCCAAACGGTCCAATGATCACGATACTCACGCCCACGGCCGGCCAGATCGTGACCGCCAGCACCCTCACCGTGAGGGCAAGGATCATCGACAAGTCCCTGGTCGACTACAACTCCATCAAGATCGTACTGGAATATGGCTCAACCAAGGAGGCGGCCAAGTCCATGGCCGCCACCTCCACGCCCAACGAGTACAAGGCGCTGCTCGACGTCTCCAAGGTGAAGGGGGCCGGCCGGATCACGGTAACAGCCAAGAACCTGAAGAAGATCGAGAACAAGGCCATCGTGGACTTCGCGTATGACTCCGGGCCCTCCATCACCTTCACGGCGCCCGGCCCCAAGAGTAACCACAACAGCAAGGTCACGGTTCAGTTGCTGGTCACGGATACCGTGGATATTACCGGATTCAAGCTGCTCCTCGGCGCCGACAAGGTGCTCCTGAAGAGATGGACCAGTGACAAGAACCTCAAGCAGCAGGTTTGGAGCGGAGATGTGGTGTTCGCCAACTACACGCCTCCCCTGAGCGGCAGCCAGGTGCTCACCGCAGAGGCCACCAACAAGAACGGCGCCACCTCCACCAAGTCCCTCCAGTTCAACGTGGACGACTCCGGTCCCACCATCACCATTACAAGCCAGTCCGCCGGGCAGCTCATCGGCGGCGTGGTCAAGCTATCGGCCATTGTGAAGGACACCGCCGGTGTGTTGGCCTCCTCGGTGAAGTGCGTCATCGGCAACGGGACCTCCGTCCAGACCATCACCCTCAAGAACACCTCGAGCGCCCAGACCATCTTCACCGGGCAGTTCGACACGCGCACGCTGTTGCAGAGCTTCCTCTGGCCGGTCATGTCCTTCAGGGCCACCGACAAGCTGGGCAACGAGTCACATAACGACATCATCGTGGGCCTGGACAACGGCAAGCCGATCATGGAGCTAGACCCGCCCGAGGACTACCACCAGGGCAAGAAGAAGCAGGCGTACACGGAGTGCTCCCGCCCCTTCGACCCCGTCGGCTCCGACGCCGCGGACGACAAGATGCAGGTGCCGCAGGTGACGTTCATCAGGGGCCGCTTTCAGGACCAGGGCAACGACATCAACTCCGCCCCCTGGATCCCCATCGCCGGTCTGGACGACGGCTCGGTGTTCCTCTACATCCTGGACGACACCAAGAAGGCGCTGGTCTATGACAACGACGGCGACGGGTACTGCGATGCCATCAACCCGGAGATCGTGCCCCTGGCCTCAAAGCCTGGCAAGGGGGAGGCGGTGGCGGTGAAGATGGCCGCAGCCAAGCCCACGGGATCGGCCGACTTCCGCCACCCGCTGCTCTCCGGCATCACCGACACCTTCTCCTCCGACGCTGGCACATCCGGCGCGGCCAAGCCCCCCTCGTCGTGCCAATTCTGGGGCGGCTCCTCAAAGAAGCCCAACGCCATGTGTCAGGGCACCACCATGACGTCGGTCATTTCCTACGCTGGCAATCTGTCCGCCATCTACAGCCTCCCGCCCATCTCGGGGTCCTCCTCCGGCTACACCTGCTCGGGCCTCCCCTTTGACTTCAAGGCCAACAAGATCTCGGATGGCTGGGTTTGCGTGGCGGCCACCATCAAGGACAAGCTGGGCAACCGGGGCGTCACCCCGCCCATCCGGCTGTACGTCAACAACAGCTCTGGATTCACCAAGATGACCACCAAGCTGCCTGCCAGCGCCGGCATCGCGCCCAACTGCACAGGGTCACTGAACAAGGCCACCGGCAAGGTTGAGACGCAGAAACCGTGCAAGTTCCGCAACCCCCGCCAGGGGAGCATCCCGTCGCTGAAGGTCTACAAATGCGACGTGAAGATGGCCAAGAAGCAGATGTACTGCCACAACGAGGTCAGCACCGGGAAGTAAAGACCGGCAGCGGCAAGCAGCAGTACTACCTTTCGAATCACCCCCCCTCATCCCCAGAGCAACGTCGCCGCCCGGGTCCAGTGGATTACCAGGTTGGACTACCAGGTGTAGTTGGTGACGCCGCCCATCCCGCTCAGCGTCTTGCCAGACGTCGGCTGAAGCTTCAGCGGGATGAAGAAGATGGTCATGTGGCGGTTCACGCCGATGCGCTCGTAGCCCGCCACGCCGCCCAGGAACTCCACCTTGATGTCCCCCGGGCGCTTGCGCTGGACCTGCAGCAGGGGGAAGAAGAGGAAATTATAAGATTCGTCGTGCTTACCCTTGCGGTAATAGGTGTTGCCCACGACCCAGGTACGGTGCCCGGGGCGGTCGAAGCTCCAGTAGAGCGGGAAGACGACGGTGGTGCGTTTGTTGCCCCGCTTGAAGTCCCAGTAGAGCGGGAACCCGACGGTGGTGCTCTTCTCCTTGCCCCCGAAGTGCCAGACCAGCGGGAAGACCACGGCGTCCGTGGCCTCCGGCCGGGTGCGCACCCAAACCGGGGGAACGACATAGGAGGTTTCCTTGTCACGGTAGTTGGCGTGGCGCAGGAAGAGCGGGAAGACCACCGTGGTCCGCTTCAGGTGGCGGTCATGGAAGTCCCAGACCAGCGGGAAGACCACCGTTGAGGTATCGTCCACCGTCTTCCAGCGCCAGAAGAGGGGGAACACGATGTTCACGTTCCCCTTTTCGCCGTGCCGGTGGTAGTACGGGCCGGCGTAGAACTGCAAGCTGCCTGGCTCCCGCTCCCAGCCGAATATCGGCGTGAATAACCTGAACCGGTCCGGCTCGTTGCGCGCGTAGAACAGGGGGAAGACGCCCACGCTGCGGCCGCCCACGTTATCCCACGAGGTGTAGAAGAGTGGGGCGACGCCAGTGGTCTTCTCCTCGCCCCTGCGCATGTAGAACCAGGGCCCCACGACGGTGGTGCTCTTCTTCTCGCTGGGATTGCCGAAGTGCCAGGCCACGGGCAGCACGATGGTGTACTCGTCGGTGGGCGACCGCTTGTACCAGAACAGCGGCGCGAACCCAGCGGCCTTCTCCTCCTCACCCTTGACGTACCAGAAAGGCCCAACCACCCAGGTGCGCTTCTTCTGCTTGAAGTTGTTGCGGTAGAAGACCAGGGGCAGGCTGGCGAAGGTGCTGCCCTTCTTGTTGCGGTGGTAGTAGGCCAGGGGCACAACCCCCGCCTGGTACAGCTCTTCCTTCTTGTCCTCGTGGGCGAACACCGGACCGATCACCCTGGCCCAGCGATCCTTGTTGCGGATGTCCCAGTAGAGGGGGAACACAACATCGGCGCGGAAGCCCGCCTTCTCGCGCACGCGCCAGTAGAGGGGGAACAGGACCAGGGAGCTGGCCTTCTCGTCCTTGAACCGCCAGAAGAAGGGGAAGACCACATGGTTGCTCTCCGTGGGCGACACATGCCGCACGAAGAGCGGGAACACGATGGTGGTGGTGGACTGCTCCTGAGGTTTCTTCCAGCGGTAAAAGACGGGGAGCAGCGCGAAGCCGCTAGTCTCGGGGCCGTAGTGCCAGACATAGGGACCGAAGATCCCCTGGAATACCCCGGCCTTGTCGTCGCGCTTGAACCCGCCCACGGGCGTGACCAGGAGCTTGCTGTACTGGGTGCGCTTGTAGAAGGCGAAGGGCAACACCGCCGTTGAGGAGCTCTCGTCGTCGCCAGAACGGTGGTAAACCAGCGGGAAGAAGAGGCGCCCGCGCTCCCCCGGCTCCTTCCATTGATAGTAGGGGCCGATGAGCATGTCCGAGGTGCCCTTCTCCTCGTTGGCCCGACGCAGGAAGAGGGGGGGGAGCACCGCCTGAAAAGAGGTGCCGTTGCGGGTACCCGCGGCGAAGACGGGCACCAGCCCGAAGACGCGGCTTCGTTTGCTCTTGTGGTAGAAGCCCGGCCCGGCCACCCAGGTGTCGGTCTCCTCCTCATGGTCGCGCAGGTGCCAGAAAATCGGGAAGAGCACCTGGTGGCTGCCCTTCTTGTCGGAGCCGAGGAAGAGGAGCGGGGCCACACCCGCCTTCCACCCCTCGTCGGAGGTCTTGACATACACCGGCCCGGCGACGGTGGTGGTGCGATCCTTGTCCTTGAAGTGCCAGAAGATCGGGAAGAGCACCGCGTGGTGCTTGTCAGCCGAGGCGCCGGCGAAGAAGAGCGGGATCAACCCGGTGGACCACTTCTCCTCGCTCTTGCTCAGGTAGAAGGGGAAGAAGAGGTTGAAGTGAGATCCGTCGGGCCTCAGGTGCCGGTAGAAGAGCGGGAAGAAGATGCTGGTGGCCGCCCCGGTCCTGCTGTCGGAGAAGCGCCAGTAGAAGGGGAAGAAGACCTGGGCCCCGCCGTCGGGATCGTCATAGTAGACCAGGGGCCCCACCACGTAGGTGGTTGAGCGGAGCTTGCGGTTGTGCCAGCGGAGGAAGAGCGGGATCAGGGCGTCGATGTCCCGCTCCGAGTCGCGGCGGTGGTAGTAGAGGGGCGCCAGCAGGCCCCAGTGCTTCACCCCCGCGCGCTCGTCGTTCTCGTAAGCAAACAGGGGCGAGATCAGGATGGAGCGCCGCTCTTCATCGTTGCGCCGGTAGAGCACCAGCGGCACCAGCGCGGCGGTGGTTTTCTGGCCCCGGCGGTGGTGGAAGAAGTTGCCGGCCAGGGTGAAGGAGCGGCCCTTGCTGGTGAACTGCCAGAACACCGGGAAGAAGACAGAATAGGAGTCCTCCTCCTCGGGGCCGGTGCCGCGGTAGAACAGCGGGAGCACCATGAGGAAAGAGTCCTTCTCGGAGCGGCTGTAGTAGAACGGCGGCACGATGGCGCCGGCGGCCGTCTTCTTGGGTCCCCAGCTTGCGTAGGCCAGGGGGAGCAGGAGCAGGCTCTTCTGTTCCCCGTCGCGCCAGTAGAAGTTGAGGGGGAAGACCCAGGTGAAGCGCTCACGGGCGGCTCCGCTCTGGTAGACGAAGGGGAAGATCATCCGCTTGCGCTGGCCAGGGCTCCAGAAATCCCAGAAGAATGGCACCACGATGCGGTAGCCGGTGTCCCCTTCCTGGTGCCAGTAGATGCCCAGGACTTCCCGGAACTTGCGGTCCCCGGAGCGGTAGTAGAGGAAGATGACGTTGAGGGGGCGGCCCACCTCCACGCATGTTTTCTGCTCTGCCTCGCAGAAGGTGCCCTGGACACAGTCACTGTCGGTCTCGCAGGCGCTTCCAGCGGGGCTGGCCGGGGGGGCCTTGGCTGCGGGCTCGCCGGGTTCGGGGGCCGCGGCGGGCTCTGCTGGTGCGGGCTCTGCCGGCGCGCCGGGCTCATCAGCCTCGGTGGCGGCCTCCGCGGGGGCATCCTCCCCGGGGGGGGCCTGAGCCAGCATGGGTCCTGCGGGCGCGGCCTCACCGCCCCAGCGTACTGGGAGAACACCACCCGGCTGGCCTTTTTGACCGCCCCATGGTGTCAGGGGCTGCGCCTCCACCTGGCCGCAGAGCAGCACAACGAACAACAGGGCGCCAAGGGTGGTTGTGGAGATCTTCACGAAGTCAGGTCGTTGGGTTGTGGGGGTCAGAGGGTTTGCTCGCGGGTCTTTGACTGGGGGCCGGAGGTCATAGCGGGAGGATCATCTTCCACTCGCCGTTCTCCTTGACGAACCTCATCTCCCCTTCCTGGCTCTGCTCACCCTGTTTTCGCCGGACCTTCATCAGGGCTGTCTTTCCCTTCACCTTCACGCCCAACACCTCCAACTGGATATTGCCCCACTCTTTCTTCAGGCGTTTCAGGAACTTGGCAGGGGTGGCCATGACGACCTGGTGGTTCAGGAACATCTGGTAGTAGGCGGAGTGGCAGTCGATGTAGGTTTCCAGGTCGCCCTTGAGCGCGGCCTTGCGCAGCCGATCAAAGGCCTTACGGGGGGTGGAGAAGGCGGCCCGCGGCTTGGGCATCTTGAACTGGATCTTCTTCACCTTGGTGACCGGCAGCTTCATGGTGGAGCCGCCGGGCACGCGCACGGAGAGCAGGCCGTCGTAGTAGTGCAGGACCTTGCCGACGATCTTCGTATTGTCCAGCAGGTAGACCGTCTCATCGGCCGCGGCACTGGCGGACACGCCCAGCGTCACCGCCAGGAACATGAGAGCTGTTAACAGGCAATTTCTTTTCATGCGTCACCTTACCAACGTCCGGAGTACCAATCGGTTCCCGGACTCGCTGTGTGACCCCCAGTGTACGGAGGCCCCGTTACCCCTCCCGGCTACCACCACGCCACCACAAGGGAGTACGGAGCCTAATCACCAAGAATTCACCGCTCTGCCTTTACCGTAAGTCCTTCCCGAAGTAAACAAGAACTAAAGGAAAGCACTGAACATTGGCCCGTCGAAAACGAGAACCGGATCACATTGGCGCCCTGCTCCAGCGGTGGATCAGGAAAAACAGGCTTGGTGAGGACCTCCTGCGCCATACCCTGCGCCTGCGCTGGCCAGAGGTGGTGGGGGAGCGGCTGGCCGCCCGAACCTGGCCAGAGAACCTCTACCGGGGTCGGCTCAGGGTCGTTGTGGCCAACTCCACCTGGCTCAACGAGCTGAGTTTCATGAGGCAGGAGATCATCTCGCGAATCACCGAGGTGATGGGCCGCCCGTGTGTCCGTGAGCTGGATTTCAAGCTGGGCCGCCCACGTCCGCCCAGCGCCCCGGCCCCGCGGGAGGTGAGAAGCCCCACGACCCCGCCCCCTCCCAGGCCACGCGAGCCACTGCCCGAGGCCGTGAGGCAGCGGGTGGAGCAAGAGGTGGCCACGGTTGAGGATCCAGAGCTCCGAGAGGCAGTGCGAGAAGCCTGGCTGGAGGAGCTGGCGCGCAAGGGCGCCGCGGAAGGTGAGGAGCCGGAGTAGGGCCCCTCGCGAGCCTCCTGGGGCTCCTATGAGTTGATCTTTGCGGTGGGCAGGGGTGGCGGCTGCTCGACTTCAACCTGGGCTGGCGCTGCCTGGGTGGCCTCGGCGGCGGGCGCGGCCTCCTCGGCCGTGGGCGACGGGGACGCTGGCGCGGCGGTCGGCTCCTTCTTCTCTGGCGCGGGCTGGGCGGGCTGGTCGCCGATGAAGGGCGGCTGGTCCTGATATCGCCTGGGAGCGATTATCACCGCCGGTGGCCCGGACGCCTTTTTCTTCTCCGCGTGGCGGCGCAGCAGGAAGGGGGAGGGGGCCAGGGGGACAACCACCTTGATGCTGCCGTGGGTGATGAGCACGCCTTCCGCGCTCACGCTTTCCACCTTGGCGCTCCGGATCTTGTCGCCAGCCTTGACCACCCGGTACATCTTGTGACCGGCGTCCCAAAGGATCGCCTGCCCGGACCCAGGCACCAGCCCCACGAACTGGATCACCGCCGTATCCTTGGTGGGAGGTGCGGCCGCGGCTGCGTCAGCCCGGGCCTCACCCGCGGTCAGCGCGAGCATGGTGAGGATTGTGAGGGTCCTGGTGATCATCTGGTTGTCTGACATCCGTGTTCCTCCTTGTACAGGCCCCTTACAAAGCAAGGGCCGTACCAGACACAATTGTTGAGGAATTCAGATGCTTGGAGGGGTGCAGTGAACTCTTGTTCACGATTTGCCGTGAACAGGCGTTAACCGCGCCCATGCACGCATAGATAGCCAATTGATTAAAACAGGTTCATCATGTTTTACTCCACAAGAGGTGTAGATCACGACATGAGCGACCTTCCACTCAGCGGCCAGGAAGCACTGGACCTGCTCGGCAATGTAAACTTGGGGATCGCCTACCTGGACCAGGATACCCTGGAGGTCCTGTTTGTGAGCGAGGTAGCGGCCCAGCTCGTGGGGCGCACCGCGGCTGAGCTCATCGGTGCATCGTTCCTGGACCTGGTGGAGGAGAAGTACCACCCGGAGGTCCAGGAAACCATCCCGAAGCTGCTGGCCGGTGAGCAGGACCTGGTGGAGGACGTCCGCCTGATCCATGCCCGGTGGGGCCATGTTTACCTGGAGATCCACGCCACGCCGGTGGCCTTCAGAGGCAAGGACTGCCTGGCCTGCTTCCTCCACGAAGTCACCGAGCGCCGACGGGTGGAGAAGGAGCTGAGGAGAACCAAGGAGCGGTTCAAGACCCTGTTCAACCGCTCCAGGGACGGGATCCTCGCCGCGGATCCCGAAACCAAGCGATTCTACCTGGCCAACAAGGCCATGTGCGAGATGCTCGGCTACACCCGAGATGAGCTGCTCTCCCTGGGCGTGGAGGACATCCACCCTCAGGAGGATCTTCCCAGGGTGTCGGCCACCTTCGAAGCCCAGGTGCGAGGGGACTATTCTCTGAGCCCTGACATCCCGGTCAAGCGCAAGGACGGCTCGGTGTTCTACGCCGAGATCAACTCCTACGTGGTGGAGATCGATGGCCACCCCCTGCTGCTGGGCAACTTCCGCGACGCCTCGGATCGACGGCGCATCAACGCCCAGCTGGCCCAGACAGATCGCATGGCCAGCCTGGGGTTGCTGGCCGCCGGGGTGGCCCACGAGGTGAACAACCCCCTGACCTACGTGCTGTACAACATTGAGACCATGGCCGAGCAGATCCCCCGGCTGATCTCGGATACTCGCAAGCGCCTTCCCCACCCGGACACCACGGGCATGAGCAGCTTGCTCGAGGAAACCGAGGAGCTGCCTGCCATGTGCGATGAGACCCTCAAGGGTCTGCTCCAGGTGCGGGACATCATCCATGACCTGAAGCGGTTCTCCCGGGTGGAGGAGGACGAGCGGGGGCCGGTGGAGGTCAACGCTGTGCTGGAGAGCGCCGTGCGCATGGCCTTCAACCAGATCAAGTACCGCGCCCAGCTGGTGCGCGACCTGGGGCCCTTGCCGCCGGTGATGGCCAACGAGGGGCGGCTGTGCCAGGTGTTCCTGAACCTGCTGGTCAACGCGGCCAACGCCATCGAGGAGGGAGCCCCCGACGACAACACCGTCACCCTGCGCTCCTGGCGCCAGGCTGGCGAGGTTTGCGTGGAGGTCCGGGACACCGGCCGGGGCGCGCCCCCCGAGGCGTACAAGAAGCTCTTCGACCCCTTCTACAGCGCCTGGAGCGGCGACCTGGGCCAGGGCATGGGCCTCTCCATCAGCCGCGCCATCGTCAACTCACTGGGCGGCCGCATCGAGGCGGCAGGGGCCCCGGGGGCGGGCACCTGGATCACGGTGACCCTGCCGGCGCGCGAGGCAGAGGGCCAGAAAACCAGGCGGCGCCAATCCACGGGGCGAGTGAAGACCGTAGGGGCCTCGGTGTTGGTGGTGGACGACGAGCCCCAGGTGGCCCGGGTCATGGGGCGCATGCTGCGCAGGGCAGGCTACCAGGTTTCGACGGTGACCTCGGTGGAGGCCGCCCAGGAGCAGCTGGACGCCGGCGAGGCCTACGACCTGATCATATGCGACCTGATGATGCCCGGGCTCACGGGTATGGACCTGCACACCTGGCTGGAGGCGGAGCACCCGATGTTGTGTCCACGCACGCTCTACGTCACAGGCGGCGTGTTCACACCCCGGGCGGAGCGGTTCCTCTCTCAGGAGGGGGTGCGGTGGCTGGAGAAGCCCATCGACCGCAAGGAGCTGTTCAAGACCATGGAGACGCTGCTGGCGGGCCAGGCAGAGGAGTAGCAGGTACCGGTACCTGCCTGGCTGCCGGAGACGGGCAGGTCTTCCATGGCGCCGCGGTTGCTGCAGGCCGGACCGCCGCCCGCCGTTCCGGTGGCTTATTACTATTCGGCCGTGCGGGGCGCGCGCTCCACGACCAGGCGATCCTCCTGGCCCACATCCACGCGCAGGTGGTCCCCCTCCTTCACCGTACGGCGAAGGATCTCCTCGGCCACCGCGGCCTCGATGAGGCGCTGGATGGTGGTCCGCATGGGCCGGGCGCCGAGCATCGGATCGTAGCCGCCATGTTCGATGAGGTAGCCCAGGGCCGCCTCGGTGGCCTCGAAGGAGATCTGCTTTTCCTGGCGCAGGCGCTCCGATGAGTCAGCCACCAACAGGCGGGCAACCTCCAGCACATCCTGGCGAGTGAGCGGGCGGAAGACCAGGCGCTCCTCGATGCGGTTCCACAGCTCGATGGGGAACGCCTTGCGCGCCGTGCCGAGCACCTCCCCGGCGATGCGGGGCCAGTCCGGATCCTCGCCGTCGTCCTTAACCGCGGCGGCGCCGAAGCCGATGGGGCCCTTGCCCCGATCATAGTGGTGGCTGCCCAGGTTGGAGGTCATCACGACCACCGTGTTGCTGAAGTCCACGGTGCGGCCGCGTCCGTCGGTGAGGCGGCCGTCGTCGAGGAGTTGGAGCAGCACCTGTAGTACGTCCCGGTGGGCCTTCTCCACCTCATCGAGCAGCACGATCTGGTACGGCTTGCGGCGCACCGACTCGGTGAGCTGGCCACCCTGCTCGTGGCCCACGTAGCCCGGCGGTGAGCCGATGAGCCTGGCCACCGAGTGCTGCTCCTGGAACTCGCTCATGTCGAAGCGGCAGAGGGCATCGCGGCTCTGGAAGAGGAAGTCGGCCAGCACCTTCACCGTCTCGGTCTTCCCAACGCCGGTGGGCCCGAGGAAGAGGAATGATCCGATGGGGCGGTTGCTGGCGAAGCCGGCGTAGTTACGCCGCACCACCTGGCACACCTTGTGGACCATCTCCCGGTGGCCCACCACCCGCTCATGGATGAAGTCCTCCATGTTCAGGAACCGCTCGGTGTCCTCCATGAGCAGGCGGTCCGCGGGGATCCCGGTGCCCTCGGCCACCAACCTGGCCACCTCCGCCCGGCCAACCTGCCCCTGGGCCTTCCGACGGCTGCGGCTGCCGGCCAGGTCGAGCAGGCTTATGGCCTTGTCGGGCAGGAAGCGGTCCGCGATATAGCGGCCGGACAGGCGCACGGCCGCGTCCAGCGCCTCGGGCAGGAAGGTGACCTGGTGGTGCTCGGCATAGGCCGGCATGACCCCGCGCAGGATCTCCAGGGCGTCCTCGGGTGAGGGTTCGGGGACCAACACCGGCTCCAGGCGCCGCGACAGGGCAGGAGACTCCTCGATGTGCTTCTTGTAGTTGTCCGTGGTGGTGGCGCCCACGCAGGGGAATGCCCCCCGAGCCATGGCCGCGCTCAGCTCGCCCACGGCGTCCAGGGCGCCGTCGCCCACCGCCCCGGCCCCGACGAGGGTGTGCAGCTCGTCCAGGAAGACCACCACCTTCCCCTCGGCCGCCTCAACCTCCTGGCGCAGGGCTGCCATGCGCTCGGAGAAGGAGCCGCGCAAGGCGGTGCCCGACAGCATGGAGCCCATGTTCAGCTCCACCAGGACCCGGCCCTCCAGGAGCGGCACGGCCGCCGGCTCATGCACCTGCAGCCAGGCCAATCCCTCCATGATGGCAGTCTTGCCCACACCGGGCTCTCCCACGAGGCACGGGTTGTTGGCCCGGCGCTTTCCCAGGATGTCCAGGATCCGCTCGATGATGCCGCGGCGGCCCACCAGCGCCTCCACTTGCCCCATGGCCGCCGCCCGGGAGAGGTTCCTGCCCAGGGCGCTGAGGGTCGGGTACTCGTCCTCGTTCAGGTAGAAGCGAACCTCCTCCCCCTCGGGTTCCTCAGCCTCGGGCACGTTGCCCCGGGTGACCCGTGGATCCTGGGCCACCAGCCGGCTGCGGGTCACCCGGCTGTGGGGCAGGGTGCGCAGGAGCTGTCCCGTGGAGGAGAGGTCGGCGTCGTCACCCTCTTCCGGGCTCCTGGTTGAGCCGCTGGCCAGGTCGGGCATGGCGGCGTCAGCCGGCGGGGGGATGGGCTCGGGCTCCGCGGACGCGGCCTCTTCCGGGTCTTCCACGGACGCCTCGGCCTCGGCAACCGGGCGCATGGGGCGGGCGGTCATGCGTCGATCCCGGCGGCCGCCCACGGCCAGGGTGAGGGCCACATGGCGCAGGCTGGCCAGGTTCAACCCCAGGGCGATCATCACGCGGTGAGCGGTGCTCTCCTCCTGGGTGCAGAGCACCATCAAGAGGTGAAGCGCGCCCACATGCTTGGCGCCGCAGCTCTGGGCCATGCGGAGGCTGCGATCTCGGATG
Organism: uncultured Kofleriaceae bacterium; assembly: GCA_964497805.1. Lineage (GTDB taxonomy): Bacteria > Myxococcota_A > Polyangia > CAZCFB01 > CAZCFB01. The sequence goes on from CAZCFB010000033.1 coordinate 31,919, forward strand.
CGCGTGAGCATGTCCCCCGGCTCGGGATCATGCTCCAGCTGAGAGAGCTCGGAGGCCACGCCAGAGGCGCTCAGGCCGCCGCGGTCCACGAGGAGTGGGCGCGCCCGGTTCTCCAGCCCCAACAAGGCCATGACCAGGTGGCCGCTGCAGTAGGGGACCCCCGCCCGGGCGGCGATGTCCGAAGCCTCGTCGAGGACCTGCTGGAGCCTGTCTTCGTTGGGTGTCGGGGTCATGGGTGAATTAACAGTCAACAGTGTTCATTGAAGAGTCAAAGGAGTACCACATTTTCGTATCCTCGGTGGAGGCCATCAGCTCTCGACTTTGTTGGTCCTGCCGCAGCGGCAGCGGCGTTCATCAGCTCCTCCCAGCAAATCTTCGACGCCGTACGTCACCATGCCGAAGGGCCGGTCCACCCCGTATAGCCACTCCCGCTCACGGCGCTCGGCGCGGTTGGCGCCGACGAAGCAGACCCGCTCGGCGTTGAGTTCCCGGCGCAGGTAGGGCGGCCTCGCGGGCCGGGGCATGGCCAGGTCCAGGGACAGACGCAACAGGCTATGGGCCGAGGGGAGCGTCTCGGCCAGGGTGGCGGGCTGAGTGCCGCCGTAGAAGATCTCGCGCTCGGCCGGGGCGAGGGTGGGGCCAGCACCCAGGTCCAGGGGGAGGTGCCCCTGGATGCAGTCATAGCAGGGCCCCTGTTCTCCGTCGGTGAGGATGTGCTTGAAGTGAGTCACGGCCGGGAAGGCTGTGGGGGTGATGTGTGGGATCCCCCGCCGGCGCAGGGCGGCGGTGGCCGTGAAGTTGTCGTCCTTGCTGCGCCCCATGCCCACCACGGCCAGGGTGGGGCGGAACAGGTCGAGCACCTCCTCGAAGCGCGCCGCGGATCCCTCGCTCAGCAGGCTCAGCCGCAGGCGCGCGTGGCTCACCGAGCGGGCCGCGGTGCGCCACACCGAGAGGGGGCCGTCCTCGGAGCGATCCCAGGTGGCGTCGGGCTCCAGCCGTTGGCGCAGGACAGAGGCAAGGGCTTCGTGTTTGGGTTGCCCCACAAGCGCGGCTCCGTACACCTGGCGCACCGGGTTGAAGGGAGAAACCTCGCCGCCATCCAGCAGGCAGAGGTGGGGCGCCAGCAGCCCAGACTCGGCGCAGAACAGGCTGGCCGTGCCGAGCCCGAGCACCAGCAACCGCTGGCGGCCCAGCAGGGTCATTGGGGCCGCGTACCGCGGCGCCGCCGACCTACAGAGCCTGGACACGACCTCGGGGGCAGGGCGCAAGAAGAGGGTGCTCCAGGGCCACTCAGGCCGCCCCCGCACCACCAGGCCTCTGCCCTCAATGAGCAGGGGACCCTCCAGGTCAGGGCGCCTGGGCGCCTCGGGGGAGAGGATCCACCGCGCGAGCCCCAGGGCCATGCTGCGCGCCTCGAGGCCCACGGGGTGGTGCTCGGGGCGGTCCAGCTCCAGGCGGGGCAGGGCAGCCAGCGCAACCGCCGCGTCGCGGAGCTCCCCCACGTCAGCGGCGCTACCCGGGCCCCACACAAGCTGAACGCACTCTGCCGGAGCCGCGCGAGGCACAAAGGTCATGATAAGGGGCGTGCCGCTGCTTGTGGCCGCCTGCACCAGCCTCCCGGCCTCCTCGGGGCCGCCGTGGCCAGAGGCGATCAGCAGGGCGGGCTGTTCACGGGTGAGCCAGGCCTCAAGCCCCTCCAACCGGCGCGGGCGGGTTTCAAGACCGGCGCCATCCAGGAGCGGGTTGTGTGAGACACACCGCTGCCTCAGCGCCTCCGCCCTGGGCATGCCGGCCAGGTCATGCCCCAGGCTGCTGCAAAAGGCGCCCCCGGCCACCCCATCATTGAACCAGGTCTGCCGTCCCACTCCTGTGCGAGCCAGGGCCTCCGCCGCCAGATAGTGCAAGCCGAGACCCCATACAGCCACATGCGATGAAAAGAAGCCCTCACCGAGGGTGGAGCGAACACGCTGGAGGTACTGTTCGCGGTTCATCTCGGGATCCTGGTTTCCAGATAGTGTCTCACCAGCTCCACAAGCGAAATCTTCCCCAGGCTCCCACCCTTGAACCAGCTGGGCAGCGCCAACACTTCAAACAGATCCTTCGCCGCGTCCACCACCTCCAGAACCCTCGGCGGCGCCTGGGGCAGGTCCGGCGGCAAGGCCACGAGGATATGGCGGCGGCCGTCACCCACCAGGTAGCGCCGCCACCCTCGTCCCAGGAGGTTGCGGCTCACCACGGGGAAGCCCGCGCCACGAAGGGCGGCCTTTTGACGGTCACACCAGGCGCCCCCTTTCCGGGTCTGCCAGTATGGCAACCGCCGCGCCGCCCGCACCAGGGTGTGCCCCGCAGACACAACCAGCGCGTCGCCCAGATCCACCATCTCACCGTCGGGCCCCGACCCCCAACTCCGCAGCCGCCAGCGAACCTTCTGTTCTCCGCGCCCGCCCGCCAGCGCGCCGTCGTCTGTGAGACGCCATGGCCCCTCGACCAGGGCCGGTTCCCCGTCGGGGTAGGCCAGATGAAGCAGCGCAGTATCCAGGCCGCGCCGCCAGCGCCAGCGCCGGGCCTTGGTTGAGGTGACCCCGTGGTGCAGGTCGCCTCCCGAGAGGAAGGGCGAGGCCGAGAAGGGGTGGCTGTGCAGCTTGGAGTTCACCGCCAGGCGCGGGCGTCGCCGAACCAGCGCGTCGATCTCCGCGTTGAACCGCGCGTTGGCGTCGGCGTCGCCGCGCAGGTCGAAGTGGCAGTTGGCCGGAGAGAACGCCTTGACGTCGTCGGGCGGGATGGCCACCTGGTCGATGATCACCTGGCGCAGGTCCTCCAGGGCGAGCAGCTCCAGCGGACAGCGCGTCCCCCCCCTCGGGATCAACGCGGAGAGGGGGTAGGCGATGCACTCCAGCGGCGCCCCGTGATGGCGCAAACCCTCCTCCACCCAGCGTTGGACCTCGTGGAAGATGCGCCGGGCCGCGTCCCTGGCCAGGAGCACCCGGGGAGGCGCGACGCTCACAGGCCCACCAGCTCGCGATAGATCTGGCGCAAGGGCGCCGCCTTGGCCGCCCGCCCCACCATGTTGTAGAGCTCATACAGGGTGCAATCCAGGCGCTCGAGGCAGGTGTCGAGCAGCTCCAGGCAGGCCAGGTCCGCCACCATCAGGTCGATGATCAGCCGCGGAGCCACCCGGTTCTGCAGCACGTTGACGGCGGGCTGCTCCCGCCAGTTGGCGTAGAGGCAGAGGCGGTGGTAGGAGCCGGCCTGATAGACATGGTCAGGCGGGATCCCGAGCAGGGGGAAGTACTCTGGCCAGACCATCACCGGGGGATCCGAGTGGGGCCAGTGGGCGCTGAACCAGAGGCCGAAGCGGGGCGCCAGGTAGCGCCGCCCGTTGACATCCAGCAGGGACGCTCCGGCCAGGTCGCGCAGCCCATGGTGCGGGTGGTCCGGCCGCTCCATGCGGACCATGCGGCCCTCCAGCGCCCGGTCGAAGGGGCGGCCGCTGATCAGCCCCGGGATCCGGCCCACCAGGCCCACCATGGATCCGGGGGGCTGGGCCACCTCGCCGTCGCAGGCCACGCACCGTACGCCACGGTCGAAGATCGTGAAGTCCCCACACGCCGGGCAGAGGGTGGGAACCCCTGCCTCCACCCAGGCCTGGTCCTCGGGCAGGCGCTGGCCCAACACCGCGATGAAGGTGGGGAAGGCCTCCAGGATCGCGGCCACCTCACGGGCGAGGAGCTCCGGCTCCACCATGGCCCACGCCGCGCAGCTGGACATTGCCTCCAGGTCCAGGCCCCAGGAGCGCACCTCCTCCGGGCCGACGGCTTTTTGTTGACGCAGGCTCAAGGCGTCCGGCGCGAAATAAATGCAAGCATCGAGGGCGTCGAGGCGCCCCGACTGGCAAGGCGCGAAGAGGGCGCATACCGGTGGTACGTAACCAATGAGCAACACAGCCAGCGGGGATGGATCGGCGGCCGAATGCCGCATCTTATTTTGTGACGTACGCCAAGGTAGAAGTCGTCTTCGCTCAGGTCCACATGGTGAGACACCCTGGGCCGGGAGATGGCGTCTGGATCCACCTCGTCACCTCCACCGCCTGTGCCCGATGACGGCGCGTCATCGTCGTCATCGTCTATTGTGCTCAGCCGCTGGAAACCGTCGCCCCCCACGCTGGCCACGACCTGACCGTCCTCGTCCAGGAGGTCGCCCGTTGGCCCGAGGCTGAGCTGCGGGATCTGTTCGTATACGCCGTCCCCCCGGTTACGGTACACGGTGGGATCCGGCTGGTGCAGCACGCAGAGCGCAAACTCGGGGCTGCCGTCGGGCAGGACGCCCAGGTCCGGACGGAGCACCAGGGGATTTCGCGGCTCGCAGCAGTCGCAGAGCAGGTGTTCGGTGTCAGCCTCCGCCTCCATGACGGCGGCCGAGGCTGCCGGGCGGCTCGGTTTTCGCTGGCTCGAGGGCATCGTTCTCTCCTCCGTGCAGTCTATCAGAATGTGGGCAAGGTCCTCGTGGTTGCCCCGTTCATTGAATCGTTGGTTGAAACACGCCGTCCAAGGTCGTAGTATTCAACAGTCTAACTGTAACGTTTTCTGAGGTTTAGCCTAAGCAAGCAGGCGCTAACCTACTGAAACTAAAAAGGACAGGAGACCCTCCCCCATGAAAGGCCGCTTGACCCTTGCCACTGCAATTCTCATCGCCATCTCAGCCTGCCTGATCATCCCGGACTTCGCCGATGCGAAGAGGGCCAGCCGTGTGGAGCGCAAGTTCAGGGGCAAGATCCTCATCCTCAAGAAGCGCCCCCCCACGCGCTTCAAGAGCCAGGGAGCGTGGATCGGCTGGCTCAACCGCCACAGGAAGACGATGGTCTGGCCCGACAAGAAGGTGAAGGGGCAGAAGCAGTGGAAGTTCGAGTTCATGGCCTTCTTCCGGCGCAAACTCAACGACGTCGAGGTCAACGTCAAGTTCTACGACATCACCAACGCCAAGCGGTTCATCGCGGCGGACTCCTTCTACCTGAACCGGGGCCAGACAATCTTCGCCTCCAACATGGTCCTGGAGCGGACCGAGGAGACCTTCCAGCCCAACCGGCGCTACGTGATGTACATCGTGGGCGCAAAGAGCAAGAAGACGCTGGCCCAGGCCAAGTTCTGGCTCCGCGGCAAGGGCGCGGTGTACTCGGGCAAGGTGGAGTTCTCCGATGAGGAGGCCCGGGGCAAGTAGCTCCGTAGCTCCGTAGTCCGTGGTCCGGGTCCGTGGTCCGGGTCCGTGGTCCGGGGTCCGTGACCGTGACCGTACTCCGGCGATTCCCTTCCCCCAAAAACGAGCTAGACTCCTCACTTACCTTGACTTTTCATGCTCATCTGGGCTAAGAGGAGCCCCGGAGGAAAACCATGAAGTTAAGGGTACTGGGAATACTCTTCACGTTCTCCCTCGTCCTGTGCCTGCCCGGTATGGCCAGCGCGCAGACGACAGGGAACATCGACAAGCTCAAGGCCGATCTGTACGGGGATAACCTTGACCTCGCCGTTGCCGCGGCCAGCGCGCTCGGCGCCCTCAAGGAGCAGCCCCGGGCCCTGGACGCCCTGATGGCGTCGCTCCAGCTAGGCACGCCACCCAAGCTCACGAGCGCGGTGCTGGAGGCGCTGGAGTTGCACGGCAACCCGGAGGCCACCCCCCTGCTGGCCCACTACGCCAAGCACCGCCGCCAGGAGATCCGCGGCGGTGCGCTCAAGGCCCTGGGCGCCATCAAGAGCAAGAAGGTGGTGCCAATGCTCATCGAGGCCCTGAGCGACAGCAACCCGATGATCCGAGCCCAGGCGGCCCGTATCCTCGGGGAGCGGAAGGAGCGGGTGGCCGAGCGTTCACTGATGAGGATGCTGCGGCGCAAGGACACCTCCGCCGCGGTGCCCCTTGGAATCATCGGCGGGGCCCAGACCGCCCTGAACCTGGCCGAGATGATCGGGCTCATCCCGGGGCCGCCCCTGGCCAACGCCCTCGGGACCATGCTCAAGCGAAAGGACTTCGGGCCCGACCCCCTGCGCACCCAGGTGGTCAAGGCGCTGAGCAACATCCAGGGCAAGGAGGCCACCAACGCCCTGACCAATTACATCAACAGCGTCCCGCCCCACGAGCTGAGGCAGTCCAAGAATCAGGCCAAGCTGCTACTGGAGAAACGGAAACAATGAGCCGCCCCATCCTGACCATTGCGCTGATTCTGGTTGTCGCCCTGGCAGGCTGCGGAGGCACCGCCTTCAGCCCCTCGTTCCGCGACAACAACCTGGACGATCTGAAGGCGGCCCTCACCGGCACCCAGCCACCGGCAGACTTCACCCCCGTCAACAAGACCGGCAAGCCCCTGGCTTTCCTGGTCACCGCCGATCCCGCCGAGATCGTGGCCTATGACCTGGCCGCGAACAAGCAACTGTGGCGGGTCAAGGCAGACATCACGTCCAAAGTGGCGGTGGGGAAGGGCCGAATCTTCCACCGCTCCGGCAAGACCGACCTGGTGGCGCGCGACCTGACCAGCGGGAGCCTGCTATGGCAGGTGAAGCTCGTCGGTGGCGACCGCCTCCTGGGCATGACCACCGACGGAAACGATCTGTATTACGTGGCGGAGTTCGTCAAGCGCGCAGAGGACGGAACCGCGGCCACCCTGGTGGGGCTAAACGGCGCCTCCGGTAAAGCCCGGTTCAAGCTGCCCTCACGTGGCCGCCTTGGCGCGCCCACGGCTCACGGTCAAAAGATCTTCCTCCCATTGCGTTCCCAGTCTCTGGCCATCGTCAACGCCCTGTCAGGCGTTGAGGAAGCCCGCATCCGCTCCAAGGAGGAGATGCTGCTCTGGGCGCGGCCCACCCCCGCCGGCTTCCTGTACGGCGGCAAGAGCGGCGTGTACAAGCTGAACGACAAGTCGATCTCGGGCGCCAAGGAGGAGTCATCCTTCCTGGCGGCTTCCCTGCCGCCCTCGGTGCGCCCTGTCTACTGGTGGGATGGATACAACGCGGCTCTGGCCGGCTACACGGCCTACGACCGCAACCGCCTGCTCTGGCAGCTCAAGGGGAGCGGCGACGCTTTCCAGCAGGACACAATCTTTGTCCACAACTACCGCTTCTTCTTCGCCTTCGACACCATAAAGAAGAGCGGTGACGGGCCGCTGCTCAAGTGGGTCTACAGCTTCCCCCGCAGCGACGTGGTCGCGTCCATTCATACCGGCAAGGCCCTCCTGCTGGTGGCGGACAACGGCACCGTCGTCACGCTGGATCCGGCAACTGGCGCTGCCACGAAGAGCGCCTCTCTCGACCTGAAGGTTCGCGGTGTGAGCTTCGACGCCCATGGCATGGCCCCCGCCAGCGGAGACATGGCCAAGCCGGACCTGCGCGAGAGCCTGACCCAGGTCATCTGGGACCCGGACCGGCGCTTCGGCGCGGTGAAGCTGTTCGCGGTGAAGCAGCTGGCGCGGCTGTCCGGGGAGTCGGTTTCCAGCGACCTGGTGAAGATCGTCACCCGGGAAAACATCGATCCCGCGGTGTACAAGCTGGCCGGCCAGATGATCGTGGACCGCCACGACATGAAGGCGCTGGCCATCTACCTGGACACTTTGCGCCCGCACTACGACTTCATTGAGGCCACGCGGGCCACGGCCGTGGACATCATGGCCAACGCTCTTGGGGACCTGAAGGCCCGCGAGGCGGTCAAGCCGCTGCTGGCTCACCTGAAGGATCCGGAGACACCGATCCCAACGGTGGAGGCCATCGTCAAGGCGCTCATCGCTGTGGACGACAAGTCGGTTGTCATCCCCTTCCGTGATTGGCTGCTCTACTACCGCGCGGATCCCAAGTTCAAGGACACCTCCCTGGTGCTGAACCTCATCGCCGACGGATTGCTCCAACTGGGAGGCGAGGAGGAGCGGCAGCTGCTACGCTTCGTGCAAAACGATAGCCAGACAATCAAGCCGCTCCGGACATACCTGGCTGAGGCGCTCAAGCGCTCAAACGAGAAGCCCGAGGCCGTGAAGGAGCCAGCGGCGGCAAAGAAGCCAGCCGCCGTGAAGAAGCCAGCCGCCGTGAAGAAGCCAGCCGCCGTGAAGAAACCCGAGCCCGCCAAGAAGCCGGCCGAGACAAAGAAGCCGGCCGAGGCAAAGAAGCCGGCCGAGGCAAAGAAACCCGCGGCCGACAAGAAGCCGGCCGAGGCAAAGAAGCCCGCGGCCGACAAGAAGCCGGCCGGGGCAAAGAAGCCTGCGACCGACAAGAAACCTGAAGCAGCCAAGAAGCCTGCCGCCAAAAAGTAGGACAATTCGTCCGGAAGGTACTCGTCACCATGACCTTTATCCAGAAGACCAAGACCCCAATCCTTTTTCTGGCCAGCGTGATGATGCTGGCCCTCGCCGGGTGCCCGGCCCCGAAACAGCAGGAGTGCGTGGACAAGTCTGCCCAGCCCCTGGAGGAGTGCCGTGTCAGCGCGGACAAGCTCCAGGCTGAGATCCTCACCCTCAAGCGCCAGCTGGCCCAGGCCCTCGCGGATCCAGGCTCCATCAAGGTGGATCCCTCGGTGCTTGCCATCGAGGGCAAGATCATCAAGCCGGTCTACAAGGAAGGCACCCTGAGTCAGGAAGAGGTGATCAGCACCATGAGCAAGAACAAGAAGGTGCTCAAGACCTGTTACGAGCGCGCAATGAAGAAGAGCGTAGCTCTGCAGCGGGGCAAGATCACCCTCACCATCGGCTTCAAGGTGCAGCCCACTGGCAGCGCGTCGAACATCCGGATCACGCCCAACCTGGACAACACCATGGTGGACTGTATGAAGAAGGCGATCCGGCGCTGGAAGTTCCCCGGGTTCACCGGCCAGCCGGTGGGCGTCGAGAGCCCGCTCACGCTCTCCCCCAAGCGCTAGAAGATGCCGGCAAAAGAAGGCGGCCAGGCAGAGCTAAAGGGGCGGCTGCGACGGTGCACCGCCGCCCTCGCCGGGGATACAAAGAACCCGGCCCTCCTGTCAGAGATGGCCGATGTGCTCACCCTCCTGGGCAGAGGCCCGGAGGCAGTCTCGTTCAGGCTCAACGCCGCGAAGTGCTTCTTGCTCAAGGATCAGCTGGCTGAGGCGGCCACCTCCTGTGACCTGGCCCTGCTGGAGGATCCTGACCACGACGAGGCCCTGGCCCTGAGGGCGAAGCTGCCCGAGGAGGGCGTGCCCTTCCAGGCCCTCACCATGGATCTGCCCGCCCTGGAGGATCCGCCCGAGGATTATCCCGACGCGGACGAGGAGACCATCGGGCTCCTGCGCCAGGTCACCGTGGAGGTGGAAGAGGCGGACGTGCTCTCGTCCAACACCGTCCCCCCGGTGGAGGTCTTTGAAGAAGAGCCACCAGAGGCAGTGGCCGTGGTTCAGCCCAAAAAGGAGGAGGAGGGGTTCGACGAGGACCACCCCACCATCCGCCATGACGCCATCGAGGACCGGATCACCGCCAAGCATGATGCCGCCGGTGGGATTTCGGACCTGGACGAGCGCCCCACCACGCGCCACGAGCCAGTGCTCACCCCAATGGGCTGGGGCATGATGGACGGCGAGGAGGAGGTCATCGAGCTGCGCGAACCCTCACGCCGGCAGGGAACCGGTCCGCGCCTGGCGGACATGACCGCCCCCATCGAGCCGGAGAGCCAGCCCCTGGAGGTGCCGGAGTCGTTCAAGGCCGAGGGGGAGGAGCGCACCTACGAGGTGGGAGACACCCTGATCAGGGAGCAGGATCAGGACACCGAGTTGCTGCTGCTCACCGAGGGCAAGGTGGAGGTGCTCAAGGAAACCTGGGCCCACCAGCCGGGCCGAAACCGCCTGCAGCAGCTGGCCATCCTGGAGGCGGAGTCCTGCCTGGGCGAGCTCTCCCTGCTTGGTGACGGCCGACGGCACGCCACGATCAAGGCACTGGAGCCCAGCAAGGTCATCGCCTTCAGCAAGGGGCAGATCAAGGAGCTGATGCGGTCCAACGCCGATGTGAACCGGGCCATCCGCCGCCTCTACCGACGCCGGCTGCAGGACAGCCTGCTGCGCTTCTCAGCCCTGTTCAAGAACCTGCCCCCCGAGGTGGCCCAGGCCCTGATGCAGAAGGGCAAGCCGCGCCGCCTGGAGCCCAACAAGGTCGTGGTCAAGGAGGGGAGCCAGGCCTCGGGGGTCTACTTCGTGCTGCTCGGGCTGCTCGACGTTAGCTCAAGCGAGGGGACCGGCGAGGGCGAGGCGGTCCTCCTGCACCGGCTCAGCGACGGCGACTTCTTCGGCGGCATCTCCAACATCCTCAAGCAGCTCTCGCCCGGCACCGTTCGCACCCGCAGCTTTGTCCAGCTGCTCCATGTCTCGCCCTCGGATTTCGAGGCCCTGGTGGAGGAGCACCCGGTCATCCTCGAGCTCATGCGCGAGGAGGCGGAGCGGCGGGTGAAGAGCTACCACTCCATCATCTCCGGAGAGGCCCAGTACGAGGTGGGGACGTTCGTCTACCTGCTGGAGAAGAAGAAGCCCACGGGCAAGCAGGAGAAGCTGAAGGCTACGGGGTGGGGAGACGAGGAGTAGGGCACCGAAAACAGAAAATGACAACACGGGAAATGATCCTGAATAGGAATGTGCGTTTCCCGTTTCCCGTTTTCCGTTTCCCGTTTCCCGTTTCCCGTTTCTAGTTCAAGCCACGCAGATGTAATCCTGTAGCTCCACGTAGCCCCTTTCATTCAGAAACTCTCTAATCAGGTCCCTCGCCCCCGGCGCGCCCACTGCCGCCAGGACCAGAACTTCTGAGTCCGGCCCGGGCAAATCCTCCCGGCTGATCACTCTGCACCCGTGGATCCTCTGGCCGATCTTCCTCGGGTCTACCTCCACGACCCGCCCCTCGAGCAGGTCATGTTCCCCCAGCGCCTTGAGCCATGGCTTGCCCTCCATTCCGGCGCCCCAGACCAGGACCTTGCGGCCTCCCAGGCGGCGGCGCAGGTGGTGGAGCTTGAGGCGCAGGAACTGTTCCCGGGCGTATGCGGGGGCCTGCCGGGTGAGGCGGCCCTCGCTCTCTCGCCAGGTCAAGAGCGGTTGGCCGACCTTGGCCATGGCCACCCCGGCCCTGTCCAGGCGCAGCCAGAGATCGTAGTCCTCGGGCCAGCCACGGTCGCGGTATCCCCCCACCTCGCGCAATTGCGCGGCGCGGAGCATGGCGCTTGGGTGGCAGAGGGGGCTCTCCACCCAGAGCTCTTGCCTGATCTGAGCGGGGGTCAGGAGCTGATTGAGCCACCGCCGATACCGGTCCATCCCCTCGGTGACCTGCGCCTGTGGGGCCATGCACACCTGGCTCCCGACCACGCCTACCTCGGGCCGCTCCTGGAGGAACCGCCGCTGCAGCTCCAGCCGTCTTCTGGCTGAGAGGTCGTCGGCGTCCATGCGCGCCACCAGATCGGCCCGGCACTCCTCCAGGCCATGGTTCAGGGCCGCGCACAGGCCGCGGTGTGGGGTGTGGATCGGGCGGAACCGCTCATCTTTGCCAGCGAAGGCGTCAAGGATCTCCGCCGATCCGTCGGTGGAACCGTCGTCCACGGCCACCACTTCAAAACGCTCCAGGCTCTGCCTTCGCAGAGAGCGAAGGGCCGAGCCGAGGGTGTCGGCGGCGTTGAGGACCGGGAGTAGGACTGAGACGTCTGGGGGGGGAACCATGGGGGATGTGGGGGGATCAGCGGAGCGCCAGTGGTTCGCAGGTCCAGGGTTTATTGGGAGTCTGAGTT
>CAZCFB010000034.1:0-32370 GCA_964497805.1 uncultured Kofleriaceae bacterium
CGCGGTGGCCTCCTTGAGGCAGGCCTCCTCGGCCGTGGGGCAGACCCGGTCCACGAACGCCTCCACCTCTTCACGGGGCAAGACGCCGGTGAACTCGTCCGCCAGCTGGCCGTCAACGAAGGCCTTCACCGCCGGGATGTTGCGGATGCCTGCCGCGCTGGAGAGCTCCTTGTTCTCGTCGGTGTTCACCTTCACCAGCCACACGGCGCCGCCCTTTTTCTCCACCGCCTGCTCCAGCAGCGGGGCCAGGGTCTTGCACGGCGCGCACCATGGGGCCCAGAAATCCACGATCACTGGCACCTCGGCCGAACGCTCCAGCACCTCAGCCTGGAAGGTCTCGGTGCTGGCGTCTGTAATGTACTCGGGCTGGCTCATGGGGCATCTCCTCTCAGGGGCAACACTAACCATCTTGCCGTCGGTGGCAAGCCTCGCCTTGCGATACAATGGCGCCCCATGAAGAGGCGCATCTCCAGGCAGGCCGAGGCCAAGGTCACCGAGCAACGCTCAAAGTTCCTGGCGCTGGCCTTTCCAGCCGACGACCTGGAGCAGGTGAAGAAGGTGGTGGAGAAGCGCCGCCGCAAGCACCACAAGGCCCGCCACAACTGCTGGGCTTGCCGGCTGGAGGACGAACATGGCCGCCCGTTGGAGCAGGCCCGCGACGACGGCGAGGTGGGCCGGCCGGGGATGGCCATGCTGGAGCTGCTGCGGGCCCATGATGTGCAGGGCGCCATCGTGGTGACCCGCTACTTTGGTGGCGTGAAGCTGGGGCCGGGCGGGGTGAAGCGGGCCTTTGTGAAGGCGGCGGTGGAGGCCCTGGCCAAGGTGTAGCAGCGCTCGAGGGTCAGCGTCCCTTGCTGGGGCAACCGTAGCGGCTACGGCTCTTGCTGCCGTACCCCCCATGAAGCTCCCGGTGGCGCCGGGCAAGGTCCGGCCCAATCTTCTGCCCGATGGCCTTCTCCACCCGGTCCCCCGAGCTGGTGAGCAGCCGCATGAGCCGCTCCACGGGTGGCTGGCCGGCGGCGCTGGCCGGCGGCGTCTGCAGCCCAGCCCGCTCACGCGCCAGGCGCTGATACACCGCCTTGATGGTGGGACGGAGCGACTTGTCGTTGATCTCCGAGATCATGGCCGACGGCGAGAGGCTCTCCACGCCCTCAGGGTCCCCGGTGACCTCGATGTAGAGCGCCCTGAGCTGCTTCAACGCGGCGGCGTGCTGCTCGGCCAGGACCTGGTTCACCTGCGTGGCCTCGCTCTCGGTGAGCCCAATCTTTTCTCTCTGATCCGACGACACGGACGGTACGTCGGTGCCGTGGAGGGGTGTATCCCAGCGCAGCTCACACCGCTTGGCCAGGGCGATCTTCTCCTCCCTGGTCAGGTTCAGCATCTTGCGGTCGCTCTCCTTGGCGCTGGCCTCCTTGAGCCGCGCGCGCAGCTGCTCCACCTCGGTCTCCAGCTCGTTGGCGCGCCTGGCCAGGGTCCGATTTTGCCGCGCCATGCTCTCGGCGGGGCGGGTCGCGCGCTCCCCACCCGTGGGCCGGCTTGTGGTCCCGGCGGCGGCCGGCTCTTGCCCCCCGGAGATCTCCCCCGTGATGGACGCTGGCGCGCCCTCCTTCATGATCGCCACCTTGCCCGCGGGGACCTCCACCCCGGCGGCGTCTGCAGACGTCGCCGACAGGACGCGGCCCTCGTAAACCGAAACCAGCACCACTGTCGCGATGCCGGCGCCCGCGATTGCTCCTGCCACTGTTGACCGTGCGTTCTTCATCGTCATGACCTCCACGCGAAAGCAAGTTCCCAGGACTCTCACGGTCCCTTGTGGAGTTGACACGACGAACGGCCCGCCAGGTTCCACGCGATAGAAAATATTTCCCGTCTTCTGGGTGACGCGGGCCTCACCAGCGCTGCTCACTCGCCAGCTTACAGAGGCTCCCTCCTCGGCCACGGCCACGGCCCGGTTGGCCATCTTGATTGTGGTGCGCGCGGTGACCACCTGCTGGCCCTTGCTCTCCACTCCTCCCGCGCTCTTGAAGAACAGCGCGGCTGAGAGCAGCAAGACCGCAGCCGCCGCCACAAGCCCCAACCTTCTGAACCGCCGCCGTCGGACCCTGCCCATCACCTGCCGGGTGAGGTCCGCGGGGGGAGGGGGGACTTCCCAGGCGTCCAGCGCGTCTCGCTCGGCCCGGGAGAACTCCTCGTTTCCATTCGTTTCGGTCATCACGAAGGCTCCCCTTCCTGTTGGGTGGCCGCCCGCAGCGAGGCGCGCGCCCGGCTCAGCCGGGACTTGACGGTGCCCGGCTCGATGCCGAGCACCTGCGCGATCTCGGCGGTGTCCAGATCGTGGTAAGCGCGCAACACAAGCACTGCCCGCTGCCCGGACGGCAGCGCGGCCATGGCCCGGGTCACGCGCCGGTACATGGCGCGCTGCTCGGCGTCCCGCACGGGGTCGTCCCGGGCCGGCAGTTCAAACTCCAGTGGCCTGTCCCGCCAGGGCCGCCTGAGCTGGTCAATGCAGGTCCGGGTGGCGATGGTGAGGATCCAGGTGGACAGCTTGGCAGGACCGCCCGGATCAAAGCGAGGCAGGGCGCCGATGACCTTGACCAGGACATCCTGCACCAGGTCGTCCACCAGGTCCGGCCGCCCCACCAGCATCCTCGCCACCAGGCGGTGGACCTGAGGGCCGTGGCGTTGGATCACCGCCTCCAGGGCCTTGGCGTCCCCCCGCTTGCATGCGCGCTCCAGGGTGAGCTGATCCAGTTGTTCCACTTTTGGTGTCCGGGGGCTCCTGATGGAGCCCAGCGCCTGAAACCGTCTCATCCTTTGGCCCGAGTACACAACCTGTTACACGGGCGAGCAGGCGAGTGGTTCCACAAAAAGGTGCGCCGGGTATTTGGGACGCAAAAGCGTCCCCTACACCGGATTCAGCGCCGGGTCACCACCTCCACCAGCTCCGGGAAGGGCTGCTGGCGGCTGAAGTCGAGCTGCCACATGTAGGGCCGCCCGTACAGCTCGCACCCCAGGCTTGACGAGGGCGAAGCCACCACCATGGGCATGCCAGGCAGCTTCACCACGTACCCGCAGTGCCGGTGGCCGTGGAGGATGAAGTCGAAGCCAGCCTCGGACAGGGTCTCCATGGTCTCCACGGCGTTGCGCAGGCGCATGCCCGCCTCGATGGGAGAGCGGCCTCGCACCTTGTGGGGCATGGTGAGGATATGGTGGTGCACCAGGGCCACCTTGAGCCGCGCCGCCCGGAAGGTGGCGTCCTTGCCGAGCTCGCGGATCCAATTCAGCTGCTCGGAAGACACCTCGCCGCTGGCCGACAGCGGCACCCGCGGCATCATGCAGCTGTTGATGCCCACCACGGCAAGGTCGGCCAGGAGCTTGTTGTACAGCCCCGCCTTGTTGGGCTCCATGCCGATGCCCTCGGCGAAGGCGATATAGCTGTTCTCCTTGATCTCGCTGCGGCGCCCTCGGCCCATGCGCGGGATCATGTCGTACGTATCGTGGTTGCCCGGAACCACCAGCAACCTCCCCCGCTTGATCCAGGGCTTCAGGTAGTGGTGCACCAGGCGGTAACCGAAGCCGTTGTCGGTGATGTCACCGGTGATGAAGATCACGTCCGGGGAGATCCGCTCCACCCGCTTCACCAGGCGCAGGAAGAGGAGGTTGGTGTTGTCCGGATCCAGGCGGAGCAGCGGCTCCAGGTCCTCCTCGGGGGGCGGGTCCTCGATGAGCTTCTCGGCCGAGGTTTCGTGGCGCTTCATGGCCGTTGCCAGCAGGTCGCTGATGGCCCTGTCGTCCCGGCGTGAGGGCCAGGAGCGGCTCTTGTGCACGATCCCTTCCGGGTCCACCAGCCGCAGGTCCTCGGGGCGGCCCTTGCGGTCCCGGGCGCCCTCCACCTGCCAGCGGCGCCAGGTGTGGATCGGGGTCCAGAGGCGACCCTCGTCCTGGTCCCGTCGGGTCCACATATAGGTCTCACCGTAGCGGGTAAGGTGCAGGTCACTGAGGTGTAGAACGATCATCGTAAAGTCGTGGCAGGCCCCTTTTTGTGGTGGTAGAAGTGTACTTCCAAGCAAAATTGGCACAAGGGACGGAGGCTCAAAAATGAGCGACGCTATAAGCTATAAAGAACTGGGGTTGGTGAACACGCGGGAGATGTTCCGCAAGGCGATGGAAGGGAAGTACGCCATCCCGGCCTATAACTTCAATAACCTGGAGCAGATCCAGGCCGTGCTGCTCGGCTGCGCCGAGAGCAAGTCGCCGGTGATCCTTCAGGTTTCTTCAGGCGCCCGTAAGTACGCCAACCAGACCATGTTGCGCTACATGGCCATGGGCGGCATCGAGATGCTCAAGGAGATGGGCCAGGAGATCCCGGTGGCCCTGCACCTGGACCACGGCGACAGCTACGAGCTGGCCAAGTCGTGCATCGACAACGGCTTCTCCTCGGTGATGATCGACAAGTCGGATCTCCCCTTCGACGAGAACATCGAGGTTTGCAAGAAGGTTGTGGAGTACGCCCACGAGCGCGACGTCACCGTAGAGGGCGAGCTCGGCGTGCTGGCCGGCATCGAGGACGATGTGCAGCACGAGCACTCCACCTACACTCAGCCCGAGGAGGTTGAGGAGTTCGTGGCCCGCTCCGGCGTGGACAGCCTTGCCATCTCCATCGGCACCAGCCACGGCGCCTTCAAGTTCAAGTGCGAGGAGGGCGAGCTGCCGCCTCCCCTGCGCTTCGACATCCTTGAGGCCATCGAGAAGCTGATCCCGGGCTTCCCCATCGTGCTGCACGGCGCCTCCTCGGTGGTGCCGGAGTACGTGCAGATGATCAACGACAACGGCGGCGTCATCGACGGCGCCATGGGCGTGTCCGAGGATCAGCTGCGCCGGGCCGCCACCTCGTCGGTGTGCAAGGTGAACATCGACTCCGACGGCCGCCTGGTGGTCACAGGCGTCATCCGCCGGGAGATGAAGGAGAAGCCCTCCAACTTCGACCCGCGCAAGTACCTGGGCCCGGCCCGCGAGGAGCTCAAGCAGCTCATCATCCACAAGAACACCAACGTGCTCGGAAGCGCGGGGCACGCGTAGCCGCCGGGTAGCGTAGTACCATTTGCGGTCTGATGGACGACCCGCCCACCTCCACCTCTGATCTCATCGGCCAGGTGCTCTCCGGCACCTACGAGGTCCTGCGCGAGTTGGGCCGGGGCGGCATGGGGGTGGTGTACGAGGCGCGCCACGCCCGCACCGGCGCCAGGGTGGCGGTGAAGGTGCTGCGCCACAAGGAGGCTGCCAGCGAGAGCGTGCAGGCCCGCTTCGAGCGGGAGGCCATGCTCGGCAGCCGCCTGGGCCACCGGCACATCGTCCAGGTCACCGACTTCCAGCGCACAGAGCAGGGCTTCCCGTACCTGGTCATGGAGCTTCTGGAGGGGGAGGATCTGCGCGCGCGCCTGCGGCGTGACGGTCCGGTGGGGATGCTCAAGGCCGCCTCCATCACCCGCCAGGTGGCCCTGGCCCTGGCCGCGGCCCGCGAGGAGGGCGTGGTGCACCGGGACCTGAAGCCGGAGAACATCTTCCTCGCCCGGCGGGCGGACGGCACCGAGGTGGCCAAGGTGCTCGACTTCGGCCTCTCCAAGGTGATGCTCTCGGTGACCATGGCCACCAGGGACGGGCAGGTGCTCGGCACGCCCAACTTCATGTCTCCGGAGCAGGCCAGGGGGCGGATCCAGGAGATCGAGCCGCGGAGCGACATCTTCGCCCTGGGCCTGGTGCTGCACAACATGCTCACCGGGGAGGTGCCCTTCGCGGCCAAGAGCCTGCCCGCCACCCTGTACAAGGTGGTGCACGAGGACCTCGCCCCGCTCTCCAGCTTCCGGGGCGACCTGCCCCCCGGCCTGGTGGCGCTGGTGAAGAGGGCCACGGCCAAGGAGAAGGCCGGGCGCTTCGGCTCCGCGGATGAGCTGCTCACCGAGCTTACCCGGAGCCTGGGCGGCCGCTGGCAGGACGTGCTCATGCTGGAGGTGAGCGGCTCCGCGCCCCACCGGGAGGTATCTGTCCCGGCGGCGTCCAGTGACGAGGCCGCGCCGGCGGTGGCCCCCCCCCTGCCCCGCCATCACCGTCAAGGCCAGGGTGGCTTGCCGGCGCCCTGGGCCTGGCCCTGGTGGTGGCGCTGGTCACAGTGGGCGGCTGGTTGGCGTTCAAGTACATGGCTGAGGAACCGGAACTCAATCCGGTTTCATCCCCCGATTCCCAGGCCCCGCCCCCCGACGCTCGGCCCCCTGCCCCTCCGCCCGCGCCCGCGTCCGTGCCCGACGCCAGCTTTCCAGACCTGCTGCCGGACTCAACCCGTCCCAGACCGGTTGCCAAGGCCCGCCAGCCCCGCCCCGTCAAGCCGGCCACCCTCAGCGTCACCTCCCTGTACGAGGGCCGGCTGGTGATCGCGCCCTTGCACCTGAACGGGGAGCGGAACGGCAGCACTCCCAACCTGCTCAAGGACCTCACTCCCGGGGAGCATGTGGTGGTGGTCAAGGCCCCGGGGTACCTCCCCAGCACCCACCGGGTAACCCTCAAGTCGGGGGAGGCTGGGCGTCTGGTGGTGGGGCTGAAGAGGGAGTAATCTTCTCCCCATGCACAAAAGAGCCTCTCTCCGCGTCGCCCTGATCGTGCTGACGGCGGCTGCTTGCCACCCAACCATGGCCCACGCCGAGGACGCCGAAACCCTGCTCCAGGAGGGGGTGGTTTACCTGCGCGTGGGCAAGTTCCACAAGGCGCTCAAGGCGTTGACCAGGGCCCAGAAGAAGGCCAAGGACGACTCCATGCGCGCCCGCATCCTGGTGCACACCGGCGTGGTCCAGGGGGTGATGGGCAAGCAGGACCTGGCCAAGATGAACTTCCACAGGGCGCTGCTCCTGGACGCGTCGGTGGCTCCCTCGGCGGTGGAAACCAAGCGGTCCATCATCGAGCTGTTTGGCAAGGTGCGCGCCAGCCTCACAGGCGAGGTCGACGTGAAGGCTGACCTGGAAGGCGCCCTGGTCCTTGTGGACGGCAAGGAGGTGGGCAAGACCCCCGCCACGCTGAAGCTGCCGGTGGGAAGGCACAGGCTGGTGATACGCGACGCCGGGGGGCTGTATCTCCACCAAAAAGAGATCCTGGTGCGCCACGACGACACCATCTACATCACGGCCGAGCTCGAGTTTGTGGGCAGCAAGCTCACCGTGACCAGCCGCCCCACCGGCGCGATGGTTTCGGTTAACGGCAAGGCGCAAGGGCCGACCCCGATCAAGGAGTTGGAGCTCGCCGCGGGCGACCACACGGTCCAGCTCACCCTGGTGGGGTACCAGCCGTACTCGCGCAAGTTGAGCCTCAAGGCGAGCAGCGCCTCCACCATGGACGTGGTCCTGTTCAAGCCGGCGGTGGCATCCCCAGGGCCGGCCGAACCCCCGGAGGAGCCTGCTCCACAGCCCAAGGACCGCGGCTCCAAATGGCCCGTCTGGACCACCGTGGCCACGGCGGGCGCCCTGGCCGCGGCAGGCGCAGGGCTCGGGCTGGGCCTGTTCGCCAGGTCAGCCTACGAGGAGTACGAAACCACCGCTGACAGCGACCGCTACTACGAGCTGCGCGACCAGATCCCGGGGCTTGAGCTGGGCGCCAACGTGGCCTTCGGCGTCGCGGGCGGCCTGGCCGTCACCGCAGTCCTGCTCTACTTTCTCGTGGACCGCCCCGCGGCCCAGGAGTCCACCCCCGCCGTGTCCGTGAGCCCGTTGGGGGCATCCCTGGCAATTGAGTTCAGGTGAGTACCTCCTGAATTTCCGGGCTAGCGGCCCGGCACAGCCAGGGTGCTGTCGCCCGGGCACACCTTCTTGTCGCCGTGGTGGGCCACCTTCTTGCCGTCCACGAACAGGTCATACTCGTCGTCCACGCCGCTGGCCACGAACGTGATGGGCGCGCCGCTCCAGGCGGCGGGGATGCTCACCTTGCGGCGGTACCAGGCGTACCCGTCGTAGCCCTTGTAACCCTGGGCTTCCCAGGTCTTCCCCGCGGCGATGGTGGCCCAGGCCGAGTCGTTGAAGGCGGCGCCACCCCTCTGGCCAGCCGGTGTACACTCTCGGCCATGCACTGCCGACGCGTGGCCGCCATCAGCCTTCTCTTCGCCCTGGCGCGGTGCAGCCCATACGTAAGCACAGATCCCGACAGCGCGGCGCCGCTCCCTGACGCGTCCGTACCCGACGTCGCGCTGGCCGATTTAAGGGAAGGAGGCCCCGACATGCCTGTACCCCCGGACAGCACCCCAGCCCTGGCCCCGGGCCTGTTTGAGCTCAAGGTGGGCGAGCGGCACCTGCGCCTCTACCTGCTGGACGACCGCACGGTGCGGGTGCACTACCTGCGCAAGGGGAAGTCGGCCCACCCCGAGCGGGGCTGGACCATGGCCCTGGACGGCGGCATGCCCACGGCCACCCTCCCCTTCAAAGAAGAGGGCCTGGCCTGGTCACTGCGCACCTCGGTGATGGAGATCCGGGTGCGCAAGGCCGACGCCTCGCTGGAGTTCCGCGACCTGACCGGGGCGGTGATCTCTGCTGATGAGGCGGGCACGGCCACGCCCTACAGCCTCACCCTGCGCCGCAAGTTCGGCTCGGACGAGCACTTCTACGGCCTGGGCGAGAAGACCGGCCCCCTGGACAAGCGCGGCTACAAGCTGGAGATGTGGAACACGGATCCCCTCTACCCCAAGCGGGACTACACCACCACCAAGGACCCGCTCTACCAGTCGATCCCCTTCCTCATCGGGCTGCGCAAGGGCAAGGCGTATGGCCTGTACCTGAACAACACCTACAAGTCGGAGTTCGACCTGGGCAAGACCACCGCCGGAGAGCTGTCGGTAACCGCGGCGGGCGGCGACCTGGACTACTTCTTCATCTACGGGCCGTCGGTGGGGAGGGTGGTGCGCGGCTTCTCCGGTGTCACGGGAAAGGCCCCGCTGCCGGCCCTCTGGACCCTGGGCTACCACCAGTCGCGCTGGAGCTACACACCCGAGGCCAAGGTGCGCAAGATCGCGGCCGAGCTGCGCAAACGGGCCATCCCCTGCGACGGGATCTGGCTCGACATCGACTACATGGACGGCTACCGCTCCTTCACCTGGCACAAGACCCGCTTCCCGGATCCCAAGAAGCTGCTCTCCGACCTGGCCAAGGACGGGTTCAAGGCCACCGCCATCATCGACCCCGGCATCAAGGACGACCCGGGCGGCACCTACGCCGCCTACAACCAGGGCGTGACGGGCAAGCACTTCGTCACCCTGCCGTCCGGGGCGCTGTACAAGGGCAAGGTCTGGCCTGGCGCCGCGGTCTTCCCCGACTTCAGCCGGCCGGCCACCCGCGCCTGGTGGGCCGGGCTGGTCAAGGCGCTGGTGGGCGCCGGCCTGCGGGGCGTGTGGATCGACATGAACGAGCCGGCGAACTGGGTGCCGGGAGGGGTCCCCCTGGACACGGTGTGGGACGGAGAGGGGACCAAGACCGACCACCGGGAGACCCACAACGTCTTCGCCCTGCTCATGGCCAAGGCCACCCGCGACGGCATCAAGCAGGCCCGGCCCGGCAAGCGGCCCTTTGTGCTCACCCGCGCCGGGTTCGCCGGCATCCAGCGCCACGCCGCGGTCTGGACCGGCGACATGAACAGCGAGTGGGCTCACCTGGCCATGTCCGTGCCGATGATGCTCAACATGGGCCTCTCCGGGGTGAGCCTGGTGGGCAGCGATGTTGGGGGCTACAGCGGCTCGCCCTCGGCGGAGCTGTTCGCCCGATGGATCCAGCTCGGCGCCCTGTCCCCCTTCTTCCGCACCCACGTGGAGACCGGCACCCCTGACCAGGAGCCCTGGTCCTTCGGCGCCAAGGTGGAGGCGATCAGCAAGGAGTACATCAGCTGGCGCTACCGCATGCTGCCCTACTTCTACGCCCTGGCACGGCAGGCCAGCACCGACGGCACGCCCATGCTGCGGCCGCTGCTCTACGAGTTCTCCGCCGAGGAGTCACTCTACACCGTGGGCGACCAGCTCCTGCTGGGGCCCTCGTTGATGGCCGCGCCAGTGACGTACGGCAAGGCCGCCGCGCGGCGAATCATCCTGCCCAAGGGGACCTGGACCGACTACCACGGCGGCCACCTGTTCAAGGGGGGCAAGGCGGTGAGCCTGGCGGCGCCCATGGAGCGGCTGCCCATGCTGGTGCGGGAGGGCGCGATCCTCCCCTCATGGGACCTGGTGCAGTACGTGGGGCAGAAGCCGCCGGCCGTTTTGCACCTGGACCTCTACCCCATCAACGGCGCGCCGGCCACCGCGCTGACCCTCTACGCCGACGACGGTGAGAGCCTGGAGTTTCAAACCAAGGGGGACTACCGCGAGGTCACGGCCGGGCTGGCCTGCGACGCCAAGGGCGCGACCCTCACCCTCGGCGCGCCGGCGGGGAGCTACGCCGCCGCCGAGAAGCACCTGCTGCTGCGCTTCCTCGGCGTGCAAGCCGCGCCCTCCTCGGTAAGCAGCAACACGGGCGCCCTGACCGCGCGCAAGTCAGCGGCCGATGTGCGCGCCTCGGGGGGCTGGTACCACGACGCCACGGCCGGCATCGTTCACGCCAGGATCCCCACGCCCGCCGGCGCCGAGAAGGTGCGCTGTGCCTACGACGCCACGGCCACAGCTCCGCGCAAGGTGCAGGTCACCTTCAACGTCACCCTCCCTGCCGGCACCAAGGGCGCCGCCGTCTACCTCTCCTCCAACCTCCACAAGTGGAGCGCCACCGGGCTCAAGATCCCGGTCAAGAGCGGCACCCAGGCCACGGGCGTGGTCACCCTGGAGCAGGGCACGGTGCTGGAGTACAAGTACACCCGCGGCAGCTGGAGCACCGTGGAGAAGGCCATCGCCTGCGGGGAGGTCAAAAACCGCCTGCTGACGGTCAAGGACCAGGGCGGTGGCAAGGCCATCGTGACGGACACCGTGTCAGGCTGGGCGGACTCCTGCCCCTGAGCAGCTGAATCCTACGACCAGTACTACTGCTTTTTGGGGCAGACCAGGCGGGGAGACCGGGCCCTGGTGGGCGACAAGCAGGGCACCAGCTCCGGAGCATCCGTGGTCCCCTGGGGCCCGCCGTAGTGGCTGTAAGACGGGCGGGCCACCAGGCGCCAGGCGACGGCCCTGGCCTCGCCGGCTGCAGACAGGGTGAGGGAGTGAGCCTCCGTGCGCTTGGGGCAGATCCTCCTGGAGGCCAGGGGGCGCTCCTCCTCCGCGGCCAGGGCCTGCTCCAGCAGGGGCTTGCCGTCGGCGTCCAGCACCTTCAGCTTCAGCTCACCGGTGGCCCCGGCCCGCACCTGGACCTGGGAGCAGTGCCCCTTGGCCAGGTTGAGGCGCGCGGTGAGGGCGGGGCGTCCCTGGCCCAGGATCTGGCCGGCGGCCTCCATCAGCGTGCGGGTCATGCCGCCGGGGAAGGGCGCCTGGTACAGGCCTGAGGTCACCCGCCAGGCGTCGCGACCGGGGTCCTGCTTGCGGGGCGGCACGCTCAGCCCTGCAGGTGTCAGCCGGGCGGTCAGCCTGGCCCGGGCCGTTGAGGTCAGGCTCAGCTGGATCTTCAGGCGGTTTGATCCGCAGCACAGGCGGCGCGCCAGCTCTCCCCGTTGGCTGCTCAGGGCGCGCAGCACCTTGCCGTCCACCATGCGCACCTTGAGCGGCGCGCGCAGGGCCTGGTCCCCCAGCACCGTGATGGACTTCATCTTGGCCAGCGCCCTCCCCTCTTTGGAGGAGGGATTGGGCGGCGGGTCCACCGGTCTGCGGGCGGACAGCTCCATGAGGTGGCAGGAGTAAGGAGAGAGCCGCCAGCTCACCTTCAGGGCCTTGCCCGGTTTCATCACCCGCGCCTTTGTCCGCGCCCCCCCCCTGGCCAGCACAGGAGCTGGATCAAAAAGAAACAAGCCCAACAGGGCCACCGCCACGCATGAGTATCGGACCATCCAGGAAGGGTAACTTCCGCAGGGGAAATGAAAAGCGTATCCATTATGTCGCTGGCTCGTATCAACCAGCCAACCTGCAGCGCGGGGCGTACCCTCTGCGTTGACACCTGTATGCCCTGAGAGGATGTAGTTTCCCGGCGTGATCCAGCAAGGCTCAAGATTGTGTATGCTGTCACCTTCCATAGAGGATGAGAGATGACCAACAACGAGCGTTGCTACCGCTTCCCGACGAGCTTGCAGCTGGAGCGGTTCATGAAATCCTTCGACAACTGGAGCGGCTACGAAGTGGAGGGGTTCTACTCGGCCAACACCAAGACAGGATCGATGACCGTGACCCAGGCGCTCCCTCACATGCAGGCCAGGGTCCCCTGGCGCATCAGCGATAACACGGTGTACTTCGACCTGAC
This sequence comes from uncultured Kofleriaceae bacterium, assembly GCA_964497805.1. GTDB lineage: Bacteria > Myxococcota_A > Polyangia > CAZCFB01 > CAZCFB01. Next base: position 12,381 of record CAZCFB010000034.1, read on the forward strand.
CTTCGTGCTCTTGCACTTCAACGAGTTCAAGACCCAGCGGATCCTCGAGCACATGTTGAACCAGGCCAACCTGTTCGGCGCGGGGATCACGGGCACCGGCATTTACTAGGCACCTGGAGGTCGAGTGCTCGACGGGCGCTGCATCCCCCTGTTGCTATCCCTGCTCTTGCTGGGCTGCGCCGACGCCAGCCCGGCGGATCTCGACGGCGGCCCGCCAGACAGCGGCGAGCTGACGGACCGCGGCGGGTGTCGTGGTGATACCGGGTGCGCGGCGAACCAGGTCTGCGTTGCGGGCGCCTGCCGCACCAGGTGCGCCACCGACGCCGACTGCCCAGCAAAGGGGGATATTTGTGTCGCGTCAGCCTGCAACAGGTACTTCAAGATCACCGGGACAAGGGACCTGATTTCAAAGCTGACCTTCACGCCCATACCTGAGCACACCGGCATCCCGGCCAAGGACCTCAGCGTCAGCTGGGAGTTTGGCAGCGGGGGCTCCAAGGGCTACCAGGCGCCCGGTCCGGTGACGCACCAGTTCCTCACGGTTGGAACCCACAAGGTCACGGTCACGTTCAAGGACAGGACGGCAAAGGTGGCGCCTTCATCGGCCAGCTACTCCATCGCCATCAGCCACCCCAACTACTGGCCCAGGATCATCCCCACCTATTACATGGGCGGCTTCACAAACAAGCCCGTCAATGACCTGATCGCCAAGCCCGGCAATGTCAGAGCCGTGATGGTCGCGGCCTTCGACCTGTACAACACGGCCACCAAGAAGGTGAACACCACTCTGCTCGATTCCATCCATGGCGCCGGGCTGCTGGCCTACCTGGACGTTGCCCAGTGGAACGCGCCCTGGACCGACTGGGACAAGATGAGCGCCATCATGTCCACGCTGGTGAGCAGCGGCCTGGACGGCATGGACTTCGATGAATACGGCGGCAAGGGGAGCAGCATTGACGCGACAAAGTTCAATAAGCTGAGAGCGACCCTGAAAGCCATCAACCCCTACTTCCGCATGATCATCACCCAGATCCAGTACAGCGAGGTCAACGCCCTGCTGACCGCCGGCGCCAAGCCTGACTACATCGCCCTGGAGTGGTACCTGGCCGGGAAGACGCGCTTCGACGAGGCAAAGGCCCTGGCCGCGAAGTATGGTGTTCGCCTGGCCTACTGGGTTGACCCCACCACCTTCGCCAGGATCCAGAAGACCTACAAGGAGGCGAGCGCGGTGATGTTGTGGAACCTGTGTTGGGCCCAGTCCACCTGCGGCACCCAGTACCCGTACAAATCCTGGCTGCCCTGGGCCGACGTGCTCCCCTTCCTGGAAAAGCTGGGCAGCGGCCTGGAGGCGTCCCCCTGACCGCGGTGATTCGCTGGACTGAGCGTCAGGGATTTTCACCGGGGCCGTGTATTCAATTGGCCGCCTGATCGTACAAACCAGGGAGAACGAAAAGGAGCGTTGATGGCGACCTTGACCCTGACAGTCCAGAACCTTTCATGCCGCGGGAGATCCAGGATGACGACGAGGAGACCGTGGCGCCTTACAGGCGGGCCGCTTCAACCCGTTGATCCAGAAAAGGCGTTGGGGCTAGATCTGGAACGCCACCCCGGTGAGCTCCTCTGACTTCTCCCACAGCTTCGCGGCCATCTCCTGGTCCTGGGCCTGAGCCGTCTTCCTGGCCAGCACGGGGTATCCCTTGAGCTCCATCATGCCGTTGGGGCCGTAGTAGTCGAAGCCCTTTACGCCCGGGTCCGTGGCCGCGCGCAGGGTGGGCAGGGCCCCCTGGGGGCCGTCCATGGCCATGAGCGGGTTGAAGACGGAGATGACCCCGGAGTGGGCCTGCAGGTTGGTGGCGGTCCAGCCGGGGTGGGCGGCCGCGGTTATCAGCTCCACGCCCGAGGTCTCGAAGCGGCGCTGCAGCTCCTGGGTAAAGAGCAGGTTGGCCAGCTTGCTGCGGCAGTAGGCGCCCCACTTGGAGTACTTCTTTTCCCAGTTCAGGTCGTCGAAGTCGATCTTCTTGCAGTACTTGTGGGCCAGGGAGGCCACGTTGATCACCCGGGCGCCGCCGGCCGCCTTGAGCGGCTCCATGAGCAGGCCGGTGAGGGCGAAGTGGCCCAGGTGGTTTGTGCCGAGCTGCATCTCGAACCCGTCGGCAGTGCCCGCCCTGGGGAGGGCCATGACGCCGGCGTTGTTGATGAGCAGGTGCACATGCGGGTGCGCCTCGGCCACATCGGCTGCGAAGGCCTTCACCGAGGCCAGGTCGGCCAGGTTCAGGGTGCGCTGCTCCAGCCGCGCGCCCTCCACGTCGGCGCGGATGTCCTCGGCGGCGGCCTCTGCCTTCTCGGGGCTGCGGCAGGCCATGACCACGAGGGCTCCCTTGCGGCACAGCTCCCGGGCGGTCTCCAGGCCGATGCCGCTGTTGGCGCCGGTTATCACGGCCACGCGGCCGGTCTGATCGGGGATGTTGTCGACGGTCCAGTTCTCAGTTGTCATGGCTATGCCTCTTTTTCGCTGGGGAAGTGGCGGTCCTCCTCGAGGATCCCGGCCAGGATGACCCGGATGCTCGCCGCCAGATCTTGTTCGAAGTCGACGCGGAAGCTGCTGAGCAGCGTGCTGGAATCCATGGCTCGCTCCAGCTCGGGTGAGGGGTGCGCGGTGGGCCAGAGCCCGGCCGCGTGGACATGGACCATGCGCACAAAGCGCACGGCCTGCTCCTGGTCGAGGACCGGCACCGCGGCAGAAATGCCGGCGACGATCTCCATGGCCCGCTTCACCATCTCCTCCTTGAACTTGAGCAGCACCTCCCATGGCACGTTGCGCTCCAGGACGCCGGCGAGCAGGGGCATGAGGGCGCCCATGCGGGGCCGCGCCACGAGTGAGCGAGCGGTCAGGCTGGCGAGCCAGGCGGCATCGGCCTTGCCGGTCCTGGCGGACAGCTCTGCCTCCAGCTCGTCCATCCAGGCGTGGAAGTCCTCCAGGTAGAGCCTGAGGAACACCTCCTCCTTGGTCTTGAAGTAGCGGTACAGGTTCCCCTTGGAGAGCTTTGCCCGGCAGCCGATGACCCGCATGCTCGCCTTGTCGAAGCCCTTCTCCAGGAACACCTCCGCGGCCGCGTCCAGGATGGCCCGCTCCCGCTCCGCCTTCTGTTCCGGGCTTCGCGCCCGCTTCCAGGGGCCGATTCCCATCATCAGGACGCTCATGATCCGCCCCCTGCGGCGGCCTTCAACTCCAGCTCCGGCTCGGGCGCGCGCTCCCAGGGCACGTCTTCTGGCCACCAGCGGCTGGGGGCGGGCGGCCTGTCCACGGTGATGCGCTGGCCGGGCCGGGGTATGGCGACCTTCACGCCCGCGGCGCGGGCGGCCACCAGCAGGCGCTCGGCCGGCTCGGTCCAGGCGTGGAAGGCGAGGTTGAAGGTGCCCCAGTGGATGGGCAGCATCAGGCCTCCCCGCACATCCTGGTGGGCGGCCACCGCCTCCTCGGGGTTCAGGTGGATGGCGGACCACCCCTCGTTGTAGGCCCCGATGGGCATGAGGGTGGCGTCAAACGGGCCAAGGTGCTTTCCGATCTGCTTGAAGCCGTCAAACATGCCGGTGTCGCCGCCGAAGTAGACCCGCTTCTTGCGCCCCAGGAAGGCGAAGCTGGCCCACTGGGTCTTGTTTCGGTCCAGGGGTCCCCGGCCGGAGAAGTGGCGAGCCGGGGTGGCCACCACGATGAGCCCCTTGCCCACGCGGTGATGCTCCCACCAGCCGAGCTCCACGATCTTCTCATCCGGAACATCCCAGGCCCGCAGGTGGGCGCCCACGCCCAGGGGCACGATGAATGCCCCCGTGATGGGGATGAGCTTCTTGATGCTGGCCATGTCCAGGTGGTCGTAGTGATCGTGCGAGATGACCACGGCGTGGATGGGCGGCAGATCTTCGGCGGCCACGGGCGCGGGGTGAAAGCGCTTGGGGCCGATGCCCGGCACCGGGGTGACGCGCTTGCTGAACACGGGGTCGGTGAGGACCCGGTACTCATCCATCTGGACCAGCATGGAAGCGTGACCGAGCCAGGTGATGGCCAACCCGGACGCGGGGGCCCTCGCCAGGTCGGCTGGATCGGGCTTGATAAGGGGGAGCGGCTTCTTGGGCACGCGCACCTGCTTGCCACCCACCCAGTCGGACATCATGCGCCAGAATCCCCCGGGCGCCATCATCTCGGTTTGAACCGGATTCTCAAACTTGCCGCTCTTGTAGAGGCGGTCTGTCTTTATTCGTGCCAAGGAATCACCTCCTGGCCTCTTCCCCAATGAGGCGCACGCGGTGGGAAAAACCAGGGTGATGGCGAGCAACAGACACGCGCCAATGCTTCCCAGAATCACACGCTTATTCTTTGATCTCTTCTTCATCCCGGCTCCATTAACTGACCAACGGTTATTTAATTAGCAACCGGCGGTCATTTGTCAAGAGACCGGTGGTCATTTATTTGGAAAAAGGGATGTATTTGGGGGACGGTGTTGCTTTGTTGCTATTTTTGGGGCGGTGCTGTTATTTGGGGGGCGGTGGAGAGAATTAGCGTCGCAGCAAGATCTCGCCTGAGCCGATGCCGCCGCCCACACAGCGGGAAGTGACGCCCGCGGTTTTGTCCCGGCGGCGGAGCTGGTGAACCATGTCCACAATCTGGCGGGCGCCCGTGCAGCCCACCGGGTGGCCCAGGGATATGCCGCTACCCCACTGGTTGGTCTGCTCGATGTTCAGACCATCGATGTCGTGAAAGGCTGCGCCCAGCACCGCGGCAAAGGCCTCGTTGAGCTCGAACAGATCCACATCACCCACAGCCATGCCGCCCTTCTCCAGCATGGGCGGGATCACCTTGAAGGCGCCCTCCCCCATGAGCTCCCTGGGGACGCCAACGTTATGGAAGCCGGCCAGCTCGGCCAGCGGCTCCAGGCCAAGCTCCGCGGCGCGCTCCTCGGTGGTGAGCATCAACACAGCCGCGCCGTCGTTGAGGCTCGACGCGTTGAGGGATGTGATGGTGCCGCCCTCCGGCTTGAAGTACGGGCGGGCCGCCTGGAACTTCTCCAGCGGGATCTCCTTGGGCCCCTCGTCGCGGTCCACCACGATGGGATCCTTCCTGCGCCGGGGCACCTCCACTGGCACAACGTAGTCGGCGAAGCTGCCGTCGCCCCACGCCTTGAGCGCGTTGTCGTGGCTGCGGAAGGCCACCTCGTCCTGCTCCTCGCGGGTGACGCCATACTTCTCAACCAGCCGCTCCGTGAGCAGCCCCATGAGCTCGCCGCGCTTGCCCACGTTGTTGTCAGTGAGCGCGCCGAACAGGCCGTCCACCAGCTTCATGTCGCCGTACATCTGGCCCTTGAGCCTGCCGGCATACAGGTAGCGGGCCACGTTGCTCATGGACTCCACGCCGCCGGCTATGCCCAGGGAAACCTCTCCCAGCATCAGGCGCCGGGCCAGGCTATGCACCGAGGCCCCGCCGGAGGCGCAGTTCTCATGGAAGGTGGTGCCGGGCGAGGTGTGGGGCACCCCCGCGAACTCGGCCGCGGTCTTGGCCAGGTTCGGCGATCGCGGGTCCTGCATGACCCACCCCATGCAGGTGTACTCCACCAGCTTGGGATCCAGCTCGGTCTGCTTCAGCAGGGCCTTGATGGCGATGGTGGCCAGGTCCCGGGCCAGCAGCGGAGCCAGCCCGCCGCCGATGGCGCCTACCGGGGTGCGAACAGCGCCGACGATGACAACTTTCTTACTCATGGCACGACCTCCTTTGACGTTTCGGCGGCATCATAGATCGGAAACCGTGCTACGGCGGAAGATGAATTTCCGCCAGGCTCATCGTGTATATTCCTCTGAGAGGAGACGAAATAGATGAGATACACCCTGCTCACTCTGCTCGCCCTGTTGGCGATCCCGTCCACGGCCGGCGCCACCCCGTGCGGACGCCTCAACGACGCCCAGAAGGGCATCGCCAACAAGGTGATGGATGCCACCTACCCGTACGCCTGCTGCGACGAAAAGCTCACCACCTGCCTCAAGCAGAAAAAGGTGTGCAAGCTGGCCAAGCGGCTGCGCGACGATATCTGCCGCCGCGTGGGGAGGAACCAGAAGCCCAAGGCGATCAAGAACGCCCTGGCCCGGCGCGCGCGCAGCATGGCGGCCATGGGCAAGAAGGCGAAGATTGACCTGACCGGGCTCCAGCCAGCCGGCGACGCCAAGGCCCCCGTGACGGTTGTGGCCTATGCCTGCGCGCGGTGCCCGTTCTGCAGCAAGGTCATGCCCTCCCTCCACAAGCAGGTCACCGCAGGCGGGCTCAAGGGCAAGGTCAAGCTCTACTTCAAGGCGTTCCCCATCCGGGGCCACGAGGGCGCCGCCGAGGGTGGCCTCGCATTTGTGGCCGCCAACAAGGGGGGGAAGTTCTGGCCCTTCATGCTCAAGCTGTATGGTGAGTTCGACAAGTTCGCCAAGGACAAGCTGACCCCCTGGGCAGTGGCCGCGGGCCTGGACAAGGGCGCATTCGAGGCCGCCATGAAGGACAAGGCCACCCGCGCCGCCCTGGTGGCGGCCAAGAAGGAGGGCCTGCGAAACAAGGTCAAGGCCACCCCCACCCTCTTCATCAACGGGCGCAAGTACCACGGCGACCTGGATCCCGAGACGCTGTTGGACGTCCTTGAGGAAGAGGCCGACCGGCTAAAGGGGCTGTTCAAATGAGCCGCGAGAAACCGTGCGGGCTGTACCGCACCACCCTGCCCATCGAGGACGCCATCCAGCCAGGCATGCTGGTGTACTACCACAACCACGGGGACCCGGGCCCCGGCGTGTACTTGCCGCGGGACTGGGTCAACAACCGCGCCATCTTCGACGAAACCGGGACCACCGTGCCGGACGACAAATACGCCCACAGCCTGGAGCCGCTCCTGGACGAGGGACTGTACCGGGTCCGCCAGGAGTTCTTCTGCTGCGAGGACAGGTGCCAGTGCTTCGAGGAGGACCTCCTGGTCCAGCTCGGCTACAACGGCGACGCGGAGCCGATCCTCTTCGTCCCCTCCATGGTGGACGGCGCGCTCACGTTTCCCGATACAGGTTCCATTGTCGAGCCGTGGAAACTCAAGCAAATCGCGCCGTTGAAGGTTCCCGAAGAAGATCCCGAGCCTTCCCACCTGAATTAGGGGAATTTTTTCGCCGGGAACCGGCTTCGACTTATAATTCCATCCGTATGCCCGAAACAGGGAAAGGCAGCACAGCTTCCAAGCTGCGCATGAAACGGGTGCTCACTTGCCTCGTGGAGGGGCACTTCGGCCTCACCTCGGGTGAGTGCTGGTGGATGAACCACGATCAGGTGCTCATCTGGATGGAGGAGGAGCTCCCCACCGGGAGTACGTCCAGGTTCCGGGTGGACATGGTTTCGGGCACGTCGCTGGTGGACTGTGATTTTGACGTGCAGAAAAGGCTCCCCGCTGATTTCTGTCCCATGCCCAAGGGCAGCCTCCACCTGGGCGCCTACAGCCTGGTGGACGAGGAGCACCTGGAAGTCTTCCGCAACCAGCTGGCGCGCAGCAACCCTGCCCTGAAGCTGTTCGGGACCAACTACCTGCCCCCTCCCCTGGCCAAATACCTCAAGAGCCAGGGCATTCAGCAGGATGCCATGGCCAAGGCGCCGTCCAAGAAACGCGCGGAACGGACGACGGCCCGCCCCACGGGCAAGGTGGCAACCAAGCTGCGCAAGCAGGCCATGGAGCGCCTTCGTAAAGAGAAAGACCGCGCCCTGGAGACCGGCGAGCAGGCCTCCTCCATCCCGCTGGAGCAGGTTACTGCCGAGGATCAGGAAGCCGCCACCGACGGGACCGGGCGCCGCCGCTTCGAGGATCTCCTGCGGCAGAAGATGGGCGCCGCCGGGGCCGCAATGCTCCAGGACAAAGACACCGGTCAGTTCGCCGCGGCCTCCGAGATCTCGGAGGCGATCCGTGGGCTGCCCGTGGACCCCAATGACGCCGAACCCGACGTGACCGTTGAGGTCAGCAAGGAGCCCGAGGAGGGGAAGGAGCCGGCCGAGGAGAAGCCCAAGGTCCAGAAGGTGAAGCGCAGGAGGCTGACCGCCAAGACCGGACAGGTGATCAAGGCGCCCGAGCGCAGGGAGCCCGCGGCCTCGGACGACTTCAAGCCGGACGAGATGTCCGGGCTGGACGCGCTCATGCTGGTGGCCGGGCAGGACAAAAAGACTGACGCCAAGGAAGAGCAGGAAGAGGCTCCCCCCGGGGACGACGGGGCCCTTGAGCTCTCCGATGAGGACCCGGACGGCGAGCCGGAGATGGAGCTGGAGCTTACCGCCGATGCGCCGGAAGACGGGGGCTCGGGCGAGCACCTGGAGCTCACCGACGACGGGGACTCGGGCGAGCACCTGGAGCTCACCGACGACGTACCCGACGAAGCAGAGGCGGACGACGACGAGTCGGGTGAATACCTTGAGCTCACCGCCGACGAGCCTGACGACGAGGACGAATCGCCAGGGGGCGGACGGAGCGAATTCGAGGGCCTGTCCGAGTCCTTCCCCGGCGCCGCCAAGGCCGAGTCGCGGCCTGCCACCTGGGAATTCGACGCGACCCCTGACGAGGAAGAGGACGAGCCGGAGCCAGAGCCGGGAACAAAGAAGAAGAAGAAGAAGAAGAAAAAGAAAAAGAGGAAGGACGAAGAGAAGAAGAAGAAGGATGGCAAGGATCTGCCGGCCGAGCTGGAGTCCGAGCTGGCTCAGTTCCTGGGTATGGCCGCGGCGTCGCCCACCGGCGAGTTCAAGGAATCGGCCACGCCCATGCCGGGGGAAGAATTCGAGGCGAAGGCGCCCACGCCCCTGCCAGGCATGGACCGCCCCCCCACGAAGCCCAAGCTCTCCCGGGATGAGCGCCGCCTCCTGCCCGCCACCCTGGGCCCGGGCTCTCCCCCAGCGCTGATGCTGCGCATCATGGACCCGGCGCAGCTCCGCCGCACCCTGGAGCTGACCATCGCCGAGCGCCGAGCCGTGTTCAGGGTGCGCCCCAACGACAAGCTGGAGGCCGGCGACCCGGTCAAGATCTTCCTCTCACTGCCCGGTGGCAGCTACATGGAGCTGGAAGGGCTGGTGTACGAGGACGAGGCGCCGGGGACCCACATGGTGGTGGAGCCCCTGGAAGAAGAGGACTTCTCCTCTATCCGAGAGGCGATGGAGATGTAAGCGGGAGGGGAGCGCGGGGGGAATTACTTCAGGTAGATGGCGGCCGCCTTGAACACCTTGGCCTTCATATCAACGCCGCCCACCTTGATGATCAGCTTGGTCTTCTTGGGGTAGTAGCAGGCGCCGAGGTTGCTCTGGGTGGCGTCATCGCTCAGATCGATGCGCACCTTGGACTTGGCCTTCTTGCAGGTCTTCTTCTTTTTGCACTTGCACTCCTTGGGCTTGTACACAGGGGCGAAGCGGTAGACCTTCCCCTTGCCCAGCAGCTTGAAGTACTTGTCCTTCTTCACCGCGGCCTTGATCACCTTGCCGGAGAGGACGCAGTTGGGGTACTTGCTGTCATCCACGCCCACGACCTTCACCATGACCATGTCGTCTTCCATCTTCTTCAGCTTCAGCTTGGCCCGCAGCGAGGAGCCGCCGTCGTCGGCGGCCACGGCCAGGGCGTCCTCACCGCCGGCGAAGAGGTCTTCTTCCTCGTCGGCGCGGCTGACGCCGTAGATGAGCAGGGTGGGCAGGAGCAGAGCTGACAGCAGCATCGCGCGGCGCTTCATTTTTGGTCCTCCTTCTTGGTCTTGTCGCTGGAGCCTGCCGGCCCCGGCTTCTTGGCAGGGGGCGTCTGCCCCGGCGTCTTCTTCACTTTGTCTTGAGGCTTCCCGGCGGCGGGGTCACAGGAGAGCCAGCCGTAGGTGCGCACCCGCCGCACGGCCCCCTTCTTCTTGGGCTTCTTGCCCACCACCCAGATCTTGCAGCCCGCGCGCTTGCGCAGGCGGCGCTTCATTGAGGCGCTCCCCCCCAGCTTCTCCGCGTCCCCATCCCCCAGGGGCTTGAGGCTCAGCGCGCCGCTATCAGAGGCCACCAACCGGCCCACCAGCGGCGTGCCGTAGCCGGTGCTCAGGATCTCGTAGCGGCTCACGTTCAGGGTGGGGGTCATCAGCTTCTTCTCCCCCGTCGCGCCCCAAACCCTCACCATGTGACCGTCCAGGCGGAGCAGCTCCTCGCGCCACTCCCCTTGCAGCAGCAAACGCTCCCCCTTGCGGTCCGTGAGCTGGGGCTCAGCCTGCATGGCCCCGCGCACCGTGAGGAGGCGCCCCTCCCTCTTTGCCTCGGTTGCGGGAGGGGCTGGGGCTGCCGCCTCCTTGTCCGCGCTGGCGATCCCGGGCAGGAGGAGGGCCGCGAGCGTCATGGCCAGGGTGATGGGGGTGGTGGCGGTTCGGAGGTTCATCTCTTCTCCTGAGGCTACTTCACCTTGATCACGGCGAAGCGGAAGTCGGAGGCCGTGGCGGCCACCTTGATCTTCACCTTGCCGGTCTTGCCAGTGAGCTTGTAGAAGCGGGCCCCGGCGTTGGCGATGGAGTCATTGACGGATCCGGTGAGGTCCTCCTCCAGCGGGCCGGTCAGCTTCACGGTGGCGCCGGTGGCGTCCTTGCGGGAGCCGCGGATCTTGACGCCGATCTTCGCCCCGGTGAGCGGGTCGCTCACCAGCGGCCTGTAAATGTAGGGGACGTAGGTGGTTATCCCGCGGCCGTCCAGGCTCAGCGCGGCGATGAACTTGTCGAAGGCGGTTTTGTGGCTGCCGTACACCTGGTCGATGATGGCCGTGCCCTGCTTTGAGCCGCGCAGCGCCTTGAGGAAGGCCGCGCCGCCTCTGTCGGTGATCCCACCGCCCGAGGTGTAGCTCACCCCGCCCTTCTGCTCGAACAGGTAGCGCATGTAGAGCATGGCCAGGGCGCGGTTGGCGCTGTTGTCCTCCGTGAAGAACACGGAGGCGTCCTCCATGGCGGTGAACAGCTCCTGGTCCAGCAGGGTCACGTTCTCCCCGCCAAACCCGCAGGCGTCCTCGGCCAGGTGGCTCAGGGCCTCGTCGAGCCAGAGCGCCTCCAGGGCGCCGGTGCCGCCGTTCTTCTGCGGCTTGTACTTCTTGACCGCGAAGTTGAGCAGGTGCTGGAACTCGTGGGCCAGGATGGTGTACACGTCGGCCGGCTTCTTGGTGGAGGCGGCGTCCACGTAGAGGATGTCGGCCTTGTTGGAGTTGGCGGCCGTCTGGGAGAAGTCCACCGCGTTGAAGAAGCCCACAGCCGACTTCTTGCTGGAGACCTCCTTGGAGATCACCAGCCAGACCAGGCCGTCGCTGTTGCGGTCGCTGGAGAGCGTGGCCCCGCTGCTGGTGAGCTTCGGGTTGCCAAAGAGGGCCACGTCCCGGGGGTAGATGACCTTCTCGAACTTGTCGAGGATGGCGTCGACGGTGCTGCTGGACACGGTGTCGGAGCTGTCCACCAGCACCGCGGCGATCTTGCCCTTCTTCTTCACGTTGGCAGTGATGGTGCTCTTGGTGGAGAAGCCGCCCACCTTCACCGAGACGCTGCTGGCGCAGGTCTTGTTGTGGCAAACCTCGGTGGCGCCGGAGCAGCCAGCCGAGGTGGTGCAGGAGGCCATGTGCTGGTTCATCTCCCCGGGCAGGGGGACCAGGCGGGTGGTGGCCGCGTACTCGGCCTGAGCGCGGGTCCACCGCTCCACGGCCAGGCGGTCCTGCCAGCGCGCCCAGAGCGCGTAGTTGCGCTGCTTCAGGGGGCGTGGGCGCCACCTGAGCTTGTGGGTGGTGGTGCCGGTCTTGCCGCCGGTCACCGTGATGTCGAAGTCGATGGCGTCGGCCGCCTTGCTCGACACCGAGTAGGGCACCACCAGGTACTGCTCGGTGCTGCTCTTGATCTCCACCTCGATGGTCTTGTTGGCGTAGGAGGTCTTGACCAGACCTGAGGGCGGCGGCGTGATGCCTCCGTCCTTGCGGATGGTCCCGCCGTCGCTGTTGCTCTCATCATCCTCGGTGAGGAAGCAACCACCCAGGGCCAGCCCCACGACCAACCCGATGTTGAGAATCCTTCTGCTTGCCATGCGCATCCTCTTAATCCTCCGCCCGCGGCGGCGCGTCCATATGCCGCCCACGGCGTCACTGTTAGGGTGCTAAAGGATGGTGTCGGGTCATGTGGGAAGTCAAGGAGCGGTCCTCGCCGAGCCTCTATCCCGACGGCGGCTCCAACAGGTATATTCAACCGATGCCCCATCGGCCACCGGAGGAGTCTCACCACGCCCCTCCCCCCGCGGAGCCCAAGGGCGCGCGGCGGGCCCTGTCCCTGGGCGGGCGGGCGGTGGGCGCGCTGCTCCTGGTGGTCCTGGCGCTGGTGGTGGGCGCGGTGGCCTTCCTGCTCAACCCGCCCTCCAGCTTGCTGCGCCGGGCCGCCCTGCCCCTGGCGCGACAGCTGCTGCACCACCCGCGGCTGCACATCGGGGCGGTCACCCTGTTGCCGGGCTCCCGGCTGGAGCTGAGAGACGTGCTGCTGGGGGCGCCCCGCGGCTACAGCCGGCCCCTGTTGCGCCTGGGCTCGGTCCTGGTGCGCTACGACCTGAGCACCCTCACCGACGGGGAGATAACCGTGCGGCAGATCCAGCTGGAGCGGCCGGTGGTCCACCTGGAGACGCGCCAGGGCAAGGCCAACTGGCAGGCCTTCCTGGCTGGCTTCACCGGAGACAAGCCGGCGCAGGAGCCCGAGCCCGAGGAGCCCGGGGGCCTGCCAGACATCAAGGTGCGCCTGGACAGTGTCTCCATCATCGGGCTGGCCGCCGCCCTGGATGACGGCCACCGGCGGGTGGTGCTGGACAGCCTGAACCTGGCCCTGGGCGGCTTCTACAGCCCCACGGCCAGCGACCTCCGCCTGCGCCTCACCCTGGAGCCGCGTCAGGCAGGCAGCCCCAGCCTCACCCTGGGCCATGGGGAGGCGAAGCAGCGCATGGAGGCCGACCTGGACACCCGCCTTGACCTGGCCATCCGCCTCCAGGATCTGCATCGCCCAAAGGTGGAGCTTGAGCTGGCCCTGGACCTGGCCAGCAAGCGGCTGGTGGGGCCGGTGCCCCTGAGCCCGGTGAAGGCGTCCCTCCGCCTGGAGGCCGTGGCCAGCCTGGCCGAGGACCGGCTGCGGATCCGCCGCCTGGGCCTGACCCTGGCCGACGAGGAGATCATCGCCCTGGAGGGCACGGTGCGGAAGCTCACCGAGGGGCGGGAGCTGGACCTTCTCCTCTCCCGCCTGCGCTTGCCCCTGGACAAGCTGGCCCCCTACGCGGCCGCGTTCCTGCCCGGCGTGGAGGTGGGCGGCCTGGTGGAGGTGCGTGACCTGCGCCTGCGCAGCAGCCAGGCCGAGCTGCAAGCCCTGGCCAATCCCACCGGCGAGGCCACCACATCCCTGCCGCGGCTGGAGGGCACGGTGCGGGCCAGGAAGGTCAGGGTCCGGCTCGCCAGGGACAGTCCGGCTGGAGTGCCCCTCCGCCTGGACGGCCTCGACCTGGACCTGGCCCTGAGCGCGGGGGGGGCGGCGCCACTGGACCAGGCGCAGATCCTGGCCGCCCTACCCCCCGCCGCCACCAGCCCGGCGCCCGGCTCCCTGAAGGCCGCAGGGGTTCCCGTAGCCCTGCTGGCCCGGCTCGGCGTCGGCGCCTTCAAGGGTATGGGCGCCAGGGTGCGGGGCATGGACCTGAGCCTCTCGGCCGGCGCCGGCCTGGATGGCGGGCTCCGCCCCGGGCCTGCTGCGCTCAGGGTCGCCCTCTCGGCGCCCACCATCTCCTACCGGTCCGCGGCCACGGGCGCCCTCTCCCTGGGGCTGCGCGCCGAGGCTGCCGGTTCCGCCCACCTGGTCCAGCGCAATGCCTCGCTGAAGTTCCTGGAACTGGAGGTGCCGAAGCTGCTCAAGGCGCGGCTTCAGGCCAGCCTGGAACAGTGGGGCCAGCGCGCCCTGAACGCAGACCTGCGCCTGTGGCCCGTGGACCTGAAGCGTGTGGTCGCCTGGCTTCCGCCGCGGCTCAAGGCCCCGCTGGGCAAGGCGCGCCTGTCCGGTACGGTGGAGCTCAAGGCCAGGGCCAGGGGGCGGCTCCCTGGCGCGGGGCCCATCCGTCCCCTCTCCCTGCCCCTTGATCTAAACCTGGACCTCGGCCTCAGGCGCGTGGCCCTGGACGATCCCGGACGCGAACTCAAGCTGGCTGGCCTGGAGGCGGACCTCGACCTCAGGACCCGCTCGAACCTGATCCACCTGGACGGCCAGCTCTCCCTGGCCAGCCTGGCCAAGCCGGACCTCACCATGGACCTCTCCGGCCTCAAGCTGACGCCCCTGATCAAGATAACCAGGGAGAAGGTCCACGCGGACCTGGCCCTGGCCCTGGACACACTGCGCAAGGCTGACCTGGGCCTGGTCGCCCGAAGCCTGAAGCTGAAGCAGCGGCTGAGCTCGCGCCTGCGCGTGGACCGGCTGCTGGCCGGGCGCTCGGCCTGGCTGGGCTCCACGGCCTCGCGCACCACGCTAAGTCTTGGCGGGGCGCGCCTCTCCATGCCGGCCAACACCCTCTCCGCGGACAGGTCAACCTTCATTGCAAAGGCGGACCTGGAGCCGTCCCGGGGCAACGCCGCCTTCGGCCTGGCCGGAACCCTGGCCCGGTTCAGCCACGAGGAGCAGGGCCTGTTGGTCAAGGACCTGAAGCTGAACCTCACCGATCACATGAGCGGCCACAAGGGCATCCAGCTGCCACGTCCCAGGATCCACCTGGCCGGGATCACCTCCGTCCACTCCGGGACGCTCTCGGTGGGCACGCTCAACCACAAGCGTTCAGGGGCCAAGCTGGCGGGCGCGGCCTTCAGCATGGACGGCAAGGTGACCGGCTTCACCCTGCGCCAAAAGGGAGGCGTCACCCTGGAGCACCTGACCCACAGGGCGGGCCTCAAGCTGGACACCCTGGCCCTGAAGGGCGTGGTCACGCGCCCCCTGCGTAAGAGCGCGCTGGACCTTGACCTGACCATGCACAAGCTGAAGGACGTGCGCCTGAAGAAGCTGAGCCTGCGCCTGCCCGGCCGCGGCGTGTACCTGGACATGTCCGGCGCGGCCGACAGCCTCTTCCCCCTGGACACCACCCGCCTGCCCCGCTTCAAGGTCAAGGCCGAGGCGGGCGTGGATAACCCAAAACAGACCGAGGAGCCGGCCGCGACCTTCCTGGTGCCCGGCGTGCGCGGCGCGGGCAAGGTGGGGCTGGCCCTGCAGCTGACCTCGTCCGACGGCCAGCGCCTGGGCCTGTCGGGAAAGGTGCTGGCGGACGACTTCTACCTCTGGCAGCGCGGAGGCTCCGCGGGGCGCAGCTCAAGGATCGAGCTGCGCGATCTCGACGCCAACATCCCCTTCTCCCAACAGGTGACCTTGAAGGGCGGGCGGTTGCGCCTGCCCCGGCCCAGGAAGCAGCTCACCGCCATGAGGGGCAAGGGGAACCTCTACCCCGAGCTACGCCCCTTTTCCCGGGCCGCCACCGGCATGAGCCTGGGGGGCGCCTTGTATGAGCGGGAGGGGCTCAAGGGGAAGCAGAAGCTCAGGCTGGACCGGGCTGAGCTTGACCTGAGCCTGGAGGACAACGCCATCCGCATGCGCCGCCTCTACCTGAAGCTCTTCGGCGGGGACATCGCCGGCTCGCTGCAGGCCCAGGTGATCAGCCTGGCGCCCCTGGACCTGGTGCTACAGCTTCGCACCCAGGTTACCGGGGTGAACCTGGCGTATCTGGACCGCGAGGCCACGGAATACACCGAGGAGACCGAGGTGTCGGCCATGCTCGACCTGGGGTACCGGCCAGCCCGTGAGGAGCTGGCGGGCAGGGTGGAGATCACCAGCCTCTCCCTGAAGATGCTGGACGCCATGCTGGCGTACCTCGACCCGGATCGAACCAACCCGAGCGTGCAGGAAAACCGGAAGCTGCTGGCGGCCTGGTACATGAGGTGGATCGATCCGCGGGTGCGGCTTGTCTCGCTCTGGATCCGCCACGGCAACCTGAACATGGACATCAAGATGGACGCCTGGTTCGTGGTGGGCACCATCCTGCGCAAGGTGCTGGAGGACATGCGCATCAGGCGGGTGAACATCCTGCCGGTGCTGCGGCGGGAGGTGACCCCGATGCTGCGCAAGGCGGAGCGCGCCCTGGGCGGGATCAGCGGGAAGGCGAAGACACCTGGCGCTGCCGGGGCGAAGACGAAACAGAAGAGGCGAGCGAAACCATGAGAACAAGGATCTTGATATTGCTCCTGCCCATCACCCTCGGCGCCTGCGTCACGGTGAAGCCGGTGGTGCTGGACCGCAAAACCCAGCTTGAGAATCAGGTGCTCGGCACCTTCCAGCGGCTGCATCAGGACCTGGTCCTCGCCTCGTCGGTGCGGGGCCCGGGGGCCGTGGCGGCGGACAAGCTCTCTCCCCTGGAGCGGGAGGCGGCCGAGGCTGTGATGGTGCGCGAGTTCCACCGCGACGACCTGGAGCGGCTCAAGACGGACAAGGCCGTGGGCGAGGGGAAGGACGGGCTGGTGGTGCTGCTCTCCGTGCCCGGTGAGGAGGCGGCCGGGAAAAGGGCCCGGCGCGTTGTGAAGGAGGAGAACCAGGCGCGAGTGGTGATCATGGACCGCGTCATCCAGCTCAACGCTGACCTGACGAAGAAGGACATGCCCCTGGTGCGCCGGATGTTCCGGAGGCTCAACCGCACCGCAGCCCGCCCCGGCGACCTGATCCAGAAGGACAACGGGAAATGGGAGGAAACTAGGTAGGTGGTGCGTGTTGGCCTTATAGCGGGACTTCTCCTGGCCGCCGGCTGCGCCGGTCCGGGCATCGGCTCGCGCACGGTGCTGGAGGAGTACCGCCTCAGGACCCCGGCGCGCGGGATGATCTCCCCGGTGTGGCTGGCTGACTTCACCGGCGACGAGCTGGGCGGCGCGCTCTCTCCCGACGGCAAGCGCCTGGCCTTCGCCAGCGACCAGGAAGGGAACCTGGACATCTGGATCATGGACCTGACCACCGGGGCCCGGCTCCGGGTGACCCGCCATGTGGCCGGCGACACCCAGCCGGCCTGGGCTCCCGACGGCCAGTCTCTGGTGTTCGTGAGCATGCGCCACGACGTCAAGGGGGACCTCTTCCTCTGGCGCGAGGGAGAAGAACTGCGCAAGCTCACCAACCGGAGCACGGCGGACCGCCACCCGGCGTTCACCCCGGACGGTGAGGCCGTCTACCTGGCCGCGGGGCCCGAGGGCCGCACCCGCATCGAGCGGCTGGAGCTAGCGTCGGGCCGACGCGAGCCGGTCACATCCTGGGGCGCGGACCACCCCTGCCCCTCACTGGACGGGCGGCACCTGGCGTATACGCGCTTCGACTCCAGAGGCCGGGGCCGGGTCGCGGTCAAGGCGCTGGGCGCCGACGGTGAACGGCTCCTGACCGGGGGCGCGTACCACGCCGGCTTCCCCGCCTTCTCGCCGGACGGGCGGCGCCTGACCTATGCCCGCTTCGACTCGGTGCCGCCGGGGGGGGCGCTCAAAGGCGAGCCGCCTGCCTCTCTGTGGGCCGTGGACTTGCACCGCGGCATGGCCGCCCGGGACGGGGCCGCCGCCGAGGTCGTGGCCACCCCCCTGACCAGCGGCCGCTACACCGCCCTATTCCCCCAGCACCACGCCGCGGGCCTGGTCTACACCACCCGCCGCGCCGGTGGCCTGGACATCGCCCTGCTCCCCCCTGGCGGCGCCGTGCCCGCCCAGGCATCCCCGGCCGAGCAGCTCGCCCTGGCCCTGGCCATCCCCAACCGCCGTGATCGCCTGCTCGGTCTGGCCCGGGTGGTGGCCATGGGAAGGAGCGTGGAGGCCTCCCGCGCCCTCTACCTGTCAGCGCAGCTGCACCAGCAGCTGGGGGAGCGGAGCCGGGCCGCCGCCATCTTCCGTAAGCTGGAACGCGAGTCAGCGTTGACCCACGGCATCTACGCCCAGCTGGCCGCCATCGATGTGGCAGCCCAGGTTGGCCGGGCCCAGGGCGCGTGGAATCAACCACGGCAGCGGGCGGAGCGGCTTCGGACCGCGCTGGCCAGGCTGAAGGCCCTGGAGCTGCCCACGTCCCCGGCCCCCCGGGTGGCCGCCCACCGCCTGCTCCGGGAGGGCGACCTGCACCGCTTCGCCGGCCATGTGCCAGAGGCCCTCAACGCCTACGAGGCGCTGCTCCGGGATCACCCCGACACCCCGGAGGAGGCCGCGGAGGCGAGCTTCCGCATGGGGGAGCTGCTGGCCCGCAGCCGCGCGCCGGGGCTGATGACCCGATACTACCTGGCCCTGGCCCGGAGCTATCCGAACCAGCGGCGGTGGCGCCGCCAGGCCGCCCGCGCAGCCCTGGCTTTGTGGCGCGCGCCGGGCCAACCCGCCCGGGAGCTGGAGAACCTGCGCGCCCTGGTGGAGCGCCACCAGGATGACCACCTTTTCTGCGCGCTGGCCCGCACCCGCATGGCCCGGCTCATGGAAAAGGAGGGCAAGCTGGAGCTGGCCATCGAGGCCCTGCACCAGGTGGCCCGCGACGCCTCGACGGTCACCACCGGGGAGGCCGCCCACGGCGCATTCGAGCTGGGGCGCGTGGCCCTGGACCTGTCAGAGCGGCTGCGCAAGGCCGGACGCCCCTCCAGGGCGCTCACCTATTACGACCGGGCTATCTCCGCCTACGAGGCGCTCATGAAGCGCCACCCTCCAGGGCACGAAAACCACACCCGCGCCCGCCGACTCTTCCTGCGCCTTGCCCTGCTCGACGCGGCCCAGCGGGAGCGGGAGGGGGACCTGGCCCTGGCCGAGAAACGGTACCGCCGCATCATGAAGGTGCAGCCGGCCCTGCTCCAGCCCCACCGCCGGCTGATCAGCATGGGCGTGGCCAGGGGCGAGGCGGACAAGCTGCGGCGCCGCTACAAGGACCGCGTTGAGCGCGACGCCGGGGACGCCGCCGGCCACTACGGCCTGGGCTACCTGGACACCCTCACCCTCCCCCTGGACAAGGGGCGGCTGAAGCGGGCAGCCGCGCGCCTGACCCGGGCGGCGAGCCTGGCGCCACGCAGCCCCTTCCCCCAGATGACCCTGGGCTGGGTCATGGAGATGCGCGAGCGCCTGCTGGGCCTGACCCACCGGGGCTGGCTTGAGGAGGCGATAACGCGCTACGAGCGGGCCCTCGGCCTCAACGATGGAGAGCTCGACATCCAGACGGAGGCGGACGCGCGGGTGAACCTGTGCAACGCCTTCGCCTACCTGGGCAACGGCTGGAAGCAGGCCTACCAGTACTGCTCCGAGCGCGCCGCCCTGAAGATCCCGTTCCGCAGCCCTGCCCGCGAGGCCACCTACCTCCTGACCCACGGCCGCGCCGCCACCGCCCTGGGCAAATACGAGCTGGCCTCCAGAAAGCTGGAGCGCGCCCTGGAGCTGGCGAGCGACCTGGGGGACCGGAGCCTGGAGGCTGAGGTGGTGGCCCGGCTGGCCCTGGCCGCCCACCTGCGGGGGGATCACGCCGCCTCCAACCGGTACTTCGCCCGGGCCGAGAAGTTCCACCGCGCCGATCCAGCGGGCAACCAGGAGTTGCTGGCCGGCATGCACCGTTCCGTGGCCTACAACCTGGCCCTGGAGGGCAAGGGGCGCGAGGCGGCGGCCGCGCTGGACAAGGCCGCGGCCGCGCTAGCCAGCACCGGGGCGCCGGAGGTGGAGGAGATGACCCGCATCGGTCCGGCCGGCCGCACCACGGCGCCCTTCGGCTTCGACGCTCTGGACGAGGCGTACGTGGCCCAGGCCATCAGCGGGCTCACCCGCCAGGGCCAGCAGGTGTGGCCCGAGGTGGAGGCCCTGCTGCGGCAGCGGGCGGCCAACAGGCAGGCCGCTGCGGTCGCCCGCGAGGACGAGGAGCTGCACCGGGAGCTGGGCATGCTGCATGGTCACCTGGCCATGGCCCGGCTGCG
>CAZCFB010000034.1:32470-37601 GCA_964497805.1 uncultured Kofleriaceae bacterium
CCGGTGCTCCCCCAACGCCTGCGCCTGGCCCTCTGGACAGACCTGGCCCTGCTCTCCCTGGACAGCGCCGCCGCCCCCCCGCGCCCCCCGCGGAGCAAAGATCGGGCTCAGGCCGCGCGGGCCGGGCTGGACCACCTGTTCAAGACCACCGCGCCATTCACCAGCGCCGCGCGCTTGATGGCGAGGGTTGTACGTGACACCCGCCCTGGGCAGCAGAACACAGAGGAAGATCCCGAGGGCGACCAGGGGGCGCTGGCGCCATTGCACCGGCCCCTCACGTCGGCCGAGCGCCTGCGATGGCATGTGCTGGCCGGGCTGAACCTGGCCCGGTTGGGCGCCATCTTCACGCCGGCCGACCGCCGCGCAAAGCACCCCACGGCAGAGCTCCTGAGTGGGCTTGGCCAGCTCGCCGAGTCTCACGGGCGGGCGGACCTCCACGCCTTGGTGTCCGCGGAGCAGGCCCACCGCGCCCGCGATATGAGCGCCATGACCGCGGCCGTGGGTGCGCTGCTCAAGGGCGCCCCACCCTGGCTCCTGGACGCGGAATACGCCGCCCGCGCAGCCTCGGTGCGCGCCCTGATCTTCGGCCTCGCCGAGGACCTCGCCCTGGCCCTGGGCCGCCCCCTGGAGGCCCTCGCCCTGGCCGAACAGCGGGAGCGCCGGGCCTTTGTGGACCAGCTCTGGCAGCTCCCCCTGGCCGGGTGGGGACGGGCCGCGGATCCTGTCAAGGCGCTGCGCCAGGCAGCCGCCGCGCACCGCGCTGTCCTGGCCGTCCAACCCGCCGCCGGGTCGGACGCTGCGCTCAAGGTGTGGCTTGAGCAGCGGAGCGCCAGCGAGGTGAAGGTGCGCGCCAGGCTGGCGGCCCTCCGCGGCAGTTTCCCCCGGGTGGCGGGCCTGTTGGAGGTGGGCGACTTCCCCCGCGAGCAGGTGCTCGGCGCGCTCTCTCCGGGGGACCAGATCGTGACGCTGCTCGACGGCGGCGGCCCCGGTTCCCGCGCCGCACTGCTGAGCATGATGCCTGGCACGGCGCCGCGCCTTGAGCGGCTCAAGCTCACCTCGGGCGCCCTCCGTAAGCTCACGCTGCCGCAAGCGGAGGGTCAGCTGGCGGGCAAGCTCAAGGAGCTCACCCGGGGGGCGGGCCGGGTGTTCGTGGACCTGGGGCGGCTGAGCCCCGGCCTCCCGGTGGAGCGCATGCTCCGTGGTCAGGCGGTGGTCCGCCTGGCCACCCTGTGGGAGCTGGCCGACGCCCACCCCCTGCGCACCCCGGTCAGCCCGGGCGGGGTGGTGGTGGATCCCCGCGAGCAGCGCGCCACAGGTTTCGCCGCGGACCTGAAGCTGAGCGCGCTCTCCGGTAAGTCGCTCACCACCGGCGCCCTGGACCTCCCCCTGGAGAGGGCCGGGGCCGTGGTGTGGAGCGGCCCCCTGCGCCACGACGGGGGCAGCCCGGCCAACCTGCGCCTCCTGCTCACCGACGCCGCTGACCGCCGCCTGGACGACCTGCGCCTCCCCCGCGCCCTGGGCCTGCCCCTGCGCGGTCACCTGCTCGCGTTGATGCTCCCCATTGACGGCGCCCCCCTGGCCGGCCGCGCCGAGCGCGTGGCGTTCTTCCGCATGGCCCACGCCATGGGCGTCCCCTCGGCGGCCCTGTTCCACGGTGGGGCCCGCCCGGGTTCCAGGGGAGCGAGCCTGCTGCGGGAGCTCACCGCCGGCGCGCGGGACCAGGACCTGGCGAGGACCGCCACGTCGTCGCGCTGGGCCCCGGGGACGGCGCAGGTGTACGGGCACCCCGGCCTGGGCCTTAAGGAGGCTGACCAGCTCGCTCGGCGGGAACTCAAGCCCACGGTTGTGGCCGGCATCGGCGCGTTCAGGAAGAAACGGTACGGGCAAGCGGTGCCCCGGCTGGAGCGCGCCCTGCAGCTCATCGAGCACCTGAAGGTGGACAAATATCTGGACGGGTCCCTGCTCTTCCTGGCCAACAGCTACACCTTCCTCAAGGACCTCCGCCGGGCCGTGCCCCAGATGGAGCGCCTCCTCGCGCTTCGCACAAGGAAGGTCAAGGAAGCAAAGGAGGCGGCCGGCGGCGGCAAGGCCGGCAAGGCCGCCAGGATCAAGCTGCTCAAGGCCCAGGCCAAGCAGATCAAGGCGCTGATGCCCATGGGCTGGTTGCGCCTTCGCAACGAGCAGTACGACGAGGCCCTGGCCACCAACCGCCAGGCCATCGAGCTGTACAAGGAGGTGGGCCGCCCCGCGCTGGCCCTGGGGGCCTACCAGCAGCGAGCCATCATCGCCGACAAGAAGGGCGACTTTGAGCAAGCCCTGGCCAACGCCCGCCGCGCCCTGGAGATCACCCGGTCAAACCTCAAGAAGACCGACAAGGCCAGGGAGAAGGCCAAGGGGAAGGCCAAGGGGAAGGCCAGGATAGCCAAGATGGCCAAGAAGATGGTCGCCGCGCGGCTCAAGGTGGCGGCCGCCGCCCTGGAGGTGGCCCGCCTGGAGCGCACCCGCTTCGCCCGCTTCACCCGCGCCACCGAGGCCGTGGCCCTGGCCCTCAAGGAGCTGGATCAGCTGTCAGCCGGGGCCACAAAGGCTGCCGCTCCCAGGCGCCTGGCCTCGCTCATCGAGGCGTGCCGCATCCAGGGAGCCCGGGGCAACTACGGCCGGGCCGTGGAGCAGGCGCGCCAGGCCCGGAGCCTGGCCCGGGAGAACAAGATCCAGGGGGAGGGCACGGCCCTGCTGGAGGAGGTGAACAACCTGTACTACCTGGGCGCCCTGGCGCGTTCACTGGAGGCCACCGATCAGGGGCTGCGGCTGGCGGGCAAGGCGAGCCTGCTCCGGCTCCGGTTCCTTAACGCCAGGGGCAGCGCCCTGGCCGCCATGGGGCGCACCGACGCGGCGCTGCAGGCGCTCAACGAGGCCCTGAGCATCGCCCGGGCGCTGGGCAACGAGGTGGAGGTGGCGGCCAGCCACAACAACATCGGCAACGCCCTGCGCCTGGGAGGCCGCCACACCGAGGCGCGCGATCAGTTCAGAGCCGCCCTGGCCATTGACCGTCGCCGGGGAGACCGCCAGGGCATGGCGGTGGATCGAGCCAACCTGGGCCTGGCCGAGCTGCAGCTCGGACGCCGGAAGTCCGCCCGCCAGGAGCTCACCCGCGCGGCGAACCTGGGCCGCAAGATCGGCGCGCCCATGGGAGAGCTCAAGGCCCTTGCCGGTCTGGCCCGGCTGGACCAGGGAGAAGCGCGCCATGTGGCGGCCCTGAAGCACACCCGCAGGGGCCTCGCGCTCAGCGGCCAGCGGGGGCTGCCCAACTGGCGCTGGCGGTTCCACCTGCTCGCCGCGCGCTCCCTGCGCGCCAGGGGCCGCGTGGAGGAGGCAAGGCAAGAGCTCGGCCGGGGCATCACCCTGGTCCAGCATCGGCCTCCGCGCCCGGGCCGCGCCCCCGGCGCCCCCGAGGTGGAAGAGGTGGAGGAGGACCTGTACCACGAGCTGGTGGACCTGCTGGCCGGCTCTGGCCAGGCCGACGCTGCCCTGCAGGTGAGCGAGTCCCTGCGCGCCCGCGCCCTGGTGGACCTGGTGGGCGACGGCGCCGCCCGGCTCCCCCTGGAGAAGGCCCAAGTCCTGGCCCGGAAGGTGGCCGACCTGCAGGGCGAGCTGGCGGCCGCGCGCGCGGCAATGATGCGGAGAACCGCCTCGGCGAAGCAGCCGGACAAGGCCCCCGAAGCCGCAGCCGCCCAGGTCGGGCGCATGGAGCGCGCGCTGGCCAGGGTGGAGCAGGAGCTTGCCACCCTGAACCCGTGGTTCCCCGGCATGGTGCTGGCGCGCCGCCCGACCCTGCCCCGCCTCAAGCAGGCCCTGACCCGCCTTGGCCAGAAGCAGGTGGCCTACTACCACCCCACCCGCCGCCGGCTCGTGATCTGGCTGCTGGACCGGCGTGGCGTGGTCGCCATGAAGGTCGTCGCCGTGACCCGGGCCAGGCTGCGCAAGGAGGTGGGCCGCCACCGCCAGGCCGTCGTGGCCTTCCACGACGCGCGGGCCAGCGCCCGGCAGCTTCACCGCTGGCTCCTGGCCCCCCTGGCCAGGCACCTCAAGGGAGACCGGCTCCTGATCGCGGCGGCCGACGCCCTGCACCTGGTCCCCTTCTCCGCCCTGCACGACGGCCAGGACCACGAGGTTGCCCGCCGCGCCATCTCCTACGTCTCCAGCATCGCCACCCTGGGCCGCCTGGACGCTCGCGATGCCCCCGCCGGCCCCCGGGTCTCCTTTGCCTGGACCGGCGACGGGCCCCGCCCCCTGGCCTTCACCGCCCGCGAGGGAGAGGCCCTGGCCAGGGCGCACCCTGGCGCCCGCCTCATCACCGGCGCCGAGGCCACCGCCGCACGCTTCAAGCAGGAGGCCCTCACCGCCAGGCTGCTCCATGTGGCCACCCACGCCACCCTGGACGCGCAGGCGCCCCTGCGCTCGGCTCTGAATTTCCACGGCGGCCCCCTCCCCCTGCTGGAGGTGCTCGGCCTGCGCCTGCCCGCCTCGCTGGTCCTGCTCAGCGCCTGCGAGACTGGCCGCGGCACCCTGGACAGCGCCGGGAGCGTGGTGGGGCTGCACCGGGCCTTCCTGGCCGCTGGCGCCCGGCGCGTGGTCTCCTCCCTCTTCCGGGTGAGCGACCTTGGCAGCGCCCTGCTGATGAAGCACTTCTTCCGCCAGCTCCACCGCCACCCGCCCGCCCGGGCGCTGCGCCAGGCCAGGCTCCAAATGCGCGGCCGCTACCCCCACCCCGCCTTCTGGGCCGGCTTCCGCCTGGACGGCGCCCCTTAGCTACCGATCTGCCACGACCTGGCCTATATTGTCCGGATGGATCCGAACATTGCGAAGCTCAAGAGTGCGGCGGCCAAGTACCGCACCCAGCGCAAGCATGGCCGTGCAGCCGAGGCGTTCGCCGAGCTGGCTGACCTGGACCCCAAGAACCCCCGCTGGCCTCACAAGCTGGGGGAAGCCCACCGCAGCCTGGGCCAAAAAGGGGAGGCGGTGGCGGCCTTTGAGAAGGCGGCCAACGCGTACCTGGACAAGGGCTTCATTCTCAAGGCCATCGCCCTGTGCAACATGGTCATCAGCCTCGCCCCGGACAACGAACGCGTCC
>CAZCFB010000034.1:37701-43179 GCA_964497805.1 uncultured Kofleriaceae bacterium
CCGAGGACACCCTCGACTCGATCCCGATCATGGAGATGATCCCGGACCTGGTGGAGCTGGCTCCGGACGACGAGGGCGCGTCGGTGTACGAGATCCCCCTGGACGAGCCCACCCCTGTCGAAGAAAAACTGGTGGACCGCCTGCCCCCCAACGCCCTGCTCTCCTCCCTGTCCCGGGACGAGCTGATCTCCTTCACCAGTAAGGTCGAGGTGACAGACTTCGACTCGGGCGACCTGATCATCCGCCAGGGCGACCGGGGCGACACCATGTTCATCCTCGTGGAGGGGAGCGTGGCCGTGGTGCGCGAGGGAGAGCCGCGGGTCACCCTGAGCCTGCTCAGCGAGGGGGCCTTCTTCGGCGAGTACGCCCTGCTAACCGACCTGCAACGCACCGCCACCATCGAGGCCCTGGAGGAGTGCACGGTGCTGACCATCTCGCGCAAGGTGATGCGCGACCTGGTGGTGGAGCACCCCCCCGTGTTCAAGGTGCTCCTCCGCTTCTTCCGCGACAGGATGCTGGGCAACCTCACCCACACCCACAACCTGTTCCGGCCCTTCACCAGGGAGCAGCGCCACGCCCTGATGGGGCAGTTCTCCTTCCTGGAGGTCTCCCCCGGGCGCACGTTGGTGGAGCAGGGCCGCGAGCCGGACGGCCTCTACCTGCTGGTGTGCGGGCGGGCCCACGTCCACCGGCCTGGCAAGCTCGCCAGCCCCCTGGAGACGGGCGAGATGTTCAACAAGACCGCCCTCATGTCCCGGACCATGTCATCCCACACGGTGCGCACGCGTTCCAAGTCCTGGCTGCTCTGGCTCTCCAGGAAGGACTTCCGCGAGCTGATAATGACCCACCCCCATGTGCTGGAGACCCTGGCCGAGGCCGGCGTCACCGCCGCGCACCAGGTGCAGGACCTCAAGCCCATCGAGGACCGGGAGCAGACCCTGCCCGCCGTATAACCATTGCCCGTGAGGTGGGGTCGGGGTATTGAACCTGACGATGCCTCCGGTCCTCCGCAGCAAGCGCCGCCCCATCCGCCCCGCCCGTGATCCGCGGGTGGTGCCCTTCACCCCCCACATCAAGGGGACCCTGCCCGGCTTCTCCAAGCCCATGGGCCTGGACTTCATCATCACCGAGCAGGGGCGCATTTACCTGGTGGAGCTGCAGCACGGCTTCGGCCGCAAGGGCTTCCTGCACCTCTGGCCCGCGCTGGCCAAGCACTACCGCAAGACCCACTGGCGCCTGCGCCGGGAGCTGGGCAAGTGCTGGGAGGTGAGCGAGGGGCTCCGCCTGATCTGTCACGACAAGATCCAGACCTACAAGCACTTCCCGGAGCTGCAGCCGAGCAGCTTTGTCTTTCGCAAGTGGGGGCCAAAGGCGGAGGCGTGGCTCCGCGGGCTCACCTGCCCCTTCATCCTGGCAAAGCCACCCCTGGGCAGCTGCGGCCAGGGGATCATCGTGCTGGACCGGGAGGCGTTCATCCGCTCGCGGGGCGCGGTGGAGCTTGGGCGGGCGACCCTGCTGCAGGAGTACGTGGAGTCCCGGCTGCTCACCGGGCCCGGCGGCGGCGGCCATGTGGGCTGCATCCGGCACATCATGATCCTGATGAGCGACGAGAAGGACCTCACCTTCCTGCACCTGCCCTCCTACTGGCGGGTGGCGCCAGACGCGCTGGAGCGGGACGCGGAGAGCGCGAGCATGACCGCCAACATCTCTCGTGGCGCCTTCGCCCTGCCGGTGGAAGACGAGGACTCCGCCCTGGTGCGGCCCCTGGCCGAGGAGATCTGCGCGGCCATGATCCGCGAGATCCTGGAGCTGCCCCACATGAAGACTCGCCCCGGGACGGTCCTGACCCTGGACGATTAGCGCGCGGCCTCATGCGGTGTATCCTTCCAGGGTAGACATACCCTGAGGAGCACACCGCATGTCCCTTATCCGGATCCCCTTCACCTCTGTAGTTTCTCTCATCGTTTTGATTTCCGTCGGTTGCCAGCCGCCACCCAGCCAGGTGTCCGAAACCGGAGACCAGGCCGAGGCGTTGAGTGCCGCGCCGGCCGAGATCCAGGCCGCCGAGGTCCCTGCCGGGCTGGAGCGGGCAATCGCCCTGGTGCGCCAGCAGGAGGCAGGCGAGGCGTACAGGATCCAGACCTCGGGGGATGGCTTCCTGGCTGCCAACCCGGCCGCGGATCTCACCGCGCGCTTTGACGCCGGTCAGGTGCGGGTCCATGGGGCAGACATGGACTGGCGAGTGGATCTGAAGCTCACGCGCTGGGGCCGGCAGGGCGCGGCGAAGCCCGTGCAGGCGGCCACCACGCGCACCGAGCGCAACCGGATAACCCTGGCCCGTGGCGCAGACCTGGAGGAGTGGTACCTCAACGGCCCCCTGGGCCTGGAGCAGGGCTTCACCATCAACAAGCGCCCGGCGGGCAACGGCCCCCTGGCGCTGGAGATGAGCGTGGGCGGCACCCTCGAGCCCCGGCTTGGCGAGGACGGCTCCTCGGTCACCTTTCATGACCTGCAGGGGCAAGCCGTGGCGGACTACAAGAACCTCTGGGCGGTTGACGCCAACGGCAAGGACCTGGCGGCCCGGATGAAGCTCGATGGCACAACCCTGAGCCTCCAGGTGGATGACACCGGGGCCGTCTACCCCATCACCGTGGACCCGACCCTGATGGGGATCACCAACAAGGTGACGGCCAATGACGGCTCCGCTGGCGACAACCTCGGCTTCTCCGTGTCCCTGGACGGGAACCTGGCCCTGGTGGGCGCGCACAATGACGACGATCGCGGCACCGCCTCGGGCTCGGCCTACTTCTTCTTCCGCAGCGGCAGCAACTGGTACCAGCAGCAGAAGATCACGGCCAGCGACGGCGCCCCGAGCGACTACTTCGGCCTGCGCGTATCCCTCAGTGGGAATGTGGCCGTGGTTGGGGCCTACGCGGACGACGACAAGGGCTCGGAAACCGGCGCCGCCTATATCTTCTCCCGCAGCGGAACCACCTGGTCCCAGCAGCAGAAGGTGCTCGGCAACGACTCGGCCGCCGGCGACCGGTACGGCTACTCCGTGGCCACCGACGGCGTGGGCGTGCTGGTGGGCGCGTACTACGAGGATGCCAAGGGCTCAAACTCCGGCTCCGCCTACCTCTTCACCCGCAGCGGGACCACCTGGTCCCAGCAGCAAAAGATCATGGCCTCCAACGGCGGCGCCGGCGATCAGTTCGGCTACTCCGTGGCCCTGTCCGGCGACACCGCGGTGGTGGGCGCGCGCTACGAAGATTCCAGGGGAACCGACGCCGGCGCGGCATACGTGTTCCGGCGTAGCGGCACCACCTGGACCCAGCAGAAAATGCTCACCGCCTCCAACGGCGGCAAGAGCGATCAGTTCGGCGCCTCCGTCACGGTCATCAACGGGGTGGCCCTGGTTGGCGCCCCGCGGGAGGATCAGAAGGGAACCGACGCGGGCACCGCCTACCTCTACATTCGCAACGGCAACGTATGGAGCCAGACCCAGAAGATCACCGGCAAAGACAGCAACTCCTATGATCGCTTCGGCCTCTCGGTGGTGGCTGACGGGGATCGGCTGGCCGTGGGTGCTGGCCGAGAGGGTGGCTCTTATCAGGGCGCAGCCTATGTGTTCGCTCGCACGGGTTCCACCTATAAACAGACCCGCAAGCTCACCGCCGACGACCGGGCGGGCAGTGACTATTTCGGCTACGGCGTGGGCCTGAGCGGCGAGGTGGTCATGGCCGGGTCTTACCAGGATGACGACCGGGGCTCTGCCTCGGGGTCTGCCTACTTCTTCGAGCTGTGCGAGGCGAAGAACGAGAAGAAGATCACCGCCTCCGACGGGTACAACAGCGACGAGTTCGGCTACTCCGTGGCGGTCAGCGGCACCACGGCGATCGTGGGCTCGCGCTACGACGACGACTACGGCTCCAACTCGGGTTCGGCTTACGTGTTCACGCGCACCGGTAACTCATGGGGGCAGCAGCAGAAACTCAACGCGTCCAACGCGGGGGCCAGCGACTACTTCGGCTGGTCCGTGGCCGTGAGCGGCGACACCGCTGTGGTGGGCGCCCAGCGGGAGGACCAGCAGGGCAGCAACGCGGGCGCGGCCTATGTGTTCGCCAGGACCGGCACCTCCTGGAAGCAGCAGGGCAAGCTCACCGCCTGGGACGGCGCCAGCAGCGACTACTTCGGCACCTCCGTGGGCACCACCAGCGACACCGCCATCGTGGGCTCTTACCTTGACAACAACGCGCGGGGGAGCGACGCGGGATCCGCGTATGTGTTCTTCCGCACCGGCACCACCTGGAAGCACCAGCTCAAGATCATCGCCTCGGACGGCGGCAGCAGCGACCACTTCGGCTACGCCGTGGCCATCAACGGCAACACGGCCATCATCGGCTCCCGTTACGACGACGACCGGGCCAGCAACGCGGGCGCGGCCTACATTTACACCCGCAATGGCACCAGCTGGAGCGTGCAGGAGAAGCTCACCGCCTCCAACGGCGGAAACTCAGACTACTTCGGCGAGGCGGTCTCGGTGAGCGGGAACCTGGCCGTGGTGGGCGCCTACCTGGAGGATCACCGCGGCAGCAACGCCGGGGCGGCCTATGTGTTTGCCCGCAGCGGCACCCTCTGGAGCCAGCAACAGAAGATCACCGCCCAGGATGGCAGGGGGAGCGACTACTTCGGCATGTCCGTTGCCGTGAGCGGGGACAAGATCCTGGTGGGGGCCCGTTACGACGACGACAGGGGCAGCAGCTCGGGCGGGGCGTACCTCTACAAGCGCTCGGGCAGCAAGTGGGTGCACTGGATGAAGTGGGTGGCCAAGGATGGCTACAACAGCGACGAGTTCGGCGTGTCCGTGGCCCTGAGCGGGGATGTGCCCGTGGTGGGCGCTTACAAGGACGACGACCTGGGCGGCTCCTCGGGTTCGGCCTACATCCTGAACACAGAGTGCACGGGCGGCACCGGCGGCAAGTGCACCAAGAACAGCGACTGCTCCACCGGCTTCTGCGTGGACGGGGTGTGCTGCAACACCGCCTGCGGCGGGGGCAAGGTGGACTGCCAGGCATGCAGCGTGGCGGCGGGGGCGGCCAAGAACGGCACCTGCGGCCCGGTAAAGAAGGGCAGCACATGCCGCGCGGCCAGCGGCAGCTGCGATCTGGCCGAAACCTGTAACGGCGTGAGCACCACCTGCCCGACCGATGTGGTGCTCTCCAAGGGCAGCACATGCCGCGCGGTGGCCGGAGGGTGCGACCTGGCCGAGACCTGCGACGGCGCCTCCAAGGCGTGCCCCACCAACAAGTACAAGTCCTCGGCCACGGTGTGCCGCGCCACGGCTGGCGCCTGTGACAAGGCGGAGAACTGCACTGGCAGCGCCGCCGCCTGCCCCTCGGACAGCAAGCAGGTGAAGGGGTACACCTGCCGGGCCGCGGCCGGAACCTGCGACCAGGCCGAGACCTGCGACGGCAACTC
>CAZCFB010000035.1:0-2523 GCA_964497805.1 uncultured Kofleriaceae bacterium
GGGTGCGGAGATCTGGCGAGGCTTGATCCCCCGGCAGAGTATCCGCGATAGCCTGGTCAGGTAGCCGAAGGTCGGGGGCGGAGTTGAGGCTGGACCCCTGGGAGCAGGCCGTGGCCAGCAGCGCACACAGAATCATTACCCGCCGCCAGCTCTCCACCTTTTTCTCCCCTAGATTGTGATCCCGAGCTCCTTCAACTGTACCTCAACCTGCGCGGCCCATCCCCGGTTGGCCGCCGGGCTGGCAGGGCTGGGGTGGAGGATGCGGCCGATCTTCAGGCCCGGGCGGTCGCCGGCCACGGCCTTGAGCCGATCCTCGGCGAACTTGCCCACGCCCAGGGCCAGGGACGGCTTGAGCTGATCCATTGTGCGCAGCAGGGCCCGGTCACAGGCCGCGAACAGGGCCTCGCGCTCGGCCTTGGGCAGCTTGTCCGGGGTGCGGTTGCGGCCCCCCTCCTCCATGAACACCAGGGGGCAGTAGTTGGCCACGAAGAAGCGGGAGAAGAAGGCCTCCGGCGTCTTGAATCGTTCGGCTGCCCAGCCCCACAGCCGCCGGCCGCTCACCTCGCTGCGTGTGCAGCCGAAGCCGAGGATCGGGCGCTTAGGGTGCTCAGGATCCGGCTTGCCCACCTCCGCCTGGATGCCCAGCCAGTCCCGCGCCGCGGCCACCTCGCCGAAGGGCACGCCCACCTGGGCCATGCCGAAGGGGCCCGGGTTCATGCCGAGCATCAGGACCTCCCGCTCGCCTTGCCCGTACTTCTCGCAGTACATGTCCCAGGGGGCGCGGGCGTAGACCAGCGGGTTGTACACATAGGCCGTTGGCGGGGCGAAGCTCAGGCCTGACAGCTCGACCACGAGGTCGTCGGTGATGGCGCCAAGCATGGCTAACCCTCCAGGGTCGTGATGACCGGGGCGTGGTCGCTGGGGTTCCCCTCGCCAAAGGACTTGTGGCGCTCATCCCTGTCCACTTCCATGGCCTTGATCCGCCCCGCCACGGGCGCCGTGCCCATGAACAGGTCGATGCGCAGGCCCCGGTTGCGGGGGAAGCCGCCGGCCCTGTAATCCCACCAGGTGTAGAGCCCCTCATCGTCGGTGAGTTCCCGCTGCAGGTCGCGCAACCCGAGGTCCAGGAGCCGCTTGTACCGCGCCCGCTCCGGGTCGCTCACCAGCACCCGGTCGCGCCAGATGGTCGGGTCGTACACGTCCCGGTCGTCGGGGGCGATGTTGAAGTCGCCGCACGCAAGCAGGGCGCCCTCGAAGCCGAATGCATCGCCCATCCAGGTGGTCACCGCGTCGAGCCAGTCGAGCTTGATGGGGTAGTACTCGCTCTCCAGGTCCTTTCCGTTGACCACGTACAGGTTCACCACCCGCACGCCGAGCACCTCCGCGCTGATCACGCGGGCATGCTCCGGGATCGGATCCCCGTCGAAGCCCCGGCGCACGTCCGCCAGCTCGTGCGGGCTGATCAGGGCCACGCCGTTGAAGCTCTTCTGCCCCAGGTGGGCCGCGTTGTAGCCCAGCTCTTTGAGCGCCTCGAAGGGGAAGGTTGGGTCCTGGCTCTTGGTCTCCTGCAGGCAGAGCAGGTCCGGCTTGTGCCGCTCGAGCAGGGCGAGCAGCCGGGGCAGGCGCGCGCGCACCCCGTTGACGTTCCAGCTAATAATCTTCATGGGGACTTCACTCCATCCAGGAACCCACGCGGTAGGTGACTTCCTTGCGCTGAAAGCGCGCGTTCAGGTAGTTGCGGTAGCCCGGGCTCAGGTGGCGCTCCTCTCCCCGCTTGTCGCGCCAGATGGGCGCCCAGGTGCCGGAGTCCACGTAGTCGGTGTCCCGGCTGATGGGGATCGAGCGCGGCACGTGGGTGTGGCCCAGCACCACCAGGCGGGCGGGCAGCACCTTGGCCAGAGCCCGCGCCCGCTGGGGCAGCTCCGTCTCGATGACCCAGATGCTCTCGTTCTTGGTGGCCATCTCGTAGATCAGATAGAGCAGCGGGAAAGCGGAGAGGGGCACCATCAGCTTGATCCAGAGCGGGATCGGCACCAGGGCAAGGGTGATGGTGCCCCCGGTCATGAGCAGGGCGACGATCAGCCGGTCGATCCAGAACTCGTGCAGGATGCGGAACAGCCGCTGGGCGATGGGGGGCCGCTGGAGCTGGCCCAGGGCCTCCACCTCGCCGGGGGTCAGGTCGAATGAGCGCCCCACCTCGCGCAGGCGCTCAAGGTGTTCGGGGGGCGGCAAGCGCAGCATCTTCTTCATGCGCAGCAGCCGGGCCACCACCCAGAGGGAGCCGAAGAACCAGGGGATCACCAGGCTGCGCCGGCTGAGGGCGTAGTGCTTGAACCAGTGCCACATGTAGTGGAACAGCCCCAGGATGAAGCCGCCGGCGTGGGGGTTGAAGTAGCCCATGCGGCTCATGAGCACCCGGTTGGCCAGGTTGCCCATGGGCAGCGCGAGCTGCTCCTTGTCACCCTCCTTGACCACCGGGTGGAGCAGGTAACGGAACGAGGAGTAGTGGTCGTACTGGTGGCC
>CAZCFB010000035.1:2623-22279 GCA_964497805.1 uncultured Kofleriaceae bacterium
GACTTCTCCTCGGTGGGATCCAGGCCCACCTTGCGCTCGTGGCGGGTGACCTTCCAGGGCGGATCCTCCGGCACCTCGGTGACCATGTCGAAGTCGATGATGTCCCCGTTGAGGAGCAGGGTGAGCCGGTCGCCGCTGGCTGCCTCCTCGGTGAAGTTCGTGACGAGCTCGTCGAAGGAGTCGTCCACCACGTACTGGGCGCTCTTGTACGCCTTCCAGCCGTCCTCGTGATCCTCCACGTCCACGAGGTGAATGTCAGAGACGACGAGGTAGCGGTTTCCCATGGGGCTGTGGCGATCCGGATCCGATAGGTTGAGTGATGAGCGTGCATAAACCTACAATCATTACCGTCGGGTGACAACGTGAGGCGGGCACAGGAGCGAGAGGCGGATGGCGCCCAAAAGTGATATAAATACGACCGTCAATGAAATTTGAAGTCGACCATGCGCTCCTGTGGGCGCGCCGGAGGTAAGGACCATGAAGAGGAATCTGATGAGATTGATGCCCCTGTTGCTGCTCGGTGTGTGGCTCGGGAGCGGCTGTGTGCCGCCGCTGTACTACAAGGACATGGTGGCCGCGGTACCCTTCAAGGGCAGCGGTCCCGCCACCGTGGCCGTGCAGGACAAGCGCGAGTACATCACCTCCGGCAAGACAGACCCCTCTTACGAGGGCCAGGTGCGGGCCACTGTTGGGATCCCGTACCACCGCAACACTTACGACGGTACCCCCCTGGCCTCTGTGATGGCAGACGCGTTGGCCGCCACGCTGACCAAGCAGGGCTACACGGTGGTCGTGGTGGGCGCGGCGCCTACTGACCCCGACACAGAGGTCACAAACCGCCTCGTGGCCACCAAGCCGGTGAGGGCCGTCCACCTGATGATTAACGAGTGGATGTACGACGGGTGGGGCAGCTACAAGCTGGAGAGCAAGCTCACCCTCAAGGTGATGGACGCCGAGGGCAAGATCCTGGCCAGCGCGGAGCACACCCAGGAAGAGAACCTGGGAGCGCACCCCCAGAACCCGGCCAGGGAGGCTTTCCGGCGCCGGCTGGAGGCCCTGCTGAGCAACCCGGATGTGATCAAGGTCATGAGCGTGGAGGGCGCGGCGCCCGCGCCGGCACCTGCTCCGGAGGCCGCCCCCGCGGGTGACCAGCCCCCGCCGGTCCCGGGCTCGGAGGCCAAGCCGGAGGGTGAGGCCAAGCCGGAGGGCGAGGCCAAGCCTGAGGGCGACGCGGAAAAGAAGGACCCCCCCGCCGCGGATCCCGACGTGAAGAAGGATGACCCGGACAAGAAGGCGCCCGAGGCCAAGCCGGCAGAGGGCGACGCTGCCAAGAACCGCACCGCCGCACCGCCAGCCACCAAATAGCCAGCCGCTTCACCCCGTAACGGCCCGAAGGGCCGGCGGACGGCTGGCTCCCCCGGAGGGGCGTCGCGCGTCCTCGGCTCAGCATCCCTACCTCTTCCGCAATAAAATCAACAGCCCCAGCATCAGCACGAGCAACACCAACCCGCCCGGCCAACCCCCGCCGCTTCCCGCGCTGCACTCGCACCCCTCGGTGCCGCCCGTCTCTGGTGGCGGGCCGCCGTCGCCCCACCCCGTGCCGCCGTCCTTGCTCACCAGCCTGAGGGTCAAGCTCCCCTTGCCCAGGTGGGTCCGGGTGTCCCAGGCCTCGGCCTTCACGGTGTAGGAGCCGTACTTGATCTTGCCCGCCACCCGGCCGTCCCAGGAGAGGGCGTCGGTGACGTCATGGTCGCTGACGGTCTTCTTGCCCCAGTCCTTCACCTTCTGGCCGGTCGCGTCCTCCACCCATACCTTGTAGGAGGCGAGCTTGTGCTTGTCCTTGAAGGTGGCCTGCACGCCGCACGCCTTCTCCTTGGCCGGGTCAAAGGGGTTCGGGATGGCCACCAACTTGATGGTGGGCGGGGTCCGGTCCACCACCAGGATTCCGTCGGAGAGGGCCTCGCCTGAGGTCTTTCCGCTCTTGGTGGAGACTGCCCGCACCGCGAAGAAGTAGCG
Organism: uncultured Kofleriaceae bacterium; assembly: GCA_964497805.1. Classification (GTDB taxonomy): domain Bacteria; phylum Myxococcota_A; class Polyangia; family CAZCFB01; genus CAZCFB01. Next base: position 4,640 of record CAZCFB010000035.1, read on the forward strand.
CTGGCCCAGCTTGAGCTTGAGCCCGGTGGCGGACGCCGAGGTCTTGTTGCCCACCTTGATGAACTTCGGCTTGGTGATGATGGAGCCGTAGGAGGTGATCACCGCGAACTCGTAGGCGTCCGCACCGGCCACGCTGGCCCAGTTGGCGTGCAGGGTGTCGTGGTGCTCCACGGCGTCCAGATCCTTGGCTGCGCTGGTGGCGGGGCCCGTGCCGTCGTTCTCGCGCACGTACGCCGGCGCGGGCAGGTGCTCCTTGCCCAGGGCGAACAGGAAGCCGTCCTGGCTCGCCACCAGGATCTCGTCCTTGCCGTCACCGTCGGTGTCGCCCAGCACCGCGTCGCTCACCGGCGCGCGCATGTACAGGGACCAGTCCAGGGCTGGCTTGGAAGCGCAGGGAGAGACGGCGTACAGGTAGCCGTCGTCGGAGCCGAGCAGGGTGCGGGGGGAGCCCGCGCCGGCCAGGTCAGCGTGGCTCGTGGCGTGGGTCAGGTCCCCCGTGAGCTTGCCCGCGCCCAGGGTGAGGGTGGAGACCAGCGCTCCGTCCGCGCCCTCGCGCACCTCCACCATGTTGGACTCCTTGCGGGGGGCCACCAGGCGGGCGCCTCCCTTGCACGGGGCGGGCGCGGCGAACACCGGGTTGTATCGCTGGACCGGTGAGCTGGTCCAGCTCTTGCCCATGCTGAGGACCCCGCCGGTGTAGGCTGGCTTGAAGGCACACATGTAGTGGTAGTTGCCGGTGGCCAGCAGATCGCTCTTCTTGTCGCCGTCCAGGTCGTACACCAGCGAGTAGCCGCTGGTGTTGCCGCAGTTGTTGCCCGCCTTGTCGCTGATTGAGGTCTGGACGTTCTGCGGGTTGAGCACCTTGCCGTCCTTGCCCCGGACGCCGAGCACGGTGCCGCACACGGTGAACACCACGTCGAGCAGGCCGTCGCTGTCCAGGTCCTTGAGGGTGTGGAAGCCGAGGCCGCAGCCCACGGCCAGGTGCCCGACCTCCTTGGTGGACCAGACGGGGGTGCCGAGCTTTCCATGCAGGGCGCCCACGTACCGCTTGTTATCGGTGCGGTCCTGGACCAGGTACACCACGTCGGGCACCTTGTCCCCGCTCACGTCTCCCCACAGCAGGCTCCCCACAAAGAAGCGATCCTTCCAGGCGGTGGAGGTCTTGGGGTAGCTCCACCACTTCTTGCCGTCGTGGCGGTAGACCACCACCTGCTTCTGGATCAGGTCGTCCAGCAGGAGCTCTCGCTTGCCGTCCCCGTCCAGGTCGGCCACCGCCGGGCGCAGGCCGCTGGGGATCTTGGTGGCCCAGCGCAGGGTGGGGGGCTGGACCAGGTTGGCACCGGCCGCGTTGAGGACGAGCACCATGCCGCGGCTGTCCCGGGCCAGCACCTCGGCCTTGCCGTCCCCGTCCATGTCAGCCACCACCGGGAAGGCGCCCATGTGCCCGCCGATGCGCATGCCGGTGCGCTTGAACTCCCCAAACACCTGGCTGTTGGTGGGGCTCAGCCCGCTGCCCAGGGAGACCACGTAGCCGTCGCTGCGCGGCGTGACCAGCTGAGCGCCGCCGCCCTCTTCGCCCACGTCCGAGGTGGGGAGGGCCGAGATGATCTTGACGCCCGCGCCGGGGTCGTGGCTCGCTTTCTTCGCCGCCTTGGCGCCGCTCATGTCATAGGCGGACACCACCTGAGAGGTGGAGGTGCTGAGCTTGAGCAGCAGCTCCTTGTTCCCCTTCAGATCCGCGTCCCAGGCCACCACCCTGATGGCGGGCCCCTGCACGGCCCAGGCCCCGCGGTCCAGCCGGGTGAGGGGGATGACCGTGCCGTCCTTGGGCGCGGCCACAGACCTCATGGTGTCCAGCTTGCCGGTGGTCTTGTTGAAGGAGCGCACCCGCACCTCCTCGGCGTCCGGCTTGCTGGTTATCACCTCGGGTCTGCCGTCGCCGTTGAGGTCAGCAGCGCCCACCAGGTACTCCCCGGTAACGCTGGCCCTGATATTGAGCGAGGTTCCCTTGAGGGCGCTGTCTATCACCATGGTCTTCCAGGTGCCGCCCTCCTTGAAGGAGGTGAGCACCTCAAGCTTGCCGTCGCCGTCCAGGTCACGCATTGGGACATGAATGATCCGGTGCTGATCTGTCGTTTGGTTATTGGGGAGGTAGGTCCACCGGGTGGTGAGCTTGTTGGTGCCTTTCTGGGCGGCCATGAACCACAGCCGCTGGGTGCCGGCGCGGTTTGTGGCGAAGAGAAGCTCCGCCCGCTTGTCGCCGTTTGTATCCGCGGCCATGACCCAGGCCCCGCCGGTGAGGTGAGCGCCCACCTTGGTCACCGAGAGTTGCTTGCCTGTCTTGCCCGAGTACACATGCACCTGCGTTCCGGCCGGCGCGATGATCTCGGGCACAGCGTCGCCGTTGACGTCGGCCGCCACGTCCCACAGGCCGCCCGTGCCCACACGGTCTGTGACCGCGGAGCCGGTGCCGGTGTACTTGATGGTCCAGAGCTGCTTTCGGGATAGTGTCTTCCCCCCGCCGCAGGCGCCGCTGAAGCTGAAGGCGTGGGCCGAGCCCTCGGCCCCGCTGCTGGCGTGCTCGGCGATGTAGAGATCGGGGCGCTTGTCGCCGTCGAGATCAGTTACCAGGATCGCGCCGACCTTCTTGATGGCGCCCGCCGGCAGGGACCAACAGAGGGCGCCGTCAGCCGCGCTGAAAACATGGACCCCGCCGGCCCGAGCCTCCACCACCAGCTCCTCCTTGCCGTCCCCGTTGAAGTCGAAGGCGCCCTTGATGCGGATCAGGCGCATGATGGCGGTTTCCCAGATAAGGGTGTCGTCCGCCTCCTTGGCCACCAGCCGGCCGCCGGCCAGGTAGAGCAGCTCCCGCTTCTTGTCGCCGTCCATGTCCAGGGCGACCAGGCTATGGGCCGGGAGGGTGCCGCCCAGGAAGTAGCGCCAGCGCACCGCGGGCTTGTGGATGTCCGACTTGCCGCTGGCCAGGGCTGCGCGCCCCGTGCCGCCGCGCCAGCCCTGCCACTCGCCGGCGCTGGCCGGACCGGACGCCAAGGCGATGGTCAGGGCCAGGGTCAAAAGACCCAGGTGTGTGCGCATGTGGCGGCCTCCCCAAGTTGTTGGCTCAAAATATTAGTGTTGGTTGGGGGGGGAAAGGTTCAAGTGGGAGGGGAGGGAGAGGGGAGCCAGGGCCGGCGTTACTTGGGGACGGCGGGTGGTGTGGGGGTCATGGGGGTCATCATGGGCATCATCTTCTTTTTCACCTTGTCCAGGGTGGCGCGCTGTTCGGCGGTGAGCAGGTTCTTGATTCGGATCAGCAGGCGCAGGTGCTTGCGCTTCACCTTGCGCTCCATCTGCATCACCTTGTCCGACTGGGCCAGGGCCTTCTTCTCGTCCACCTTGTCCGCGGCCACCAGCTTACTCAGCTTGCCCGCTTCGGCGTGCATGGTGAACTGCAGGTCAGTGGCCGTGGCCTGTGTGCGCTTGATCTCCTTGAGCATCGTCTTGCGCTGGGCCGCGGTGAGCCCGATGTCCTCGGAGAAGCGCATCACCATCTGCGGAGGATAAAGGTGGCGGGCGATGAGGCGGTGCGCGCCGCCCCTGGGGCCTCGAGGGCCCAGGGCGCCGTGGCCTCCGGGCCTTGCCTGGGCGGTGTCGCTCACCACGAGGACGGCGAGCAGGGCGCCCGCCAGGGCGATACTTTTAGGGATGGTTCTGGTCATTGGTTCCTCCGTCAATGGTGGTTGTTGGGTCGTCCACAGGGTGAAGCTCCCTCAGGTTGGGCACGCCCAGGGATTCAATGGCTCCGAACTGGATGGCCCCTCGCAGCAGATCCGCCCCGGTGGTCTCCAGCAGAAAGTCTGTGGGGCCCTGCCAGCTGCTCAGGGAGGCCAGGAGCACCGGCTGTCCGCCGCCCGCTGGGGTTGGCGTTGGCGCCACCTCGGGTGCGCCGGGCAGGGTGAGCCACACCGCCAGAGCCACCGCGGCCACCAGCCCCGCTCCCAGGGCCAGCCGCAGCCTGGCGCTCCCGGGTTTTCTGGCCCGGGCCTGGGCCTGGGCCCGCCTCCACATGAGGTCAAAGGCCGGCGCCTCGTCGCGGCGGTGGAGCTGTTCCAGGCCTTGCTTCAGCTTGTCCTCGCCGCTCATGGGCTCCGCTCCATCTCTTCGAGCCGGGCGAGCATGGAAGACTTGGCTCGGTGGTAGTGGGCGCGCGCCGCCCCCAGGGAGACGTCCATCACCCCGGCCGCCTGCCTGATGCTCAGGTCCTGGTAAAACACCAGCTCCAGCACCTCCTGCTGGCGCCGAGGCAACCGCTCCAGGCAGGCGACGACCCTGGCCCGCTCGTCCGGCTCCAGGCCCGGCTCCACCTCATGCACTGGCTGCTCCACCGCGGCGGAGACGGTGCGCATGAGCAGCAGCCGCCGCGCCATGTCCCGCCGCCTTCGGCTGGCCGCCGTGCGCCGGATCACCGCGAAGAACCAGGTCTTCAGCGTGGCGCGTCCCTCGAACCGGGCGCTCCCGTCGAGGACCTTGAGGTAGCAGCTCTGGAGCACGTCCTGGGCCTCCTGGGGCCGGTACCCGCAGCAGGCCAGCGCCCAGGCGAAGCTCGCCTGGTGCAACGCTTCCAGCTCGCTGGTGTCCACCGCGCTCATTGGATTCGTTTCCTTGGTGGGGTGAGCGCTGCGATTGTATTACAGGCGCCTCAACTTTTTTCTGGTGGCTCGCCCTCAGCCATGGCCTGCAGCTCCTCAAACTCGGCCGGGTGCAGGCGCTCCAGCTCTTCCAGGGTGACGCGGCCGGTGATCCAGGTCAGGGCCATGGGCGCCTCATCGGGGTTGATGAACACATGGTAGAAGTGCCAGACGATGATGGCCAGGGTGGCCAGGATCGCCTCGTACAGGTGGACCACCTTGAACACCTCCCACAGCCACAGGGGCATCACCTGCAGGGCCTGGTTCTCGAACCAGAGCACCGTGCCGGTGATGATCATGACCACGGTGCCCCAGACAAGGGCCCAGTACTCGGCCTTCTCCACGTAGCCGAAGCGGCCGAAGCGGGGGCGCTCCCGCCGGCGCCCCAGGAACCAGCACAGGTTGTGCCACAGGTCGCGGAGGTCTCTCCAACGCGGCATGAAGCGCCTGCGCTGCTCTCTGCCCACCGGGTGGAAGAAGAGGAACCAGAGGTGATGCAGGGTGAGCAGACAGAGCACCGCCCCGGCCACCCTGTGGGAGCTGGCCCTGAACGCCTCCGTGTCGGAGATCATGTTGAGCGGCGTGACCCACCAGGCCTTTGGGTAGAGCAGGGCGAAGCCGCTGTACACCAGGTACAGGAAGCTGGAGAGGAGCAGCGTGTGGACCGCCCGCTCGAGGCCGGTCATGCGCACCACGCCGGGCTCCGCGGCCTGGCGGCGCGCCCGGAGCACCATCTTGCGCGTGAAGTCGAGCAGGTTGTGCAGCAGCATCGCCCCGATGACTAGGGCGATGAGCCAGGTGTAGATCTGTCCCACCAGCCAGGCCCAGTAGTTGTCCTCGCGGCTGCCCGCCGCCGCCACATGGATCTTGCTGCTGATGAAGTTCTTCCCCGCGCCCGGGTGGCACTTGCCGCAAGAGGCGGCCAGGTTGTCGGTGTGCACCGAGGAGCGCTTGTCCCGTGAGGGGAAGATGTCGTGGGCTCGATGGCACGACGAACAGTTGGCCACCCGCACCTGGCCCAGTTGGCCGGCCTGTCCGTGGTAGCTGGCCTCGTAGGTCTCCACCGCGTCGGGGGAGAGGCCGAGCCGGTCGATGAGCCGCGCGTCCCCGTGGCACCGGGCGCAATCCTCGGCCACGTGGCTGGCGTGCACCGATGAGCGGGGGTCGGACGGCGGCAGGATGCTGTGCCCTATGTGGCAGTCCACGCACGAGGCGGCGGCCAGGTTTCCGCGGGCCAGGGCCATGCCGTGCACCCCGGCGCCGTGGGCCTTGGCCTCCTGGACGTGGCACTTGCCGCAGGCCGCGGTCATGTCCTTCTTGCTCGCTGGATTGTTGAAGATGTCGGGCCACTGAAAATGATGCGTGCCGTGACAGTCCGAGCACGCGGGCGCCTTTTTATTGCCGGCGGCCAGGGCCTTGCCATGCACGCTGGCCATGTAGGTGGCGATGGAGCGCTCGCCGTGGCAGTGCCCGCAGGTCTTGAGCTGACCCTTGTGGGAGGTGGGCGAACCGGCCGCCGCGTGGGGCTTGATGCCATGGGCGCTGCCGTGACAGTCCGCGCAGGTGGGGCTGCGCTTGCCCTTCCGCCGCACGCGGCCATGCACACCCGAGGCCACCTCGGCGCCGGCGTCGTGGCACTCGCCGCAGGCCGCCTTGCCCAGGGGGCCGTGATCCGAGATGTCCTCCACCTTGCCCGCCTTGACATGGCAGGAGACGCAGGCCACCCCGTTGTCCGCGTTGTGGGGGGATGCGGCCAGGGCCTTGCCGTCGACCAGGTGCCGCTTCTCGACGTTCCCCTCCTCGGCGTGGCAATCCAGGCAATCCTGATCGGATGGCTCCTCATCCTCGGCGCGGGCGCTGGAGCTCAGGCAAAGGAGCAGGATGACCAGCGGAATGCTGGTGGGGGAGGGCGCTGTCCAGGTCAGAGGCCGGGACGTTGAACGGGAGGGCAGGATGGGTCTACCTATTTATGGCAGTCCTTGCACTTCCTCGGCCCCTTCTTGCCGTTGAGGCCCTTCTTGTGACAGCCCACACACCTGATGTGGTACGGGTTCTTCTTCAGGCTCATCTCGGCGCAGCCAGGCTTCTTGCCGTCCGCCTTGCCGGCGTGGCACTTGGCCGTGGAGCAGGCGACGTTCTTGCCCGTGTGGTGGCACTTCTTGCACGCGATCTTGTTCTTCTTCACATGCATCTCGTGGTCGAATTCAACCGCGGACTTCTTCTTCTTGCACTTGTCCAGGGTCACCTTCTTGGGCGGGTCCTTGGCCACGGCCAGGGTGCCGGCGGCGACGACGATGCAGAGGGGGACGATGTAGCTCAGCAATCTCTTGGCGGTCATGGAATAACTCTACCCTTGAACGATCCAGGGCCGCAACGGGATCAGACGGCCAGCCGCTCCGGATCCTCCAGCTCCCCAAGCCGCGTGCGCAGCAGCCCGGGCAGCTCGGGGCACAGGTCGGCGTGGGGGGCGCGGGGGAAGCTCCGGACCAGGGCCTCCAGCAGGGTGGCCGTGACCCGGAAGGGGGCGCCGTGGCCCGGCACCACCAGGTCGGCCCCGGCCAGGACCCGGCCCACGTCGCGCCAGGTCTGGGCCACCTCATCGGGGGTGTACTGGTTGGGCCAGTAGTAGGACCAGGCGCGGAGCCACGCTTCGTCCAGCACCGCGTCACCCGTGAACCAGACCTCGCCGCCGCCGTCGGAGAAGACCAGGGCGCGCTGGCTCTCGTGGTGGCCGGGGAGCGGCTCGGCGCGCAGCCCGTCGAAGGGACCTGTCCCCAGCGCCGGCTTCATGAGCGGGTGCTCCACCAGCTCCATCAGGTTGGACACATGGTCGTGGTGAGGGTGCGTGCGGAAGCCGTGCCCCACGTCACCCCACTTGAGGCCGTGCTGTCGCAGGGTGGCGGTAGCCATGGCCAGGCCCGCCATGTCGAGGCATGGATCCGTGACCAGGGTGTTGTCCCGGCATGGCGCCGCCCCCACGGGCCAGAGCATCATGGAGGTGCACCGGTGGCCATTCTCCCGCGCCATTGAGCCGTCCGGGCGCAGCGGGAGTCGCCCCTGCTGCAGGATCTGCCAGCGATAGGTCGTCATTGAGGCTTGCTCTGATCTGCGCAGCATTACCACTTGGCGGTGGCCTGGATCTTGAGGACGTCAGCGTCGGGGATCGTGATCCCACCCATTACCTGGCCCGTCCGGAGCTGCACCTTGTCGCCGTACATGTAGCGGCTGTAGAGGATGGTGATGTCCCCCCACTTGAACGGCTTGAAGCTCAGGCGCGGGGAGATGATCCGGAAGCTGTTCTCGCTGTCGTACAGGTCCATGATCACCCGGTCGTAGCGCATGGCCACCTGCATCCAGGGCCAGAGCGAAACGATGGGCTCAAATCCCCACTTGAGGTAGGTGCGCTCGTCGCGGTTCTTGGATGGCTCCTGGGAGGCCTGCGGGGAGCGGACGTAGGCAACCATCCCGAACAGGTGCAGCCAGATGGGCGCGTTGAAAATCGGCCAGGACTCGGCCCCCTTCCAGAGGCGCGCCGGGAAGTCGATGGCGCCCACGTAGGGGAAGGAGCCGTCGCCATGGTCCGATGACTGGCCCAGGTAGTGGTCCATCATGCGCTTGCCGTCCACGGCGTGCAGCACCTCCAGGGTCTTGGGCAGGAACTCCACGTTCTCCATGGTGTAGTAGGCCCATGGGACGATCTGCAGCGGCCCCTTGAGGTACGGCACCTCCCACTTCACCTCGAAGCCGAGCACCGTCATCTCGGCGTTCTCCTTGTTGGAGAGCGGCGGCTTGTCCTCGCTCCACTGGTGCGCCACGTAGAAGCCGGCGGTGAGGGGGATCGGGGGTTTGAGCATCACCGAGCCGTAGAGGATGGGGGTGAAGTCGGTGTTGTTGCTGCGCAGGGGGAGGTGGGCGCCGAAGCCGAACTGCACCTGCACCCAGGGGAACTCGGCCTCCACCTGCACGCCGCCCTGGTGGGTGCGGCCGAGCACATAGGTGTCGTAAGGCTGGATGAAGCCGAAGTCGTTCCAGAAGACCCCGCCCTTGATCTTGAGCCGCTTGAGCACCGGGTTATCGAACTCCTTCTCCCAGGCCAGGCTCGCCTGGGCGATGCCCCACTGCTCGGATGACTCGTACTGGGACCAGGTGCTGTACAGGGAGGCGTACATGCCCACGGTGACCGTGACGTTGTGGCTGGAGGCGGAGATGAAGATCTGGGCCCAGTCCTTCTCGTGGAGGCGGGTGTAGTGGAAGCCAGAGAGGTAGTAGTTGTCGTCCACCAGGTTCGGCAGGCGAGGCCCCTCGGTGCCGCCGCCCTTCTCCTCGGAGGCGTCGCCAAAGTAGACGTTCAGGGGCATACGCGTGTAGCCGTGGAACTCCACGCTGTCGAGCACCTGGTTCCAGAATGGTGTGGGCCGCTTCTCCCCGTAACGGCCCGAAGGGGCGGCGGACGGCCCACTTTCCTTCTCCTTCTTTTCGGCAACGGTGGTCTTGACCGCCGCCTCCGGAGCCGGCTTTGCGGGCTCCGGCGCGGGTTTGGCCTTCACCTCATCAGCCGGCGGCTCGGGCGCGGGCTCCCGCTCCCGGGTGGGCGGGGCGTCAAAGTCAGGGGACTCCTCCGCCTCCTGGGCCAGGACCACGGGCGCCATGAGCAGGGATGCAACCAGGGTGATCAGCTTGATGCTTCTTACGCGGTTCATGTCTTTGCTCCGGTCAGGCGCGGTGGTTGGATTTGCGGCGGCGCCAGGCGACGGCTCCGAGGCAGAGCAGGAAGGCGAAGATGACGTCGGCGGAGGGTACGCCGCTGGCCGCGCCAGCGCCGGTCTCGCACAGGCAGGCGAAGCCGGTGGCCTCTTCCAGGTTGTTGCCGGTGCCGGAGTCGGCGCCCGGGTTGACCCCCCCCTCCTCAGGCGGGAAGTAGGGCAGGTCCACGGTCTGGGTGGGCCCGTCGCCGGCGGGCACGCCCATGTCCTTCTGGGGGGCAACGCTGCCCAGGCACTTGCGCGGCTCGGAGATCCCGGCCCGCTCCAGCAGGGTCATCATGTACGCCCCGGCGCCGTAGCCCACCATGGGGATGGCGCCGGTGTACTTACCGTTGGTGGAGTACACGTCGTACAGCTCGGGCAGCAGGTTGAAGTTGGCCGCCCCCTGCTCCGTGACCCACTTCAGGAGCGCGTCGGCCTCGGCCGTACGGCCCACCCTGCGGAAGGCGTCCGCCACGCGCAGGTCGATCATGATCCACTCGTTGACGTCGTACGGGTCGTTGCTCCCCTCGATGCGCTTGTAGCCGCCCAGCTTGGTCTTCAGGTAGGAGAAGTCCTTGAGGGTTGCGATGGAGATGGGGTCCGTGGGCTTGAAGATGTCCCAGGTGATGGCCTCCACGGTGGCGCCGTCGCGGTAGTTCTTGCCCTTGGCCAGCTGCTCGGTGGAGCCGGCCAGCACGTTCTTGCTGTCGATGAAGTTGTTGCGGATCCCCTTGACGATCTTGGCGCTCAGGTCGGCGTACTTCTTGGCCTCCGTGGTCTTGCCGTGGCGCTCGGCCATGGCGGCCAGATCACAGAACCCGCGGGCCGCGGCCGCCGTGGTCCAGAAGAAGTGCTGGCGCTTGTCCCAGTGCACCTCCCAGATGGAGGTGTCCGGCTTCACGATCCAGTACTGCTTGTCCAGCATCGCCTCGAGCGGGTCGGCCACGTACTTCTTCACCACGTCCCAGATGACCTCGTTGTACTTGGTCTTGCCGGACATCCAGGTCTTGTTGCCGCTCAGGTCCATGTAGACCCGCGCCCCCCAGAGCCACATGCCCCAGCCGTCGAACTCAACGTTGGGCGTGGGCTGGCCGGAGTAGTCGATCTCCTCCACCCCGTTGCCGAAGTAGCGCGTCAGGGAGATGCGGTAGTCCTTGCCCTCGGTGTAGTTCTTGTACTTGTTGGCCTCGGCGTTGAGGAAGAACTCCAGCCCCTTGCGCGCCTCCTCGTGGTGCCCGGTGCGGGCCATGGCCACCACCGCGAAGATCCCGTCGCGCACCCAGCCGATGTGCCACCCGCCCGGCGGCAGGCTGGCCAGCATCATGCCGTGGTTCTTCAGCTTGGGGGACGCGCTCCATGGCTCCAGGATCTGGCCCATGCGCAGCACCACCTCGCTCTGGCGCCAGATGGCCAGCTCCTTGGCGCTCTTCACCACGCCGCTGGGGATGGGCTTGCGCCACTTCTTCCACTCGTCCATCACCTGGAGCAGCAGCTTGTCCGCGGTCTTGCCGCCGGAGAAGGTCTTCCAGCGGGCGATGGCCTTGGCTTTGTCGCCGGTGCTGCTCTCGAACAGGATGGCCGCGCCCCACCAGGCGCTCTTGCCCGCGCCCAGGCTGCCCAGCCCCTTCTGCATGATGTTCACCGCGTCGCTGGCGTTGGCGCAGGTGGCCTGCACCGGCACGTCCTGGCCGTTCTTCACGGCGCTCCAGGCGGAGGAAGAGCAGGTCACGCGGTCAGCGCCGCCGATGGGCACGTAGATCATCATGCCGCCGCCCGGGCCCACCTCGGTGGCCACCTTGTTAGTCTTGTCGTGGGTCACTGTCTCGTTATTGGCGGCGGGGTTTTCGTCCCCCTCCTTGCCGCCCATGTGGAAGTTGAACAGGGAGAAGGCGTCCACCTTCACCGCGGCGCTGCCCTTGTTGGTGGCCTTGATCAGCATCACCATGGCGTTGCCCTTGTAGCCGTACGGGGCGAAGTAGTACGACTCGGTCTCCACGTTGCCCACCTTGCCGGTGGTGCGGATGACGTTGCTCTCCTGGTAGTAGCTCACACCGGAGTCGGTGCTGTTGAGCCACGAGGCGCTGGAGCCGGCGCGCAGGCCGAAGTAGACGTCGTAGGCCAGGTTGCGGCGGATGATCCCTTCGGACTTGGGCTGACCGGGGCGCGGCTTGAGGGCGCGGTAGGGCCGCTCCAGGAACTGGACGATCTTCTTTTTGCTGGCGTCGTAGATCTGGAAGCCGAAGCTGTTGCCCGTGACCAGGTACTGGAAGGTGCGCACGGATCCAGCCCGGGCCTGGGCGGCCGCCAACAGGGTGGCCATCACGGTGATGCTCAGGATGAAACGTCTCATTTATAAACTCCTCTGGCGCGGGAGGACCGGACCCGCCTGGATCCCGTTGTAAAAAGCAACATGTCGTGCCCCGATCCGCGTCATGACAGGGGACGATTCTGCAAGACGTGTGCCTCTTTCCAACCCCTTACGCTCCCCTGGGCTCACGGGCACGGAATATGCTTATATGTGCTGCGAGTTAGACAGGTACATGGTGAAAAGAACAATGAAACGGACCCTGATTATTCTGAGCGCGGCGGCGATGCTGGCCGGCTGCAACCCCTACGAGGAGCAGAACAACACCCCCACGGCGGACGGCTCCATCCAGCCGGACGCCGGGATCCAGCAGGACACGGGCGGGGGCGGGGACGTGGGCGCGGTTGAGGCCGGCGCGGACAAGGGGCCGCCCGCGGACAATGGCGTGCCTGGAGCGGAAGAGATCCTGCCCGCCGGCGCCACAGCCACCTGGGCCAAGCGCACCTGCGAGCTGAAGCTCACCTACTACGCCCCCGGGGCGAGCACGGTGAAGCTGGCCGGCTCCTTCTCCAACTGGGACAAGGGCGCCATCTCCATGACCAAGCTCGGGTCCAACTGGACCACCACGTTGAAGCCCAACGGTTCCACCCTGGTCTCGGGTACGCGCTATCCCTACAAGTACATCGTGGACACCACCTGGAAGCTGGACAGCGCCGCCCCGCTGCGGGTGTTCGACGGCAACTGCGTCAACTCCGGCTTCGAGCTGCCGCCCTGCGACAAGAAGCCGCTCATCGCGGCGGGCAAGGTGGCGGTCACCTACTCGGGCGGCAAGGGCGCCATGAAGGTGAAGGTGTCCATCCAGACAGCCAAGGACGGCTCCGCGCCAGCCAGCGTCAAGGCCACCCTGAACGGCAAGGCCCTGACCAAGGGCGCCGCGGTGCTGGACAAGAGCGCGGGCGCCTTCACCATCGAGCTCAAGGGCCTGGCCACGGGCAAGTACAACCTGCGCCTGCGCGCAACAGACAAGAAGGGCAGGGCGGCCGATGAGGTGCTCCTCCCGTTCTGGGTGGAGAAGGAGGCCTTCCAGCTGCGAGACGGCCTGCTCTACATGTTGATGATCGACCGCTTCGCCAACGGCGACACCAAGATCGACAAGAGCGCAGGGTGCAAGTACGCATCCGACTGGCACGGCGGCGACCTCACCGGCGCCACCGAGGTGGTCAAGAGCGGCTACCTGGACAAGCTCGGCGTGCGCACCATCTGGATCAGCCCGGTGAACCAGCAGGTGGACGGCTGCTTCAAGGGCCGCGGCTCGGACAGCAACACCTACTCCGGCTACCACGGCTACTGGCCCATCAAGGCCCGTCAGGTGGACACCCGCTTCGGCGGCAACGCGGCCCTGAAGACCTTCGTCAAGGAGGCGCACAAGCGCGGCATCCGCGTGCTGGTGGACCTGATCAACAACCAGGTGCACGACAAGCACGAGTACTACACCAAGAACCCCTCCTGGTTCCGCAAGGGGTGCGTGTGCGGCATCGACGCCAACTGCGGCTGGAGCCAGAAGCCGTTCGAGTGCCTCTTCGACAAGTACCTGCCCGACATCAACTGGCGCATCCCCGCCGCCGAGAAGCAGTTCATCGACGACGCCCTCCACTGGATCACCGAGTACGACCTGGACGGCTTCCGGGTGGACGCGGTGAAGCATGTGGAGCCGAACTCCGTTTACAACCTGCGGGCCAAGCTGGCCCAGCGCTTCGAGCAGGGGGGGCACCGGGTCTACCTGCTTGGCGAGACCGCGGTTGGGGAGGGGGACAAGTACAATTTCTTCTGCGAGAGCTTCTCCGACGGCTACAAGTGGATCGACAGCTACACCGGAAAGAACGCCCTGGACGGGCAGTTCGACTTCCCCACCCACCACGCCACCCAGTCCGGCCTGGCCGGCGGCACCATGGGCTTCGACAGCGTGGAGAGCGTGATCAAGAAAGCGCAGAGCAAGTACAAGGACGCCTCGCTGCATGTGCGCTTCCTCGGGGCCCACGACTCAAACCGCATGGCCTCCAACGCGGCCGGTGACAGCAAGAAGAACTGCAAGTGGGCCCACGAGTGCGGCGGGTCCATGCCGGTCGGGGCGTACACCTCGGCTGCCGTGTACAAGAAGATGAAGCGGGCGCTCACCGTGCTGTTCACCATGCCGGGCATCCCCTTCCTCTACGCCGGCGACGAGATCGCCCTGCCCGGCGGCGGGGACCCGGACAACCGGCGGGACATGATCTGGACCGGCTCCCTGGCCAAGCTGACCATGAAGAAGGGCGGCGGGCCCACCACCCTCAACAGCCAGCAGAGCGACCTGCTCAGCTACGTCAAGGCCCTGGGCATCACCCGGGCCACCCACAAGGCCCTGCGCCGGGGCACGCGCAAGACCCTCTGGTCCAGCTCGGACCTCTACGTGGTGGCCTGGACCGGCACCGGCAGCAAGGAGCTGGCCCTGGTGGCCGTGAACCGCGGCTCAACCGGCGTCTCCGGCAAGAGCGTGGGCTCCCTCTCAGTCACCGGCGGCGTGACCAGCTTCAAGGCGGTGGTTGGCAAGGGCACGGCCACCCTGAGCGGCTCGGCCGTGAGCCTGACCCTGGGCGCGGGGGAGTCAGCGGTGTTTGTGGGGCAGTAGCGCTGGGTATCGTGACCCTGGTCAGGCCCCTGCCACATTGGAGATTTGATCTTCCAGCAGGGCCACGGCCTCACGGCGCTCAACACCACGTCGATGCACCAGGTGAGCGTGCCGCGCCTGCGCGAGCAGGGCCATGAGGTCTACCGCAGCCCCAACGGCGTCCTGCTCACGCGCCAGGTGCCGCCCACATGCATCACCGGGCTGTTGCTCATCTCAAAGCGAGCTCGCAAGGCCGAGGCCCATCTGCGGGAGCTGCTCAAGCTGGACGGGGCAGGGGAAGTCCAGGAGTAATGCCGCTCGCGGGCTGATATTATCGGGCCGCACACTCACCAAAGAATCTCAGGCTCGGAGTCACGCGATGCTGCATCGGCTGTTGTGCTTCTGTTTGTTGTTCGCTTTTTCTGCCACCACCCTGGGCTGCAAAGAGGATAACGAGGAGGGAGATCAGGGTACGGCGGACGGCGGCTCCACCAAGACCTGTGGGAATGGGCTCAAGCTGTACAAGAGCGCCTGCGTCCCGGCGCTGGATACATGCAAGGATGGGGAGGTCCCGCTCATCGGCGGAGGGTGCCTGGCCGTGGGGGTGGTTGAGTGCACGGAGGGCCTCAAGCTGCCAGGCGCGGCCAGCTGCACCCGGGTCGGCCAGCCAAAGACCTGCCCCTCGGGCTGGAGCAAGGTCAAGGGCGGCTGGTGTGAGCCGGCGTACGCCACCACCAAGTGCGCGGCCGGGTACAAGCCGGTGCTGGGCAAATCCACGTGCCAGCAGATCCGCGACTGCGGCAGCGGAACCTGGGGAAACATCCAGGCCACGGCCAAGACCCTCTACGTGGATCCCAACGCCGGAGGGCCCATCGCGACCGGCTCCCAGGCCACCCCCTACACCTCCATCAACCAGGCCCTGGCCAAGTCCTGGGACGGCTACCACATCGCCCTGGCAGCTGGCACCTACAACGAGGACGTGAACATGAATAACAAGGTGACCATCGAGGGCCGCTGCCCCCAGATGGTCACCATCAAGAAGGCATCTACCACCTCGTACGGGACGGTGGATATCTTCGCCAACGGGGCGGTGCTCAAGGGGGTGACCGTGACGGGGGCGAGCACCGGCATCGTCATTGACAGGGACGTCTCCGCCACGGTGGAGGATGTCGTGGTCTCGGGCTGCCCCCACAGCGGGATCTTGATGTTCCGCCGCTCGGCCCTGACCTTGAAGAACAGCCTGCTCCAGGGCAACCGGGAGTTCGGCTTCGCGCAGAACGGCGGCAAGGCCGACATCTCCAACACCGCCATCCTGGATAGCCTGCCCGTCCTGAGCAGCGGGAAGAAGGGCAGGGGTATCTCCGCCACCGCCACCAGCGCCACCGACGCGCCGCCGGAGATCAAGATCACAGACTCCCTCATACGCGGTAACTCGGGGATCGGGATTCAGATCAGATCAATGAAGGCCACCGTCACGCGCACGGTGGTGGCAGACACCAAACCTGAGCCGGACAAGAGCGGCGGCTTCGGGATCTTTGCCGAACAGTTCAGCACGGCCAAGAAGTCAACGAGCCTGATACTCAGCGATGTCCTGGTGGCGAGCAGCCGCTCCGCCGGCATCTACATCCAGGGAACCCAGGTCACGGCTGACCGCCTGGTGGTGCGGGACACGACGTCCTCGGCCAAGGACGGGCTCAACGGGCAGGGCGTCCGAATCACCACGGGCTTCATCCTCAAGAACCCGTCCCAGCTCCAGCTCAAGGACTCGGTCCTTTCGGGCAACCAGAGCTCCGGGCTCCTCGTGATCAGCTCCGACTGTGATGTGGAGCGCACCCTCATCATGGACACCAAGCCCCTGGCCAAGGGCAACGTGGGCGGCTTCGGCATCGCCACCAACATGGGCTTCACGCCCTGGTCCACCCGGGGGAGCAAGGTGACGGTCAAGGACAGCATCCTGGCTCGCAACAGCGACCTGGGGCTCAACATGAGCAGCGCCCGGGTCACCCTGGAGCGTGTCCTGGTCAAGGACACGAAAGGGGGCACGGGCATCTACCCCGCCGGCAAGATGGAGCTGGGCTACGGGATGTCGGCTTACTCGGCCAAGGAGTACGCCTGGAAAGCAGAGACCACCATCACCGACTCGGTGTTCAAGAAGAACCACGCCACTGGCATCAAGATCGGTGGCTCCAAGGCCACCCTGACCCGCACGGTGATCCAGGACACCCAGCCAGGCCTGGATAGCAAGAATGTGGGCTACGGGCTTCAGGTGATCCATGGCGTGGACAAGACCCCCGCCGAGGTCACCCTGGACCGGTGCGCGCTGCAGAGTAACCACGCAGTCGGGGCGCTCGTCGTGGGGAGCAAGCTGAGCCTGAAGGGAACGGTGATCAGGAACACCAAGATCCGGATCAACAAGAAGGACTACGGCTACGGCCTGATGCTGATGAGCCCGTACGACTTCACTCAGGCATCCTCCCTCAAGATGGAGGACAGCATGCTAATCGGGAACCGGGAGACTGGTCTCGTGGTCCAGTCCTCCGGGGCGGTTATTGATCGCTCGGTGATCGCGGACACCGCCAAACAGGAAACCACCGGGATTTTTGGTGACGGAATCCAGGTCTTCCCCAAGGAATCCAAGCTCACCCTGACCAGCTCGCTGGTGACGAAGAGCGCGCGCGCTGGGATCCTCTTCGACGGCGCCGGCGGGAGCGTGAAGGGGTGCACCATCGCCTCGGGTCAATTCTCCATCGCGCTGGAGTCCGGAGCGAGCCCCACTCTGGGAGACGACAACCTCTACGATGGCAACAAGCGCAACCCGGTGGCCTTCTCAATGGGCCTCAAGACCGCCCCGCTCCCCACGGTTCCAAAGTACTAGAACGGCCCCCCTCATTGAACCTGCGGCCCCGCTTCACCCCTGTCAGCCGTCCAGGTCCGGGTTGTGCAGGGGGAAAACCACGAAGTCGTGGTGCTCATCGAAGTCGTCACCCAGGGAGGAAACCCAGACCCTCGTCTCCCACAAGATCCGCCGGTGCTCGGTCACCAGGGAGCAGGGCCCGGCGGCGCTGATCCTGGCGCTCCAGTTGAGTACGGCGCCGGGCGCCGACATGGCCGCGGCGTCGGGGGCATCCAGCTTCCCCCGCTCAGCGAAGATGGGCTTGATGTCCCACTCAATGGCGGTGTAGCTCCCTCCCTTGTTGTGCCGCACGACCTCCTCGCCGGCCTCTTCAAAGTACCGCACCTCCCACTTGATCTGCTCGA
>CAZCFB010000035.1:22379-41545 GCA_964497805.1 uncultured Kofleriaceae bacterium
CCCCACACGATGTCGTCCACCTTCTCGCTGGCGCCGTGATCCCGGACGCCCCGGTCGAGCTCCAGCACATCGTCGGTGATGGGGAGGTCTTCCCCCAGGCGTTCCTTGAGCCGCTCGATGGAGTCGATCTTCCAGAGCGGGCCGTCGTCATGGAGCCCGGGAGCTCCCTTCCGGTACGGCCCGGCGCCGCCCTGATCGGCGAGGAACTCGGGCAGCGGAGCGGGCGTCACGGTGATCACCTGGCGCTTGACCACCTTCCTGTCGTACGAGCCGCGAACCCGGGCCGACACAGACCAGACGACCCAGACGGTGTCGCCGTCATGGCTGGGGGTCTGGTACGGGACAGGAAGAGAAAACGGGAACTCGTACGAGCCTGAGAGCGTGCCCTCCCCGTGGAGCGACTCATCCTCCTCCAGGAAGCGTTCATCGGTCTTGTCCTGTTCGCCATATGCTGCCCACCAGAGCCTGACCTCCACGCCCTCGCAGCGCTCCGGCTCCGGCGCCAGGACCTCCACTTTGCCAGTGACCACGGACCCGCAGGGGTAGCGCAGGTCCTCGCGGTCCAGGTGCAGGTCGATGGTTGTCGCCATCTCCCCCGGGCCGGTCACGCAGGAGGCTCCGAGGCTGTGCTTTGGCTCCTCCGCGCCTTCAACTCCGCGCGGATGATCCGGAACAAGAAAAAGATGAACAGCCCGTCAATGAGTCCGCAGGCGGCGAGCCAGTACTCCTGAGCAGGCCAGCGGCTCTCGAGAGATGATACGGACGGATCTGCCGGCAGGTAGTGGACTGCGATCTCATTGCCCTTCCGGGCCGCACGGAAAATGCGCGCCTCGACTCGCTGGCTGTCCTCATATCTGCGCTGGCTGCCATCTGGAGCGGGCGCCTCGTAGGCGTACCTGACCGAGTAGCTTGGCGTCCCCCTGGTGCTCGTGGTGGACACCTTGCCCAGGACCTCGCCGCGGACCGTCGGGGCGTTCTTCAGGGTGTTCACGCGCCGCCACTTCCAGTAGGTATACAGGTTGGGGCTGGCCACAAGGGCGACGAAGATCCCGAGGATCAGGATGAGGGGGCCGTTGCTCTTCTTTTTGGGCGGGTTCTGTCCCATTTTCTCCGCTTCCGCTCCGGTCTCCATTGCCAGGCCTATTTGGAGAAGGGCAGCTTGCCGGCAGGGACCAGCGCCTTGTAGCGCGCGTTGATCGCCGCCGTCGCGTTCACCCACAGGTTGCTGCGCAGCCACTCTTCGGCGGCCTTGTTCTTGTCCTCTCCCTCCTTGTACCGGAACTCAACCTTGGTGTCGTTCTTCGCGGAGAAGCGGAATCCCCCCAGTGGATCAGCGGTCCCCAGCCGGTAAAGGAGCCCCACACCGTCGACCTTTCCCGGGGTGAAGTCGCCCAGGCCCGCTTCCTGGAAGTCCAAAAAGCCCGTCGCCGGCTCGTACTGGTCGACGCGGAGCACCAACAGGTAGGCGATCTTTGCCCACTGCGAGAGCTCGTAATCGATCTTCTTGCTGTCCCGGGAGGTCGGCTTGATCACCCCGTACAGCGTCCCCCTCTCCATGAGCGACGCGGCCCGCGTCCAGGGGTTCACACTTCGCAGCTCGAGCTCATCTTCCTTGTAGGTCTTCCTCTCGGTCAGGTCCGCGAAGTCTGCAACCTGGATGACCCATGTGTCGTCTTCAAAGACGGGGGGAGAGCCTCCCTTCAGGTCGATGGCCTCCTTGTCGAGCTTCACCTTTGCCGCGCCGGCGCCGATGTCTTTGAACTGAGCGAGCTTCTTTTTTCCCGCGGGCGCGTACTTGGCCAATATCTCTTCCGGGGAAGGGGTGCACCCAACAACCAAACACAACGACACCACGGCCAGGGCATATCCATGCCACATGACAACCTCCTGCCTGTTGATGAGTACTCCGACTCTATCACGGGAGGGACCGGCCTCGTTTCAATAGTCCCTGGGAGGCAGGCGCTTGGATGAGCGCCCTATTTTTTGGGCCGGGCGAGCCAGGCAGGATCCAGCTTGAACAAGGCAGAGCCCATGAAGCGGTGCTTGCCATGCTCTCCGAGGACATGCGCGGTGTGGAATCCCCAGGTGGCGTGCTCGCCCTTTCTCCACTCCCTGACCAGGGTGGCCGGCACCTTGATGACCTTCCACGCTCCCGGCGGGATTGAGAGCCACCTCTGCACGTAGTGCCCCATGGTCTTGGTCGGCCCTCCCTCATAGTGCAGCAACAGCAGCAGGTCCTTGAGGGGCCTGGAGGTGGGATTGAAGACCGAAATCTCCAGCTGGAGGCGCTTTGCAGGCTTCCGCCCCGGCTTGTACTTCCCGCGGGACCTGGTGGCCGGGGGGAGCCTCAACATGTCCAACCGGACGATCTTGCGCGCCGTGATGTAGGGGATCCTGGCCAGCTTCTTGTGGGTCGTGCGAAATCCGCCCTCGTCGCTCAACCAGTCACTGCGGAACTGCTCAGCTGGCCTCTTTCGCTCAGGGCACGGCCCGATCTTCTTTAACCTGGCGTCAAGCGAGACGCCCACCTTGCCGTATACCGCGACAGCGGCGCCCGCGAGGCTCCCGGGCACCTCCCCGTCGCCAGGGAATACGTTTATCCGGCCCACGCGATAGGGGGCGCCCCTCCAGAGCTTGCCGTCCTCGAGGCAGTACTGTCCGGGGAGGGTCTTGTCGCGCGCCCGGTTGGCCAGCAGCTTGCCGATATAGACCACCTCGCCGGCCTTCGGGGGCGATAGCTTCGCCGCGGCCTTATTGGCCGGACCCTTTGCCAAGGCCACCCTGGCTGGGATGGAGCAGGCTATCAGGCCTGATAACAGAGCAGCCACCGACAGCCCGACCTTTGCCCCCGCCCCTCGCAAAATCTCACTCCGCTCGTAGTTCCTGTTCATCTGATCCTCCAGGCCCCAATCACCGGTAGGGCTGATCAATATCCAGGGAGGCCTCTATGGCGTCAGCGAGGCGGTGCAGCAGGTCAAACCAGCTCCTCACTGTGTCCACGTCCGGGGGCATGAAGCCGCCGGTTATCTTCAACTGGACATCCTCTGTCCAGGTCCTGAGCCGCATCGACCGGTCCATCGGGATGCTCCAGATCACATCGCGAAAACCCGGATCGTCCAACACCGTACGGACCGTCAACACAGCATCGTCTGGGTGCCGCCGTACCTGGAAGCGCTCATCCAGCCCCTGGTCATCGAACGTGATCGGTTGTCGCTCGCCATGATCGTATGACCTGGACGCTCGGGCGATCTCCAGCAACCGGAGTGAGCCCGGCGGGATCTTCAGAGGGCGCGTCGCGATGCTCCAGAAGCACCTGCCGAAGCCCAACATCTCGGGCACCAGGGTGAGCTTGACCTCCCGATCCTTCCGGTCCGACGTGATATCCAGCCAGGGCTCAAGGTTATAGTTGGTAAGGTTGGCGGTGTAGCCGTGCCCCGCGGCCTCCATGCGTCGACCGAAGCGCACAAAGTAGATGATCCAGAAGCTGACCAGGCATATCCAGCCACCCACTATCAGCCCCACGACACCAAGCATCCAGACCCACATAGCCAGACGTTAACAGCAAAGAGCGGTGGGTGGATAGCAGCAGGGAGCGCCGGTCAGAGCCGGCGCTGGAGCCTGGGCGCACATGCCCCTACGGCATCTCGGCGCTGAAGCCGGAAGGGCCAGGGAGCCGCTCCACCGTAATTAGCCAGGGGTCTCCCCGCCGGTCGATGACCGCCTGGAAGCCGGGCTCCAATCCCACGGCGTGGCATGCTGCCCCTCGTGGATCCAGCGCCAGGACAAGCTCTCCGAGCTGGGAACAGAGCGCCGGGGTGCTGTCCTGATCGCGCGGGAGACGCACCTCGCAGCCGGGGATGGCTATCCGGGAGGGCAGCGGTTCGGGGGCGAGGCCATCCTGGCGGGCCGCGGCCACCGCCAGGTCGAACAGGCGGCCGGCGAGGTCGCGCTGCCTGGGATCTCCTACTCTGGACAGGACCTCGGCAAGGCGTGCATCCCTGATACCGAGCAACCGGGAGAGCATGGCCGAGACAAGGCCGGTGGAGCGAAGGCTGTAAAGGCATGATCCGCTCATGCGCTGATCCCGGACAATGGCGGTGAACAGCTTCCGCAGCTCCAGGAGGTTCATGCTCGAGACTGCTTCGGGGTTATCAAGGCCTCTGCCCTCTCTCCAGCCCATCCAGTCGAAGCCCGGGATAACGATATCCGCCCGGGAGATGGCCTTCAGGAAGCGCCACTGCTGTTCGCTATTATCAAACTCGTGGCAGTAAATCCTGGATTCGCCATCACGAGCATCGGGCAAAAACGCTATCACCCTGTCCAGCCGTGAGATCCGCAGTCCGTCCATAAGCAGCGGACGCAAAAGCGGCGAGGATTTCTCGACACTGAGACCCAGAACAAAGCGCGCCCCAAAGCGCACCTCCCCACCATCGCGCACCTCACGCTCGGCGCCGGTGAATAGGCTGCCGTCCACCTCTGTCCCATTGGTGGTGCCATAGTCGCGGACGAAGAACCGACCGTCTGCCGCGAGAACCTCTCCGTGGCGCCGGTCCACCGATGCGTCGACGGCCCGGATGGTCATGTCATCCCGCCGTCCGATGGTCACCCGGGCGCCCTGGCCGACCAGCCAGACCAGCTGTTCGGCGCCGGCTTCATCCGTATATTTCAAACAGGCAACCATACCTGCAGTCGACGTTTGCATTGCTTCTGGCCGCTCCTTGTCAGCGCTATTCTGATTCGATACTGTCAAGACAATCACGTAGAAAGAGTACTTTGTCGTTGAAGTCCAGCCCACCACCCGTGGACGGTGGAAGGAGGTAGAGAGATGTATATGGGGAATGGTAGGAGGAGCACGCTGGATCGGAACGCGCGCTGGAGGACCTGTCACCATGGCTTTGGTGATCGTCCTGGGCCTCACCTGGGTCTTCGCTGGCAGCGGCTGTTTTCTGTTCGGCAAGAAGAACCCCAACGCCAGCCCAACCCGCAAGGAGCAGGCCAAGATAAACGAGGATAAGGCCAACGCGGCCATCAAGAAGTTCCGGGCCGCCAAGTGCGACACGGCGGCCAAGCTCTACCAGAAAGCAAACACGGCCATCAGCAAGGTCTTCAGCAGAGAGTATCCACCGAAGAAGGGCAACGCCTTTTTCCTCGAGGGCGGGGTGAAGATCGCCAAGTGTGGCGACTGGGACAACATGATCACGGCGCTGTCCTGGGCCTACAACAGGGGGAAGAAGCAGAAACTGGGGGCGAAGCTGCTCACCAAGGCCGCCGAGGCTGGGGTTGAGGTGGAGAAGAGCTTCCTCGCCTACCTCGGGGAGAAGAAGGGGGATGCCTTCGCGGCCTCGGGCGGCCTCGGGGGGCTCAGGGGCTTCTGGGACTGGATGGAGCAGACGGGGGGCAAGTGCGATCCGTACGTCCCCTTTGCCGGAGGACTCAAGAACTTCTCCGTCCGGGTGGAGTTCGGCCTCTACTTCATCAGGGTGGGGTGCAAGGCTGCGCTCCCCCTGTTTGAAAAGGACCTGGCCCACACAACACCGGCCCTGCGCGTGCACGCGTGCCGAGGCATCGGCAAGGTCGGCACAAAGGCTCACCTGGAGAAGGTCACGCTCCTGGCCAACAACGATCCCGCCTCCCAGATCGTGCGGGGGGTGAGGGTGTACTTCGTCCGTGACGCATGCCGGCAAGCTGTGAATCAGCTCAAGCTGCGCTAGGCAACTCCCCGTCCTCTCCTGATTCGGCCACCAGGGTGGGCCGCGCGCGGCTGTCCGCCCGCTTCATTATCCCCCCCTTGAATTGACCGGGGGGCGCCATTCCTGAGATTCTGCAGGCACCGCCAAGTGGAGATACAGGCATGCGCGACATCAAGCTGTTGGTGTGGGTGGCCGTGTCCGGGCTCGCCCTGGCCGGGTGCGACTGGCCCATGGATACCCCCCTGGTCTGTGGAGACGGCCAGAAAGCCCAGGAGGAGGAGTGCGACGGCGCGAGCTTCGGGGGCCAGACCTGCAAGGGCCTGGGCTTTGACGGTGGCAAGCTGGCCTGCACCTCGGCCTGCAAGCTGAACAGGGCCGGCTGCTACCGCTGCGGCGACGGGATCAAGGGCGCGGGTGAGACCTGCGACAAGGGCGCCCTGGACAACAAGTCGTGCAAGGACCTCAAGGCCAGCGGCGGCGCCGACTACGCGGGCGGCACCCTGGCCTGCAAGAGCGACTGCTCGGGCTTTGATACGGCGGGCTGCTACCGGTGCGGGGACAACAAGATCACCGGCGCGGACGCCTGCGACGGCACCGACCTGGGCGGCAAGACCTGCAAGGGGGTGGGCTTCGAGGGCGGCACCCTGGCCTGCAAGAGCGACTGCTCCTGGTACGACACCAAGGGGTGCTATCGCTGCGGTGATGGCAAGAAGGGCGGCGCCGAGGAGTGCGACGTCTCCGACATGGGCGGCGCTACTTGCCAGAGCAAGGGATTTGTCACCGGCGGGCTCCAGTGCAAGGCGGGCTGCACCATCGACACAAGCGGCTGCTCTCCGTACCAGTGGAGCTGGGCCACCAATTTTGGCGGGACCACGCCCAAGGACATGGGGCAAGCGCTCGTGACGGACAGCAGCGGAAACACCTACATCGCGGGCTTCTTCGCGGGCTCCGCAAAGTTCGGCAGCACCACGCTCACGTCGACCTCGCCGTATGATAGTGACCTCTTTGTGGCCAAGCTGGACAAGACCGGGAAGCCTGTCTGGGTCGAAAAGATAACGGGCAAGGGTGAGGAAGAGGTCTTCAGCATGGATCTGGACACCAAGGGCAACATCTACATTGCCGGGTGGTTCACCGGCGGTCCCATGACCTTTGGCAACCTCCAGGTCAAGGCGATCGGAAATGCGGAAGAGGCCTTCGTGGCCAAGATGAACAGTAGCGGAAAGTTCCTCTGGGTCACCGTCGCCGGGGGACCAAACAAACAAAATAGGCCCACGAGCGTGGTGGACGATCTTGGGAACGTGACCTTCATTGTCAATTTCAGGAGCAGCATCACGATTGGCGGCAAGACCCTGAAGGGAACCGCCTATGATTGCGCGGTGGCCAGGTTGGACAGCGCGGGCAAGGTCATCTGGGCCAAGAGCCTCTCCCACAATGGTAATTGCTTCTCCCTGGTACAGACCTCATCGGGGCCGGAGAAGGGGACCCTGAATATCGCGGGTAGCTTCGCGGGGAAAACCGTCGTGTTCGGAAGCAAGACCCTGACCAATACGAACCCAGCTGGTAACTCCTATGATGGCTTCATTGCCAGGATGAAAAATGACGGCCAGATGATCAACGCCTGGTCCTATGGCGGCGCCGAGTCTGAATATGTTTTCGGGCTTCGGATGGACAGCGCGAACAAGCTGATTGTCATGGGCAGCTTTACATCGAAGATGACCATCGGCGGCAAGACGCTGACCCCTTCTCCCAAGTACGGCAACCTGCCGTATGAAATGTACGTGATCAAATATGACCTCAAGGGCAAGCCAATCTGGGCCGCCCAGGGCGGAAGCAAGTACACGGTCTTTGCCAAAAACTTGGCCCTGGACAGCAAAGACAATATCTACGTCATGGGTTACTTCGACTCGATGATGGAGTTCGGCGGCAAGACCATCTTCGGCAATGTCACGGATATCTTCATGGCCAAGTACAACAGCGCGGGCATCCCCCAGTGGGCCCTGAGCGCTGGCGGGCCTGGCGATGACAGGGCTTACGGTTTCGAAATAGCGGGTAAGACCGCTACCATCATTGGGCGATGTATGGACTGGGCCCGCTTTGGCAAGACCACCCTCAAGGTGACCCCGTATAACTACTGGGACATCTTCGTGTCCCGGCTACAGATCGCGCCGTAGACGCGGCTGTCGCTACATCCGCTTCGCTGACTTGATCACCACATCCGTGAGCGGCGCGTCCTTGGAGAAGGGCGCCTTGGCCCCGGTGGGCACCGCTTTGATCTTGTCCACAGTGGCCATGCCGGACACCACCTTGCCGAACACCGCGTAGCCGTAGGAGCTGGACGACTTGTAGTCGAGGCCCTTGTTGTCCACCACGTTGATGAAGAACTGGCTTGTGGCGCTGTCCACCACGCTGGTGCGGGCCATGGCGATGGTGCCGCGCAGGTTGCTCAGCCCGTTGGTGGCCTCGTTCTTGATGGCCGGGTTGGTGGTTTTCTTGGTCATGGAGGTGGTGTAGCCGCCGCCCTGGATCATGAAGTTGCTGATCACCCTGTGGAAGATGGTGCCGTCGTAGAAGCCGGCGTCCACGTACTTGAGGAAGTTGGCCACCGTGATGGGCGCCTTGGCCGCGTTGAGCTCGAGCTCGATGTCGCCCAGGGAGGTGGTGAGCTTGACCTTGGTGCTGGTGGAGGAGCCCTTGTCCGCAGCCTGGCCCTTGTCCGCCGTTGTCCCGTTGTCCGCGATGGTCCGGTTGTCCGCCACCGCGCCCTTGTCCGAAGATCCGCCGGCGTCCATACCGTCGGTTTTGGATTTGCCGCCGCTGCCGCTGCAGGCGGGGAGGGCAAGAAACAGGATCAGGGCGAGGGTGCGGTATGAGCGGTGCATGGTTCCTCCAGGTTGGTCCGAGGCTGTGAGCATACGGCATCCTGCCAGACCGGACCAATAAGGTATGCTCCCCCTTCATGCCTGACCTGACCCTCGAGGAGATCGCCCGCCGCATGGATCCGGTTTCGCCGCCCGAGGATCTGGGCGCCCTGGTCCACCGGCATCGGGCGGTTGAGGCGAGCTCCCCGGGGGAGGAGATCCTCCGGCGCCATAACCACCCCGAGACCACCACCCACCGATTTCTGGCCTTCAACACCTTCCTGATGCCCGGGGTGCGGGTGGGGCTGGGGCTCAGGGGGGCGGCCCGTATGGCCCTGGTGGCGGCTCAGTTCGGGCTGCTCGCGGGGCGGAGCGTGGGGCGGCTCCGGGCGCGGGACATGCTGGCGGAGCTGCGGGG
Source organism: uncultured Kofleriaceae bacterium (assembly GCA_964497805.1). Lineage (GTDB taxonomy): Bacteria > Myxococcota_A > Polyangia > CAZCFB01 > CAZCFB01. Next base: position 31,346 of record CAZCFB010000035.1, read on the forward strand.
GACCGGCGCCAGCCAGCGCGCCCACCGCGACAGGCGGCTCTCCCCGCTGCTGGCGCGGCTGGATCCAGGCCTGGCCGGGGAGCGGATCCTGAACCTGGGGGCCTCGGCGGACCTCGACCCCCGCGTGGGGGAGGTGGCGGAGATGGTGTCCCGTGAATATGACCTGGCGGCCCTGTGCGAGGTGTTCACCAGAGCTTCCCGTGAACGGATCCTCGGGGCGGCGCGGCAGCAGGGGCGCACCGTGGACCATGCCGTGGGGCCGCCCAAGGGGCCGGGCGTGGGCCGGGAGGGAAGCGGCCTGTTGGGGCTCTGCCTGGGGCAGCCTGGGGCGCGGGGGATGGTGCGGACGGCCTGGCGCGCCTTCACGCGCAACGGGGATCCCCTGCGTGAAGGGGACGCCTGGGCCACCAAAGGGGTGCTGCTCATGGAGGTGGACCTGGGGCCGGGCCGGCTGGAGATCTACTGCACCCACCTGCTCTGGGGCAACGACCTGCTGGCCAGCGACCGGCGCTTGCTTCGGCTGGCCTCGCCCCGCCTCTCGCAGCGTCGGCTGCTCGGCCTGCGCCTGTCCCAGGTGGACGACCTGCTCGCCTTCTACCGGGAGCAGCACGACCCCCGCAACGTGGCCCTGGTGGCTGGAGACTTCAACATGTCGGCCCAGGACCCGGGCGCATACGCCGCCCTGGTGGAGCGCATGGCCTCGGTGAGCCTTCGGGACGCCTGGCCCTACCCGGGCAGGGAGCGGCCGTCGCCACGGGGGGACACCTTCGCCACCGGGAACGGCGGGCGGCTCTCAAGGCTGGAGTGGCTGGGGCCGGTTGACGGGCAGGGGTGCCTGGATGACGGGGCGGCCCCGCCCCGGCCCACGGGGCGAATCGACTACATCTTCGTGGAGGATCCGGCGCCGGGGCACACGTTCAACCTGGACCTGACCCGCATCCGGCGGCGGGCCTTCCCCCGGGAGGGCAAGGCGCAACGCTACCTGTCGGATCACGTCGGGCTGAGCACAACCCTCATCGCCTCGCCTACTTCCTGAAGGAACGGAACGCCGCCCGCTTGAGCTCCAGGTCGGGCCGGGTGTAGTGCCTGGACCTCACCGGGATGGTGATCAACACGGGCACCTGAGCCCTGGCCGTGACGGTCATGGGGACGATGATCGTGCGGCCCTTTCCCTTTCGGACAGCCTTTTTTGAGATCGCCTTCTTCTGGACCTTCTTCTTGGCCACGGCCTTGGCTTTTTTGGGCCGGGCCTGGGCCGTGGCGGGGATGGCCATGGCCAACAGGGTCAATGTGATTACGAGCACACGCATGTTCATCACCTCCAGGGTGGTCTTGGGGGTGAGACACCACGCGATGGAAAAGGTTTCCTGTTGTGTCAGGACCTCGCGTCCTTGAGCGCCCGGGCGGTGGCCGCCACCTCGGCGTCGGCCAGCAGCTCGTCCAGCTCCCGGGAGAGCTTCTGCTTCCAGTTGGGGTGCTGGTGGGTGGTGCTCGGCATGTTGGCCTGGGAGACCTGGCAGATGAGATCCTCCAGCTGCACCACCATCAGGTGCGCGGGGGAGCGGGAGAGGTAGAGCTGGATGGCGCGGGCCAGGTCGGGCGGCAGGTGCGGGATCTCCGCCTGATCCCGGGGCGTACCCTCGGGCAGCAGGCCCTGCTCGGCCAGGGCGTCCAACAACCAGCCGCGCTCCTGTGCGCGGGTCGCCTGGTGATCGTCCAGCTTCTCCCAGTCGTGAAGCAGCCCCAGCTGATCGCGCAGGTCGTTGTCGTAGCCCTCCCACCAGGCGGCCAGGGTGGGGAGGTCGTGGGTGGACACGGTCACCAACGCCTGGGCCGGATACTCCTCGGGCCGCTTGAAGTCGCCGCCCTCCTGGCGCTCGAAGATCAGCAGCCGGTAGGAGAGGACGCCGGCGTCGCCCATGGCGTGGCGCACCTCGTCGGGCACGGTGCCCAGGTCCTCGCCGATGACCAGGCACTGGTTGCGGTGGCTCTCCAGGGCGAGCACGCCCAGCAGGTCGTCCAGGGGGTAGTGCACGTAGGCGCCCTCTGTGGCCGGCCGGCCGCGGGGGATCCAGAACAGGCGCATGAGCTGCATGGCGTGGTCGATGCGGAGGGCCCCGGCGTAGCGCATGTTCTGGCGCAGGGTGGAGACCCATGGCCCGTACGCCACCTGGCGCAGGCGCTCCGGCACCATGGGGGGCAGGCCCCAGTCCTGGCCCATGGGCCCCAGGGCGTCCGGGGGTGCGCCCACGCTGGCGCCAGGGGCGTAGAGCGCCTGGTTGGCCCACACCTCGGCGCCGGCCTGGTCCACGCTCACAGACAGATCAAGGTAGAGCCCAATGTCCAGCCCGACCTCCTGGGCGACCCGGGCTGCCTCCCCCAGCTGCTGGTCCGCCAGCCACTGAAGGTACTGGAAGAAGGTCACGCGGTCCTGCTGCTCCCGCTCGAACGCCTCCACCTCGGGGTTAAAGGGGGAGCGGTAGGCCTCGGGCCACACCGGCCAGCCCCAGTTGCCGTTGTCCCGGGCATACAGGTGCTCGTGCAGGGCCTCGTACAGGGCGTGCAGGCGCAGGTCCTCGCCCCGGTCCTCAACAAACTTGTTGAAGGCGAGGCCACGGTCGCTGCCCTTCTTGATGTGTTGCTCGCGGAAGTTGTTGTAGAGCCGCTCCAGCAGGGGGCGCTTGAGGGCGGCCACCGCCGGGTAATCCACGACCTTCGCCTGGCGGCACTCCTGCTTGAGCTTGTGGAACTCGGCCGAGGCGATGGGCTTCCACGCCGCCTTGCAGGAGGCGAGCTCGGGCACGGCCTCCACGTCGATGTACAGGTAGTTGTAGAAGAGCCGGCTGGAGGGGCAGTAGGGGCTCTCGTGCGCCGGGTTGTGAGGGAACAGCGCGTGCAACGGGTTGAGGCCGACCGTCCTGGCCCCATGGCCCGCGGCCGCCCAGATCAGGGCCCGAAGATCAGTGAAGTCCCCCATGCCCCAGTCCCGCTCGGACCGCACGCTGTAGAGCTGGGCGGTGACGCCCCAGGCCTGTTCGCCGCTGTCCCAGCCCTCGGGCAGGTAGCAGCGCCGGGGCGTGATGATCAGTGCGCACTGGCCCAGCGAGGCGGCCACGCCCATTCTGGCGATGGTCAGCTCATGGTAGCCGTGGCCCGGCAGATCCGGCAGGCGCAGCAGATACCGCACCCGCTCCTTTCCGTTGAGCTCGCGCCGCTCGGTCTCCTCCAGCCAGGCCGCATCCAGGGGGGCGCTCTGCTGCTCGCCGCCTTCCTGCACGATGGTGAAGGTCAGCTCAGCCAGCGGCAGCGCGGCCGGCAGGTGCAGGGGGATGGCCGGATCGTCACCGTCCCTGATCACATGCACCGGCGGCAACCCCTCCAGCCAGGGCGTATCAATGATTCGAGCCACCTCGGCGGCCACGTCCTCCTCCTGGTCCACGCGAAGATCCATGGCGCGCAGCAGGGCGTCGCGGGTCTCCGCGGGCAGAGGGTGGGGGTTCCCGAACACGTCGTGGTACTCGGGGGCGATGCCGCAGAGGTGAGCCAGTTCGTCGAGCAGTTGTTGGTGTCGGCTGCTTTCCATGGTGCGAAGTCTGCATCCTTCGCGCTGTGATGGCAACGGGCTGTATCATGGGATGCACGGACCGGGACATGCCATGATCGCCGCCCCAATCAGCGCTGGAATCCTCCCCTCCCCACCCGGGGCGCTCGTGCGAGCCTACGAGCCCCTTGATCGGCTCATGGCCCGGGGGGACAGAACCCCGGCGCGCATGCTCACGCGCCAGTGCAGCAAGGCCGACCACGCGCTGGTGGCGGTGCTGGAGCGGCTGTTCATGTCCCGGGACGCGCCCGACCTCTCCGGCGACATCCACGCTCGCCTGCGGGAGGTGGGCAGCATCTACACCAGCGAGGAGCTGCTCGCCCACCCCGCGCGCTACTTCCCCGAGCCGCCGCCCCCTCCACCGGAGGAGGTGACCATAAAGCGCCGGGGGTTCCTGCGGGGCGGGCGACGGTTGCGCCTGAGCTTCCCGAGCAGCTACCGCACCCACGATCCCGCCTTCCAGCCAGAGCTGGACGCCTTCCGCGAGAACCGCCGCTGCCACGCCGTGTACCTCACCCGGGGCAAGCCGGGGGCGCCCACCGTGGTGTGCATCCACTTCTGGTTCGGCGGCCACCTGGCCCTGGACGAGTTCATCCTCGAGGCCCGGACCTACTACCGCGCCGGCATGGACGTGCTGCTCTTCACCATGCCGTTCCATGGGCCACGCACTCCGCGCCAGGCCCGGCTCTCGGGGCAGCTCTTCCCCAACCGCGACCTCCAGCGCACCAACGAGGCCTTCGGCCAGGCGGCCTGGGACCTGCGCTCATTGCTGGGCTGGCTGCGGCGGGAGCGCGGGGTTGGGCCCACGGGCATGGTGGGCCTGAGCCTGGGGGGGTACATGGCCTCCCTCATGGCTGGCCTGGAGCCGGACCTCGCCTTCGTCGTGCCCATCATGGCTCCTTGCTCCTTCGCCGACGTGTTCTGGCACCATGGCCAGGGTCGCGCCGGCCGGGCCCAGGCTGAGTCGGTGGGCTTTACGCTATGGGACTTTCGGACCCTCTGGACCGTGCACTGCCCCCTGATGCACCGGCCGCGCCTGCCCCGGACCTGCCTCCTCATCGTCCGGGGCGAGGGGGACTGGGTGGTCCCCGCGGCCCACCCGCTGGCCTTGGCCCACCACTGGGGCGGCCCCCGCACCATGACCTTCCCCGGCAGCCACCTTGTCCCCCTGGGCAAGGCCGGCTACGTGAGGGCCGTGCGTGACTGGATTTTGGGCTTGGTTTGTTAGCGCTGCTTGCCGCCAGCGGCAATCCCCGAGCACAAGCCGTGCGCGCTCCCACAAGTCGACAGTTGACAGTTCACAGTTGACAGTTCGATTGCCGATTCTCATGGGTTGCGACTGTCAACTTCCAACTGTCAACTGTGAACCTGTATGCAGCGGGCCGGGCGGCTGAAAAGCCAGCGACCTCATGCGACACCTCGTACCCCACTACACCCAAAACTGGGCTACATTTAACCCATGAAACAGGGGAACAAGTTCCAGACTGCCCTGCTCGACTGGGATGATGAGGCCACTGCCGGCGAGGTGCTCTGGCGGGCCGGCAAGGCCACCGCGGCCGAGGCCCGCGACGGCGTGGTCCATATCACGGCGCCCTTCTGGGCCCAGGTTAGCCGGGCCTTCATCCGCGACTCTGCCGTGGAGCCCAGGGAGCACACCATGGAGGTGCGGGCGTACGGGCCAGAGGTGGTTCGCATCTCCCTGTCCCTGGACGATGGCGAGGCCGCGCCCGACAGCCCGATGCTGTGCCTGGACCCGGCCCTGGAGCCGGTGCCCCTCTCGGTGCGGGAGGCGTCCGAGGGGTGGGAGATCATCGACCCTGACGGCCTCACCCGCATGCGTCTGGAGCCGGGAAACCCGCCCATCCGCCACTGGAGCGACCTGGTGCCGCCGCCGGTGGAGGCGCTCTCCGCCACGGTGCTGCCCGACGGCCACCTGACCGTGGACCTGTGGGATCACGACTGCCTCTATCCGGCCCACCTGGAGTCCATGGGCCTGGGCTACCTGGCCCGCGATGAGCAGGCCGTGGCCTCCCTCTTCTCGCTCCGCGCCCGCCACGACGAGCATTTCTGCGGCACGGGCGAGCGCTTCCGCGCCATGGACCTGGCCGGCCAGAGCGTGGCCCTGGAGAACGCGGACGCCATGGGCGTCAACAGCCGGCGCGCATACAAGAACGTGCCCCTCTACCTCTCCAGCCGGGGGTACGGCCTGTTCATGCACACCTCGGCGCACGGCCGCCTGGACCTGGCCGACGTCTCTACCCGGGCGGTCCAGGCGCGGCTGGAGGAGGGGCGCCTGGATCTCTTCTTCATCGGAGGCGCCAGCCTGGAGCGGGTGCTGCGCAACTACCGCCGCCTCACCGGCTTCCCCCCCACTGTGCCCCGCTGGTCGTACGGAATCTGGATGAGCCGCATGACCTACTACAGCGCCGACGAAACCAGGGAGGTGTGCCGGGAGCTGCGCGCCGGGCGCTTCCCGTGCGACATCATCCACCTGGACACCGGCTGGTTTCCGCGCAACTGGAAGTGCGAGTGGGCCTTCTCCGACGAGAAGTTCCCCGACGCGGCGGACTACATGGCCGAGCTGCGCGAGCAGGGCTTCCGGGTCACCGTGTGGAACCACCCGGTCATCGAGCCGGACATCAAGCAGTACGCCGAGGCCACCGAGAACCGCTACCTGCCGCCCAAGGCCGGGGCCGCCGCCGAGGGGCGCCTGGAGTTTGGCAAGCACATCGACTTCTCTTACCCGGAGGCGGTGCGCTGGTACCAGGGCCTGTTGGAGGGGCTGCTCCGCCAGGGGGTGGTGTGCATCAAGACCGACTTCGGCGAGGAGATCGATCTGGACGCCGACTACCTGGGCATGCCGGCGGAGAAGCTGCACAACCTGTACGCGCTGCTCTACCAGCGCGCCGCCTACGAGGTGACCGAAGAGGTCACGGGTGAGCCCATGGTCTGGGCCCGCGGCGGCTGGGCCGGGTGCCAGCGGTACCCGGTGCACTGGGGCGGGGACCCTGCCTGCACCTGGGACGGCATGGCGGCCACCATCAAGGGCGGCCTCCACCTTGGGCTCAGCGGCTTCGGGTTCTGGAGCCACGACGTGCCAGGGTTCCACGGCATGCCCGACTTCATGAACTCATGGCCCGACCCTGACCTCTACCTGCGCTGGACCCAGCTCGGCGTGTTCACATCTCACATGCGCTACCACGGCACCTCGCCAAGGGAGCCGTACCGCTTCCCGGAGGTGGCGGACCAGGTGCGCCGCTGGTGGCGCCTGCGCTACGCCCTGATCCCGTACCTGATGGATCAGGCCCGGCGGGTGGCCCGCTCTGGCTACCCCCTGCTGCGCGCGCTGGTGCTGCACCACCAGGACGACCCCGCCTGCTGGCGCATCGACGACCAGTTTTACTGCGGGGAAACCCTGATGGTGGCGCCTGTGCTCTCCTCCGACGGCGTGCGGGACGTCTACCTGCCCCGAGGGCGCTGGGCGGACCTCTGGACCGGGGAGGTGCACGAGGGGCGCGGCTGGCTCACCGATGTCGCCTCTCCCATGGGGCGCTGCCCGGTGTACGCGGTGGCGGGCGACGCCCTGCGCTACTACCCGGAGCGGGTGCTCTGCACCGATGAGATGGAGCCTGAGCGGTCGGACCTGCTCCGCTTCGACGGCACCTTCAAGGGCATGGCCGCCTCGCCCCTGGGCAAGTTGACCGGCCTGAGTTGATGGCCGGGCAGCCGCTAAATTGACTCCTCCCCCTCAAGGGGGGAGTATGGATTTTCTACTCATACGGGGGATTTTAGCGGAGCGCTAGCCATGTCCTCACCACCAGAATCCGATCCGATCCTGAAAGACGATCTGGATCTCCTCAACAAGTGCGCCGAGCTCCAGGCCCAGTTGATTGAACACGGCATCCCCGGCCATGTGCTCCAGGCGCTGGAGGGGCTCAAGGAGCGGATGACCCGGCGCCTGCGGGAGGCCAGGTCCCAGGCAGCCGCCGTGGCCGAGGCCAACGCGCGGGCGGTGGAGATGTCGGCCGGCATCGAGGAGGTCGCCCAGCAGATGCGCACTCAAAATGCGGAGCTGGAGCGGCAAAACGCGGAGATCCTCAAGGCGAGGGAAGACCTGGAGCGACAAGCCAGGGCCGCGGCGGACGCCAACGTCGACGCGTTAATGGCTGTGGAGGAGTCGGAGGCGCGGCGGGATAGCGTGGAGAAGCTCCTCCCGGAGATGGAGGAGCGGTCTGTCGCCCTGGCGGAGGCCAACGCCGAATCGACCCTGATGCTGTTGGAGCTGGAGAAGAAGGCCTTCATCGACGTCCTCACCGGGCTGTTCAACCACCGCTACTTCCGCGAGAACATCAAGCTCGAGGTGGCCCGCGCCCACCGGTACGGGCGTAACCTGACCCTGGCGTTCTTTGACGCGGACCACTTCAAGCGCATTAACGACACTCACGGCCACCCCACGGGCGACCTGGTGCTCCAGCGCATCTCCGAGGTCCTGCGCAACGCCACTCGCGCCGCCGATATCCCGGTGCGGTTGGAGGCCAAACCTTTCGCCGCGCGCTACGGCGGCGAGGAGTTCGTGGTGATCTTGCCCGAGACCGATCTCGAGGGCGGCGTCGTCCTGGCCGAGCGGATCAGGGAAACCGTCGCCGCCATGGAGTTCTACGATACGGCCGAAGAAACCATCGGAAAGGTGACCCTGTCAGCCGGCGTGGCGTCATTGAACCTGGATGACAAGGACGACGTCCCGGAGACGCTGGTGCGGCGAGCCGATGACGCCCTGTACGCCGCCAAGGAGGGCGGGCGGAACCGGGTGGAGGCGGCCAAGTAGCGGATTTCGGGCGGGACCTGCGCTAGCAGCCGTACACGTACCACTCGCGGATGATCGGGTTGGAGTTCTGGTTGCCGCTGCAGCTGGCCACCGCTCTGTAGAGCCGGAGGCGGCTGGTGGTTATCGGCGAGGTGAAGGTGTAGGACCAGTCATTGGACTGGTTGGAGACGACGTAGGCCGTGATCCACCCCGAGCCGCTCCAGTACTGCACGTAGGCCCCGGCCAGGTTCCGGCCAGAGTTCATGCCGCAGCCGCCGCTATTGGGGATCGTATCCACCACGATACGCGAGATGGTGCGGTTGCCAGACCAGATCAGCTGGTAGTAGGCGGTGGAGGAGCTCATGGAGCACCCGGCGTTGACCCAGCTGAAGTACCTGGAGCTGGTGGTACACAGGTGCCCGTCGTTCAGATTTCTCGGCCCGTACCCAGTGCTGTTGGTGCCGCCGCTGGAGGCCGAGGCCGAGGCCTGCGGGGCGATGTTGGTGTTGGCGCAGCTGCTCTTGCAAGTGCCGTTGGAGCAGGTCTGGTTGGATGAGCATGCCTTGTTGCAGCCGCCGCAGTGGTTCTTGTTGGAGAGCACGTTGACGCAGGAGCCGTTGCAGTTGGTCAGCCCCGGCCCGCACAGCACCTGACACTTGCCCGCGGAGCAAACCTGCCCGGCGGAGCACTTTGTACCGCAGCCGCCGCAGTTGTTGATGTCCGTATCGGTGTTGACGCACACGCCGGTGCAGGCGGACTGGTTGGAGCCGCAGACGAGCTTGCAGGTGCCGGTGACGCACTTCTCAGTGGCGCCGCACTGGTGGCTGCACGCGCCGCAGTTGTTCGGGTCGGTCAGGATGTTGACGCACAGCCCGCCGCACAGCGACTGGCCGGTGCCGCAGACCACCTTGCACTTGCCGGTGACGCACTTCTCAGTGGCGCCGCACTTTGTGCCGCACCCCCCGCAGTGGAAGGGGTTGGTGTTGGTGTTGACGCAGAGCCCGCTGCAGTTGATCAGGCCAGCCTGGCAGGAGAGGGAACACTTGCTGTTGACGCACACCTGGCCCTTGTTGCACTGCCAGCCGCACTTGCCGCAGTTGTTCCGGTCGGTCTTGTGGTCCACGCACTTGCCGTTGCACAGCGACAGCCCGCTCTGGCAGGAGACCGCGCACTTGCCCGCGGAGCACACCTCGCCGGCCTTGCACACGTTGCCGCAGCCGCCACAGTTTTTCACATCGGTCAGCGTGTTGGTGCACACGCCGCTGCAGGCGGTGAGGCCGCTCTGGCAGGAGAGGGTGCACTTGCCCTGCTGGCAGAGCTGCCCGGCCAGGCAGGCCTGCTTGCAGTTGCCGCAGTTGCTGTTGTCGGTCAGGGTGTTGACGCACTTGCCGTCGCAGTTTGTGAGGCCCTTTTGGCAGGTCACGGCGCAGAGGCCGTTGACGCACCGCTCGCCGGCCTTGCACTTGGCGCCGCACAAGCCGCAGTTGAGCAGGTCGGTCTTGGTGTTGACGCACACGCCGCTGCAGGCGGTGAGGCCGCTCTGGCAGGTGAGCGTGCACTTGCTGCTCAGGCAGAGCTCCCCCGCCTTGCAGGTGGCGCCGCACTTGGCGCAGTTGAACACGTCGCTGGTGGTGTCCACGCACTTGCCGCTGCAGTTCGTGAGGCCGCTCTGGCAGGAGAGGGTGCACTTGCCGCCGGAGCACACCTGCCCCGCCGAGCAGCCGAGCCCGCAGCTGCCGCAGTTGGAGAGGTCGGTGTTGAGGTCCACGCACTTGCCGGAGCAGTTGGTGAGGCC
>CAZCFB010000036.1:0-40919 GCA_964497805.1 uncultured Kofleriaceae bacterium
GCCTTTTTAAAATATTTCGGGCCCGCTTGGTGGGCTGGTTTTTCGCGGGGCCTTTCGGCGGTGGATGACTCGATAACACCCTGGCGTCGCCGCGCGGCGCCTCGCAAGGACAGGTAAGAGATGGCCGTTCCCCAGAAACGTCAGTCCAAGACCCGGCGCAACAAGCGCCGCGCCAACCATGACAAGATGAGCGCCCCCACGGTGGTGACTTGCCCGGAGTGCTCCGAGCCCAAGCTGCCCCACCGGGTGTGCCCCAACTGCGGCACCTACGCCGGCCGCCAGGTCCTGGACCTGGAAGACGAGGAGTAGGGCTCCTGTCCCTTCGTCACGGAGGCCCCGCATGACTGACCAGCGCCCCGAACTGGAGCGCACGGGAGAGCTGTGCGGACGCGTCGCCCTGGTGACCGGCGCGGCCCAGGGCATCGGCAGGGCCGTGGCCATTGACCTGGCCAACGCGGGCGCCACAGTAGCCGCCTGCGACCTGCGCGACGAGGCGCCCGACCTGCTCGAGGAGCTGGGCCCGGACGCCTCCTACCACCGCTGCGACGTGAGCGACGCCGAAGCCGCCGAGGAGCTCGTGGACGCGGTGGTGGAGCGGCACGGCAAGCTGCACATCCTGATCAACAACGCCGGCATCGCCAGAGATGGCCTGATCCTTCTGTTCCAGCCCGAAGAGTGGCGAAAGGTGATGGCCGTGAACCTGGACGGCGCCTTCAACTGTACCCGGGCCGCGGCGCGCTATCTGCTGCGGGCCCGCAAGCAGGGCCGGGTGGTGAACGTCTCCTCCGTGGTTGGAGAGGCGGGCAGCGCCGGGCAGGTGGCGTACGCCGCGTCCAAGGCCGGGATCCTGGGAATGACCAGGTCCCTGGCCCGGGAGTTCGCGCCCCGGGGCGTGACCGTCAACGCGGTGAGCCCCGGCTATATCCAGACCCCCATGACCGAGGCGTACGAGGACACCGACCGGGGCAATGAGCTGCTGGCGGCCATCCCCCTGGGCCGCGTGGGCTCTGCCGAAGAGGTGTCCGGCGCGGTGCGGTTCCTCTGCTCGGAGGCGGCCGGCTACATCACCGGCCAGGTGCTCCGGATCAACGGCGGGCTGTACATCTAGCAAGTGAGGCAGCGATGAGCGAGGCGATCAGCGCGCGGGTCATCGAGGTTATCCGGAAACAGCTCGATTTGGAGCAGGACGCGGTCAAGCTCGAGAGCCGCTTCATCGAGGACCTGCGGGCAGACTCCCTGGCCGTGGCAGAGATCCTCCTCATCGTGGAGGAGATCTACGACGTGATCCTGGACGACGAGGAGATGGACAATATCCGCACGGTCCAGGACGCGGTTGACTACATCAAGGCCCGCGCCGAGTAGAGATGCCCCCCACCAAGGTCGTGATCACCGGCGCCGGGCTCGTGACGCCCGTGGGCACAGGCGTGGAGCGCGCGTGGGACGCCCTGGTTCAGGGTCGCTCCGGGGCCGGGGCCATCACCCTGTTCGACGCCAGCGAGCTGCCCTGCCGCATTGCCTGCGAGGTGTCCGGCTTCGACGCCGCCGCCCACATGGATAAGCGGCTGGCCCGCACCCTGGACAGGTACGCGCAGTTCGCCCTGGCCGCCGGCCTGGAGGCCGTGGCCCGAGCTGGCCTGGAAGTGGAAGAGCAGGAGGCCCACCGGGCGGGGGTGTACGTGGGCTCTGGCATGGGCGGCATCATGACCATCGAGGCCACCCGGGACCGGATGCTAGAGAAGGGCGCGCGGAGGGGGGTGTCGCCCTACTTCATCCCCGCCATCTTGCCCAACCTGGCCGCGGGTCAGCTGGCCATCCTGCTCGGGGCGCGGGGGCCGAACCTGGCCCATGTGTCGGCCTGCGCCTCGGGGGCCCACGCCATCGGGGAGGCCGCGGGGCTGATCCGCCGCGGTGAGGCGGACGTGATGGTGGCCGGCGGCAGCGAGGCGGCCGTGTGCGCCCTGGGGCTGGCCGGGTTCTCGGCCATGCGGGCGCTGTCCAAACGAAACGATGAGCCGGAGCGAGCCTCACGCCCCTTCGACGCCGGGCGGGACGGCTTCGTCATGGGGGAGGGGGCCGGGGTGCTGGTGCTGGAGAGCGAGGCGCGCGCCCGGGCCCGCGGCGCCGACATCCTGGCCGAGCTGGCCGGCTACGCGGCCAACGCCGACGCCCACCACATCACCCAGCCCGCCCCGGAGGCCGCCGGCGCGCGCCGCTGCATGACCGCGGCCATGCAGGACGCGGGTATGGCCCCGGAAGAGCTGGACCACATCAACGCCCACGGCACCTCCACCCCGTACAACGACACGGCCGAAACCGCGGCCATCAAGGCCGTGTTCGGCGAGCACGCCCGCCGCCTCACCGTGAGCGGGACCAAGTCCATGACCGGCCACTTGCTGGGCGCCGCCGGGGGCGTGGAGGCCGCCATCGCCGCGCTGACGGTTTCGCGCGGGGTGATCCCCCCCACAATCAACCTGGAAGACCCTGACCCGGAGTGCGACCTCGATCATGTGAGCGAGGGAGCCCGGGAAGCGCGGGTGGGTGCCGCGCTGAGCAACAGCTTCGGCTTCGGCGGCACCAACGCCTGCCTGGTCCTGCGGCGGTAGGGCTCAGGCCTCGGCCGGATCTTGCGGCCGGCGCTGCGTCCACAGGTAGTGGATTGCCAGCGCCGCGGCGCCCACGAAGACCAGGGCGTCGGCCACGTTGAAGGTGGGCCAGCTGCCGCCCCAGGGGTAGTTGACCTTGATGAAGTCCACCACGCCAGTGCCGCCGTCCGGAGCCAGCCTGAACAGCCGGTCGTACCCGTTGCCCAGCGCGCCGCCCGCGATGGACCCCAGGGCCAGGGCCTCCACCCACCTGCTCCGCGCGTACCAGGCCATGACAACCAGCACGATGACCATGGCCAGCGCGAACACGCCGAAGATCCAGCGCGCTGAGCCCAGATCTGCCACAGCGCTGAACGCGGTGCCGCGGTTGTAAGCCAGGGAGAAGTCGAGCCACGGTTCGAACACCGATATGGAGCGGCCCTCCACCTGGAGGGTCTCCTCGGCCCAGTGCTTGGTGGCCAGGTCGCAGCCGCCGCCCAGCAGGGCCATGGGCGCGAAGAGGAGGAGGAGGTTTCGGAGTCGCTGCGTCACGGACATCCTACCCGGGCGGCCGCCAGTTCTTCCTGGAGGCGATGCCCCCGCCATGAATTACTTACATCTGAGTAGATCGGTGCACTCGGCGGGCCAGGTGCCGCACGCCGAGCCGCTCAGCTGGTTCTTGCAGGTGCGGAGCTTGGCGTTGTCGATGTCGCAGCCGGCCAGCTCCTCGGAGTTGGCGCAGGTGACCGACACGGTGGACTTGCAGTTGTTTACATCTCCGTAAATTGTGCGGAGGAATATTCCGGCCGGGCAGTTGTAGACCTTCTCGCAGGCTATGCTGGCGGTTTCCTTGCACAGGGCCTTTTCAATGGCTTCGTCCCCACAGCCTGTCAGGAGGAGGACAGTGAGGGAGATTGCTGCAGCGAATACGAAAAAACGGGGCATGCTGAGGGCTCCTGATTCAGGTGGATAGTGCCCCACAGTATCAAATCTATCGAAACCGCGTACCGCTAGGTGGCGGCTGGCAACTCAATTGGCCATGATGAGGCGCACCAACTGGCCTAACCCCTTGATATCTGGTCGCCTCGACATGGATCGCAATGTGCATTACATGGTCCACCAACAGGAGCGATGCCATGATTCGATTCTTTCAGGTTCTGTGTGCTGTTGGGTTGCTGTCCCTGCTGACCGGCGGCCTCGAGAATTGCCAGCCGTGTGAGGACCCATCGCAGATCTTCTGCCAGAACGGGCCGGAGCAGAGTGAACAGCTCATGGTCATCTCCGCCCCCGCCCGGAAGGGCTGATCCCTCCAAATCCTCCGCCCGCCCAGGGCGCCATCACCAAAATCGACGACATGACCCCGGCACGCCCCACTCCGTACTCCGGAGCCCGGCCGCGTATTGGGGTGGGGAGCGTAATGTGCTATGACGGGGCGGTTAAGTGGAGGCGTCTTCATGAGCGGCAAAAAGATCTTTGTTGGCTGTGATCACGGTGGGCTGGAGATGAAGCTGGACCTGGTGGCGCTGCTCAAGGAGCGCGGCTGGGAGGTGGTGGACTACGGCTGCGACGATTCCGAGTCGGTTGACTATCCGGACTACGCGGCCCTGGTGGGGGCCAAGGTGGCCTCGGAGCCGGGCTCCCTGGGCCTGCTGGTGTGCGGCACGGGCATCGGCATGTCCATGGCGGCCAACAAGGTCAAGGGGATCCGGGCCGCGCTTTGCAGCGACTGCTTCAGCGCGGAGATGACCCGCCGCCACAACGACGCAAACATCATCTGCCTGGGGGGGCGAGTCCTCGGCCCGGAGCTGGCCAGGGCGATCCTGGTCGCCTTCACCGAGGCCCCGTTCGACGGCGGCCGCCACCAGCGCCGCATTGACAAGTTTGCCGACCGCGCCTGAGTAAGGCGGGCGGTTCAGCTGCTACGAGGCCCCTGAACCCATGAAGTGCCCCTACTGCCAGACCAGCGAGAACAAGGTCATCGACTCCCGCGAGTCCCAGGACGGCGCGGTGATCCGCCGCCGCCGCCACTGCGAGTCCTGCGACCGCCGCTTCACCACCTATGAGCGCGTGGAGGAGAACCTGCCCATGGTGGTGAAGAAGGACGGCGGGCGCGAGGAGTATGTGCGGGCCAAGGTCCTGCGCGGCATCAAGCGCGCCTGCGAGAAGCGTCCGGTGCCGGTCACGCGCATGGAGCAGATCGTGGAGGGGCTGGAGCGGGAGCTGGCCGAGGTGGGTGACAAGGAGGTCCCGTCCAGCTACATCGGCGAGCGGATCATGGAGCAGCTCCGCAGGGTTGACCCGGTGGCGTACGTGCGGTTCGCCTCGGTGTACCGTGACTTCCGCGATGTGTCCGAGTTCCTGGATGAGCTCAAGCACCTGCTGCGCAGCAACGAGGAGCTGCCCGGATGAGCGAGGCCCTCCGCCGCGACGAGCGATACATGGCCATGGCCCTGCGCCTGGCCCGCCGCGCGGTGGGGCGGACAAGCCCGAACCCCATGGTTGGGGCGGTCATCGTACGGGGGGAGGAGGTCGTGGGGCGTGGTTATCACCGGCGGGCAGGAACCGCGCACGCCGAGGTGGTGGCCCTTGGGCAGGCCGGAGAGGCCGCCCGCGGCGCCGAGCTGTACGTGAACCTGGAGCCATGCAACCACAGGGGCCGCACCGGGCCTTGCACCAGGGCCATCATCGAGGCTGGCGTGAGGCGGGTGGTGGTGGGCATGCTCGACCCGAACCCCCTGGTCAACGGCAAGGGCGTGCGCGCCCTGCGGCGCAAGAAGGTGAGCGTGACCACCGGCGTGCTGGATGCCGAGTGCCGGGACCTGAACGCAGGGTTCATCTGCTTCATGGGGCAGGGGCGGCCGCTGGTGACCCTCAAGGCCGCCATCACCCTGGACGGGCGGGTGGCCGCGCGCACCGGGGACGCCCGCTGGGTTACCGGGCCCGAGGCCCGGAAGCAGGGCCACCGCATGCGCGACCGGAGCGATGTGATCATGGTTGGCGTGGGCACGGTGCTGGCCGACGACCCGACCCTCACCTGCCGGGACATTCGCGGCGGCCAGGACCCCGTGCGGGTCATCGTGGACAGCAAGCTGCGCACGCCGCCCGGATCCAGGGTCGTGCTGGCGGCCGCTGACTCCACGGCGCCCACCATCATCATCACAACCGACGCGGCGCCCAAGAACCGGGAGAAGGCGCTCGTGGCTGCGGGCGCGGAGGTGATCCGCCTGCCCGCCCGCAGGGCCCCGGGCCGCAAGCAGGAGGTCCCCCTGGCAACCATGCTGCAAGAGCTCGGCCTGAGGGAATATCTCACCGTGCTGCTTGAAGGCGGTCCGCGCCTGGCCGGGGCGCTGTGGCGCCAGGGCCTGGTGGACCGGCTCACCGCCTTCGTGGCGCCCAAGGTCATCGGCGACGCCCGGGCCTTGCCCATGCTCGACGCCGGCGAGGTGCCCCTCATGGCCGGGGCCACGGACCTGGAGCGCGTGCAGGTCAAGCGCGTGGGCGGCGACGTGATGATCAGCGGCCGCGTGGCACCGGGGGGTGGCTGATGTTCACCGGCCTGGTCCAGGACCTGGGCGTCGTGCGGGCGGTGCTGCCCGAGGGCGCCGCCGTGCACCTACACATCGAGACAAAGCTGGCCGGCATCCTGGAGGACGGTGACAGCCTGGCCACCAACGGCGTCTGCCTCACGGTCACCTCCACCAGCGGCGACACGGCCGTGGCAACTGCCATCCCCGAGACCATGGATCGCACCAACCTGGGGCGCCTGGGACCGGGCAACAAGGTGAACCTGGAGCCGGCCCTGCGCATGGGAGACCGCCTGGGCGGCCACATGGTGTCGGGGCACGTGGACGGCATCGGCACCCTGGTGCGCCGGGTCCAGCGCGGCATCTCTCTGGAGCTAACCTTCAGCGCTGGCGAGGAGATCCTGCGCCACACGGTGCACAAGGGCTCCATCGCCATCGACGGCGTGAGCCTCACCGTTGCCGCGCTGAGGGAGGGGGAGTTCACCGTCGCCCTGGTGCCCCACACCCTGGGACACACCACCCTGCAGGACCTGACCCCCGGCGACCGCGTGAACCTGGAGTCGGATCTGCTGGCCAAGTACGTGGAGAGGCTGCTACGAAGGGACGGCCCCGGGCAGGACGGCGAGGGAAGCCGCCTGACCGAGGCCTGGCTCAAGGAGCTCGGTTTCTGATCCGCGAAATGCATTAAAAGATGGAGCGTAGATAAAAATGAAGAACAGACTCACCGTTCAGCAGGCCATTGAACAGCTCCGCGAGGGGCGCCAGATCATCCTGGTCGACGACGAGGACCGGGAGAACGAGGGCGACCTGTGCATGGCCTCGGAGAAGGTGACCGCCGAGGACATCAACTTCATGGCCAAGTTCGGCCGCGGCTTGATCTGCATGACCGTCACCCAGGAGCGGGCCAACCGCCTGGGCCTGACCAAGATGACCGAGCGCAACGAGTCCCGCTTCGGCACCAACTTCTACACCTCCATCGAGGCGCGGGAGGGCGTGACCACGGGCATCTCAGCCGCTGACCGGGCCACCACCATCCAGGTTGCCGTGGACAAGAGCGCCTCCGTCCATAGCGTCGTCTCCCCCGGACATGTGTTCCCGATCACCGCCCGCAAGGGTGGCGTGCTGGTGCGGTCCGGTCAGACCGAGGGCTCGGTGGACCTGGCGCGCCTGGCCGGGCTGGAGCCGTCCGGCGTGATCTGCGAGATCATGAAGGACGACGGCACCATGGCCCGCATGCCGGATCTCGAGGTGTTCGCCGACGATCACAACCTGGGCATCCTCACCATCGAGCAGCTCATCGAGTACCGCGTGCAGCGGGAGAGCCTGGTAACCCGCGGCGTGGAGTGCGAGGTGCAGCCTGGCGGCACGAAGGCGCCGTTCAGGTTGGTGACCTTCCACACCGAGGTGAACCGCGGGCAGTACATCGCCCTGGTGCTGGGCAACGTCACCGCGGGCGACCCGGTGCTGGTCCGTATGCACACCTCCTGCGTTCCGGGCCATGTGTTCCACCTGGACACCTGCGGCTGCGAGGCGAAGAAGGCCCGCTCCCTGGAGCTCATCGAGGAGGCGGGGGCCGGAGTGTTCGTCTACATCCACCCGGGCAAGCTCGACCTGGCCGCCCAGGTGCGGCGCTGCGTGATTGAGGGGGAGCAGCCCGAGGAGCCGGCCGAGGAGGGGATCCCGGCCGAGCTGCGCAACTTCGGCCTGGGCGCCCAGGTGCTCGCCTCTCTGGGGCTGAGCAAGATCCGCCTGATGACCGACAACCCGAAGCGCATCATCGGGCTACAGAGCTACAACCTCGAGGTGGTGGAGCAGGTGCCCCTCATCGGCTGACGAAGGTTATTACAGGAGCGAGAAATGCCCAAGATCATCGAAGGAGACCTCACCGCTGCCGGCCTGCGCCTGGCCGTCATCAACAGCCGGTTCAACAGCTTCATCACCGACCGCCTGCTCGAGGGCACGCTGGACGCGGTGAAGCGTCACGGCGGCGACCCGGAGAGCGTGACCGTGTACCGCACGCCGGGCGCGTTCGAGATCCCGGCCGTGGTGCGCAAGGCCGCCCTGAGCGGCAACTTTGACGCGGTCATCTGCCTCGGCGCCGTTATCCGCGGCAGCACCCCCCACTTCGACTACATCGCCGGGGAGGTGACCAAGGGGATCGCGCAGGTGCAGCTGGAAGCCGACGTGCCCATCTCCTACGGCGTCATCACGCCGGACACCATCGAGCAGGCCATCGAGCGCGCCGGCACCAAGGCTGGCAACAAGGGCTTTGAGGCGGCGGTGGCGGCCATCGAGATGGCCAACCTGTTCAAGCAGATCAAATAGGAACAGCCTTGGACAAGCCCGCCACAGGCAAACGCCACGCGGCCCGCGCCGCCGCCCTGAAGGTGATCTACCAGCTCGACACCCAGGGCGACTTCGCCCCCCGCGAAGACCTGCTGGAGGAGGCGCTGGACCTGGCCGATCCCGAGCTCGACGCGGCCGGGCGTCACTTCGCCCTCCGCCTGCGCCGGGACACCTACGTCAACCTGGAGCGCATCGACGAGCTGTTGGGCAAGGCCTCGCGCAACTGGAAGGTGGCCCGCATGTCGCGGGTGGACCGCTGCGTGCTCCGCATGGCCTGCGCCGAACTAATGGGCCACGAGCCGCCCCCCCCCGCCGTGGTGATCAACGAGGCCGTTGAGCTGGCCAAGGGCTTCGGCTCCGAGACGTCAGGCAAGTTCGTACACGGCGTGCTGGCCCAGGCCGTGAAGCTGCTGCAGGCGTAATCTCCATCAACCGCATGTAGGGGAGGGGCTTGCCCCATCCCGCCCGGTATCATCGACCCAGCAAGAATCCGGCGCTCAGCCTGGCCAGGCGGAGGAACTTCTCCGGGTTGAGCAGGATGGGCGCGAGCTCGCCTCGCAGGTACTTGCCCACGAACCCGGTGTGGAGGATGAAGTCCAGGTAGAACCGTCGCTGCCAGCGGTGCAGGTCTGCCGTGGCCACCCGGGAGAAGTTGATGGGCGCGTTGTAGTGGGAGAAGTCGCTGTACCCGTGGTCGGCCAGGAGCCGCTCCTGGAACACAGCGGCGCCGGGGTATGGGGTGAAGAATGCGACCTGGATGATGTCGGGGCTCAGCTCCTCCATCAACCGGTGGGTCATGCGGATGTCACCCTCGGTTTCCCCCGGATTGCCGATCATGAAGAAGCCCCCGGTCCGGATACCTGCCCGGGTGGTCCAGCGGAAGGCGTCCCTGCTTTGCTGCACCGTGTTCTGCTTGCGGAGCGTCTCGAGGATCCTGGGGGAGCCGCTCTCCACGCCATAGCCCAGGAAGCGGCAGCCGGCCCGGGCCATGAGCGCGAGCAGCTCCGGGTCCACGGCCTCCACGCGAGTCTGGGCGGTCCAGGGCAGGTCAACCTTCGCCTCCAGCATGGCCTCGCACAATTCAACCACGCGATCCCTGTCCAGGGAGAACACGTCGTCCTTGAACTGCACGATGGTGGCCCCGAGCTCCTTGAGCCCGCGCAGCTCCTCGACCACGTCGGAGGCCTGGCGGGCGCGGTGCTTGGCGCCGTAGCTGTTGCGCAGGGTGGGCGAGCAGTAGATGCACTGGTAGGGGCACCCGCGGGAGGAGATAACGAAGCCCCAGCGCCACCTGGCTCGAACCCCGGTGGGATTGAACACATGGTAGGCGCCGTCCATGAACAGGCGGTGGTCCGGCTGGGGCAGAGCGTCCAGGTCCTCGATGCTCAACACCGTCGAGTCCACCCGGGGTTCACCGCCCTCCAGGGTGGCGATGCCCTCGGTGGAGGGCGCCTCCTCCGCCACTATCTCGGCCAGCTTGAGCTCGAACTCCCCGCGGACGCAGGTGTCAATGGGCGTCTCCCCGGAGAGCAGGGTTTCGGGCAGGACCGTGGCGTGCTGCCCCACGGCGATGACCGACTGCAGAGAGGGGATGCTCTCCCTGGCCGCCGCGGCAATGGCCAGGGCGGGCTCGGCCGCGGAGGTGATGAAGTGGAGCACCAGGTACGCTGGCCCGTACCCGCGCAGCAGCTCAAGGGTCTGCTCAGGGGAGTGGCCGTGGGCCTCCATGTCGATGAGCCGCGCCTCCACACCGCGGGCCGCGAGGACGGAGATGGCGTAGCCGATGTCCAGGGGCGCCATCACGTTCTCGGGGTGGGCCCGGCGCTTCTCGATCCAGGAGGGTATGCGGACAAAGACGACCATTACCGGCGGCGGCTCCAGGGCTTGGATGACAGGTAATTGTAACTTACATCCCAGCCGGCAATGACCGCTTGATCCGCTCTGCCAGGGGGCGCGCCTCCTCCATGGCGCGGTCCAGGAGCGGATCGGCGAGGGCGGCCATCACCTCCCGCATGGTGTAGCCCGCGCCGTCGGGGCCGGGGGGCGGCTGCCCGGGCGCCAGGAGCATGGCGCGGCGTCGGGCCACCTGGCTGGAGCTGCGGCCCAGGGCGGCCACGAGGGTTGTGGCGGCGGGAGGCGGCTCGTCGCCCGTCTCGCTCAGGGCCGCTACCAGCTCCCGGTGGCACCATGGCTCATCCAGCAGCGCGAGCAGGGCGGCCAGGTTCGTGACCACCACGGGGGTGTCGGATCGAAGAGCCCGCCGCACGAGGGGGAGGGCCATTTCTGGGGCGTGCTCCAGCATCAGGGCCGTGAGCTCCGCCAGGTACGGGTTTCCATGGAAGCCCTCGATCTTTTCCTGCGCGGCGAAGGAGGAGACCCGCTCCAGGCAGAGCTCCTTTGCGCTCCCCGCAGCCAGGAAATATCGGGCCATGGCCCAGGCGGGGTAGGGGGGGTGTCGATGAGGGTCCAGGCGCTCAAGCAGCTCCGGCGCGTCCAGCTCCCCGGCCCCGGCCCCGCCCTGCTCAAACAGCAGCTCAAAGGCCCGCCCCATGGCGCTGTCCACCGGCCCCTGCTTGATGATCCTCGCCAACAGCTCCCCGACCTCATCCCCGGGGAGCGCGCCCGCGGCGGTGTCCAGCACCTGCCACGCCTGCTCCCTGTCCTTGATCAGGCCAAGCAGCCAGTCGCGGTAGCGCCCGCGCAGAGCCCCGGCGTCCCCGCCGCTCAGCTCGTCATCGCCCAGGCGGCCGCCCAGGCCCGCCGGATCCCGCAGGTCCAGGTCGGCGACCTCCTGGTGCGCCTGCTCCAGCGCCGGGCACAGGTTGAACACATGGCCGCTGTCCGGGTGCCCGATGATCCCGCGCTCCCTCAGCTCGTCCAGCGCGCGCACCATCACCCGGTTGTCGGGCAGCCACCGGCGGAGCCTCTCCTCGGGCAGCGGCGGCGCGTCCAGCCAGAGCACGCGGTTGGCGAAGAAGTAGGGGTCGATGACGCCGCCGCGCTCGTCGTGGAAGTCCATGTCGAGCACCTCACCCCCTGGCCCGGTGAGGCAGAGCCCCTTGCCGTGGTAGTCGTAGCGCCACCCGGTGAGCCCCGGCACCTCTCCGCTCCACCCCTCCACCCCGGCCAGGTCGCGCCGGTGCACCTCCACCAGCCAGGTCTGCCGAGCCCGCTGCCGGCAGAGGCAGACCACGAGCCAGGCGAGCCATGGCTCAGGCGGGGCAGGCGGGGCCACCCCCTTCACGGCGTCCAGGATGTTGTCGACCAGCGGGTCGTGGCCCACAGGGGCCCTTACTGGATTGTGTAGAGCAGGTACTGGGAGAGGGCCTGGTAGGCCACGCCGCTGCCCTGGATCCGCACCCAGGCCATGACGGTATGCGAGGTGAGGTCCGCGCCGGTGGTGTCCCAGGCGTAGGTGTTGCTGGTGGACCAGGGCCGGAGGGTCTTCCAGCCGGAGGCTGCGGTGTAGCCCCGGATCACGTACTCGGGCGTCCCGGTGCCGCACGCGGCGGTGGCGGTGAAGTTGATGGTCGTACCCGCCGAGACGGTGGATCCGGCCGCCGGTGTGCTGGCCAACGACACGGCGGAGCATGTGCCTGCCGCCGGGGCCGTGAGGGTGAAGGTGTCTATCTTGGACTGGGCCTGCCACGCCACGCCGCTGCCCTGAATTCGCACCCACACCATCACCTGGTTGCTCCCCAGGTTTTCACCGATTGTGCTCCAGTCGAAGGAGCTGTCCGTCGACCAGGGCCGTACGGTCGACCAGCCCTCTGTCGCGTTGTACAGGCGGTACACGTACTCGGGCGTGCCCGTGCCGCAAACCGCGCTGGACGTGAACGCGATCGTGTTGCCCAGGGTCACCGACCCGGGCCCCGGCGTGCTGCCCATGATAATCGAGGAGCAGGTGCCTGCCGGAGGCGAGGTCACGGTCCAGGTCTGGGTCGTGGACCTGGCCTGCCATGGCACGCCGCTGCCCTGGATGCGCACCCACACGACGATGTCGTTCTTACCGATGACGCCCTTGGCCGAGTCCCACAGGAAGGTGTTGACCGTGGACCAGCCCCGCAGGGTCTGCCAGCCATTGGTGGCG
Organism: uncultured Kofleriaceae bacterium; assembly: GCA_964497805.1. Classification (GTDB taxonomy): domain Bacteria; phylum Myxococcota_A; class Polyangia; family CAZCFB01; genus CAZCFB01. The sequence continues at coordinate 12,543 of CAZCFB010000036.1, forward strand.
TCGTAGCCACGGAAGGCGTACTCGGGCGTGCCCGCGCCGCAGGTAGGGGTCGCGGTGAGGTTGACCGTTGTTCCGGCGAGGATGCTGCCGGGGCTCGGGTTGGAGGCGACGGCCACTGCGGTGCATGTGCCGGCCCCGGAGGCGGTGATGGTGTAGCTGAGCAGTGAGGACTGCGCCTCCCAGGTGGTCGGCGCGCCCTGGGCGCGGATCCAGACCATCACCTGGTAGGTGCCCAGCGGGGCGGTGGTCGTGGTCCACTGAAAGGTGGGGCTGGAGTTCCAGCCGCGGAGTGTCCTCCAGCCCGTGGTGGCGTCGTAGCCGCGGAAGGCGTACTCCACTGTGCCGCCGCTGCAGGTGGGCGTGGCCGTGAAGTCGATGGGGGTGCCCTGCACCACGCTGCTGCCGGCCGCAGGGCTGGAGGCCAGGCTCACCGCGGTGCACGTGCCCCCGCTGCCGGGGGTGATGGTGTAGTTCAGGCTGGGGGCGATGGCCTGGTAGGTCAGGCCGCTGCCCTGGATGCGCACCCAGGCCGTCACCTGGTGGGTGGTCTGGGTGGCGCCGGTGGTGTCCCAGTTATAGGTGTTGCTCGTGGACCAACCGCGCAGGGTCCTCCAGCCGCCGGAGGTGGTGTAGGCCCGGAAGGCGTACTCGGCGGTGCCCGTGCCGCAGGTGGCCGTGGCGGTGAGCGCGACGGTGGCGCCCGCGGCCACGGAGGAGCCGCTGACAGGGCTGCCGGCCAGGCTCAACGAGGCGCAGGTGCCGGTCAGGTCGCCGCCTGCGGTGGTCTTGATCCAGTCAGAGTAGTAATCCACGCGGCTGTCCACGCCGTATGAGCCGCACGGGCTCGAGCCGCCCACGGTGGTGCCGGCCACCACCTCACGCCCGCCCAGGGTTGCGAAGGCCGGGCCGCCGGAGTCCCCGAAGCAGGTGTTGCCCTGGCCGCTGCCGGTGCCGTCGAAGCGGAACTTGGTGGAGTTGATGGTGGCCACGGTGTTTGTGGCCATCCGCTTGGTGCCCTGGTCGGTGGCGCCCGTGGCGGTGATGCCATAGCCCACCAGCGTCAGAGCCGTCCCAACAGATGGGGTCAGCTCGGAGATGACCGACGGCGTGATGCCGCTGGGCGTGCTGGCCAGCTTGACGATTGCGATGTCGTGGGCCTTGGTTGTGGCGTTGTACGAGCCGTGAGGGTGTTCGCTTGCCGAGCTGTACGAGCCGGAGCCCACGTAGAACACATGGGACTGGCCCGCCTGGATGCAGTGGGCCGCGGTGAGCACGGTGGTTGGTCCCACGAGGGTGGCTGTGCACAGGGTGGTGCCCCCGATGTGCAGCCACCCCACCGACGGGTGTCCAGCGTACGTGGTCCCGTCGGTGATGGGCTCGCTGCCCATGGCGATCTCGTCCAGATCATCGAACTGGCCAGGGCCGCAGGCAGTGGCAGACAGCGCCAGGAGTACGCACAAGAAAAGGGATCCCGTCCAGGAGGGCTTGTCAGTATTGGTCATTTTCATGAATAAAATTGTAACGTAACGTTCTTTGCAGTCAATCCCCCTCCGTTCCGATGCCGCACGGACAGACATGGCCTTTTAATCCATGGGAATCCTCGGTTAAGGTGATCGCATGCGCCGATACCTATTAATCCCCTCGATAATTGTGGCCCTGGCTGGTCCTGCCGAGGCCAAAAAGACCATCACAAGCGACACCACCTGGGGCTCATCCACCGTGGCCCTGGATGAGGACACCTCCCTGGCCAAGGGAGCCACCCTCACCATCAAGCCCGGCACCAAGGTGTCCATGGCTGCCGGGGTGACCCTCACCATTGAGGGAACCCTGGTGGCGCGGGGGACCGCCGCCAGCCCCATCACATTCACCGGCAAGGTCACCTCGGGCACCCCCGCCCGCTGGAAGTCCATCGTGATGGCGGACAGCTCCACCGACGCCACCTACAAGGAGCTGGATGAGTTCGTCTCCGGCTCAATCCTGGAGCACTGCGTGCTGGAGTACGGCACCCAGGCCCTGAAGCTGGTGGGCGCCTCGCCCCATGTGAGCAAGTGCACCTTCCGCAACAACGTCTACAAGGTGGGGACCGGGGACAAGCGGTGCGGCGCGGCCCTGCTGATAACCAAGGGGAGCGCCCCGCGGGTGGTGGGCTGCACCTTCAAGGACAACTCCGGCGACAGCACCGCCGAGGGTGGCGCCATCTTCGCCGAGAAGTCCGCGCCCATCATCCAGGACTGCACCTTCACCGGCAACAAGTCGGCCTACGGCGGGGCGGTGACCACCTACAACACCTACTCCCCCATGGTGGGCAACACCTTTGAGAAGAACATCGCCACCTGGGAGGGCGGGGCCGTCTCCCTGCTCTCCTCCTCCCAGGCGTTCCTGAACAACACGGTGAAGGGCAACTCGGCGGCCGCGGACGGGGGCGGGGTGCATGTGTGCGTCACCTGCTACCCCCACGCCACCCCCTTCTTCTTTGACAACACCTTCACCGGTAACACCAACACCCTGTTCATCGGGGCCGCCGGCTTCGGCGCCGCCTACCTGCGGGCCTTCGCCTACAACAACGTGTACGGCAACACCCGCATGGGCGTGGCCAGCGACTTCTCCTGGCACAACGAGCTCAAGGAGGGCTACCCGGCCTGGGTCAGCGCGCCGAAGATCGCCAACAACTGGTGGGGCACCACCGACACCGCCAAGATCGACGCCACCATCGCCGACGGTAACGACAGCGCCAAGGTGGGCAAGGTCGACTACAAGCCGGTGCTCACCGCCGCGGTGACCAAGCCCGAGACCCGGGTGACCATCACCACCGAGAAGCTGAACTACAAGCAGGCCGGGGAGGCGATGCCCGTGTACCTGACCCTGTACAACCCCGGGGCCAGGCGGGATGTGGAGCTGCTGATCATGATCAGCTACGAGGGGGGGCCGCCTGTGGCCTACCGGGGGAAGCTGGACTTTCCCGGGGCCAAGAAGGCGGGGGCGCGCTGGCAGCTCACCCTGCCAGCCAACGGGGCCTACTTCACCAAGCTCATGGCGCCGGCCTACGCCAAGACCGCCGGGCTCGAGGAGGGGGCGTGGCACGCGGCCCTGTTCGAGGCGAAGACAGGTAAGCGGGTGGGCGATGTGAGCAGCATCCGCTTCCAGCTGGGAGGTGCCAAATGAGCCGCTTGATCTGGATATTGGCCCTGGTCCTGGTGTGTGTGTCCTGCGGCGACGAGGAGGAGGCGCCGTGCGCGGCGGAGGGCGCCATCGCGCCGGGCGCCGGGGTGGGGGTGGACGGTAAGAGCATCTGCCTGGGGAGCGGGGCCGCGGCCCTGGAGTCGCAGCTGGGGACGCCGTCCCTGACTCTGGACATGGGAAAGCTCGGGCGCCGGGCTGCCTACGACAAGCTGAACCTGGCCATCCTGTACTCCGGCAAGACCGGCGCCCAGACCGTGGCCGCCGTTTACCTGGGCCCCAAGTCCACGCTCAAGACCTCAGGCGGTGTCGGGGTGGGCAGCGGCGAGGCCGCGGTGAAGGCCGCCCTGGGCGAGCCGGTCAAGGATCCCTTCATCGGCGCCTGGTGGTACCCGGCCAAGGGCCTGACCCTGCAGCTCGAGAGCGGCAAGGTGGTGGCCATGCAGGTGCTCCCGGTGGCGAAAAAGAGCAAGTAGCGTGCTGGCCGCCCGCGTCTCCCTGGTCTTGCTGGTCGCCATGGCCCCGCCCTGGTGCAGGAGTGATGTGCCCCCCATGATGCCGCGCGACGCGGGCCCGGCGTCCCCCGCGTGCCCGGACGGCGGCGCCTACCCTTGCGGGCCTCACGGGACCGCGGTGGGCCAGGTGGCGGCTGACATCTCCTTTGACGGCTTCATGGATCCGGACCCGGTGTGCAAGGACCCGGCGAAGCAGCAGCCCGATATGAATGGGATGCGCAAGCTTGGCTTCTCCGACTGGCATCAACTGGCCCGGGCCTGCGCCGTGGGTCCCGGGCGGCGCCTCCTCTGGGTCTCCGTGGCCGCCGGCTGGTGCCCGGCCTGCTCGGCCGAGGCCCTGGATATCCAGAAGATGATCGCCTCCGGCGCCCTGGACCGGCGGGTGGGCGTCATGAGCGTGCTCTTTGAAACCAAGACCAAGGGGCAGCCCGCGGATGAGGCCTTCCTCAGGACCTGGATCAAGGCCTACAACCTCACCTACCCGGTGGTCATGGACCCGACCTTCAAGATGGGCGCCTTCTACGACAAGCGGGAGACGCCCTTCAACATGATCCTCGACCTGGAGACCATGAAGGTCCTGTACCGCCACACCGGCAGCAACACGGCCGGGCTCATGGCAGCCATCAGTTCTTATTTGAAGTAGGGAAACCGCGAGAAGGGGAGGGGCTGGCAGGATCAACCAGCCGGCGTGGGCTCCTTGCTCCCGCCACTTGAGGGCGGCGGGGGCAGGGGCGCGGGGGCCGGGGTGGTGGTGTTTGGCGGGTCGCAGGGGGGCGGGCCCGGGTCCATGTGGTCATGCACGCGCTTGAAGCGCACGGCCTCGGTGGAGGGCGCCTCGGTCTTGCACTTGGGCGCGCCGCCCGGCTGGGAGATGCAGCTGGAGCTGGCCGTCTGCATGTGGAGGATCAGGTCGTCGCCGTCCATCACCGCCCGGATGCTGGCGGTCTTGCCGTCCTCGTAGGAGGTAACGGTGAGGGTCTCGTCTTCGTACTCGTAGCTGCCCACGATGGTCATGCGGTACATTTCGTGCGGGTCATAAGTGGACCCGGGCGCCTCCAGCAGGCCCACCTCGCCCTCCTCGGTGAAGCGCACGCCGTCGTCATCCAGCCGCGTGCAGGCCGCGTCCTTGCAGGCGAACCAGTCGCCCACCAGCGGGTCGCCGCCGCAGCTCTGAACCAGCAGTGAACAGCAAAGGGTGATCAGCATCAGGTGAATTCTCATGGTCGGCTCCTGGTGAGTTTCGATTTCGCCGCCTGGAAATGCATGGGCCGGGCCAACTCTGTTCCGCATTGTAATGATGGAGAAAGATGAGGGAAATCCCAGGCCGCGACATTTGGATCACGCTTGATGGATCACAATATCGCGCAGGTTCAGGGCAAATATGTCGCGGTATGGACTTGGGACCAAGCAAGTCCCGGAAATACACATAGTAAGAGACACCAAAAATCAGACGTTATTACTGGGCTGTTAGTGCGGGTTTTGCGTGGAGGGTCCCCATGGTAACGAGGCTGCGCGAGCGTGGAGCTGTCCTGGCTCTTTCTCTGCTGTTCTGTCTATTTACATGTTCATGTCCGGATAGTGATGACGGCACAGATGACGCTGCCGTCCAGGACACCGGGCCAGATCAAGGAACTGTTCCGGACGCCCCCCGGGGAGATGGGGCGCTGGAGACAGCCCCTTCAGATCAGGCAGCGGAGGGCACGGGGAGCAGCAACCTGGGCCAGGGGTGCGTGGCAGCCAAGGACTGCAAGCCTGACTCCCCGCACTGTGTGCAGTACACGAGCCTGTTCGCCGGGGCCAAGCCCGCCGGCATCTGCACCAAGACCTGCACCCCCGACGACCCGAAGACGACCATGGTCGACGAGGACAGCTGCCCCAAGTCCAGCTCCGTGTGCGCGACCTTCACCGTGGGATCGGTCACGGTCAACTACTGCCTCCTGAAGTGCAAGCCCAGCATGACCAAGAATCCCTGCCCGGCCAGCAGCAAGCAGACTTGCCATCCCCTCTCGACCATCTACACCCGGCGCCCGGAGGCCGCGGCCTGTCTCTATCCCGCGTGCACCGTATCGCGAGACTGCCCGGCATACTCAAGCACCAGCTGCTACGCCGACGCCGACTGCAAGGCCGTCGCCACGGACGCTTTCTGCGAATCCGTGTCCGGGGTCTGCGGCCGACCCGGGTACTGCTCCAAGGCCGGGCTATGTGGTCCCCACGGCTACGGCAAGGCCGCCGCCAAGGTGGGCGATCCTTGCAAGGACGACTTCGATTGCCCGCACAACGGCGTGTGCATGAAGGAACAGCGCAGCGCCAGCGGGGCCATCGGAACACACTACCGCAACGGCTACTGCACCATCCCGTTCTGCTCGTTCGCCAACCAGCTGACCGGCTACCTCTGCCCCACCGAGAGCGTGTGCCACTGGGGTTTTTACGGCGGCCTCTGCTTCAAGACGTGCAAGCTCGACGCCAGCCCCACCTGCCGGGGAAACAGCGGGGATTCCGGCGGGGATTATGAGTGCTACGCCTGGAACAGGTGGCAGTTTGGCAGCGGGGCGAAGGTCACCGCCGAGCCGGTCTGCATGAGCGCCGCGGTCCAGAAGTGCGACAGCTTGCCCACGGGCTACACCTGCAGCAGCCTCGGGGACGACACCAACAGCACCAAGATGGCATGCGCTGACCGGACCACGGGGCTGAGCAAGGCCAGCTCCGCGGATCCCACCGGGGTTTGCCTGGACAAAACCGCGAGCGGCAAGTTCACCAAACCTCTGGTCGACGCGGGGCCGGACGCCTCCAGGGATAGCGGCCAACCAGACTCTGGCGCCCCTGATGGCGGCCCCGTGGACAGCGGTCTCCCCGGCAGTTGAGCCCTGCTAGTCCTTCAGGCCCCGGCCCATCTCCTTGGGGCAGAGGGGGCCCTCTGGCGGGTGGCGGGGCAGCTCGGTCTCGAGCAGGTGGCCGCACTCCTCGGGCACGCAGCAGGTGTGGCACACCCGCTTGACCGCCTGGTAGCCCACCAGCTCCACGTCCGTGGAGATGAAGTCGTCGCCCACCGGCTCGTCGGCGGTTCGCAGCAGGTCGGTGCTCAGGTACTTCTTGTTGTCGTCCGGCAGCACGGTGACCACCACCGCGTCCGGGCCGAGCTGGTCCTGCACCTTTAGCGCGGCGATGAGGTTGGCACCCGAAGAGATGCCCACGCCCAGGCCCAGGCGGGAGGCCAGGCGCTGGGCCATGAGGATGGCGTCCCCGTCGTCCACCGCGACCACCTCGTCCAGGTAGTCGAGGTCCACGATGGCCGGGATGAACTCGTCGGAGATGCCCTGGATGCGGTGCTTGCCCACCTTGTGCCCGGTGGAGAGGGTGGGGGAGTTGGCCGGCTCCACCGGGTGCAGCTTGATGTCCGGCACCTGCCCGCGCAGGTAGCGGCCCACCCCCATGATGGTGCCGCCGGTGCCCACCCCGGCCACGAAGGCGTCCGGTCGCAGGTGGTGGAAGCTGAGCTGCCACCAGATCTCGGGGCCGGTGGTCTCGGCGTGGGCCGCGGTGTTGTCCTCGCTCTCGAACTGCCGCGGCAGGAATGCCCCCTCGATGCGCCTGGCCCGCTCCTCGGCCATCTTGATGGAGCCGAGGAAGCCGCCCTGCTCGGGCGTGACCAGCACGATCTCGGCGCCGAGGCTGCTTATCAGATCGATGCGCTCGCGGCTCATCCAGTTGGGCATGTAGATGGCCACGGGGTGCCCCAGGGCCCGGCCGATGGCCGAGAAGGCGATGCCGGTGTTGCCGCTGGTCGCCTCCACCACCAAACCCCCCGGGGACAGGGCGCCCCGCTTGTGGGCCTGCAGCATGATGTGCAGGGCCATGCGGTCCTTGATGCTGCCGGTCATGTTCAGGTTCTCGGCCTTGGCGAAGACCACCCGATCCTGCCCCTTGTACTTGACGCTGATGGCAAGCAGCGGGGTGTTGCCGATCATGTGCCGCAGGCCCTGTGAGGGTGTCCCCTGGTCGAATCTGGTCATGCACTCCTCCTGACAGGGGGGATATTAGACCAATTAAGTGGAATTTATGAGCGGGTGCTAGCGGCGGTCCATACTCCTCGTCGCCACCACGTCGAGGCCCTCTTCTCCCAACAAGCCGCGCATCAGCACCTGGCCGTTACGCACCGGGGCCTCCACCTCCACGGAGTGGCACTGGCGGGCCGCCTCCATGATGCGGTCCTTGGGCACATGGCCGGTGGCCTTGACCGGGATCCGGGCCCAGCGCGCCCCGTGGATCAGCACGGTGGTGGCCAGGGCGCGCCGCGGATCGGTGAACTCCTGCTCGGCGTACTTGGCGCCGCGGTCGCACTCGTGCCCCTCCACCTCCACGATCTTGTCCCCCTCGTGATCCAGCTCCAGGGGGCAGCCAACCGGGCAACCGATACAAATGAAGTTCTTCTTGTCAGCCACGGGGCACCTCCAGGGGCGGCGCGTCCTCGGGGACAATGTCGATGCGCAGGGTGTCCCCCTGGAACCGCTCCAGCACCGACGGCCTGATCTTGAGCATGATCATCTCGGCGGGCACCACGAAGCGCAGCTTCTTCTCCATCAGGTTGCCCACCCTGATCTTGCAGGGCTTCATGGGCGCCTTGCAGCGCATGTAGACCGTGTGCAGCCGCTCCGGGCTCAGGGTGTGCGGGATGCAGTAGCGCACGTTGTCCCCGGGCACGAGCTGGATATTGTCCTTGGGCCGGCGCACCCCGCGGGCCCACTCACCGGCGAACTGTCCCACCAGCAGGGACTCCCGCGTGACGAAGTCGGCTAAATCATGCACATGGAGCACGTTGCCGCAGGCGAACATGCCGGGCATGGAGGTCTCCATGGTGCTGGAGACCCACGGCCCGCCCGTGTTCACCCCGTCCAGGCGGATGCCCAGGCTCTGGGACAGCTCGTTCTCGGGGATCAACCCGATGGAGAGCAGGAGGGTGTCGCACTTCACGTCCTGCGCGCGGCTCATGTCAGGCGCAAAGTCGTCGCCCACCGGGGCCACGGTTATCCCGTCCAGCCGGTCGCGCCCCTTGATCTCCACCACCGTGGTGGAGAGGTGCAGCGGGATGTTGAAGTCGTTGAGGCACTGGACCACGTTGCGGGTCAGGCCGTTGGAGTGGGGCATCAGCTCATAAACCCCCACCACCTCGCACCCCTCCAGGGCCAGGCGCCGGGCCATGATGAGCCCGATGTCGCCGGAGCCGAGGATGGCCACCCGCTTGCCCGGCAGCACGCCCATCATGTTGACGAATTTCTGGGCCAGGCCGGCGGTGAGCACCCCCGACGGGCGGGTGCCCGGGATCTGGATCGCCCCGCGGGTGCGTTCGCGGCAGCCCATGGACAGCACAACGGAGCTGGTGTCGATGGTGAGCAGGCCGCGCTCCTCGCTCATGACGCGCACGCTCTTGGTGCCGCGTGAGTCCACGGCCACGCCCGAGACGTAGGCGCCGGTGAGCACGTCGATGTCATGCTCCACGGTCTTCTCGAGGAACCGCTCGGCGTACTCCGGGCCGGTGAGCTCCTCCTTGAAGTAGTGCAGGCCGAAGCCCTGGTGGATGCACTGCAGCAGGATGCCGCCGATCTCCGGCTCCCGATCCAGCATGAGCACGCGCTCCACGCCTGAGTCCCGGGCCCCGATGGCCGCGCCCATGCCCGCCGGGCCGCCGCCGATGACCACCACGTCGTACTTCCCCTCCGCGCGCCCGATCATTTCTCACCTCCCGGGTGCTGGTCGTTGACCATGGGCTGCACGAGGTACGATCCGCCCCCCCGCTTGGTCACATCGGTGAGCTTGGTGTCCATGCGCCGGGTGAGGATCTCCATGCAGCGGGAGGTGCAGAACCCGCCCTGGCAACGGCCCATACCGGCGCGGCTGCGGAACTTGATGCCGTCCAGGGTGCGCGCGCCATGGTCCACGGCGTTATGGATCTCCGCCTCGGTGACCAGCTCGCAGCGGCACACCACCCGGGCGAACAGAGGGTTGCCCGCGATGGCCCGGCGGCGCTCGTCCAGGTCCATTGCCGCGAAGCGGGGCGGCCCCTGCACGTAGCGGCGGAAGTTGCGCTTGGGCTCCAGGGGCAGGCCCTCGTCCTTGAGCACGTCCCGCACATACTCGGCGATGGCCGGCGAGGCGGTGAGCCCTGGCGACTGGATGCCCGCCACGTTGATGAAGCCCTTGACCGAGGTGGGGCCGATGATGAAGTCGTTGGTGCTGCTCACCGCGCGCAGGCCGGCGAACTCGGTGATCACGTCCCGCTGGTTGATGGCCGGGCAGATCTGCTTGACGAAGGAGAACACCTTGTCCGCCCCCTCCGAGGAGGTGGCCAGGTCGTCGCGGTCATCGGTGTCCTCGGCGGTGGGGCCCACCATGATGGTGCCGTCGTAGGTGGGGATGATCAGCGTGCCCTTGGACACCTTGCTCGGCACCGGGAAGATGAGCCGCTGCACCAGCCCCCGCAGCCGCTTGTCGAGCATGAACTCCTCCCCCTTGCGGGGGTGGATGGTGAAGTCGTTGAGGCCCACCATGCGGGCTACCTCGTCGGAGCGCACCCCGGCGGCGTTGATGATGAAGCGCGCGTCCAGGCTCGCCTCGGGCAGCACCAGGGTGAAGCCCTCCTTGGGGTGCCGCGCGATGCCGCGCACCGGGCAGTCCTCGAGCAGCTCCACCCCGTTTCGCACGGCGCTCTCCACCAGGGCGAAGGCGAACTCGTACGGGTTGATCACGCCCGCCGAGGGCGCGTACAGGGCGCCCTTGAGCTTGTGGGAGAGGTTCGGCTCCTCACGCTTGAGCCGCTTGCGGTCCCATATCTCCAAACCCGGCACGCCCTTGTCTTCACCCTGCTTCAGCAAACGCTCCAGGACGGGCATCTCCTCGTCGGAGCGGGCGACCACCACCTCGCCGATGCGGCGGAAGCCGAAGTTCAGCTCCTCGCGCAGGGTGTCGTACAGGGCGTTGCCCCGCACCGCCAGCTGCCCCTTGAGGGTGTCCGCCGGGCTGTGGTGGCCGGGGTGGATAATGCCGCTGTTGGTCTTGGTGGTGCCGAAGCCCACCTCGGCGCAGCGCTCGATGAGCACGATGCGCAGGTTATAGCGGGACAGCTCCCGCGCGATGGCGCAGCCAATGACGCCCCCGCCGATTACCGCAACGTCGTACATGTGTGCTGTTTCCTCCGATGTCCGGACGGCATCGTATTACGGATCTGTGGTAGAGGGGAGGGCGATGTTCGACTCAACCCCCCTCCAGGACACCCCCGGCGTCACCATCATGCGCACCACGGCCACGCTGCTGGGCAAGCCGTTCATGTGGGCCTACTTCGTCAGCGTGGATGACTGCGTCATCGACAGCGGCAACCCCCGCTGCGACCGGCGGGCTCTGGCCGCTTATCTGCGTGGCTCCGGCCTGGCGAGCCGCGCCACCCGCCTGCTCAACACCCACCTTCACGAGGACCACACCGGCAACACCGACCTGCTGGTGAAGTTGGCCGGCGTGGAGGTGCTCATGCCCGGGGACATGACCCACCGGGCGTACGGCGACATCGGCCTGCCGTACCGCATCTTCTGGGGCATCCCGGCCCCCACCCGCGCTGACCGGCAGGTGGGCGAAACCGAGACCACAGACAGCGGCCGCACCATCCACACCATCCCCTCGCCGGGCCACTCCCCGTGCCACGTGATCTACCGGGTGATGCCTGACGACATCCTGATCACCGGCGACGCGGTGCCCCTGCCCAGCCGCAAGGTGGCCACCATGCTCACCGAGGACTACCTGCAGATCCTGGAAACCCTGCGGGCCGTGCGCGCGCTGCTGGAGCCCGGCACACGGGTCATCACCGGCCACTGCGGCCTGGTGCGCGATCCCGCCGAGTACATGGACCGCCGAATCGAGAACATGGGGCAGGTCGTGGACCAGGTGCGCGTGGCCCTGGAGGCTGGCAAGTCCGAAGCTCAGGCCACGCGTGAGGTGTGCGGCAAGGACAGCTTCTTCGACTGGATCATGGCGCCGCGCATCAGCCGAGTCCGCACGGTGCAGTCCATCCGCGAGGGGTTGGAGCGGGGGGCGGCCGCCAAATGCTATGCTTCTGGGCGCGAGGAGAACCCATGAACTGGACCCACAAGATCATCGCCCCCCTGCTTGTCTTTGCCCTCCTGGCCATGGCCTGCGGCGACGAGGCCGAGGAGCCGGCGGACAACCCCCTGGCCACCGGACCTGACCCGAGCCACGAGACGGACATGTTCCGCACCGTGCTCAAGCACCTCACCACGGCCAAGAACCTGCCGGTGAAGGGGAACTGGCCAGAGGACTTCGGCGACGCCAACTTCTACGGCCCCGGCTTCTTCTTCCGCTACGGCAAGGCGGGCTCCAACACCGAGCAGGAGAAGGTGGGCCACGAGACCCACACCTACAACATGGAGATCCTCCAGGACACCCTCGCCGACGTCAGCAAGCTGATCAACCAGCTGGAGGACGTGATGATGGCCCTGTTCGGGCTCATGGAGCGCTACCACCACTCCCAGGACAAGGCGACCCTGGCCATGCTGGACAAGGCCATCGACGTGATCCTGCTGCTGGCAAAGACCATGGACTACTACCCGGAGGGGACCAGCTCGGTGGGGGGCTACGGCGTGGACACTTACGGCCCCACAACCACCAACGCCACCCTCTCCCTGCTCTGCCTGGAGTACGCCGGCACCGTGGGCGGGGCCAAGAAGGCCCAGCGCATCAGCGAGGCCGAGGAGATCCTGGCCAAGGGGCGCACCATGGCCTGGCTCAAGGACAAGGGGTACTACAAGTTCTCCTCCAAGCGCTCGGGCCTGTTCCTCTACCCCAACATCACCCAGCTCATCTCCCATGTGCGGGCCTATGAGCTGACCCAGAAGAAGCTCTACCTGGACCAGGCCAAGGACCTGCACAAGGCGATTCAGGGGCTCAAGGTGACAGGGGAGGGGCGGTACCGCTCGCCCTACAGCGCCAAGTACATGGGCGCAAAGACCGACGACTACACCACCCTCTCATCCCAGAACTTCACCATGATTGGGCTGTCACTGCTCTACCAGCAGACCAAGTCCGCCGGGCTCAAGAGTGAGGTAGCCGAAATCCTGAAGTTCATCCGCACAAAGCTGTTCTCCGGAGGAAGGGTTCTGCATCACTGGATGGATGGCAAGCTGGCCGTGCCCAAGGATCCCGAGTACTACTGCAGCGGGTGCAATTTGCAAATGCTCTATATTATCCACAGGATGGACAACTTGCTGAAGTAGCAGCCCTCGCGACATTTCGCGAAAAGCGACACGCTCTTCGCTTTTTTCTGACAACATCGTCTCTTTTTTCTGCTAACAATGGTCAGACCTCTTTGTCAGGAGCCGACCATTGAAACCTCTCCGCCTCTTTGCCGCCGCTCTCGCCCTCTCCCTGCTCATCCCCGCCTCGGCCCAGGCCGGTGAGGACGGAAACAAGGTGCTCGCCCTGTTTGACGCGGCCCTCACCCGGGCCAAGGACCAGCACTTCGTCTACGACCTGATCACCCAGGAGCCGGGCAAGGACGCGCGCGTGCTCAAGATGGACGTGCGGGTCAAGGGCACCAAGCTGCGGCGCACCGACTTCCTCGCCCCTGGGGACGTCAAGGGGATGAAGGCCCTGGTCCTGTCCAGGAAGAAGATGTACGTCTACCTGCCCGCCTACCGGAAGGTGCGCCGCATGGCCAGCCATGTGGAGAAGCAGAGCTTCATGGGCACCACCTACAGCCAGAACGAGTTCACCATGGCCACCTACGGGGACATCTTTTTGGGAAAGGTCCTCAAGGAAACCCCGACCCACTGGACCGTGGAGGGGCTGCCCAGGAACCCCGAAGACGCGCCCATCCCGCGCATCGAGTTCGACATCCGCAAGGATCTGCACCACGCCTCCGAAATCCGCTACTTCAACAAGCAGGGCGTCAAGACCAAGACCGAGACCCGCACGGGTTACACCTGCAAACCCTCGGACGCAGGCCAGGTGTGCAACTTCGCCGAGTCGAAGATGGTGAGCCACATCCGCAACGGCACCTGGAGCAAGTTCGTGCGCAAGGAGTGGGAGGTGAATACCGGCGTGCGGGACAACTTCTTCTCGCTGCGGGTGCTGCAGCGCGGGCGGTAGGCGGCGGCTACTTGGGGCAGCAGAGGGAGCCGGCGGTGAGGTTGCCGTTGCAGCCGCCGAAGCGGTGGTTCTTCTTACTATTCTGGTAGCCGCAGCCGGTCCACTGGCACTTGTTGCCCAGCGGGTCCGAGGCGCCGGCGCACACCCGCATGGGCACGGTGGCGCTGCAGTGGACGCCATAGTACTGGGAGGGGGTCACGCCGCAGCCCCACCAGGTGCTGTAGGCGTAGAGCACATCGTCGGTCCAGTAGTTGTATGTGGGGTTGGTGTTGCCGCGTAGGTTCACCCACTCCTTGGCCCCGCACACCCGGAACTTGCCGCTACACAGGTCGGCCCGCTTGGCGAAGGAGACCTGGCCCTTGCAGCCGCGCATGCCGCCGTTGAAGGTTTGGTCGTCCGTGCCGGCGGCGCAGCCGGAGGTGGTTGTGGAGCCGGTGCCGCACACCCCGTTGTTGCACTTCTCCCCGGTCTTGCAGTTGTTTTCGCACTTGCCACAGTTTTTGAGGTTGGCGCCCAGGTTGTAGCAGGTGCCGCTGCAGTTGGTCTCCCCGATGGGGCAACAGAGGGCACCGGAGCACGCCTCGCTGGGCTTGCACGCGTTCTTACACACGCCGCAGTGCTGTGGATCCCACTGCAGGTCAGCGCAGCTGCCGTTGCAGTTGACTTGCCCCGGGAGGCAGCACGCCCCGTTCTTGCACACCTGGCCCGTGGGGCACTTGTTACCGCAGAAACCACAGTGCTTGGTGTCGATCTTGAGGTCCACGCACTTGCTCCCGCAGTAGCGTTCGCCCTTGAGGCAGCAGTGGCCGTTGGTGCAGGTGTGGGTGGCGGGGCATGGCTTGTTGCAGCCGCTGCAGTGCTTGTCGTTCTTGGCGGTGAAGACGCAGGCGCCGCCGCAGTTCGTGGAGAGGAAGGGGCAGCACTTCTTCTTTGAGCAGAGAAAGCCCGTGGGGCATGGCTTGAAGCAGCCGGCGCAGTGCTGGTTGTCCTGGCTGATGTTCACGCAGGCCGGGCCGCACTTGATCAGGGGCGGCGGGCACTTGACGGTGTCCGGCACCAGGAACCGGTCCGGGGGGCGCGTATCGGGCGGGCGCTTGGTGTCCGGGGGGATGAATTGATCCGGCAACGGCGGCTTGCTGTCCCCCGGCGGCTTGGTGGGGCGGTCCTTGTTCATGTCCTTGCCCGGTTTTGGCCGGTCCGAGCGGGCGTCGCGGTTCACCTTTTGGTCCACGCTGGACGATCCCGGGCCGAATGAGACGCCCGACACATCAAAAGTACAGGCCAGTGATCCGGAGAACAGGAATACCGGCATGAATGCCCAGTTGAGCCGCATTGAGTTCATGCTATCACGCGGCCTGCGCCGGTTCATCTTTGGCCGAGAGTCAGGAAGGAGAGGTAGGTGGGCCCCATACGGCGGCCGTAGTGGTTGTCGTTGATCACCGCCCACCGCCGGCCCTCCACCCGGGCGAGGCCCTCCGGGTTGTCCCCCCGCAGCTGGATCGCGGCCAGATCAGCCACCACCCTGGGCTCCAGGGGGGATGCCCCGGACCGGGACGGCACCCGGTACGCCACCAGCCGCCGCACCGAGAAGTGGCGCTCCACGGCCACCAGCCGCAGGCCGCCCTCCGACGCCGGGTCGAGGTCACAGTGCAGCGCAGAAACCTTGCCCTTCTGCTCCGCGGTGCTGGTCAGGCTCAGGGCGTGAGCTTGCCAGGCGCCGGCCTTCAGGTTGAAAACCCCCAGGGCCGCCAGCCGCTGGCCCTCCCGCTCCAGCACCGTCTCGAAAGCCGCGGCCACCATGCCCCCCGCAGCGCACACGCCCTCCACGCCGCGGTTGGCCTTGGGAGTCAGCCCCCACCGCTCCAGGGGCAGGGCCAGACAACGCTCCAGCCTGAAGGGAGCTCCAAGGCCACCCCGCGCCATGATGGCCACGTCGCAGCGCTTGCCCTCGATGGTGGCGCGTCCCTCTCCGGTGGCCTCCAGCCCCAGGGCCAGGCGCCCGTCGTCCAGCCAGGCCAGGGACTCGGTGTCCAGGCCATCGGGGATGCCCTCCAGGGGGACCGGGTGCCCGGCCTGCCCCGAGGCGTCCACCGGCAGCACAAGGCGCGCCCGCTCGGGAACCAGCCAGAAGGTGCCGTCCGGGCTCAGGTCCAGGCCGGAGAAGCCCACGAAGTTGGTGCCCACCACCACCGACGCGCCCGTGTTGGCGAGCGGGGGGACCTTGACCTGCGCCGACGGATCAGGCGTCGTCGCGGGGCAGCCCGGCAGGAACAGGAGCAAACAGAGGAGGGAGATTCGATTGGCCATCACGGGCCAACTATTAACTGTCAACTGTCGACTGTCGACTGTCGACTCACAAACACCCGTAGTACTTCTTGGAACTACTCCACCCACACTTCTTCCCATACTTGGCCTTGCAATCGACCTTGTAGACCTTCTTGTTCTCGCACCAGACCGCCGTGTTGCCCGAGCAGCGGCCTGCGTAGGTCTCGCCCTTGCACGGGTCTGCCGGCGCGTTGGGCTTGGCGCAGGCGTAGTACTTGTGGCCGGCGTCGAAGGTGCAGACCATGCTCTTGTCCGCGCAATCCTGGGTGTGCACCTTCTTGTCCTCGCACCAGACCACCTTGGTGCCCGAGCAGCGGCCGGCGTAGGTTTCGCCCTTGCACGGGTTTGACGGCTGGGTGGTGGGGGGCGTGGCAGGGGCGGCTGGCTTGACGAAGCTCAGGTAGCGGTCCACCCGGGTGTCCACGCCGTACTGCGTGCAGTACTTGTCGCCGTAAGAGGTGACCCCGGCGACCAGGTAGTTGCCGGCGCTGTCCTTGTGGAAGGCAGGGCCGCCCGAGTCGCCGCTGCAGGTGTTCCGGCCGGCGTCGTTGTAGCGGAAGGTGGTGCTGTTCACCCGGGAGATCTTCATCCAAACGGCGCGCTTGGCCCCCGAGCCGCCCGAGTAGCCGCTGGTGCGGCCGTAGCCCACGAAGTAGAGGCTGCGCCCGACCCAGGAGCTGGTCATGGGGGTGGTGAGCACCCGCATGGGCGTGACTGGCGCGTCCTGGGCCAGGATCACCAGGCCGATGTCGTTGGTGGTGTTGTAGCTGTTGTAGCTCGGGTGCGGGAGCAGGCTCTTGACCCGCAGCACGGCCTGGGCGCTGGAGACGCTGGGCCCGATGACGAAGCGCATGTACGAGGCGGACTTGCCGGTGAGGCAGTGCGCCGCGGTGAGCACCTTGCGCGGCTCGATGAGGGTGCCGGTGCAGCTGCTCTGCCCGTTGTAGGTCAGCGCGCCCACCGCTGGCATGCCGGTGTACGCGCTGCCGCCCACGATCCTGGATTTTTCGCTCTCGATCCTGGCGATATCCAGCTCGAGTTCAGTGGCATCGCCGCAGGCGAGGGTCAGCGGGAGGAGGATGAAGGCGCACCAATACAGTCTCATGATCACTTCCTGGCTGGAGGTTGGTGGGGCGGGGCGAATGGGGCGGTGAGCTGGCAACGGATCTCATAAGGAGCAATTCGTATGCCAGCTTCCAAAAAAACGGAAAATCGAAAACCGAGTATTTCTGTAAAGTTACACCGGCAGCGTGGGAGGTGAGTGTGAATGGAGTGGGCGCGCCTGCACACCTGGGGGGGCAAACCCCCTATGGAGTTCCCGGCCAAGGCCTATGGGCCGTGGCCGAAAACTCCACGAGCCTTCGGCTCGTTACGTCACTTCGCCAGGCTTCGCCTGGCTGTGGCCAGGGGCCGCGGCCGCGCCCTGGCGGCCTGTTTTTTGAGAAATGCGACCAACCCCCTGTTTGTTGCACTCAATACACAGAGGCAACTGGCGTGAACGCAAGGCATTCACTCTTCACCCTAAATATGCCAAACCGGTGATATGGTCTTGTGGTTCAAGCTTTGGGATTCAGGAAGGAGTGGATTAATGATTAGACATATGGGGCTGCTGGCCCTCGCGTTGCTGGTTTCTCTTGCAGGCGCCTGCACCAATATCGACAACGAATTCTTCGCCGGTGATGACGGCGGCACCGGTAATGAGACGGGCACCGTAACGTGCACCAACGGCAACAAGGCGTGCATGGGAACCGCCCTGCAGAGGTGCGTGAATAACAAGTGGCAACATGTGAAGACCTGCAACCACCCGCGGGTATGCAGCAGCACTCTGGGCGACTGCGCGGATTGCGAGCCCAGCAACAAGACCTGCAAGGGCGACGACGTGCACAAGTGCACGGCCCAGGGCAAGGTGGGGGCCAAGGTCCAGTCCTGCCCGGTGGGCTCGTGCCAGAACGGCCGCTGCGTTGACCTGTGCGCCCAGGCGCGCAACTCCAAGAGCTACATCGGCTGCGACTACTGGCCCACGGTGACGGCCAACGCCAGCCTGGTGCTGGACTTCGAGTACGCCGTGGCAGTGGCCAACGCCAGCGCGGGCGCGGCCACAGTCAAGGTGTCCACCAAGGCCAACAAGAACCTGAAGACCGTCACCGTGCCGGCCAAGAGCGTGACCACCATCAAGCTGCCCTGGGTTTCGTCCCTGAAGATGACCGCCACTTCCATGAAGTCGGTGAAGGCGCCGGGCGCGGCGTACAAGCTCACCTCCACCCGGCCCGTGACCGTGTATCAGTTCAACGCCCTGGACTACGTGCTCAAGGGCGACTGCAAAAAGGGCACCGACTCATCGGGCGTGGACGGCAAGTGTTACTCCTACTCCAACGACGCCTCCCTGCTGCTGCCGGAGCACGCCCTGGGCAAGGAGTACATGGTGCTCAGCCGGCCCACCATGATCATCAAGCGGCTGGGGCAGCTGCTCAAGTCGCCGGGCTTCTTCGCCATCGTGGCCACCAAGCCGGGTACCACCAAGGTGAACCTCCAGCTCAAGGGGAACACCGCGTCCGGCAACGGCATCCCGGCCCACAAGAAGGGCGCCACCCCGGTGTTCGCGCTCCAGCAGTGGGAGGTGCTCCAGATCCTGTCCGAGCTGCCCGGCAACTGCACCACTGTGAAGTCCGACAGCAACGGCTTCAGCTACTGCGACCTCAAGGGCACCGCCGACCTCACTGGCTCCTTCATCAAGGCTGACAAGGATGTGGCGGTCTACTCCGGGCACAACTGCACCTTCGTGCCCTTTGACAAGTGGGCCTGCGACCACCTGGAAGAGGCGATCTTCCCCACCCACGCCATGGGCAAGAAGTACATCGGCAGCCACACCAAGTCGTCGGGCAACGACCCGGCCCTGTACCGCGTCGTCTCGGCCGCCGGGGAGAACATCATCAGCTTCGAGCCGGCGGTGCACGGCACCAAGAAGCTGGGCAAGGGCGAGTGGTTCGAGTTCACCACCAAGCAGAACTTCGAGGTGAGCGGAACCGACCGCTTCCAGCTGGTGAAGTTCATGGTGGGGCAGAACTACTCCAACCTGCAGCCGGGCAAGGGCGCGCCCAATGACCCCGCCATGGCTCTGGCCGTGCCGGTGGAGCAGTACCGCACCTCGTACTACTTCCTGGCGCCGGCCACCTACGCCAAGAACTACGTCAACATCCACGCGCCGGACAACGCCACGGTGAAGCTCAACGGCACGCCGATCCCGAGCAGCCGGTTCGTGAAGGTGAACAACAAGTCGGCCTGGTCCGTGGCCAAGGTCGAGATCGCGGGCGGGTCGCACTACATCGAGTCCACCTCCAAGACCGGCATCACGGTCTACGGCGTGGGGTCGTACACGAGCTACATGTACCCCGGCGGTCTGGACCTCAAGTCGCTGCTGTAGCAATCCGGAACATATCCCCGTACTCGTTATCGTCGACGGGAATCCATTTATGACAACGAACAACTGGATCGTTCACAAGTTCGGTGGGACCAGCCTGGCCGACGCCGAGCGGTATCGGCGGGTGGCGGAGATTCTCCGCGAGGGAGACCGGCCGCTGCAGGGCGTGGTGGTCTCGGCCATGAAGGGTATGACCGACGCGCTCATTCGCTGCGTCACCCTGGCAGCCGCCGGTGAGCGGTACGAGGATGAGCTGGGGCAGGTGCGCGAGCTGCAGCAGGGGGTGTTCAACGAGCTGGGGCTGGAGGAGCGCTCTCCCCTGGAGCGCGACCTGGAGGACATCGCCCACTTGCTGCGCGCGGCCAGGCTCACCGGGCGGGCTGACCGGTCGGTGCTGGACCTGGTGTCCGGCTTCGGCGAGCTCTGGTCCGCCACGGTGCTCACGGGGTTGCTGGACAAGCTCGGGAGCCGAGCCCGGATGCTCGACGCGCGGCGGGTGCTGCGGGTGCGGGACACCGAGATGGGGCCGGCCGTGCAGTGGGAGGCCTCGGCCGAGGAGCTGGCGCGGGAGCTGGAAGGCTTCGACGGCGAGTTCCTGGTGATCACCGGCTTCGTGGCCGGGGACGAGCAGGGCCGGCCCACGACCCTGGGCCGCAACGGCAGCGATTTCTCGGCCGCCATTTTCGGCCGCCTGCTCCAGGCAGAGGAGGTGCAGATCTGGACCGACGTGGACGGCGTGATGAGCGCGGATCCGCGCCTGGTGCCCGATGCCCGGGTCATCGACACCCTCTCCTACAACGAGGCCCTGGAGCTGGCCTACTTCGGGGCCAAGGTGATCCACCCTCAGACGCTGGCCCCGGCCATCGCCGCCGGCATCCCGATCATCATCCGCAACAGCCTGCGGCCCAAGGCGCCGGGCTCGCGCGTGGGCGCGGAGTCGGCGGACAAGTTTCGAATCAAGGGCACAACCGCGGTTTCCGGCCTGGCCATGGTGAACCTGGAGGGGGCCGGGATGATCGGCGTGCCCGGCACTGCCCGGCGGGTCTTCTATGCCCTGCAGCGGGCCGGCGTCTCGGTGGTGATGATCTCCCAGGGGTCGTCGGAGCACTCCATCTGCTTCGTGGTGCAGGAGACCGCGGTGGAGGCGGCGCGCGAGGCGGTGGAGGATGAGTTCGTAGACGAGCTGCGGCGGGGGCAGATCAAGCATGTGTCGGTCTGTCCGGGGGTGAGCGTGCTGGCGGTGGTGGGGGACGCCATGGCCGGGCACCCGGGCGTGGCGGGGCGCTTCTTCTCGGCCCTGGCCGGCGCGGGCGTCAACGTGCGCGCCATCGCCCAGGGCTCCTCGGAGCGCAACATCTCGGCGGTCATCGACTCGGCCTCGGAGGTGCGGGCGGTGCGGGCTGTGCACGGGGCGTTCTACCTGTCGCCCCAGACCCTCTCCATCGGCGTGCTCGGCGCTGGCCATGTGGGATCAGAGCTCATGCGGCAGCTCAAGGGGGAGCAGGAGCGGCTGGCCCAGGAGTTCAACATCGACCTGCGGGTGCGGGCGGTGGCTGGCTCCCGGCTCATGCTGCTGGCCGATGGGACCCTGGACCTGGACGGTGTGGAGGCAGCGCTGGAGCGAGACGGTGAGCCCACTGACCTTGAGCGCCTTGAGCGCCATGTGCAGGCTGACCACCTGCCCCACGCGGTGATCATCGACTGCACGGCCAGCGAGGCGGTGGCCGCGTGCCACGCCCACTGGCTCTCCTCGGGCATCCATGTGGTTACCCCAAACAAGAAGGCCAACTCGGCGTCGCTGGCCGCGTACCGCGAGCTTCAAGGGGCGCGGAGGACGGGGGGTGGCGGGCGCTACCTCTACGAGACAACGGTGGGCGCGGGCCTGCCCGTGATCCAGACCCTGCGGGACCTGCGCCAGACCGGCGACCGGATTCAGGTCATCGAGGGCATCTTCTCCGGCACCCTGGCCTGGCTGCTCAACTGCTTCGACGGCTCGGTGCCCTTCTCCGAGCTGGTGCGGCAGGCGTGGAAGAAGGGCTACACCGAGCCAGACCCGAGGGACGATCTGTCCGGCATGGACGTTGCGCGCAAGGTGGTGATCCTGGCCCGCGAGATGGGCATGGAGCTGGAGCTGGCCGACCTGGAGCTGGAGAGCCTGGTGCCGGAAGCCCTGCGTGAGGGCACGGTGGAGGCGTTCCTCGACGGGCTGGATACGCTGGATGGCGAGATGGCGTTCCGGCTGGAGCGCGCCCGGCAGGGTGACCGAGTGCTCCGCTTCACAGGCAGGTTGACCCGCGAGGGGGAGACCCGCATTGGCCTGGTGGAGCTCTCCACGGCGCACCCCTTCGCCCACGCCAACCTCACCGACAACGTGGTGCAGTTCATCACGGATCGTTACTGCGACAACCCGCTGGTGGTGCAGGGGCCGGGGGCGGGCCCGGCGGTCACCGCCGCGGGGGTGTTCGCGGATCTGTTGCGCCTGAGCAGCTCACTGGGGGCGGCGCTGTGATACGGGACGTCAAGGTGGTGAGGGACCGGGCCACGGCGTTCGCGCCGGCCAGCGTGGGCAACGTGGGCGTGGGCTTCGACGTCATGGGGCACGCGCTGCAGTGCGCGGGCGATACGGTCACCGTGGAGCGTGGCGAGGGCCTGGATGTGCGGGTGGTGGAGGTCACCGGCCTGGTCACGGACCTGCCCATGGCCATGGAGGAGAACACGGCGTCAGCCGCCGCGGCGGTGATGGCCACCCAGCTCGGCCTTGGCGGGGGCTTCCGCCTGCGCCTGCACAAGGGGATCCCCCTGGGGTCGGGCATGGGCGGCTCGGCGGCCTCGGCCGTGGGCGCGGTGGTGGCCATGAACCTGCTGCTGGACAAGCCACTGCCGCCGGAGGAGCTGTACCCCTTCGCCCTGGCCGGTGAGAAGGTGGCCAGCGGCGGCGCGCACGGGGACAACGTGGCACCCTGCCTGGTTGGGGGGCTGGTGGTGGTGGGCCCCCACCGGGTGCCCGACAGCTTCCTCCGCGTCCCGGTGCCGGAGGAGCTGCGCTGCGTGCTGGTACACCCGGAGCTGCGCATCGACACCAGGGAGTCGCGGGCGGCCCTGCCGGTGGAGGTGCCAATGGCCACCGTGATCGCCCAGAGCGCCAACCTGGCCGCGTTCATCTGCGGCTGCATTAGCGGCGACCTGGACCTGGTGCGACAGTCCCTCTGGGACGAGATGATCGAGCCCCACCGGTGCGGCAGCATCCCCGGCTTCGACGCGGTGCAGCTGGCCGCCATCGACAGCGGCGCGCTGGGGTGCACCATCTCCGGCGCCGGGCCCTCAATGTTCGCCTGGTTCGCCGATGACGAGGCCGCGGAGGACGGGCGCGGGGCCATGGTTGAGGCGTTCCAGGAGGCCGGCCTGGAGGCCGAGGGGTGGCTCTCCCCCGTGGCGGGCGAGGGGGCGAGGGAAGTCCATGACGATTAGATTTCACTCCACCCGAGGCGGCTGCGAGGCCGTGAGCCTGGCCGACGCCCTGAGCGCGGGCCTGGCCCCGGACGGCGGGCTCTATGTGCCGGAGCGGTTCCCGCGGCTGGATCCGGCGATATTCGACGGCGTGGGCGCGCTGCCCGATATCGCCCGGTTGGCCCTGGAGCCCTGGTTCGAGGGCGACGAGCTGGAGCCCGAGCTGGACAATATCTGCCGCGAGGCGCTGTCCTTTCCGGTACCGGTTACCGGCGTGGATGGTGGCCCCCGGCTGCTGGAGTTGTTCCACGGGCCGAGCGCCGCGTTCAAGGATGTTGGCGCGCGCTTTTTGGCCGGCAGCCTCACCCGGCTGGAGCGCGTGCGCCGGGACGGGCTCACCATCCTGGTGGCCACCTCGGGAGACACCGGCGGCGCGGTGGCCGCGGCCTTTGAGGGCATGGCCGGCGTGGGCGTGGCCATCCTCTTCCCGGGGGGCATGGTCTCCCCGCGCCAGGAGCACCAGCTCTGCTGCTGGGAGGCGCCCATCGTCAGCCTCCGGGTGGGGCGCGACTTCGACGCCTGCCAGGCCCTGGTCAAGGGGGCCTTTGGGGACGCTGAGCTGAGGCGCAGGCTACGCCTCTCGTCGGCCAACTCCATCAGCATCGGCCGGCTCCTTCCCCAGACCGTGTACTACGCGGCCTCTTCCCTGGCCTGGCGGCGCGACACGGGGCGGGCCGCCAACTACGTCATCCCCACGGGCAACCTGGGCAACGCGATGGCCTGCGTCTGGGCCCGCCACATGGGCCTGCCCATCGGCCGCATCGTGCTGGCCACCAACGAGAACCGTTCGGTGCCGGAGTACCTGCGCACCGGGAGCTGGGCCCCGGGGCGCACCGTGCAGACCCTGGCCTCGGCCATGGACGTGGGCGACCCCTCCAACATGGAGCGCCTGCGCCACCTGCTGCCCGACGTGGATCGCCTCCGCGGGGTGGTGTCAGCCCACCCGGTCTCCGACGACGAGATCCGCGCGAACATCGCCTGGGCCTGGCAGGAGCATGGCCTGGCCGTGTGCCCCCACACCGCCACCGGCGTGGCCGCCTGGCGCGCGCTGCAGGAGGTCGAGGCCACCGCGTCCCCGGACTGGATCATCGTGGCCACGGCCCACCCCGCCAAGTTCGAGGGCATCGTGGAGCCCATCATCGGGCAGCCCGTGCCCGTGCCCGAGAACCTTGCAGCCCTCCTGAAGCGGCCCGTGCGGGCGGTGGAGATGGAGGCGGATGCCGGCGCGTTCGCTGAGGTCCTGATGGAGCGGTTCGGGTAGCGGTGTCACCTGTCTCCCTGGACCCTTCCGTTGGGTAACAGGGGGTAACAGGGGGCAAAAGGAAATCCTCAATCATTCCGGGAGCCGTGTTGGGCCAATGCCTGGCCTGACCATTGCACTTCTCTATTTCCAGAAACCAAAATGGAGGAGTTCCCATGGCCGTCTGCGATCTTTGTAATTCTCCTGGAAGTGGCACCTACGTCGGCGCGGAGCAGATGCGCCAGGCAGTGTTCAAGAGTGGCTTCAACCCCTTCTCTTCGGGGTGCATCGCGAACATCGGGGCGATGTTCGGCCAGAGCTCGTCGACCATGTACGAGGGGTGGAAGGGGCTCGTGGCCCAGGACAGCTCTGACTGGAACATCTGCTCCTCCTGCATGGGCAAGCTGAGGCATCACCTGCCCGGCGAGGCCCGCGCCACAGGCGTAATGAGCAGTGAAGTCTCCTTTGACCCCCTGCTGAGCATGGCCGCCGCCGCCAGCGCCAGCCAGGCCTACTCCGAGCCGTCCACCTCAACGCCGAGTTACGAGTCGACCAGCTACTCGGAGCCAGAGGCATATGAGAGCGCGCCCGAAACCAACTCCGCCACCGCCATGTTCGTGGGTTTGGGGGTGGTGGTGATGGCGGTGGTTGCATACCTGGTGGTGTGATGGGGGCAGGGCCCGCGTATCGGCCTGGCTGAAGATCAGATACCATTACCGAGATTTCCACCGCCTCGGGGTGTGCTCCATGCTCTCTGTTCGCCTGGGTCTTCCGCTGTTCCTGGCCGCTCTCGTCGGTATCGTCTGCGGGTGCAGTGAGGAGTATGCCCCTCTTGATAGTCCTGATGCGCGCGCATCCCAGGGCCTTGTGGCCACGGTGGCCGGGCGCTTTCCGGTGCTGAAGCCGCATCTTGAGCGGGCCCAGCCCTTGGCACGGGTGGCGGGCGGATTCCACTCCATAGTCGACCCCACCGACGAGGAGCGGGACGCGCTCAATAACAAGGGCGGCACCTGGAGCAAGCCGGGCAACCACCGTCTGGTTGCCGAGCTGCCCAGGAGGGCCAGCGGGATCATGCGCATCTCCAACGGCCCGGTGACCATGGAGGTGCGGGCCATTGGCGCGCGCGATGTTTCGGGCGTCACCACCGACAACGCGCTGGTCTACCGGGACGCATACCCCCACGCCGACAGCTTCATCACCGCTGAAAAAGAGCGGGTGGAAGAGTTCGTCGTGCTGCACGATGACCAGGCGCCGCGGCGCTTTGTGTACGAGCTGAAGGCGGTCCGTGGCGGAGGCCGGGTGCGCCAACTGGAGCCTGGCCTGTCGGTGGAGGTGCTGGACGCAAAGGGCAACGCCTGGCTGCGGCTGGCCCGGCCCTGGGTGGAGGACGCCGGAGGAGAGCGGCATGATGTGGACGTCTCCCTTGAGGGGACCACCTTGACCCTCACGTTGCCTGAAGCTGTCCGGACGTTCCCCGCGCTGCTGGATCCCACCTGGGAAACCACCAGCAGCATGAATGACCGCAAGTGGGAATATACGGCCACGCTCCTGGGCTCGGGCAAGGTCATGGTCGCCGGTTCTACCGGCACCGTGGCCAGCCCCAACGCGGAGCTGTACAACCCGGCGACGGGCACCTGGACATACACCGGAGGCATGAAGCAAGCGAGGGGGCTACACACGGCCACCCTCCTGAGCACGGGCAAGGTCCTGGTGGTGGCAGGCAGAGTCAATAGAACCGGCTATGGGTATACGGGGAGCGCGGAGCTGTACGACCCGTCCACGGGTTCATGGACCGGAGCCGGGAGCGCGAAGAGTCAAATTCTGCATACGGCCACGCTCCTTGGCTCTGGCAAGGTGCTGGTGACAGGGGGGTTCTACGCAGGAAGTTACTGGGCCAACACATGGCTGTACGACCCACCCACGAACAAGTGGGCCGCTGCCACGAGCCTGCCTTCGGGGCGGGCCTTCCACACGGCCACGCGCTTGAGCGCGGGCAATGTGCTGGTGGTTGGCGGGAGTGACGGCACGAATACTCATACCAGCGCCTTGCTGTATGACCCATCCACGGGCAAGTGGACCTCCACAGGGTCAATGGTCAGGGCGAGCTATTCCCACACGGCCACGCTCCTGGGCTCGGGCAAGGTGCTGGTGGCGGGGGGGCATAGCGGCTTGACCACCTTGGCCAGCGCCATGCTGTACGACCCGTCCACCGCCAAGTGGGCCGCCACCGGGAGCATGGCCAAGGCGAGGTATGGCCACACGGCCACGCGCCTGGTGTCCGGCAAGGTGCTTGTGGTGGGAGGGCGTTATGGGAAGTCAGTTCTCGGCTCCACGGAGCTGTACGATCCCGCCACAGGCAAGTGGACCTCTGCCGGGTATATATCCAAGTCGAGGTATGCACACACGGCTACGCTGCTGGGGACGACCAAGGTGCTGGTGGCGGGGGGGATCTCGTCTTCTTATACTTCACCGTACCTCGACACCGCGTTGCTCTATAACCCCTCGACGGGCACCCCATGCAAGTCATCAACCGAGTGCCTGAGCGGCTTCTGTGTGGACGGCATCTGTTGCAAGACGGCCTGCATGGGGATCTGCTCCAGGTGTGTGGTGAAAAACGGGATCGGGACCTGCTCCTACATGTCCAAGGGGAAGCCAGACCCGGTGGCCACATTGCCTTGCACCGGCGCCCTGGCCTGCGACGGCCTGGGGAACTGCAAGCTGGCCCTGGGGCAGGCCTGCACGACCGTGTCCCAGTGCGCCAGCGGGATTTGCACCGACGGGGTCTGTTGCGACAAGGCATGCACCTCAACCTGCGAGGCCTGCAACCTCTCCGGCAAGGCGGGGACCTGTACAGGGTTGCCCGCCGGCCAACCGGACAAGTCGGCGACCAAGCCATGCGACAGCGGGGGCACCATGGTCTGCGACGGCAAGGGGAGCTGCAAGTTGGCCCTGGGGCGGCCCTGCAACGGGGGCGGTCCATGTGTCAGCGGCTACTGCGCGGACTCGGTCTGCTGCGACAAGTCATGCCTCGACACATGCAAGAACTGCGGCCTGGCCGGTAGCAAGGGGACCTGTTCCCCTGTGGCCCTTGGTCAGCCAGACGCGGTTAGCAACGTGCCCTGCACGGGCTTCTTCGCCTGCGACGGCGCCGGCGGATGCAAGAGCAAGAAGGTGACCACCTGCACCTCGGGGAGCCAGTGCCCCTCGGGCTTCTGCGTGGACGGCTGGTGCTGTTACGCGGCCTGCATCGGCACCTGCAAGACATGCAACCTGAGCGGCCTGGAGGGCTTCTGCGCCAACGTCCCGGTGGGCAAGCCGGACTCGAACGCCACCCAGGTATGCACGGGCAACAAGGTCTGCGACGGCAAGGGGGGCTGCCTCACCGACAAGGGCAAAGGGTGCACGGCCAACAGCGAGTGCCTCACCGGCCACTGCGCGGATGGCTACTGCTGCGACGCGTCCTGCACCGGTACATGCCAGGCCTGCAACCTCCCCCTCAAGCTGGGGACCTGTTCGTACGTGGCTCAGGGAAAGCAGGATCAGAAGGCGTCCACCCCGTGCCAGGGGACCAAGGCGTGCGACGGCAAGGGGGGCTGCTTCACGGCCACCGGCAAAGCGTGCAAGGCTGGCAGCGAGTGTGTCACCGGTTTCTGCTCGGATGGCTTCTGCTGCGACACGGCCTGCACCGGCACATGCCTCGACTGCAGCCGGTCAGGACTGGAAGGGAAGTGCAGCCCGGTGCCCTCGGGCCAGTCTGACAAGGACGCCACCGTATCCTGCGTGGGCACCCAGGCTTGCGACGGCAAGGGGAGCTGCAAGAGCAAGACGGCCTCTGTCTGCACCTCATCGAGCCAGTGCCTGAGTGGGACCTGCTCCGACGGATTCTGCTGCAACAAGGATTGCAGCGCGGCCTGCCTGTCATGCGGGCTGAGCAGCAGCCCGGGCTTCTGCGTCTTCATCTCATCTGGACAGCAAGACACCAACGCCACCAAGCCATGCACCGGCACAGACGCCTGCGACGGCAAGGGGTCCTGCAAGAAGAACAAGGG
>CAZCFB010000037.1:0-40455 GCA_964497805.1 uncultured Kofleriaceae bacterium
GACACCAGCGCCGCTCTGTCGATGACGATGGTGTCCACCTTCTCCTGGCCGCTGGACAGGAAGAGGTCCTGATCGAACTGAGGGGCGGGCAGGGACTTCAGGGACTCCAGGGATTTGAGCCTGTCCAGCACCGAGCGGGAGATGACGGTGTACCCCAGGCCCGTGGAGATCACCGCCTGCGCGGCCACCCCGGTGGGCTTCTGGGCGCCATGTTCCTGCTCCCCCGGTTTGAGGGTCGCGTCCGCCTCCTTGGGGTCAAACACATCGGGCTGCAGGCAGACATCGACCACCAGCCGCGTGGGGTCAAGCTCCTCGGTGTACTGCCCCACCGTGGCCAGCCCGCCGCCGTGGAGGGGCGTGTGCATCACCGCAGTGCACCCGGCCAGAACAGCGGTGGTGCCAGTGAGCAGCTGATCATGGTCGCAGTCGTCCGCCAGCTCCTCGTTGCTGTCCGGGATCTCGTCGAGGAAGGTGAGGGTCGGCACCGTGGATGCGTAGTCCAGGCGCACCACGAAGTTGGTTAGTAGCGGGGCCCCCACCACCCCCCCAAAGACCTGGGGCTTGGCCAGGCCCATCTGCAATACCGGCAGGTCGTAGTGCTCCAGGTTGTGGAAGACGAAGCGCGGATTAAGCTGCACGCAGTGGTTCTCGGAGCAGATTGGCCGGCTGGCGTTCTTGCACTCCAGGTCGCTTGAACACTCCTTTTTCGCGGTGGCGCATACGCCGTTGTCGCACACCGGCTTGTTCGGCTCCGACTTGACACAGTAGCTGTCATCTTTGCAGACGGCCTTCTCGGGCAGGCACCTGCCGGTGGCGATGTCACAGTTCGTCTTTGGGGCGGCGCAGTCCAGGTTGGACAGGCACTCCACCGGCTCCAGCATGCGCAGGCTCGTCTTCGCCCGGGCCCCGTCCCGCCTGCGGTCAATAATCATCAGGGGCGAGGCCGTGTCCACAGCCGCCCGGAAGGTGGCCCCGTCTCCCAGCTTGAGATAGACGATGGGGATGTTCTGGAACAGCTCGAACCGCATGGGCTTCTGGAAGCCCTCGTAGCTGAACTCGTCGCAGGCGGTGAGGCCAGTCAGGATGAAGATCAGGAGGAGGAGGGAGGGGGAGGAGAGGGAGCGGCTAGCTGTTCTTGGTGTTCCGTTTCCGGGCCTTCTTCCGCATCTTCTTGAGTAGGTGCTCATAGGAGTTCTTGCGGATGATCTTGGCGAACTGAGACTTGTAGTTGCGGACGATGCTCACGTCGTCCGTGACGACATCATAAACCATCCAGCGCTTGCCAACCTTCTGCATCTTGTACGCGATCTCCACCGTGGCGGTGCGGCCGCGCTTCTTCTTCACCGGCACCGTGGTGACGACCTTGGCCTTGTCGCCGGAGACCTTCTCCGTCTTGTAGACCAGCTTCTTGCCGTGGGACTTGCGCAGCTGCTTGACGTAGTTGCGCTCGATAAGGTCCCGCAGCAGGTCCACGAACTCCACCTGCTCCTTGGAGGTGCGCTTGCCCCAGTGCTTGGCCAGGGAGCGGCGCGCCAGCTCCTTGTAGTCCAGGAAGTCGTTGATCCGATCGGTGATCATGTCGTTGATCGACCTCTCCTTGGCGCTGCCAGGGGCAACCTTCTTTGCCAGGAGCTTGTCGATGTCGCCGTGGGTCCGCTTGAGGGTCGCCATGGGCCCCTCTGCCTGCGCGGGAGCGGCCCAAGCAACCACCAGGAGGGCGGCCGCGGCCAGGGTGATGCGTCGCTTGATATCTCTTCTCAGCATTTGAAGTAGCCTCCTGGAGGCGCCTCTTATTTATCGTTTGCCGGGCCAGGCAGTCAACATCAGTGGCCTTTGGTGATTAGTCAATGCAGCCTCCGTGCCATTACGACGGGGACTCGAGAATCATCATTCAAGGATCAAATGTATCGATGTGTATCCGGGCGAACAAATAAATTTCAATACGTTGCGTGACTGTACGGCTGAAGACGCCGCCAGGCCCCCAGTACGGTGTACCGGCTACTACTGTTGACAGGTGTTGCAAATTCACCACACGCCGGGACAGGTGTACCCGCCGCTGGCGGGCGGGCTTACTCCTCGCGGGGCGCGCGGATGCCGATGATCCGGCCCAGATCGGCCCAGGCGATGTTCACCTGATAACAGGCCTGCAGCCGGTTGACCTCGTTCTTGAAGAACTCGGTGAGGCCGTCCTTGAAGTCGTCCGTGGAGTTGAGGCCCGCGGCCATGTTCTGGGAGACGGTGGTGAGCATCTGCCGGGCGATCTTGGCCCCGCGCTCGGCAAGCTCCAGCTGATCCTGGGCGTCCTGCAGGTCGAGCAGGGCCTTGTCCAGCTCCAGGTTGATGCCGGCCACGGCCTCCGCCCGCTTGGCCCTGGCCATCTTGAGCTGGGCCTTGGCCTCCTTGTACTTGCCGTACTGCTGCACCTGATCCCAATTCCACCTCAGGGCCAGGCCGAAGCCCGCGCCCAGGAAGTTGAACGGGTCGCTCATGTAGGCGTTCTTCGGCTCGTCGGCGCTGGAGGCGTACCCCGCCCCTGCCGACCCCACCAGCATGAAGTTGGGGAAGAACTGGGCCTTCTCCAGATCCACCTGGGCCTCGGCAGCCCGCATGGCCGCCTTGAGGCTCCGGTGATCCGGCCGGTGGTTGCTGGCCAGCTCCTTGTACACCGCCGCCGGGCGCAGCTTGCCTGGCAGGGCCGCAAGGTACTTCTTGTCCAGCTTGAAGTTCTTGCCCCGCTGGCCTGTGAGCGTGGCCAGGGCGGCCCTGGCGAACCGCTCCATCTTGACCGCCTGCAGCCGCTTGCCGTCGATCTCCACGAAGGCGAGGTTGATCTTGTGCAGGTCCTCCAGGGTGGCCTCACCGTCGCCCTCGTCCACCTGCTCCTCCACCTTCTCCTTGGCCTTGACCAGGTGCTCCCGGCCCTCGTCGATGGTGTAGAGCAGCTCCTCGGCCAGCTTGACGCCCCAGTAGGCCTTGGTCACGTCCAGCGCCAGCTTGTCCACGGTGGACGCCACCTGGCTCCGGCGCAGGTCAACCCCCGCCTCGGCCGCGCGCTTGGCCGCGCCCAGCTTGTCGAAGGTGTACAGGGGCATGCCGAAGCTGAGCTCGATGCGCAGGTGCACCCCCGCGATGTCCAGGGAGTTCAGCTCGTAGGCGGTGGTCTCGATGCACTGCTCCTCGCTGGGCATGCAGCGCACCTCGGGGGCGGGGGCCACCAGGCCGGTGACGGTGCCCTGGGGGACCCAGGCCCACTTGGCGCGGTACAGCTTGGCCTCCATCTGCTCCACCGCGTACCGGGCGGCGGCCACGCCGGGGTATGACTGGCGGGCCATGGCCACCAGCTGGGACAGGTTGTAGCGGACGATCCCGTTGCCCTCTTCTTTCTTCTCCTGGTCGGCGTACGCCACCCCGCCCGTCGCGATGGCGACCAGCAAGGAGGCGGCGATGAGTGCGGGGGTTCTCAGCATGGTTCAACTCTCAACTCTCGACTCTCGACTCTAGACTGTCAACGCTCCGGGGGCCGTGATGAACCTCACTCCAGCAGCTCCGCCGGCGTCCGGAGCCCCTCCCAGACGGCCGAGGTGAGCATCCACTCATCGCCCTCCCTGGTCATCTCCACCTGGAAGGTGAGGGCGTCCCCGGACTCGGGGATCCCCCCCGGCAGCTTGCCCGCGGCCGCGCCCCGGGTGATCACCGCGCGCACCTTGGCCTTGGCCTTGAGGGGGTCGGCCGTGTAATCCACCTCCACCTCCTTTGAGGCCAGGTAGACCGAGATCTTGCCCTTTCGCAGGTAGTGGATGGTGATGAGCTGGTTCATGGCCTCGTGGTCCCGGCCTCGCGAGTCCTTGTACGACCGGGAGAGGTGGGCGCGCATGACCTTGACGTCCCGCTTCTCGGCGGCCTCGGCCATGACCTCGATGAGGGCCGCCACCTTCTGCTCCTCGGAGACCGAGTCCGAGCCGCCCGTGGCGAGGAACATCAGGACCATGGCCGTGAGCACGAGCACGGCCAGCAGCATGATCGTCTTTTTGGAACGCATGGGCGCTGCGCCGCTACCCGTTCTCCGGGAGGATGCCCTCGAGCCAGGCGCCCAGGTCTTCCAGCACCTCCGCCTGCTCCGGCTCGTTGAACAGCTCGTGGTACAGCTCCCCGTACTCGGTGACGGTTGTAGGGCCGCTCCAGGCGCCGGCGATCTCCCTGGCTGACTCCGGGTTGCAGATGGTGTCGCCCTCGGACACCAGCAGGTACAGGGGCGTGCTGGCCCGCGGGGCGAAGGCCCGCACCGAGTCGATGGCGTCGTTCATCTCCCGGTACCAGCGCGGCGTGATGGTGGAGTAGACCAGCGGGTCGTCCTCGTACGCCTTCACCACCTCCGGGTCGCGTGAGATCTGCTTGGTGTCCAGCTCGTTGGACAGGGGGATCCAGGGCAGCAGGGTGGCCAGCATGCGCGCGGCCTTGACCTTGATCACCGGGGCCTTGACCCGCACCCCGAGCAGCGGGTTGCTCACGGCCACGCCC
Source organism: uncultured Kofleriaceae bacterium (assembly GCA_964497805.1). GTDB lineage: Bacteria > Myxococcota_A > Polyangia > CAZCFB01 > CAZCFB01. Next base: position 4,519 of record CAZCFB010000037.1, read on the forward strand.
GCCAGGGCAGGGGGCGTCTCCGATGCCAGGGCGGACAGGACCACGAGGCCCCCCATGGAGTGGCCAACCACCGCAACCCGGTCGCCCAGGGTGCCCAGGGCGGCGGCCATGTCGTCGAGGTAGTCCTTCCACGACGACACATGGCCCCGGCGGCCCTCGCTCTCGCCGTGGCCGCGCAGCTCGACCAGCGTGACCCGCAGGCCCCTGGCCGACAGGGACTGCCCCACATGCTCGTACCGCCCGGCGTGCTCGGCGAGCCCGTGAACCAACAGCACGTCCCGCTCACCCTCGCCCCAGCGGCCCAGCCGCAGGGCAGTGCCGTCCTTGGATTTGATGTTGATGGTCTCCATTTCCCGTTCTCCCGTGTGGTCCGCGCTAGAAGATATACCCAAAGTTGAAGTGAAGCCGGCCGTTCTCTGGATCCCACGGCTCGGGGTTGAGGCAGAAGGCGTAGCCGATGCTGGTGAAGCCCACCGGGGTCACCAGGCGCAGGGCGGCGCCCAGGCCGTGGCGAAGGTCCTCACCCTCCAGGGTCTCGAAGGCGTTGGTCACCACGCCAGTGTCGTAGAAGATGGCGCCCATGAGCGGCCAACCGAAGATGATGCTCTCCTTCCAGATGGGGAAGCGGAACTCCAGGTTCCCCAGGAGGCGGATGTTCCCTCCCTGGGCGCGCACCTGGTACAGGGTGCCCCCGCCCGTGGGCATGAGCGGCATCTCGAACCGCTCGGTGAGGGCCATGTCCTCCTCCAGACCCCGGATGGTGGTGTCGCCGCCGGCGTAGAGGCGCTCCACCTTTGGCAGGGTCACCCGGTCGCCCAGGGGCACGCCGTGGTCGTAGCGAACGCTCACCGCGATGGTCATGTCCAGGGGCAGCGGCTGCAGGTACTGGCCGGTGACGTTGAACTTGAGGAAGTCGCTGGTGCCCCCGAAGTAGCGCGAGGCGGCCAGCATGGAGGCGGCCACCCGGTAGCCCTCGCTGGGGCTCAGCTTGTTGTCGCGCTTGTCGTACTCCACGGCCAGGCCGAAGCCCGCCACCCGCGTGAGCACATCCACCTTGCTCGCCTCGTCCACCCCGGGCGGGCGCACCACCTCCTCCCGGTGCTTCACCTGGCGGATCTCGTAGCGCCCCAGCACCACCAGCTTGGGCACCAGCTCCTTGAGCTCCCGGCTGAAGCTCAGCGTCCCACCGAAGGTGATGATCTCCCCCAGGCGCTCGGTGTCCTTGCTGCGGGCGAAGCCCTGCAGGTCCATGGTGAACTGGGTGCCGAACAGGCGCGGGTCCCGGTAGTTGAGGCTGCCGCTCCACAGCTCCCAGCCGTACTCGCCCTTGAGCGTGAGCTGGGTGCCGAAGCCGAACAGGTTCCGGTTGGTGTACGCCACGGCGCCGAAGATCAGGTTGTCCGTGGCGCCGCCCACGGAGAACTCCAGCTCGCCCCAGTAGTCATACCGCTCCTCAACCTGGACCACCACGGGCAGCACGACGCTCTCTTCCTTGAGGCCCAGGGGCTGCACGCGCACCACGTTGAAGATGGCCCGGGCCCGCAGGCGCTGCTCCGCCGCCTCCAGCTCACGGATGTCGAAGGGGTCGCCCTCCTCGAACTCGACGTCGTCGAGCAGGACCCCCTCGCGGGTCATGAAGTTCCCTCGCAGGAAGACCGGGCCGAAGGTGGCCGCCGGGCCCTCCTTGACGGTGAAGTGCACCGTGACCTTGTTGGCCTTCTCGTCCAGCTCCTCCAGGGAGCGCACCGTGGCGTAGGGGTGGCCCCGCTCGGAGTAGATGCGCACCAGCCGCGCCTTGTCCAGGGCGAGGGCCTTGTTGGTGAAGGGTCGCCCCGCCTTGAGGGAGAGCTGGCGCAGGAGCAGGTCGCGGGGCAGGGCCTTGCTGCCGTGGAGCAGGATCTCCTCCACCTGCAGGGGGATGCCCTCGTCGATGATGAAGCGCACGAACAGCTTGCCCGCGGCGGCCACTTCGCCCTTCAGGGACGCGGCCAGGGCGCCCGGCTTCCCCAGCAAGGAGACGTGCGGCGCCATCTCTCCGCGCACCTTCACATCCGGGTACCCTTGCCCCCGGTAGAAGGCGCGCAGGCGCTCCTCGTCCTGGCTGAGCTGCAGCGTGGTGACGTAGCCGCCCTCGCCCAGGCCGATATAGCCGAGGATCGGGAACTTGCGGGTCTTGACCACCTCCTCCAGGTCGTCGTCGTCGAAGCGCCGGTTGCCAGAGAAGAGGACCTTCTTCACCCGGTAGCGGGGCCCCTCGATGATGTGGAAGGTGACCCGGTCCTCCCCCTTGGTCACCTTGCGGGTGAAGTGGACCCGCGCCTGCAGGTAGCCCTTGGTCTGGTAGAGGCGGTGGATCTTGCGCACGCTCTGGCTCAGCTCATAGTCGTCATACGCGCCCTCGTCATAGAGGGTGAGCGCCTCCAGCAGATCGTCCCGGTCCAGGGCGTCGTTGCCCTTGAAGATCAGCCGGATTCGCTTGCGCTGCTGCACGCGCAGGGTGATGCGCACCGCCTCGCTGGCCGGCTTATCCTTGTCGACCTTGAAGCTCTCCTTGATGCGCACGCCTGGGTAGTCGAGCTCGTGGAACTTTTCCTCCAGGTCCTTCACGTCCTCCTTGAACCGCTCGGTGTTGAAGGTGCGCTTGTAGAACCAGAGCTTCTGCTTGAACTCCTCCGAGATCTTGGAGGGGGAGACCGCCATGCTCGTCCCGCCCGCCGGCTGGGTTGCGCCCGCCGCGCTGGCCCCGACGGTGGACTTCCCACCTTTCCCGGGCAGCGCGCCCTGGTGCAGGCCCATGGTGGCGGTGACCGGCACCACCTCGACCTTGCCCACCTTGTACTGCCGCCCCTTGAGCACCCGCACCTGCAGGTTCACCACGTGGGGCTCGCCGGTCTCCTCGATCCAGATCTGGAGGTGCCCCTCGAAGTACCCCTCGCGGCTGAGGAACCGCTTGAGCCGCGTCTCCTGGCGTTCGATGGCCCGCTCCAGTTCCTTGCCCTCCAGCAGGCGCTGCCCCGGGCGGAAGCGGAGCTGGCGGAGGATCTCTTCCTCGAAGATGGGCCAGTTCCCCTTGATGTAGATCTTGCGGATCACCCTGTACGGCTTGAGCTCCAGGGTGAGCACGCCCGCGGCGCGGGTGGCCTTGACCTTGCGGTAGCCCAGGGCGTCCAGGTGGCGCTGGAGCCGCTCCTCACCCTTGCTGTCCAGGGCGGCGGCGCCGGGCCCCACCCCCAGGGCGCGCAGGATCTTCTCCTCCGGGTCGAGCAGGGCGCCCGTCAGGCGCACCGGCCCCCCGGGGGGCTCCGCCAGCGCGTGCGTCGCCCACAGCAGCACCAGCGCAGCTGTGAGGTACCTGCTCATATGGGTGCCACTCTATCAGGGGATTAGGGGGCGCGGGTCCAATAAGCCTCCGGGCGTGGTACTCCGAGTCCGCCCCCCGCTACTTCTTGCGGCGGTGCAGGGTCACCGGCTCCTGGTGGGCCTTGCCCCGCTTCACCTGGAGCCTCTCGATCATGTTCTGGTAGAAGTCCACGGCGAACATCAGCAGCAGGATGAAGATGGTGATCCACTGGGGGATGTACGGAAAATCAGACTGATTGACCTTGAGGTGGGCCACGTGGCCGCCCTCCAGGAAGAGCACGAAGCCGATGAGCAGCAGCACGAAGAGCCCGAGGATCTCAAAGTCGGGGTTCTTGTGGATGAAGTCGGCGATGGGCCCGGCGAAGATCAACATCAGGGCCACGGAGATCACCACCGAGCCGGCCATAACCGGGAAGCGGTCGGTCATGCCCACCACGGTGAGGATGGAGTCCACGGAGAAGAGCAGGTTCAGGCCCACGATGGTGCCGAGCACCTGGCTGAACTGCGCCTTCCCCTCCACCTCGTGGGTCACGCCCTTGATCTTGTGGCGCAGCTCCTTGACCCCGGACCAGATCAGGAAGAGCCCTCCAAAGATGAGGATGATGGCCTTGCCGCTCAGGGCGCCCTTGACGTGCAGCCCGGCCAGCTCACCGTCGAAGTGATAGAACGGGGTGGCCGCGTAGCGCAGCACCCAGCTCACCACGCCGAGGAGCAAGATGCGGAAGAGCATGGCCAGGATCAGCCCCCAGCGCACCGCCTTCTTCTGTTGGTCCACGGCCAGCTTGTTGGCCAGGATGGTGATGATGATCAGGTTGTCGGCGCCCAGGGCGATCTGCACCAGGGTGACCGAGAAGAGCGCGGCCCAGAAGCCGGGGTCGATGAGGAATGAGATCATGGCGGTTACCGGTTGTTGGTCATCAGTCTTAACGTGCTCCCTTGCGTGATAGCACAGCAGGAACGGTCTGCAGCAACAGGCGCATGTCCAGGGCGAGGGACCAGGAGTCAACGTACTCCAGGTCCATGCGCATCCAGTCCTCGAAGTCCACGGCGTTGCGGCCGCTCACCTGCCAGATGCCGGTGATCCCCGGCTTCATGGAGAGGCGGCGCCGCTGCCAGCCCCGGATCTGCTCCTGCTCCACGGTGGGCAGGGGGCGGGGGCCCACCAGGCTCATCTCCCCGCGCAGCACGTTGATGAGCTGGGGCAGCTCGTCCAGGCTGGTGGAGCGCAGGAGCCGGCCCAGGGGCGTGACCCGGGGATCCTCCTTGAGCTTGAACACCGGCCCGGACATCTCGTTGCCGTCGGCGGCCAGGCTGTCGCGCTGCTTCTCGGCGCCGGGGATCATGGTGCGGAACTTGAGCATGGAGAAGGTGCGCCCGTTGAGCCCGCTCCGTTGCTGCACGAAGAGCAGCGGCCTGCCCATGGAGGCGAGGATCGCCAGGCAGACCAGGAGGATCACCGGGGAGAGCAGCAGCAGCGCGGTGAGGGCGATGATGATGTCCATGGCCTGCTTCAGGGCCAGCGCCTCGGCAGGGCGGCGGTCGCGCTCCAGGCTGATGAAGGGCCGGCCGTAGCGGCCGATCACCCTGGGCGCGCCCCCGCCGGCGGCCTCCAGGTCGATGGCGAAGTCGGCCGCGGCGCCCACGGTCTGGCAGGCGTCCAGGGCGCCGGGCGCGGTGGCCGGGCGGTTGCACGGCGGGAAGAACACCACCCGGTCCACGGTCTCATGGTGCAGCACCGTGGGCAGCTCGCTCACCTGGCCCAACAGGGGCGGCAGGTTCGGCGCGTCCGGGTCCTCCTCCCCGTCGGAGAGGCGTCCGGCGAAGCGCGGCGGCAGGGGGGAGTCGTTCGCCTCGGCCACGAAGCCCGCCATCAACGGCCCGGGGTCGCCCACCAGCAACAGGGAGGTGCGGCCGATCCCCTTGTGGTGCTGGTAGCGCACCCACGACGCGACCAGGGCCCGCTCCAATGAGAGCAGGCAGAAGGCGCAGCCGAGGAAGAGCACCACCAGGGAGCGGTTGATCACCGACTGGGTGACGAAGAGCAGGGCGGTGATGCCGAGCAGCCCGGCCAGATGCAGCTTGATCATGGACCAGAGGATCCGGCCAGCGCCGGGCGGGCGGTCGGCGACCCGGTGCAGGCCCATGGCGGCCACCAGCACCAACCAGAGCGGGAGCACCAGGTAGGCGAACATGGCGTAGTGGGCCGGATCCGGCGGACCCTTGAGCTGAGGCACCACCCCCCGCAGCGCGCCATGCAGCATGAAGGCGAGCACCATGGCCAACAGGACCAGGGCCCCGTCGAGGCAGAGGACCAGGCGGCCCATGCCGAGCCTGCGGGCGGGATCCATTTAGGGGCGCCCCCCGCGCCGCGGGTTCGTGAGCAGCTGCCGGCCCAGGAGGACCATGAACATGGGGTTGCGCACAAGGTAGCGCTTCCACAGGCGGCCCGGCTCGGTGCCCAGGCGGTGCAGCCACTCCAGGCCGTGGTCCTGCATCCAGGCGGGAGCCTGGCGCTTGATGCCGGCCAGGAAGTCGAAGCCGGCGCCCACGCCCAGGGCCACATGGGCCTCCAGCTGTTTGCGGTAGCGGTTCATCCACCGCTCCTGCTTGGGGCAGCCCATGCCCACCCAGATCAGGTCTGCGCCGGAGTCGTTCATGCGGCGGATATTGGCCAGCTCCTGCTGGTCGTCCAGGGGGCCAAAGGGAGGAGACGCGGCGCCCACGATGCGCGCCCTGGGCCAGCGGCGGCTGATGGTCGCGCGCATGAGCTCCAGGGTGTCGTCCGTGGCGCCATACAGGTAGTGGCACCAGCCAGCCTCCTGGGAGGCGGCGAGGGCGCGCTGGAACAGCTCCGGCCCGTAACACCGGTCGGGCAGGGGGAAAAATGGGGCGGCTCTCCCACCACCCTGCCTGCTACGACGGGGGCTGCCTTCGGCGCAGCGGGTCCCGTCTTGCCCCACCGCACCGCCAGTGCGGCTCGGGCAATCCGTGCCCACTGCACCTTGGTCCCCCCCGTCTCGCGACGGCCAGTGGTGGGAGAGCCGCCCCAGCAAATCTCCGGCCCAGCGCAGGGGCATGCCGTCCGGGGCCACCAGGTCCGCGTCCCGCAGCACGCGCATGTAGCCCGGGTCCAGGTTCGCCTCGGTGAGCACATGCACGTTGGCCAGCACCGCAACCCGGGTCTCCGCGGGGCGGGGCCGCTCCACCTGGCGCCCGATCCAGCGCAGCATGTCGTCGTAGGTGACCTGGGCCACGGGCACGCCGATGATCGAGCGCTTCTCGATCCGCACGGTTTCGTGGCCTTTTTCGTCGCCGCTGGGCACGGATACATTAACGCCGAGCCGGCCGCGTGGTGCAAGGGGGATTGAATGGGCTTTCGAGTTGACTCGGATACGTTTCTGCCTAGACTGACGTGTCAGTCTACATTGACCATCGAAACGACCCAGACCACCGGCGAGAGACGGGGGGCGCCGGCCCGGAGATCATAGATATGAGCGAGCGGTATATCGGAATCGATATGGGTGCGGAGACCATCAAGGTGGTCGAGCTTACCCGTCAGGGGGAGGAGCTGCGCTGGACACGGCGCTGGCTAGTGGAGCACCACAAGCAGCCCGGCGAGCGCCTGATGGAGCTGCTCGGTGAGGTGTCGTGGTCCACGGTCCATGACGCCTCGGTGAGCGGCCGGCTGAGCCGCGGGGTGAAGCTGGAGCGCGTCCCGGTGAAGCAGGCCCAGGCCGAGGGCTACCGCCTGCTCTTCTCCGACGAGTCGGCCACCCTGGTCTCCATCGGCAGCCACGGCTTCTCCGTGCTGGAACTGCGCCCCACAGGGACTGAAGTGTTCCGCGAGAACTCTCGCTGCTCCCAGGGCACGGGCAACTTCCTGCGCCAGCTGGTGGAGCGGTTCAACCTGAGCATCGAGGAGGCCAGCGAGCTGTGCGCCGGCGTGGAGAAGCCCGCGCCCCTGTCCGGCCGCTGCCCGGTGATCCTCAAGACCGACATGACCCACCTGGCCAACAAGGGCGAGAGCCGCGCGCAGATCCTGGCCGGGCTGTACGACGCCGTGTGCGAGAACGTGCAGGTGCTGCTCAAGCCACGCACCTCCCCGCCCAAGGTCGTGCTGCTGGGCGGCGTCACCCGTGCCCGGCGCATCCGGGACAACTTCCGCGCCTTCCTGGGCCGCCACGAGATGGCCCTGGACCTCACCGACAGCGACGACGGGCTCTACTTCGAGGCCCTGGGCTGCGCGGTGGCCGCGGCCAACCGGGAGCACAAGGCGCTGCCCGCCCTGGATGAGGTTTTGGCCCCGTCAAGCGACGAGGAGTTCGAGCGGGTGCCCGCCCTGGGCGACGCCCTGCCGCGGGTCAAGCGCATGGAACGCGCGCCCCTGCCCGAGCCGAACATATCTGGAAATCTGCACCCAGCAGTACCGGGTGCAGATTTCCAGGTTTGTCGAGGAAGCGAAGCGAAGTCGAATGGCAAGGTGGCGGTTCGGCCAACCATCCTGGGCTTCGACATCGGCTCCACCGGCTCCAAGGTCGTGGCCCTGGACGCCAGCACAAAGGAGCTGCTCTGGGAGGGGTACCTCAACACCAACGGCGACCCCGTGGGCGCGGCCCAGGCCCTGATGCGCCAGTTCACCGAGAGCAAGTTCAGCCGAATGCCGGTGCTGGCCGTGGGCGCCACCGGCTCCGGCCGTGAGGTGGTGGGCTCCCTGCTCTCCACCTGCTACGGCACCGAGCGCGTCTACATCCTCAACGAGATCGCGGCCCACGCCGAGGGGGCCATGCACTACGACCCCCGCGTGGACACCATCTTCGAGATCGGGGGCCAGGACGCCAAGTACATCCGCCTGGCCGAGGGGCGCGTGGTTGACGCCGCAATGAACGAGGCGTGCAGCGCTGGCACCGGCTCCTTCATCGAGGAGCAGGGGCGCAAGTTCGCCGGCATCGAGGATGTGGTCCACCTGGGGCAGGAGGCCCTGGGCGCCGGGCACGGCATCTCCCTGGGGCAGCACTGCTCCGTGTTCATGGCCGAGATCATCGACGGCGCCGTGGCCGCGGGCGAGGAGCGCCGGTCCATCATCGCCGGCATCTACCACTCCATCATCCAGAACTACCTGAACAGGGTGAAGGGGAGCCGCTCGGTGGGGCAGTACATCTTCTGCCAGGGCATGCCCTTCTCGGCTGACGCGCTGGCCGCCGCCGTGGCCCACCAGACCGGCAGCGAGGTGATCATCCCGCCCAACCCGGGCACGGTCGGCGCCCTGGGCATCGCCCTGCTCACCCGCAAGGGGCTCGAGGTGGCCGACGTATCGGGCGCCCTGGAGCCGGCCCGCTTCCTGGACGCCAGGCTGCTCAAGAAGGACACCTTCGTGTGCAAGTCGATCCAGGGGTGCGGCGGCGCGGGCAACAAGTGCCGCATCGATCGCCTCTCCACCGAGGTGGAGGGCAAGCGCAAGAAGTTCACCTGGGGCGGCGGCTGCTCCATGTACGACAAGGGCACCGGCAAGGTGAAGCTGCCCGACCTGGCGCCCGATCCGTTCCGCGAGCGCGAGGAGCTGGTGGCCCAGATCATCCGCAAGGTCTCCGGCCGCGACGGCCGCGCCCGCGTGGCCATGACCGACGAGTTCCTGCTCAAGAGCCTCTTCCCCTTCTTCGCCACCTTCGTGCGTGAGCTGGGCTTCGTGGTGGAGGCCCACTCCGGCGCGGACCAGCGCGCGCTCAAGCGGGGCATCGAGGAGGCGAACATCCCCTTCTGCGCGCCCATGCAGCAGTACCACGGGCTCATGTCGGGCATGGCCGAGACCTCCCCCGACTACATCCTGTCGCCCATGATGCGCTCCCTCCCCAGGGTGGGGGAAGAGAAGCACGCCAAGGTGTGCCCCATCGTGCAGGGCAGCGCCGACGTGGTGCGCTGGGACCTGGGCAAGGAGTCGGGCGCCAAGTTGATCAGCCCGGTGGTGGACTTCGGCGAGGACAACCTCTACTCCCAGGAGTTCATCGACTCTTGCCAGCGCATGGCCCAGGCGCTTGGCGTGCACAGCGGCCACCTGCTGCGCAACGCCCTGGACAGGGCCAGGGGCGTGCAGGAGCGGTTCGACGAGGCGGCCCTGGAGATCGGGCGCAAGGCGCTGAGCTACTGCGAGGACCAGGGCATCACCCCGGTGGTGATCCTCGGCCGCGCCTACACCATCTACAACACGGTGCTCAACTCCAACGTGCCCGCCATCATGCGGGAGCAGGGCGCCATCCCCATCCCGGTGGACTGCTACCCGCTGGGCGACGATGTGCCGGTGTTCCACGACATCTACTGGGGCTACGGCCAGCGCAACCTGCAGGCCGCCCACCAGGTGCGGCGCACGCCAGGGCACTACAGCCTTTTCTGCAGCAACTACTCCTGCGGCCCGGACAGCTTCATCATCCACTTCTACAGCTACATCATGGAGGGCAAGCCGTTCTCGGTTATAGAGACCGACGGGCACTCCGGCGACGCGGGCACCAAGACCCGCGTGGAGGCGTTCCTGCACTGCGTGCGCGAGGACCTGGAGGGGATCAGCCGCGAGACAGAGCCCACCTCGTTTAAGGCCATCGAGGAGTCCGCCACCACCCTCGATGAGGCGAGGACCAACGGCGACATCATCCTGATCCCGCGCATGGGCGTGAGCGCGGAGTCCCTGGGCGCTGCCCTGCGCGGCCTCGGGTTGCGGGCGGAGACGCTGCCCGAGCCCAACCGGGACGCGGTCCGCCGGGGCCGCCGCCAGACCTCGGGCAAGGAGTGCGTGCCCATGACCATCACCACCGGCAGCCTGCTCCAGCGCCTGGAGGAGGGCCTTGCGAGCGGCGACAACTTCACCTTCTTCATGCCCCGCTCCTCGGGGCCCTGCCGCTTCGGCATGTACAACGTGCTGCACAAGATCATCCTGGAGCGGCTAGACATGAAGGACCGGGTGAAGGTCTGGTCCCCGGTTGACACCGGCTACTTCGAGGGCCTGCCCCCTGGCTTCGTGATCCTGCTCCTCTGTTCCATGATGACCATGGACATGATGCTGGAGGCGCTCTACGACGCGCGGCCCGGGGAGAAGGAGAAGGGCAAGGCGGACGAGATCTACAAGCGGTACAAGGCGCGCCTGCTTCAGCTGGCAGAAGACCAGGGCAGCGGGAACGATCTCTCCATGAGCGCCGGGCTCATCGAGGTGGCGACCGGGCGCTTCTACGGCTTCTCCTCCTTGCTGCGCGACTGCTGCCGTGAGCTGGCCGCCGCCAAGAGCGACCGAGAGCTGCCCAGGGTGGTTGTGGTGGGCGAGATCTATGTGCGCTGCGACCCCTTCGCCAACGACTACACCATCCGGAGGCTGGAGGAGCGGGGCATCCGCTGCACCTTCGCCCCGTTCAGCGAGTGGCTGGAGTACGCCGACTACATCAACTGGAAGACCGGCGACGCCAGCGGCGCGGTGGACAAGATGGCCTCCATTATCCAGAACCGCGTCCAGCGGAGGACCTACCAGGTCGCCGCCGACGAGATGGGCTGGGGAGAGCGCACCTCGGTGCTCGATTCGGTGGAGGCGGCCTCGAAGTACATCAGCCCGGACCTGCACGGGGAGGCGGTGCTCACCCTGGGCGGGCCGCTGCACGAGTGGCGCGAGGGGCACATCGACGGCGTGGTCAGCGTGGGCCCGCTGGAGTGCATGCCCAACAAGATCGACGAGGCCCAGTTCTTCCACGTGGCCGAGGAGGAGGGCCTGCCCTCGCTGACCCTCTCACTCAACGGCGACCCCCAGGACACCGAGGTGCTGGACAACTTCGCCTACGAGGTGCACAGCCAGGCCCAGCGCAGGGATCGCGCCCACGGCCAGGAGCAGGAGGAGCTGCGCGCCGGGTTCCGCCGCATGCTGGCCGCCCTCACCCCGCCCCCCATGGCCAAGCCCGCCCGCGGGCCCATCCATGTTGAGGACCGCACGGACATGGAGGCCGGGCAGAAGACGCCGCTCCATGGCATCTCTGCGCTCATGGGTGGCATCGGGTTCAAGCCCGGGTCGCGGCGGCGGCCCCAGGGGTGACGGGTCAGGGCGTGTAGACCCTGATCCTGCTCCAGGCCTTGTAGTTTCCCATGTCCGCGAAGTAGACCTTGCCGGTCTTGTCGTCCACGGCGATGGACGTCACATGCCCCAACTTGGTGGTGCTGAGGTTGCCGTCCACCTTGCCGTACTGGCTGGTGCTGGGCACGGCCGTCACCTTGCCTCCGGAGATCACCTTGAGCTGCCAGCACTCCTTGTCCGCCACATAGATGGTGCCGTTGCTGCTGATCTTCAGGTCTGATCCCTTCTTGAACTTGGCCGAGGCCAGGGCGCCGGTGGTGCACCCAGCCTGCCCCCCGGCGAACTTGGTGAGGGCCTTTGTGGCCAGGTCCAGGGTGCGGATGCCCCTGAAGCCCGCGTGGTACACGTCGTAGTGGTTGACGTAGGCCTTGCCCTTGCCGTCCAGGCCGATTCCCGTGAAGTCCTGGTAGATGGAGCCGTAGTTGTACACGGTGCTCACCTTGGAGGTCTTCATGTCCAGCTTGCGCACGGAGGTGTTCTTTCCGTTGGCCATCCGGGTGGTGACGTAGAGGTCCCCGGCCGAGTCCATGGCCAGCCCGTACGGCTTGCTCAGCTGGGCGGAAAAGAACGCCCCGTCCTTGGTGCCCAGGGTACCGTCGCCCGCGAGGGTGGCCACCAGGCCGCCCTTGATGGCCCGGATCCTGTTGTTGCCGAAGTCCGCCACATAGAGGATCCCGCCGCTGCCCATCACCATGCCAACGGGCTGCTTCAGCTTGGCCTTGGTCAGGGCCGCGCCGTCGGCGAAGGCAGCGTTTCCCTGGCCGGCGTGGGTGGTGACCTTCATGGTGCTCAGGTCCAGCACCCTGATCCGGGTGTACAGCTCGGTGGCTCCGCCGTGGGTGGCGATGTACAGCTTGTTCCCCTCGAGAAGGAGCCCCGCGGTCCAGCTGAACTTGGCCTTTGCCGCGTCCCCATCCAGGTAGCCCCATTTGTCCCCTGCGATGGTGGTCACGCATCCCTTGCCCGCGAACCGGGTCCAGGCGGTCGTGCTCTTGGTCGGGTCGCAGTGGAAGCAGCTGTCCTGTGGGTTCACCGCGCCCTTGGCAATGCACTTGAACAGGATGGTGCAGCCGGTGCAGCCCTTGTCGGGCAGCATCTTGTCCGGGATGGCCTTGTCGGGGACGGCCATGTCCGGGATGGCCATGTCCGGGATGGCCATGTCCGGGGTGGCCTTGTCCGGGGTGGCCTTGTCGGGCACGGCATGGTCGGGCAAGGGGCCGTCGAGCGGCGGTCCATCAGGCACCCCGGCATCGGGCGGCGATGCGTCCGGCCCGCCCCCGTCAATACTGATGAAGGTGCACTTGCCCTGGCTGCATACCCCTGACCTGCACTCCTCGTTGTAGCGGCACGAGCTGCCGCCCGTCAGTGACCCACCCGCGCAAATTCCCCCCTGGCAGACGAAGCTCTTGCACTCCCCCTGGCCCGTGCACGAGGCCCCGTTGGCGCCCGGCGTACTCGAGGCGCAGACGCTCCGGTAGCAGATCCCGCTGGCGCAGTCGCTGTTGCCGTCACAGATCTCATTGACAGGCTTCTTGTCAGAGTCTGAGGAGTCGCCACAGAAGGAGAGCGTGAGGGAGAGGGCAATGATGAGCAGTACTGGCGATAAAGAGCGCATAGGCCATATTTTCATGGACTCTGTCCGTTCGTTGCGGATTTTTTTCACACACCTGCAACTTCAGTGACATCTGCGTGAAAGCCGTTGAAGGCCACTCCTTTACTGCTATGTGTAGAATCTCTTCCCGGTTAAATTCCCTGTGCTGGAGGACAAACCGATGCGGAAGGTTGAAGCGATCTTCAAGCCGTTCAAGCTGGACGAAGTAAAGGAGTGCCTCGCCGAGATCGGCGTGGCCGGCATGACGGTGAGCGAGGTGAAGGGCTTCGGCCGGACGGGCGGCAAGAAGGAGGTCTACCGCGGCTCTGCCTATGTGGTGGACTTCGTGCCCAAGGTCAAGGTGGAGGTGGTGGTGCCGGATGATCTGGTGCGCCCCGTGGTGGAGGCCATCATCGAGGGAGCCAGGACCGGCCGCGTGGGGGACGGGAAGATCTTCGTAAGCCCGGTGGAGGAGGTTGTTCGAATCCGCACCGGAGAGACGGGGGAGGACGCGCTCTAAGGTCCACCACCCTGAAACACAATCACAATCCCGCCGCGGCGATCACGCGGCGGCGGGCAATGCATCACCAGGAGAGATGACCATGAAGCCCAAGGACGTGATCGCGCTGGCAGAGAAGACCGGGGCCCGCATGCTGGACCTCAAGTTCCTCGACTTCCCCGGCCTTTGGCAGCACTTTGGCATGCCCATATCCCACCTGACGGAGGACCTGTTCGAGGACGGCGTCGGCTTCGACGGCTCCTCCATCCGCGGGTGGCAGCCGATCCACGCCTCGGACATGCTGGTCATTCCAGACCCGACCACCGCCCGCATGGACCCGTTCTACAAGGTGCCGACCCTGAGCCTGATCTGCGACATCGCGGACGCGGTGACCCGCGAGCCGTACAGCCGCGATCCGCGCAACGTCGCGCGCAAGGCGGAGCTCTACCTCAAGTCCCTGGGCATCGCGGACACGGCCTTCTTCGGCCCCGAGGCAGAGTTCTTCGTCTTCGACGACGTGCGCTTCGACCAGACCCACAACAGCGGCTTCTACTCGGTGGACTCGGTGGAGGGGCGCTGGAACAGCGGCAAGGACGAGGGCCCCAACCTGGGCTACAAGCCGCGATACAAGGAGGGCTACTTCCCGGTGCCGCCCACCGACAGCCTGGCCGACCTGCGCAACGAGATGTGCCTGGAGCTTGAGGACCTGGGCATCCCGGTGGAGGCCCAACACCACGAGGTGGCCACCGCGGGCCAGTGCGAGATCGACATGCGCTTCGGCCCCATGCGTGAGATGGGCGACATGCTCATGTGGTTCAAGTACGTGGTCAAGAACGTGGCCCGCCGCAACGGCCGCACCGTGACCTTCATGCCCAAGCCCCTGTTCAACGACAACGGCTCGGGCATGCATGTGCACATGAGCCTCTGGAAGGACGGGGAGCCCCTCTTCGCCGGGGACCGCTACGCCGGCCTGAGCGAGACGGCGTTGCACTACATCGGCGGGGTGCTCAAGCACGCACGCGCCATCTGCGCCTTCTCCAACGCCAGCACCAACAGCTACCGCCGCCTGGTGCCCGGCTTCGAGGCGCCCATCAACCTGGCCTACTCCAGCCGCAACCGGTCGGCCTCCGTGCGCATCCCGGTGGGTTCTGTCTCACCAAAGGCCAAGCGCGTGGAGTTCCGCACGCCGGATCCATCGTGCAACCCGTACCTCGCCTTCTCGGCCCTGCTCATGGCCGGCCTGGACGGTATCGAGAACCGCATCGATCCGGGCGAGCCCCTGGACAAGGACATCTACTCCCTCTCCCCGGAGGAGCTGAAGGATGTACCGAACACGCCGTTCTCCCTGAACCAGGCCCTGGAGGCCTTACGCGAAGATCACGAGTTCCTGTTGCGCGGGGATGTGTTCACCGAAGACGTCATTTCCGAGTGGATCAGCTACAAGATGGAGCGCGAGGTGAAGCCGGTGCTGCTCAGGCCCGTGCCGCACGAGTTCGCCCTCTACTACGACTGCTAGAAGCCGTAAGTCCCCAAAAAAACTGTCGGTTGCCCGCCTGCTGCTTTGTTTGCTCCGGCGGGGGCCTCAGCCTATAATGACCTCCGCGCGGGGCATATCCCCGTCGGTACTTGATGGACAGTCTCAAAGTCAACATGCTGCGCGTGGCACCCCTGCGCAGCTATACTCGGCTGGTGCATTTGGCGGCGCGGATCCCGCTGCCACGGCCCCTGCGCCCGGCCTTCTACGGCTGGCTCGGCGTGCGCCTGGGCATGGACCTGTCCGAGGCGGAGCTGGACCTGGCCGAGTACCGCTGCTTCCAGGACCTGTTCGTACGCCGGCTCCGGGCGGGGAGCAGGCCCGTGCAGGAGAGCGGCGGCGGGATCTCCTCGCCGGTGGACGCTTGCGTCAGCGCGCGCGGCGGGATCCACAGCGGGAGCATGATCCAGGCCAAGGGGATCGAATACCCCGTGGAAGAGCTGATCAAGGATCCGGCGTGGGCGCGGGACCTGGAGGGGGGGCACTTCGCGACCCTCTACCTGCGGCCAAAGGATTATCACCGGATCCACGCGCCCCTGGACGGGACCGTCACCAACGTGTGCCGTGTGCCTGGCTCGCTCTTTCCGGTGCAGCCGTACGTGGTGCGGGGGCTGCGCGGCCTGTTCGTCAGGAACGAGCGGCTGGTGCTGCGGCTGGAGACCCGGCTCGGTCCGGTGGCTCTGGTCTGTGTGGGGGCCACGGGGGTGGGCTGCATCACCCTGGCCTTCGACGAAGAGGAAGCCCGCGGCGAGGGCAAGCCCGTGCGCCGGGGCGACGAGGTGGCGGCGTTTAACCTGGGCTCAACCGTAATCCTGGTCATCCCTCCGGGGGGGCCCGGGTTTGACGGGCTGGAGCCTGGCCAGGAAGTCCGGGTGGGACATGCACTGGCAGTGGCCCAAGAGGGCAAGGGGCTGGTAGGCTAGGAATCGACCTTGAGCAAGCGCGACGACCAGACCGAGCTCGACACCGCCCCGGAGGAGAACTCCGGCCAGGCGGCTGCGTCCGCCGACAAGGGCGGCGTCGAGGTGACCCAGGACAAGGTGGTCGGGGCGAGCGCCGAGCCGGACTTCCCGGAGGACGAGGAAGACCTGGACGGCGCCACCATGATCATGCAGCGCCCTGCCTTCGGCGAACCCCTGGAGCCGGTGGAGCACTTCGTGGACCCAGGGTCGAGCCCGACCTCAGACGACATCGCCGACTGGGCTGACGCCATCGGCGACCCCGAGGAGGGGAACACCATCGAGATGCCGGTGCCCTCCACGCTCCAGGGACCCTCGGCGAAGGGTCCAGGGTCCGAGGGGTGGGTGGAGCCTGGCGCCGCGGAGGAGCAGGCGAAGGCCCCGCAGGAGGGAAACGCCGCGGAGACGATCCCGGGGGAACAGGAGATTCTGCCGCCGGGCGCCGAGCCCACCGGGGACCAGAGCCTACAGGAGGCGGAGCCTCAGGACCGGATGGCCATCCTCATGGCGGCTCTGGGTAAGAACGACGCTCCGCTGAAGAAGACGTCCACCATGCCCGGGCACGGGGAGCCAGGGGTGCGCCGCATCCGGCCAGCCCACAGCGCGCCACCGGCCATGCGCAGGGAGCGGTCCAACCCGGCGGTGCCTGTCGAGCGGCCCGCGGAGCCAGAGCAGCCCGTGGCGCCGCAGCCAGTGGACGAGCTTGGCATCACGGAGCCCCAGGCAGCCGTAACACCCTCTGATCCGACACCCCCGGCGGAGCCCGCGCCGGCCGCGGCCCATGACGCGCCCGAGCCGCCTCTCTCTGACGACGACGAGGGGCTGACCATCCCGCCGCCGCTTGAGATGACCCCCGAGGACCTGGGCGCCGCGGATATTACCCCGCCGCCCGTGGACGTCCCGGCCCCCATGCCGCCGCCGGTGGAAGAGTCGCAGCCGCAGGTCTACTTTGACCCGGACCAGCCGAGCCCCTTCGAGCGCGTGGCCATGGAGGAGGAGTCGGCGGAGGTGGAGGTGGACATCGACCTCGACCTCGACGGCGATGACGGTGACGAGCACGAGGACGACGACATCGCCTTCTACGCGGATGAGGCCACGCCCCAGACGCCGCTGCCCGCGCTCTCCCCCACGGATACGGTGGAGGCTACGGCGCCCGAGGAGGATGTCACGCCGCCCCCCATCCCCGAGGCCGAGGCTGCCCTGATCAACCCGGTGGCGGCCGTGCCCGCCGCCGAGGAGGATGAGGAGATCCTGACCTCCGCGCCGCCCCTGGGCCAGGACCCGGAGCCGGCCCCATCGCCGGAGCCGGCGCCCACGGGGGTGCCGATGTTGGATCACGACGATGAGCTCGACCTTGAGGAGATGGACGAGGCCGACATCGAGGAGCTGGAGGAGACCCCCGGGCCGGCCGCGATCCCTGCCCCGGTGTTGGCGGCAACCGAGGCCCCCCCCGAGGCTCCTCCGCCGGTGCTGCCAGACGCCCCGGCGCCCCAGGCCCGGCCCACCATGGCCGCGCGCAACCGCCCCTGGTACTACGACCTGTTCGATCAGGACTGGCTCAAGACCATCCCCGCGCCACCCCTGGAGGAGACCGAGAAGGAGGTCGACTTCATCATGGACAGCCTGGGCATCACACCCCAGAGCTCCCTGCTGGAGCTGGGCGTTGGGGACGGCCGCCACCTGCTCGAGTTCGCCCGACGCGGCTTCAACATCACCTCCTATGAGATGTCCCTGCCGTTGCTCCTGCGCTCGGCCGAGATCAGCCACCGGTTCAACATCGCGGCCAAGTACATCCAGGGCGACTACCGGGACCTCGGCATGGACGACAGCTTTGACGCGGTCTACTGCGTGGGCACCCGCTTCGGCTTCTACGACGAGGAGAGCAACCAGAAGGTCCTGCGCTCGGTGAACCGGGCCCTCCGCTCGGGCGGGCGCTTCCTGCTGGATGTGCTCAACAGGGACTACCTGCTCAAGGACCTGCCCGCGCGGATCTGGCGCGACGGCCAGGACTGCCTCGTGCTGGAAGAGGTGGACTTCGACTACTTCACGAGCCGCCTGATCTCCAGGCGCACCGTGGCCTTCGAAGACGGCCGCCACACGGAGCAGGAGATCTCGGTGCGCGTGTTCAGCCTGCACGAGATCGGCAAGCTCCTGCACCGCAACGGCTTCAGCGTGCTCGAGGTGTCCGGCCACGCCTCGCACCGGGGCTACTTCTTCGGCGACCAGTCTGCGTCCATGGTGCTCCTGGCCGAGAAACGGTCTTAACTGCGGGACCCTGTGTCCGGCCCCACCGCCTTCGGCTGGCGTTTCCACCTCGCCCGGGCCCTGTACGGTGGACTCCACGCCGCCGCCCTGCTGCCCGCGAGCCCTCTGCTCGGCCTGCACCCGAGGGTACGGGGCGGAGCGGCTCAACGCATGGGGTTGGCCCCTGTCTCCCGGGGGCATGAGCCGGTCTGGTTCCACGGCTCCAGCGCCGGAGACCTGCACGCCCTGGCGCCACTGATCGCGGAGGCCAAAGGGCGGGGCCTGCGCGCGGTGCTCTCCACCAGGACGGCGACAGGCGCCGCGGCCGCTCGCCGCGTTGAGCCCGGGTGCACAGTCTTCCGTGCGCCGGCGGACATGGGGCTGCCGGTGAGCCTGGCCCTTGGGCGGGTCCGGCCCCGCGCGCTGGTCCTGGAGTGTCTCGAGCTCTGGCCCTGGCTTGTGAGCGCCTGCCTCTCGCGCGGGGTGCCGGTGGCGGTGGTCAACGGGCGCCTCTCCCGGCGCAGCCTGGCAGGCTATGGCCGGGCCTCCTGGCTGTTCGGTCCGTGCATGCGGGGGCTCCGCCTGGTCACGGCCCTCACCGATGGAGACGCCGCCCGGTTCGTGCAGGCCGGCGTTCCGGAGGAGCGCGTGTCGGTGCTGCCCAGCAGCAAGCACGCGGCCGGCCAGGAGCCGCGTATACCCCCTGCAGGTCCACCAGCTGGGGGACGGTTCAAGCTGGTCCTGGGCAGCGTCCACGCCGGCGAGGAGGAGGCGCTGTTCCCGTGGATGGCGTGGCTCCTGGAGCGGCTGCCCGGGCTGGAGCTGGTGGTGGCGCCGCGCTATCCACACCGCGCGCCCGGGGTGGCGCGGCGGCTCCAGGGGCACGGCCTGGAGGCGCGCCTCTCTTCCACGGGCGCAGCGCCGGTGACCGTGCTGGACCGCATGGGGGAGCTGGCCGCGGCATACCGGGGCGCGGCCCTGGCCTTTGTGGGCGGCAGCCTGGTGGAGCGCGGCGGCCACAACGTGGTGGAGCCAGCCCGGGAGGGGGTCCCGGTGTGCGTGGGCCCCAGCCACCACCATGTCGCCGCCGAGGTAGCGAGACTCACCGGCGCCGGCGCCGCGGAGGTGATCAAGGACGGGGAGAACCTGGCGCGTGCTGCCCTGCGTCACCACCAGGATCCTGGCGGGCGGCGGGCGGCGGGGGCGGCCGCCTCGAGGGTGGCGCAGCAGCTGCATCAGGGCGGCAGGGCCGTGGCCCGGGAGCTGTTCAGGATCATCCCAGCCTCGGGTCGGGAGCGGGCCTGATGGGCCCACTGGAGCGGACCGTGGAGGGCGCGCGCCGTGTCCGGCGTTGGGCTTACCGCGCGGGCGTGCTGTCAAGCCACAGGGTGGCGGCGCCCGTTATCTCGGTGGGGGCCCGGGGGCTGGGCGGCAGGGGGAAGACACCGGTCACCGGGTTCCTGGCCGGGGAGCTGCTGTCCCGGGGGGGCAGGGTGGCGGTGCTCATGGGGGGCTACCGCGGGAGCGCCAGGGGCAACCCCGTGGTGGTGCCGCCGGGCTCCCGGGCGGTGGGGAGGTTCGGCGACGAGGCCCTGCTCATGGCCTCCTGGGTGCCCGGGGCCGTCGTCATCGTGGGCAAGGACCGGCTGGCGGCGGCCAACCTGGCCCTGGAGCTGGGCGCGGACCTGATCCTGGTTGACGACGGCTACACCCACCGCCGGCTTGGGCGGGACCTGGACCTGGTGTTGCGCGACCCTTCCCTGGACCGGGTTCGGCGTCCCGCGGGGGATGCAGCCCTGACCTGGACCCACACCAGGGACGGGACCCCGCCGCCCTCCATGCCTCCTGGCAATATCTCCAGCCGCCTGGCGCCCGCCCGCTTGCTGGGCATGAACGGGGCTGACCTGGGGCCCCCGGAGGACCTGGCGGGGAAGCGGGTCTATCTGGCCGCGGGGATCGCCCGGCCAGCCGCGCTGGAGCGCATGGTGCTCGGCCTGGGGGCGCGGGTGGTGGGCAAGAGCTTCTGCAGGGACCACACCCCGCTCCCCGCCTCGGCCATGGCCCGCGCGGAACGACGTGGCGCCGAGCTGATCCTGGCCAGCGAAAAGGACCTGGTGCGAATGGCTGGCCGTAATAGGCGCTGGGGCGGCCTGGCAGCCCTGGCCTGCCGGGTTGAGCTGTGCCAGGGGGCATCGCTCCTCCGCGGGGCCATTGAGCGGGTGGCAGGGTGAGGCTCATCGTCTGGCTGGCCCGGCTGATCCCCGCCAGCGCTGTGGGGTGCCTGTTGGGCTGGCTGGCCTTCTCGGTGCTGCGCGTGAGGCGGCGGGTGGTGCTGACAAACCTCGAGCAGGCGCTGGGCTTGCGGGGTGCGGAGGCCCGGCGCCTAGCCGCGTCCCTGTACCGGCACCTGGGCTCCGGCGCGGTGGAGCTGTTGCGCGCGCCGGGGCTCACCCGGGAGGGGGCCACGGAGCTGCTGGGGCCCGAGGGGATGCGCCGCCTGGAGGCGGTGATGGCGCAGGGCAGGGGGGTGCTGGTTCTCACCGCCCACCTGGGGCACTGGGACCTGCTCGCCTGCGCTGCCGCCCGGGCAGGGATCCCCCTTAGCGTTATCACCCGGCGCATCAAGGCTGGCTGGTTGGACCGGTTCTGGTCAGGACTCAGGAAATCCTGCGGGGTGAAGCTCCTGCCGGATTCTGGGAGCGCCGGCCGAATCATCTCACGCCTGCGCCAGGGCGAGATGGTGGGGTATGTGCTGGACCAGCATCAGCCGGGGGGGCTGGCGGTGCACTTCTTTGGCCGTCCAGCCGCCACAAGCAGCTCAATGGCCCGCCTGGCCCGCGTCACGGGCAGCCCGGTGGTTGCGGCCTACCTGATCCGGCAGCCAGCCGGTGGATTCCGGCTGGAGGTTTCGGATCCACTGCCCGCCATCCAGGATCTGGAAGGGGACACAGGGGAGAAGATCCAGGAAGCAACACGTATCTATGCGGCGAGCATTGAAGAGGCCATCAGGAAGTGGCCGGAGCAATGGCTATGGCTCCACCGCCGCTGGAAGATCTAGCACCTGTCTCACGATAGCATGAGATAGAGGTGTCTCACCTTCACACCTGATCCCAACAATTGAGACATGGTGTTCCGTTAGTAAACGCGAAGTTTGTAACAAAAACGGGTCACGTTCGTCTCAATATGATGATGATGTGGATCCGGTGTCCCGAAAATATTGGGTTTTTAAGTATCCTCGCGGGAGAGAGGGCCTATCTGCAGAGCTGGTACGGTTCTTTCATTGTGAGGGGGCACCATGCTCGGGCAGACACCAAATGAGACTATGTCGATAGCGTCTATAAAAGCCATAGACATTAGCGCCAAGTTTCACTACCATGATCCCTGTTGCATGGCACCCGGTTTAGCGGAAAAAAAGGAATTTTCACTCAAATTCAACTAGTTAGGAGCCTGAAATGGCCCGTACTCAGACCGCACTGAAGACTCGTTCCACCTCGAGCACCCGCCGGAAGAAGGGAAAGAACACCAGATCAACCAAGCGGGCAGCCGCAAAGAAAGCCCTGAAAGCCAAGAGTAAGTCCAAGAAGAAGAAGGGAGACGACTCGCCCGAGAACTTCCTCGCCCTCTACTTTCGTGAGATGGCCGCCCTCTCCGTGCTCAAGCCGGAAGAGGAGTTTGCCTCCGCCCGCAACATCGAAAACCTGGAGCTGGAGCTCTGGGCCCATCTCATGAGCTACCCACAGCTGTGCGAGCTGCTCATCACCATGTGCAGCCGCGAGTTGGAGGACGCCTCCCGCCCGCTCGCCTCCTTCAAGCGCCTGGCCACCTCAATGCGAGGTAAGACCACGGCCAAGGAGCGCAAGCGGTACCAGGACAGGTGTGAGGCCCTGGCGGCCACCATCCACCCAATCGACACCGATCGAAAGGTCCTCCTGGCCGTGGTGGAAGAGTTGACCAAGATCTCCCGCGGGCAGCGCTCACAGTTCAACCGTATACGGCTGCCGGTGAATATCCGCAGCAAGACCTTCCAGACCTACTACCGCACCGTCCGGATCAAGTTCAACAAGACGCAGCGCGCCCGCAACGAGTTCGTCAAGGCGAACCTCCGGCTGGTGGTGAGCATCGCGCGCCGCTTCAACCACGGGCGCATGCCGCTGAGCGACCTGATCCAGGAGGGGAACATCGGCCTGATCAAGGCGGTGGAGCGTTACGATTACCGCCGCGGCTACCGCTTCAGCACCTACGCTAGCTGGTGGATCCGCCACGCCATCAGCCGCGCCCTGGCTGACAAGGGCCGCGCGGTGCGCCTCCCCGTGCACATGCTTGATGCCTATCACAAGGTGGCCCGCACCACCCGCGAGCTCAGCTCCAAGCTGGGCAGGCCCCCCACCACCGAGGAGATCGGCACCTGCGCTGGCATCCCCACCGAGAAGGTGGAGAAGATCCAGGGCTACCTCATGGACCAGTCCCTCTCCCTGGACCGAACTGTGTCCGACGACGACGATCGCCGCTTCGTGGAGATGCTCCAGGACCCGGACGTCGTGCCCCCCACCGACAAGCTGGTGGACCAGTCCATGACCGAGCATGTGGGCTCCATCATGGGCGACTTGAAGCCCATTGAGGCGGACGTTCTGCGCAAGCGGTTTGGCCTGTCCGGCAACGAGGAGCAGACCCTCAAGGAGATCGGCGAGAACTACTCCCTGTCCCGTGAGCGGATCCGCCAGATCCAGGAGCAGGCCCTTGGCAAGATCCGCCGGGCCCTGCAGCGCCGGGACGTGCCGCTGGACTAGTTGAGAGTCGACAGTCGACAGTCGAGAGTCTAGAGTTCAGGTATCCCTGCAACTCGGAAGACTCGGAGACTGATCCATGCGTAAGCTCCTGCCCATCCTTGTCATCATCTTCGCCATCGCCGGCTGCCAGAAGAAGGGCAACCATATCTCTGAGATCGAGCCAAATTTCGGCAACATCTCGGGCAGCGACGATGTGATCATCAGCGGCAACGGCTTCAAGCCAGGCATGACCGTTCACTTCGGGCCGCACCAGGCGTCAAGCGTGGTCATCGACTCTCCCACCAGGATCCGGGTAAAGACCCCGTCGGGTTCCGAGGGGAAGGTGGACATCATCCTCACCACGGAGGACGGGACCTCCTTCGGGATGACCAACGGATTCGAGTATCGGCGCGACGGGTAGGGGGAGGGGGCAAGCCCCCGGCGGTATCAATCCATCTCAAGAAGGAACAGCTGCTGACCCATCAGGATGTAGGCGCCTGCCTGGATTGAGCGCGGCTCGATGAGGCGCAGGAAGGTGCCGTTGGAGCTGCCCAGGTCGGTGAGCATGAACCCGGCCTCGGTGATGCTGATCTTGGCGTGGATGCCGGACACGTAGCCGTCGTCGGGGAAGAGGATGTCTCCCCGCTCCCGGCCGAGCATCACCTCGTCGCCCATGAGGGGGAAGGCGCTGCCGTCGATGTCCGGGCCCGCGATGAGGCTCAGCCGCCCCCAGAAATCCGGGTTCGGGCTGCCCATGATCTCGGTGCCGTCCTCCAGCACCTCCGGCTCCCGCACCACGTCGAAGCGGAGCAGCTCCTGGCCCAGACGGAAGATGTCGCCGTCCGCCAGGTTCTCCTCGCCGGTGATCTTGATGAACACGCCGTTGAGGCTGCCCGCGTCCTCGACGATGACATCGGCCCCCTCGCGGACCAGGCGCGTGTGCACCGGGCTGAGGTAGCCGTCGTGGGCGAACAGGTCGCCGGCCTCCCGGCCGAGCAGCACCTCGTCACCCTGGAGGGTGAAGGTCCCGCCCATTGAGCCGTCCGGCTTGATGAGGCAGAGGCGCCCCCAGCGGGGATCCGCCTCGGGCTGCTCCTCGGTCCCGCCGCCGTAGAACTCGGTGGGGGGGATGGGCTTCTTGAGCTTGTTGCCGCAGCTGCCGCAGAACACGAAGTCCCGGGGGTTGGCCGCGCCACAGGCGGTACAGAACACCTTCTCCGGTTCCTTCTGCGCCGCCTCGGCAGGGGCCGCCGCTGCCACGCCCGGCTCCTGGGGGACCCTGTCCTGGTCCACCTCCAGCGGGGCACCAGGCCCGGCGGGGGAGGTGGGCGCCGTGCCCAGATCTTGTCCTGCCGGGCTGGGCTGGGCGACGGGAGCCGCCGGGGCTACCGGGGCCGCCGGGGTCACCGGGGCGGCCGGGGTGACGGGAGCCATCGGGGCAGCCGACGTGGCCACCTGGCCAATGGGAGCCTGGTCCGTCACCATGGGCATGCCAGCGGGCGGGGTGGGGCTCACAGAGGCCTGCACGGCGGCCGGCGCCGGAGGAGGAGGCGTTGGCTCGGCCTCTGGCGGGATGATCTCATTGCCGCAGCCGAGACAGAACTTGTAGTGGTCCTGGTTTTCTTTGCCGCATTTGTTACAGACGATCACGCGATGCCTCCCTGCCTTAGCTGGCCAGCTCTACCCGGAGCAGCTGCTGCCCGAGGAAGACGTAGTCCCCGTGGCCCAACTCGAACGGCTCCGTGAGCTGTAGGAAGGTCCCGTTCTTGGAACCGAGATCAGAGAGGAAGCACTCACTCCCCATGGCGTACACCTTGGCGTGGCGCCCGGAGATGTACGGGTCGTCGGGGAAGTTGATGTCATTCCCGTCGCGCCCCATGATCACTTCCTCGGTTGGGGCGCGGTAGATCATCCCGATGTCGCCGCCCCGGAGCACCTGGACCAGCTTGAACTGGCAAGGCCGCCGCGGGCTCGAGTAGAAGTAGGTGCCGTCGTCGGTGGGCTTGTGCGCGAACTCCTGGTCCGACGCGGGCTCGAACTGGATCAGCTGCTCCCCCACCAGGAAGCGGGCGCCGGGGCGCAGGGGCATGGGCGCCTTGATGCGCACGAACACCCCGTTGGCGCTCCCTTCATCCCGAACCCACAGCTTGTCATCCTGGTAGAAGAAGGCCGCGTGCTGGGGAGAGAGGAAGAAATCCTCGGGGAAGAGGATCTCGCCGTCGTCACGCCCAGCGAAATGCTCCTCACCCGTAAGGTGGTATGTGACCCCATCGCCGCTGTCCCCCTTGATCAGGGTAAGGCGCGCCTTGCTCGGGGTTTGGAGGCCACCGAAGTACATGGTCTGAGGCTGTGGGTTCTGCTCTGGTTGCTCTGCTTCCATCTTGTGGCCGCAGTTGCCGCAGAACTGGAACCCTTCCGGCAGCTCAGTGTTGCACTGAGGGCAGTTTCTCATTGCAAATCCACTCCTTGATCTGTCGGGAGTCTATCAGGGCGGCGTGGGGAAAGACAAACATTTCACGCCGTCATTGGCCGGCGTTTCGGGCCTCTTTGCACGCCTCGCGGACCCTCGAAATCGGGTCCTTGATCCCCCGGTCCAGCAGGGCCTTGGCGGAGGCGTTTCCGTGCCTCCCCAGGGCCGCGCACACGGCGGCGCGCACAGGGGGAGCGGGGTCGGAGAGGGCGCCGGCCAGGGCCTTGATCGACGCGTCCCCGGCCAGTCCGCCCAGGCCCTCCACGGCTGCCTGGCGGACGAAGCCGTTTGGGTCCTTCCGGGCGGCGCGGGCCAGGGCTCGCCTGCCTGGAGACGCGGGGCCTGGAGCGAGGGACGCCACCAGCCGTGCCGCGCGCTCTCTACGGCGCCAGTGTCCGCCGGTCAGCGCGGAGAGCGCCAGCTCCATGGCGCCCTGCGCAGTCCCGACGCCGGCCCCGTTGACCTGGGAGAGCGCGTCCAGGGCGGCCACCTGTACCCGCCACTCCGCGTCGGCCAGCCCTGACCGGAGCAGCGCCCCGGGGAGGGAGGCAGGCGCCACCTTGGCCAGCACGCGCAGCGCCAAAACACGGACACGCGCCTCACGGTGGTTGGCCAGGGTGAGGAGGTTCTTGCTCAGCGGGGCGCAGGCCTGCTGGATCGCCCCGACCAGCCGGAGTTGCTCCGCTGGCGCGAGGCGGGCCAGGCCGGGGGTGAGCGGGCCCAGGGAGGCGCGCCCGGGGGTGTCGTCCAGGTCGGCGAGGATCCGCAGCACCAGGTCGGTGTGGCGCTCCAGGGCGGCGCCGATGCCGCGGGCCAGGGCGGCGCCGTGGGCCTCGATGAGCTTGACCAGCTTCTCTCCCGTGGCCACCGGCGAGCTGGCCCCGTCCAGCGGTCCGCCCATCAGGCGCTCCATGAAGTCAGCCAGGAGGATGCGCCCGTTCTGGACCAGCACGTCGGGGAGGGTGGGCCGCGGACCGCCGCCGTCGCTCTCGTTGGTGAGCCGGTTCAGGGCGGCCAGGATGGCCTGGCGCACCCGTGAGCGGCGGGGCCAGAGGGCCTCCAACAGCCCCGGCACCGCGCCCCCATGACCGATGGCTCCCAGCGCCAGGGCGGCGGCCCGCTGCAGCTCTCCGTCGCCGTCTCTGAGCGCCGACAGGAGCCGCGGGACCGAGGCAGGGTGGCCCAGCGCGCCCAGCCCCCAGGCGCAGGCCACGCGGACCTCTTCGGTCCTGTCCAGATCCCCCATGACCTCCTCGAGCACAGGCCTCATCCGCGGGTCGCCGCTCTTCCCCAGGCCGGCGCAGGCCATGACCTGCACCGTGACCCGGTTGTCGCCCAGGGCCTTGAACAACGGCTTGACCACGGCCTCGTTGGCCGCGCGCCCCAGGGCCCAGGCGGCGGCGTCCCGCAGGGGCCCGTCCCGGCTGGCCAGGAGCTTCGTCAGGGTAGGGGCCGAGCGCATGTCGGAGAGGCGCCCGGCGGCCACCGTGGCCTCCACCTTGAGGTTGGCCCTGCGGGAGGAGTACGACCACCTGCTAGCCCGGCGGTGGCGCCGGAACAGCGGGGGGAGCCTCCTGAGCCGGCTGTTGGCAGTCCCACGCACAACCAGCACCTCTTCTTGCTCCCTGGCGGCGATGCGCAGCAGGGGGAGCGCGGCGTTGCCGTTGCCCAGGTAGCCGAGGATCCGCACTATCTCACCCTGCTCGCGGCTCTCCAGGGCCAGCTCCTCCAGCAGGGGGGCCAGCCCGCGCCGGCCCAGGCGGGTGAGCCCCGCGGCGGCCGCTTTCCGATCCTCGCTGCGCCCACGCCTGGCCATGTGGATCAGCGGGCGGGTGGTGCGGCGGTAGACCTCCACCAGCAGCTCCCTGAACACCTCCCGGTGGAGACCGGAGAGGGCGCGGGGGAGGAGCTGCCGCTCAAGCTGGCCCAGGGTGCCCAGGTAGCTGGCCATTGTCACCCCGAGCCTGAAGGCCCGGCGGACCTGCTCCGGGTTTCGGGCCTGGCCGATGATTGAGCGGTACAGCTTCTCCGCCCGGCGCAGGTCGCCGCCGCGGGAGCTGAGCCTGGCCAGGGCAAAGTAGGCAGGCACATGCCCGGGGTCGTTTTCGATGGCCTGCTGGTAGGACTTGGCCGCGGCCTCGTGGTCCTCCTTCTTCTCCAGGAGCTGGCCCATGCGCACCAGGGTGGGGGCGTCGCTGGGCGCGGCGGCCACGGCCATGTTGCCCAGGGCCAGGGCCTCGGAGTCCCGCCCCATTCGGAGCAGCAGCTCGGCCGCGCGCTGGTAGAAGTCCCTGGCGTCGGCCGGTCGGAGCCGGGCCAGGCGTTTGAGCAGCTTCACCGCGTCGTCCAGCTTGCGCTGCTTGCGGTACACACGCTCCAGGGCCAGGAGCAGCTCCGTGTCATCGGGCGTGTCCACCAGCAGGCTGCGGTACACCTGGGCGGCGGGCTCGAGGCTCTCCAGGCGCAGGAACCCCTCGGCGAGCAGGAGGCTCTTCTCTCTGTCCCGCTTGCCCTGGCGGAGTTCGCGGCTCAACTTCCGCAGCAAGAGCCTGAGCTGATAGGTCTTGCGGGAGATGGTGATGATGCGCGCCCGCGCCTCGACCTCGACCCTGCGCGCGGCCTCCTTCTTGTTGCCCTTGACCAGCTCGCGCACCTTGTACCAGGTGGCCAGGGCCTGCCCGGTCTGGCCGCTGGATTCGAGCAGCAGGGCCAGGGAGCGGTGATAGGCCACGGTGGCGGGGGAGAGCTTGATCGCCTTGCGCAGCAGGGTCGTGGCCCGGTCGGTCATGTGGTGCTGCGCGTACACCTCGGCCAGGCGGGCCAGGGCCGCGTGGCGCTTGGGGATCACCTTGAGCAGGCGGGCCCATGTGCGCATGGCCTTCTCCCGGTCACCGAGCAGGTCATACTGCTCGCCCAGGTTGATCAGGTGGTTCGGCTCCCGGGGCTCCAGCCGGACCAGGGCTTTGGACCGGGCCAGGGCGCGGGTTTGATCACCCCAACGCGCGAACAGATCGGCCAGCGCCGACTGCACCGATGCGTCCGATGGGAAGCGGCGGCCGCACCGGTCCAGCATGGCCTGGGCCTCTTTCTGGCGGCCGCCGGCCTTGAGGCGCTTGGCCAGCTCGATCTGGTGTCGGGGCTCCCCGGGGGCGACCCGGACCAGCCCCCGGTACGCCTCCACCGCGTCCTTGGACCGGCCCGAGCGGTCGAGCAGCGCGATGACCCGCAGCCAGACGCGCACCTCGTGGGGGGCCCCCTTGAGCGCGGCCCGGTAGGCGGCCAGGGCCTTCTCCTCGTCGCCGGTCTCGTCGTACAGGCGCCCGAAGACCTGGTGCTCGAAGGCGCCCGGCCGCTTCCAGCGCTTCTTGAAGTCCTTGATCAGCTCGGGCAGGGTCTCCCGCTGCCGGTGAATGGAGATGATCTCCTCGGTGAGCTCCCGGCGCAGCCAGTGGCCGCGCGTGGTGAGGGCCATGGCCTTGCGGAAGAGGGCGACAGCCTCCTCGTGCTCACCCGCGGCGGCCGCAACCTTGCCCGCCTCCTTGAGCAGCTCTGCCTTGCGGGCGGCGTCGCGGGTGCGGGCGATGAGCCTGGCGAGGAGCTTCAGCGCGGCCTTTGGATCGCCCGCGTTCACATGTGCGCGGGCCAGGTTGAGGGTCAGCTCCCGGCTGCGCGGGCTGAGGCTGTGGAGTGCCTTGGTATGGGCCAGGGCCTTGGCGTGATCCCCGGCGATGAGGGCCAGGTGGGCCAGGGCGCGGAGGTATTGCTTCTTCCGGCTGACCTTTTTGGTGTTGGACAGGGCAGAGAGGTAGGCGGCCTGCGCCTCGGCGGTCTTGCCAAGCTTCTCCAGGGCGCCCGCGTAGGCGGCGTGGTAACGATCGTTGTCCTTGTCAAAGCTGGTTGCCACCATGAATCTGGCAGCAGCTTGGTCCCAGTGACCGGTTCGTCCATCCAGCCGGCCGAGAATGTAATGGGGGCCAGCCTTGCCAGGGGAGGCCTTTGCCAGGGCCCGGTACTCCTTGATCAGGATCATCAGGGAACGGTGCTTGCCATACATACTCACAAGCTGGGACAGAGCGCGGGCGTCGGTGGGGTTGCGCCGGAGCATGGCCTTGTACCGGGCCACCAACCGCGGGTCGAAGGCGGACCGGGTCACGGACCAGTCGTCGGCTCGGACGGGCAGGGCGGCGAGCAGGGTCAGGAGGGCTATGGCGGGGAACAGGACGCGCACTGGTTTAATTATGGCCCATGATTGGGGGGGCCAGCCAATTCAGAGTACGCGTGGGGGGAGGGGAAGTTCGTCCAGGTCGACGTCGACGTTGTTGGGGCCTCAGGCCCCGATGGCTCCATACCGGTTGTGCTGGATAGTCTTGAGTAGGGCGCGCAGGCGGCGGGCTTTCTGCTCGTACACGTAGTCCCGCACCAGGCGCTCGTGGGAGCAGGCCATGCCGGTGAACTCCACGCCGGTGCCCTGCAGGTAGGCGTCGCGGTAGTCGAAGCGCACCTCGCCCCGGGCCCAGATCACCTCGGAGGTGCCGGGCAGCTCGAACTCCAGCCCCATGATCGGCGTGGGGCGCTCCACCGCGCGCACGAGCCCGCCGAGGTAGATGCCCTTGGGGCTGAGGTTGTAGGACATGCAGCGGTGAGGATCGTCCTTGACGTACTGATTGAGGAAGATCTGAAGGGGGATGCGGCTGTTGTTGCGGCGGTTGCTGACCATGTCAGGCCTCCTGGGTGTTTATCCTACAATGTAGGACATAGTAGGAGGAGGCCCTACCTCAAGGCAAGTTTTTAGGCGGTGATACCCTCGTAGCACTTCTTGTAGAGAGAAGCCGCGCGATCCCAGGTAAAGGGGTGGGACATGGCGTTGCGGGCCAGGGCGTCGCGGTGGCCGGGGTTGGACGCCACGGCCACGAACCGCCGCAGGGCGACGGCGAGGTCGGCCTCGCTGTCATCCACGAAGGTGACGCCGGTGCCGGTGTCGGACTCGAGATCGAAGTTCACCACGGCGTCGCGCAAGGCGCCTGCCGCGCGGGTCACGGGCGCCGCGCCGTAGCTCATGCCCTTGAGCACCAGGTGCAGGTCCCGCCCCTTCTGGCCTGGCAGCAGCAAACCGTCTGCAGCGGCCAGCAGCCGGTGCAGGTCGGCGTCCTTCAGCCTGGGCAGGTGGTGAACGGCTCCGGGGTTGGCCTTGACCAGGGCGGCCACTGCGCTGTCATCCGCCAGCGCGCCTGCGAAGACGAGCTGATAGGTGTCAGCGGGGGGGACCGCTTCGACGGCGGTGAGCACCTCGTCCAGGCCAGCGTCCGCCGTTGGCGCGATCACCAACGCCAGGGGGAGCGACTCGTCCACTGTGAGGCCGAGCTCTTCCTGGAGGGCGAGCTTGCAGTCCGCCTTGCCGGCCAGGTCGCCGGCCTCGTACTTGAATGGCAGGCGGTGGTTGCGGCTGGCGTCCCACAGAGACGCCTCCACCCCGGGCAGGATTCCGGTGAAGCGCTCGCCCAGCTCGTTGAACAACTCGTACATGGCGCCCGCCTCGTCCCTGGCCAGATCCCTGGCGTGGGAAGGCCCGCGGGCCAACACCGCGGCGGCCCCGGCGGCGCCCATCTCGAGCAGGCTCACCTGGCCGTCCCGCTCCAGCTTCCCTGCCTTCACGCCCAGCTCCTTGAGGTCGGCGGCGGGCACCAGCCCCGCGGCCTCCTCGTCCTGAATGGTCAGGACCATGGGCACGTCATCGCCCAGGGCCCCGGGCAGGAAGCCGCACTGCCACCCGGCGGCGTGCACCAGGTCGGGCTTCAGATCCAGCTCCTTGATGATGCCGGCCGCGGCGGCGCAGAAGATGTAGTAGCGCCTGGTGTTGTCCTCGTACAGCTCGTCCCCCTCGCCGTACAGGCCGGGGCGGTCGAAGCTCTCCGGGTGATCAACCATGAGCAGGGAGACGTCGGCGGCCTGGAACTTGCCGTCGATGAGCCCCACCTCGATGGCGTCGCCTCCGACCTGCACCGGGATGCGGATCAGGCGGCGAGCGAGGCCGTGGCGGGAGGGATCGATGCCCTGGTAAAAGGGCGTAATCACAGTGACCTGGACCTCTTGTTGGCACAGCGCGGCTGGCATGGACGCGCACAGCTCAGCCAGATCGGTTTCACCGGAATAGGGGGACACTTCGGGGGTGATGATGATGACATGCATGGGAGCTTGCTTCCTGGATTTGTGGGTCCGGCCCGGGTCCCATGGGACCGAGGCCAGGAGGGGCACTATAGGGTCCCTACTCCCCGGGTGTCAACGCGCCGGTGCATGCTATGTTTTCGACCATCAAGGAGAAAAAAATGGCGACCATCCTGGACGGAAAAGCCCTGGCCAAAAAGGTCAAGCGTGAGCTCAAGGGCAAGGTGAAAGAGCTGGTTGAGCGCGGCGTGCGCCCGGGGCTCGGCGTGGTCCTGGTGGGCGACGATCCCGCCTCGGCCGTGTACGTGCGCAACAAGGCCCGCGCCTGCAAGCGGGTAGGCGTCACCGCCTTTGATCACAAGCTCCCGGCGGACACGCCCGAGGCGGAGCTGCTGGCGCTGGTGGAGAAGCTCAACGCGGATCCAGCGGTTCACGGGATCCTGGTGCAGCTCCCCCTGCCCGGGCATATCAACGAGGAGAAGGTGATCGGGTCCATCCGCCCGGACAAGGACGCCGACGGCTTCCACCCGGTGAACCTGGGCCGGCTCCTCTCCGGCGCCGACGCCACCGTGGCGTGCACCCCCCTGGGCATCATGCGCCTGATCCAGGAGAGCGGCATCACCCTCAAGGGGGCCGACGCGGTGGTGGTGGGGCGCAGCACCATCGTTGGCAAGCCCGTGGCCCAGCTCCTGCTGGCCGAGCATTGCACCGTGACCATGTGCCACTCGCGAACCAAGGACCTGCCCGGCGTGGTGGGCCGCGCCGACGTGGTGGTGGCCGCGGTGGGCGTGCCCGAGCTGGTCAAGGGCGCCTGGATCAAGGAAGGCGCGGTGGTCATCGACGTGGGCATCAACCGCGTGGACGACAAGCTGGTTGGCGACGTGGAGTACGACGCGGCCGCCGAGCGCGCCGCCGCCATCACCCCCGTCCCCGGCGGCGTGGGGCCCATGACCATCGCAATGCTGTTGTCGAATACGGTGAAGGCGGCCGCCAAGACCCTGCCATGAGCTGGCGCGGGGGGGTGATCCTGGTCAGCGTGCTGTTGATCCCGGCGGTGTGCTGGTCCAGCCGCAGGTTGCGGTCGTCCAACAGGCTCTGGAGCCAGACCGCTGACAGCCTCCGGGCCAGAGAAGGCCAGACCGTCAAGCACTTCTGCCCGCCCTGCGGTGAGATCTACCAGGTGTACGGTAGCAACCCGTACACCAGCACCTCCACCATATGCAGCGCGGCGGTTCACGCCGGCCTGATCACGCTGGAGCGCGGAGGGATGGTGGAGTTCAAGGTCCAGGCGTTCCAGGAGACCTACAAGAGCACCTACCGCAACGGCGTCCAAAGCGGGCGGCACACTACCCCCAAGAAAGAGAAGTATCGGAGACATGCCCGCAGCTTCATATTCCCCGCGGCCAGGCTCAACCTGCCTCGCCTCAAGGACAGGGACCGGAGCACCAGGACCATCCGCTGGACCACCACCCTGAGGCAGAACAAGTGCTTCGACCGCAGGGCGATCAGCTTTCGTTGTCGGCCGGGTGGCAAGCCGGGGCGGGTGTGGGGCAACAACCCGTACACCAGCACGTCATCCATCTGCGGCGCCGCGGTGCACGCCGGCGTGATCAAAAGGAACCGCGGCGGGGTGGTGTGGGTCGAGCCGAGCTTCGGGATGCCCCGCTTCCATGGCAACCACCGCAACGGCGTGACCAGCAGAGCCCACGGGCCATGGGGCAGCAGCTTCACCTTCGAACAGACCGACCCGGACCTGCCGGGTACGCGGCCGCCGAGGCCGGGGCCGAGGGCCAACCCCTGGAAGACCACCGGCCGCATGCTGCGGTACCTGAAGCGGGAGGAGGTGAAGTTCGCCTGCCCGCCGGGGGGCAAGCCGGGCCCGGTGTGGGGGAACAACCCGTACTCCAGCGATTCGTCCGTCTGCACCGCCGCGGTCCACGCCGGCCTGATCATGGTCAAGGGCGGCGGGGAGGTGAAGCTCGAGATCAGGGACACAGGGTCGTTCTCCCGCGGGAACACCCGCAACGGCGTCACCAGCAGGAGGAACAGCTCGTCCAGCAGCTTCTTCTTTCGCAAGCCAGGCCCGTACCTCGAGGGCCCCCCCACGCCGCCCATCGCCATGAAGGAGATCCATTGGCTGTTGAGAGCCAAGAAGTGGCGGGACCGCGCTGGTGAGCGGTTCGCGTTCTCCTGCTATCCGGGGGGCTGGCCCATGCCGGTGATCGGGAGCAACCCGTACTCCATCGACTCCTCAATATGCACCGCGGCGGTCCACGCGGGGCTGATCACCATGAAGAAGGGGGGGCCGGTGCTCATCGAGATCACGGGCGGCAACGAGGGCTTGCCCGGCACCTATCGCAACGGCGTCACCAGCAATACACGGGGGCGGCACCTGCACAGCTTCTTCTTCCCCGACGCCAGGCGGAACCTCTCCGACCAGATCCCCGCCAGGTAAGCGGCCTCAATCCTCCAGCAACACCGCCAGGATCCGATCCAGCTCGTCCAGAGATCCGTAGCTGATCTCCAGCTTCCCCCTGCTCCCCTTGCCCTTCACCTTCACCCTGGTTTTCAGGGAGCGGGTGAGCCGCTCCTCCAGGGCCCGCACGTTGGCTGACACCTGGGGCGCCGGCTTCTGCTCTTGCTTACCGCCCCCTGCCTTCACCTGCTTGACCAGGGCCTCGGTCTGCCGCACCGACAGGCCGCCCGCCTTGATCTTCTTGAGCACCTGTAGCAGCACGTCCCGGTTGTCGATGCCCAGCAGCGCACGGGCGTGCCCCGCGCTGATCTCACCGGCCAGCAGGGCCTCCCGGGCAGGGGCCTGCAGCTTGCGCAGGCGCAGGGCGTTGGCGATGGTGCTCCGGTCGCGGCCCAGCCGGGTGGCGAGCTGCTCCTGGGTGTAGCCATGCTCCTCCAGCATGATGCCCAGCGCCTCGGCCTCCTCCACCGGGTCCAGGTCCTCGCGCTGCAGGTTCTCCACCAGCGCCATCTCCATGGCCTGCTTGGCGCTCACCTGCCGGATCACCACCGGCACCTCCCGCAGGCCCGCGCGCTGGGCCGCCCGCCAGCGGCGCTCGCCGGCGATGAGCACGAACCGCCCGTCCTCCTTGGCAGGGCGCACCACCAGGGCCTGGATCACGCCCTGGGCCCGGATGGACTCGGCCAGCTCGGCCATGGCCTCCTCGTCAAACCGCTGGCGAGGTTGCCGCGTCGCCGGGCGGATGCGCTCCACGGGGCAGTTGAAGAAGTCCTTGGAGGAGACCTCCTCGGTCTTCTCTTGCTGCGCCCCCTGCTTGGGGATCAGGGCCCCCAGGCCGCGCCCCAGTGCCTTGCGCTTCACGCCTCCACCTCCTCGTTGACCGATCGCCGGCCGGTGGGTCCGCCCCGGACCTGCCCATGCTTCAGGAGCAGCTCCTGGGCCAGCTCCAGGTAGCTCTGGGCTCCCCTGGAGGTGATGTCGTACAGCAGGGCGGGCTTGCCGAAGGAGGGCGACTCCCCCAGCCGTACGTTGCGCGGGATCACGGTGCTGAACAGGGCGTCGCCGAAGTGTTCCGACACCTCCTCGGCCACCTGCCGCGACAGGTTGGTGCGCCCGTCGTACATGCAGAGCAGGATCCCCTCCAGGCTCAGGTCCGGGTTGAAGCCGCCGCGCACCAGCTCCACCGTCTCCATCAGGTGGCTCAGCCCCTCCAGGGCGAAGTACTCGCACTGCAGCGGCACGAGCACCGTGTGGGCGGCCACCAGCCCGTTGAGGGTGAGCAGCCCCAGGGAGGGCGGAGAGTCGATGAGGATGTAGTCGTACCGATCCTCCACCTCCTCCAGCGCGCTGGTCAGGCGGGCGTGCCGGGCGGGCTGATCCACCAGCTCGATCTCCGCGCCGGTGAGGTCCGGGGTGGCCGGCGCCAGGGTGAGCAGGTCCAGCTCCGTGCGGAGCAGGACGTCGTCCAGGGCGCGCTCCTCCATCAAGACCTGATAGATATGGTCACCCACGGTGTCCTTGGGGTAGCCGAGCCCGGAGCTGAGGTTCCCCTGGGGGTCCATGTCCACGGCGAGGACGCGCGCCTCGGCGGCGGCCAGGGAGGCCGAGAGGTTGACCACCGTGGTGGTCTTGCCCACGCCTCCCTTCTGATTGGCGACGGTGATGATGCGAGCCATGAGACCCCCTTGTTAGCACAGAACGATTGAGCCGTGCACCCCCTGGAAGGGTAGACGCGGCATCCTGCCGCGCTTGATGCCTGATAGCGGCGAGACGCCGCTTCT